>OZ255840.1:604893-1209786 GCA_965277795.1 Lapillicoccus sp.
GACCGACCGCGACCGGTTCGCCATGTCGCTGCGGCGCCCCATGCCCGCCGAGCCAGCCCTGGCGGCCCGGCGCGGGACGGCGTTCCACGCGTGGGTCGAGCAGCACTACGCCCAGGCCGCCTTCGTCGACGTGCTCGACCTGCCAGGAAGCGCCGACGAGACCGCCGCGGGCGAGACCAGCGCAGCGGACCTGGCGCGGATGAAAGTCCTGTTTCTGGCCAGCGAATGGGCGGCGAGGACGCCCGAGGCCATCGAGATCTCAGTCGAGACAGTCCTCGAGGGGTTCGCCATTCGCGGGCGCATCGACGGGGTCTTCCCGCGCAATGGCGGCGGATTCACCATCGTCGACTGGAAGACCGGAGTCGAGCCCACCGGTTCACAGGCCCGCACCCGGGCGATCCAGCTGGGTGCCTACGCCCTCGCCTACTCGCGGCTTCGGGGCATACCGGCTCGGATGGTCGACGGGGCGTTCTACTACGCCCAGAGCGGTCGGACCGTGCGGCCGTCCATTCCTCGAGAACGCGCTCTGCGCACCCTGCTGGCAGATCTGCCCGACTGAGGCGGCGCGAACGACGAGGGGCTACCGATCCGCCGCTGCTCCACCGATCCGCCGCGCCGCCACCGATCCGCCGCGCCGCCACCGCTCCGCCGCGCCGCTCCACCGATCCGCCGCGCCGCTCCACCGATCCGCCGCGCCGCTCCACCGATCCGCCGCGCCGCTCCACCGATTTGCCGCGCCGCTCCACCGATCCTCCGCGCCGCTCCACCGATCCGCCGCGCCGCCACCGATCCGCCGCGCCGCTCCACCGATCCGCGTGATGTCAATGGATATCGGTGGACTAGGCGCAATCCGGTGGCTCCACGACTGGGTTCTGAAGACTGAGGCGGTGCGCCGGGGTGCGGCGGACGGAGGGTGCGACGGGTGAGACCGGCCGGCTCGGCACCGGTGCCTACGCTGCTCGTATGCCGCTGACCGACGCCGAGACCCGCGCGCTGACCGCCCTCGACGAGGACGACCTCGTGGGGACGCTGGTCGACCTGATGCGCCTCCCCAGCATCACGGGCAGCGCCGCGGAGTCGGAGCTGCAGCACCTGCACGGTCGACTGCTGGAGTCCGAAGGCCTGGATATCGACGCATGGTCACTGGATCTCGTTGCGCTGCAGGCAGATCCGCAGTTCCCGGGATCCGAGGCGGACCGGTCCGAGGCATACGGACTGGTCGGGGTGCTGCCCGGGCGGGACAGCGCAGCAACCCCTGGACTGGTCCTGCAGGGGCATATCGACGTGGTGCCGGTGGGCGACCCCGGTTCATGGGCCGTCGACCCGTTCGCGGGGCACATCGAGGGAAGAACTTTGCATGGACGTGGTGCCTGCGACATGAAGGCCGGCGTGGCCGTCAACCTCGCCGTCGCCCGTGCCTTGCGGCGCAGCGGCCTCAGGCTCGAGAAACCGCTGGCCGTGCACAGCGTCGTCAGCGAGGAGGACGGCGGCCTGGGTGCGTTCGCGACCATGCTGCGCGGCCACCGCGGTGAGGTCGCCGTCATCACCGAACCCACCTCGCGACAGATTGTCACCGCGACGGCAGGTGCCCTTACCTTCGAGATCACCGTCTCAGGCCTCGCCGCCCACGGCAGCACCCGCTACGAGGGATACTCGGCGGTCGAGGCATACCTGCCGCTGCACCTCGCGCTCGCCGATCTTGAACGGCGACGCAACGCCCAGCCCGACCCGCGGTTCGGCGACAACCAGTTGCCCTACCCGATCTCGGTCGGGGTCCTGAGGTCCGGTGACTGGGCGAGCACCGTGCCCGACCGGCTCGTCGCCCAGGGGCGGTTCGGGGTCCGGCTCGGCGAGGACGTCGACGAGGCCCGCGCGCAGCTCCAGGAGGCGCTAGCGAAGGCGGCCTCCGCAGACCCGTGGCTGCGCGGGCACGCTCCCGTGGTGACGTGGCCGGGTGGCCAGTTCGCCAGCGGCGAGCTCGCTCCTGGACACGTGCTGGTCGAGCAGGTGCAACGCGCAGTCGGTGATGCCGGTGGCGAGGTGCCGCAGCCAGCGGCCGCCCCCTACGGCAGTGACCTGCGCCTGTATGCCGGAATCGGCGGCATCCCGACGCTGCATTTCGGGCCCGGCGACGTCCGCGACGCCCACTCCCCGCATGAGAAGGTCGACCTCGACGAGGTCATCGGGGTCGCACAGGCCCTGACGGTGCTGGCCGTGCGCCGCTGTGGCGCCCACCTCTGACGTCTCGACCGAACTCACACCTTCACCGGTTCTGGTGCGGCCGACCCTCCAGAACTCACACCCTTACCGGTTCTGGCGCGGCCGATCGTCCGGAACTGGCAAGAACCTGCGTTCGGTCGATCAGAACGTGAGTTTAGTGAGCGGGGTCAGCCTCACCGGGCGCCGCCGTGGCGCCCACCTCTGACTTCTCGACCGAACTCGCGCCTCTGACTCCACGACCGATCGCACACCTCTGACGTCTCGACCGAACTCACACCTCTGACGTCTCGACCGAACTCACACCTTTACCGGTTCTGGCGCGGCCGATCGTCCGGAACTGGCAAGAACCTGAGTTCGGTCGATCAGAACGTGAGTTCAGTGAGCGGGTTCGTCCTCGTTGGGCCCGTTCTCGCCGGGGATCGGGTTGTCGTGGGTCACCGGGTCGTGGGCGACCGGGTTGTCGTGGGCGACGAGCTCCTCGCCGGGCACGGTCGCGTCGGCCCCCTCCTCGCCGGGCACGGTCGCGTCGGCCCCCTCCTCGCCGGGCACGGTCGCGTCGGCCCCCTCCTCGCCGGGCACGGTTTCGTCGGTGACATCGTCCCCCGCGGCGTCCAGGTCGCCGAACTCGTCATCGTCCGCCACTGCCTCGGCGGCGCGCAGGCGGACGAGCTCCTCGTCGGGGATCACCCTGGTCGCCTCGGCGTCGCGCCCGGTCTGCAGCAGCTGGGTGTCCTCCTCCTGCACTGCGGACTGCTGCACTGCGGACTCCTGCGCTGCGGACCTTTCACTCCCCTCCCCGCCCGCACTATTCTCCGCACCGTCGGTCGCTGCGCTCGGCAGCCTGGTCGCCGCGCTCGGCCCCGCAGCGGACGGGCTCGCAGGCGCCGGCCGCGGGCGTACGGGCAGTGCCGGCTCGGGTGCGTCGAGGCTGGGACCGCCCGCCGTCCGCTCGTCGAGCGAACGCAGCGACGAGGCGCCGGCACTGATCAGAGCCGGGTCACCGGCGCTCACGGCGGTGAGCAGCCGGGACAGGTGCCGCAGCTCGCCTGCGAGCCGGGCTCGGCGGCGCAGGTGGGTATCCGGACGCTCGATCCGGGCCAGTGCGTAGGACTCGAGCACGCTGTCGACCGTCTCCTCCCGGCACCGGTCCAGCACGGGCGCAAGATCGTCGGCGGGATCGCCGATCCGGGCCTGGTCCCACCCGGTGACACCGCGCATCGAGGCGGTCGTCGGGTCGCTCTCGTCGGAGAAGCTCACCAGCATCCGGTCGCCCACCAGGTCGCCGTGCACCGGCGTCGGCGCGAACCGCCACGCCGAGACATCCTCGAGCGCTCGCTCCCACCGTGACAGCAGCGCCGTGGGGACATGGCCGGTCGCCGCAGCGCGGTCCAGGTCCGCGAGCCGGCGGGTGCGCCACGACTCCGCGTCATAGGCCGGTACCCCCGCCTCGTCGAACACTGCCCGGTCGACGTTGTGCAGCGCGGCCAGCGTCCGACCGATCTCGGCGGCCACTCCGGGCCCCGGGTCAACGGCTTCGAGGACGACAGAGCGTCCGTGCAGGTAGGGATACACGACGGCGCGGCCCTCCGCGATGGCCGCAAAGCCCCTCGGCACCGGAACCCCGAACGGTACGCGTCGGATGAGTAACCCCAGCAGGGTGACGACGATGTCCAGCTCGGCACCGGCCGCAGCCGAGCGCGGAGCCCGGACCGCCCAGGCTCGCCGCTGTGTGTCCGTGACGAAGGCGAGGTCGTACGCGTCGCCGGGCCGCCCGCGTGCAGCGCGCACGGCAACGGGGTCGAGGCCGGGCACGGCGCCGCTCGCGAGCGCGGCAAGGTAGGTGGGCGTCCTGCTCACGCCCACACCGTATGCCGTGGGGCACTCGAGGCCCCGCAGCCCGGGAGGTGCGTCGGGCGCGCCCGCGTCTACTGCGTAGGGTGGCGTCGTGCCCGGCTCTGACGTCCTCGGCGAGCTGCCGCTCTGCCGGGGGACGCTCGACCGTGCGGCCCATCGCCGGCACGAGCCCGATCTGCTGGACACCTTGCTCGCCGACCCGAACACGGTCGTTGCGGTCGTCGTGGGGGACACGATGGAGGTCGACGACACGACGGGTGCCACCGCCTCGGGCAGCGGGGGCGTGGTCCTTGCTCTGCGGGCTCCCGTCCCGGACGACCGTCGACGCGCGGCGATGTTCCTCGGTGAGGAGGTCGACAGCAGCGGCGGCGAGCGAGCGGCATACGTGGCCGTGGTCGGCGAGCCGACGCTGGCCGGACACGGGGACTGGCAGACCCTGCGGCAGGCGGGCGAAGTGCTGGGTGACCGTGACGCGGGCATCTTCACTACCAGCCTGGCTCTGGTGAACTGGCACCTGTCCCACCCGTGCTGCCCCCGTTGCGGCGCCGCGACGCAGTTGGACAACG
Organism: Lapillicoccus sp.; assembly: GCA_965277795.1. Taxonomy (GTDB): domain Bacteria; phylum Actinomycetota; class Actinomycetes; order Actinomycetales; family Dermatophilaceae; genus Lapillicoccus. The sequence continues at coordinate 609,534 of OZ255840.1, forward strand.
CGGGTTGGACCCGGCGGTGCGAGCGCGACGGAAGCGAGCACTACCCGCGCACCGACCCGGCCGTCATCATGGCCGTGGTCGACGACGACGACCGGCTGCTTCTCGGCCGGGGCAGCCAGTGGCCCGAAGGCCGGTTCTCGGTCCTGGCCGGGTTCGTCGAGCCGGGAGAGTCGTTCGAGGCCGCGGTCGCCCGCGAGGTCATGGAGGAGGTGGGTGTCCCCGTCACGGACGTGACCTATCTCGGGAACCAGCCGTGGCCGTTTCCGCAGTCGGCGATGATCGGGTTCCAGGCCCGTGCCCTTGCCACCGAGCTGCACCCTGACCTCGTCGAGATGGCGGAGGCGCGCTGGTTTACCCGCGACGCATACGTGGAAGCGTTGCGCAGCAATGAGATTCGTACACCTAGCGGGATCTCGATCGCGCAGCGGCTGATCGAGCACTGGCTGGGCAGCAAGGTCGCCGACGTCATCGACTGACCGGCCTGAAGCACTCTGGGAGATGCGCGGCTTGGAACTGGCTAGCGAGCTCGCGGCCGCCGGAATGCTCGCCCGTCGCCTTCGTCGCCGCGGTCGCGCCACCATCGCCGCCGCGGGCGGCAGTGCTCGACGCCGCAACGTCGGCGTCTACGACCCGGAGATCCTCGGCCGGACGCTGGCGGAGTTCGACTCCGGGCAGGTCACCCTCGAGCTCCGGCTCGGGCGCCGACGGGCTGACCCTGCCCGCGGTCACCAGGACGATCAGCGCGCAGCGTGGTTGGATCGCGCCATGTCCAAAAAAACCGCGTCGGGTCAGGTCAAGCTCTCGTCCGACGCATACGAGAAACGGCTGGGCGCCCTGCAGTCCGAGCTCGTCGTCCTGCAGGAGTGGGTCAGGGCCAGCGGTTCCCGGTTGGTCGTCCTGTTCGAGGGCCGCGACGCTGCCGGCAAGGGCGGAGCCATCAAGCGGATCACCGAGGTGCTCAACTCGCGCGTCGTACGCGTGGCCGCGCTGCCGTCGCCGACCGACCGTGAGAAGTCGCAGTGGTACTTCCAACGCTACGTCCCGCACCTTCCGGCCGCCGGGGAGATCGTGTTGTTCGACCGGTCCTGGTACAACCGGGCCGGGGTCGAACGCGTCATGGGGTTCTGCACCGACGCAGAGTACGACCGGTTCATGCGCCAGGCCCCGCTGTTCGAGCAGATGCTCATCGAGGACGGCATCATGCTGCGCAAGTACTGGTTCTCGGTCTCCGACGTCGAGCAGGAGGCGCGGTTCCGCTCGCGCGCAAAGGACCCGATGCGCCGGTGGAAGCTCTCGCCGATGGACCTCGAGTCCATCACCCGCTGGGAGGACTACTCGCGCGCCAAGGACACGATGATGGCGCACACCGACGTGGAGATGTCGCCCTGGTGGGTGGTCGAGTCGGAGGACAAGAAGGCGGCCCGGATCAACGTCATCAGCCACCTGCTCGGGTCGGTGCCCTACGTCGAGCTCGACCCACAGAAGGTCGCGATCCCGCACCGACCCAAGGCCAAGCACGAGCATCGTCCACCCAAGGAAACCCAACGATTCGTCCCCGACGTCACGGTCGAGCTGCGGTAGAGCGCGGCCCGATGATGTACGAGGGCCTGCCCGTCCAGGCCTTCTCGACTGTCACCGAGCTGCATGAATGGCTCGTCGTCAACCATGCCGCGCACACGGGGCTGGGTGCGCCTGGGCCGGGCAGGGTCCTGGGTGCCGTCCGTCACCTTCACGGAGCTGCTCGAGGAGGGCTTGTGCTTCGGGTGGAGTGAGAGCACCCGGCATCCCTGGGACGGCGACTCATACCTGCAACGGTTCACCCCGAGACGAACCCGAGGGACGACCTCGGAGCGCAACCGGCGGCTCGCGGTTGCGTTGGTGGGACAGGGCCGGATGACCCCAGCCGGGCTGGCCGGGCTGGCTGGGCTGGCCGGTCTGGCTGGGCCGAACATGGGCTCCGAGTCCACCAACCCGCCCGAATCGTAGGCGCTACTCCGTCACCGGGTACGACGCCGTTGTGAGGCCGTCCCCAGGCGTTCGACGTCATCCGCCGAGGCGGTGCTTGACCTCGACCAGGCTGGGGTTGGTGGCCGCGCTGCCGTCCGGGAACAGCACGGTCGGCACCGTCTGGTTGCCGCGGTTGACCTGCTCGACGAACCTCGCGCTCTGCGGGTCCTGCTCGATGTCGACCTCGGTGAACGAGATCCCCTCTCGCTTCAGCTGCGACTTCAGCCGGGCGCAGTAGCCGCACCAGCTCGTGCTGAACATCGTGACGGTTCCCGCCTCGGGGGCGGTCGGGGACAAAACGGACACGGGGACTCTCCTCGGGCGGACGTGGTGCGACTGGACACCGCTGCTGCGTTCGTCAACCGGTGGCCGGGTGAGAACCTTCCCCCCCGTCCCGGATCATCGACCCGACGTGACGGCGTCGACGACCAGGTCGGCAACCACCCGCATGCCGATCCGGTTGGGGTGGAACGGAGCTCCTTCCCGCCAGGGCGCGATGGCGGCCAGCGACGTCGTCCACGGTTCGGCCGACCACGCGTGGTGGTCGAGGCTCGCCCGAGACGCGGTGACCAGCTCGGCGCCCGAGCGGGTCGCTGCCTCGGCGGTCGCTGCCACGAGCCGGTCCCCCACGCAGCGCAGGAGCCGTTGCTCGTCTGCGGAAAGGCCTCGCACCGAGCTCGTCGGTTCTGGTGGCAACAGGGTGAGGTAGTCGACGAGGAGCACCCGGGCCTCGGGTGAGCGTCGATGGACCTCCTCCACGAGACGGACCAGCAGCGGTCCGACCCGTGCGAGCCGGTCGTCGAACCCGTGGAGGTCGAGGGTGGCGTCCGCCAGGCCGCGCAACCGAGGAAGCCGCCTGACGAGAGACGGGAGCGTCGCCATCATCATTCCCGGGATGTAACCGACGTCGTTGCCACCCGCCGTGATCGTCACGAGCCCGGTCGACGGTGTCAGCGCCTCGACCTGAGGTCGCTGGCCGAACTGCGAGGTCTCCAGCAGATCGCGGGTCGTCGCCCCGGAGCTCGTCACGTCCGTGAGCGTGGTGGCCAGCCGTGCAGAGACGAGGTGCGCATAGTTGCGCCGGGACTGGCGGGCCTGGCGGGGCCGCGTTCGGACCTGGTCGCCGAGGCCCGGACCCGCCGCATAAGAGCTGCCGAGCGCGACGTACTCGGGGCTCACGGAGAACGAGCATACGGTCGGTGGTGTGATGGTCGGTATGTCCCTCCTGCCTGCCGACGTCCCGGCCGCTGTCGCGGCCCTGGTTGCCTCCCGCCGCAACGCCGTCCTCGCTACCACCAAGCGCGACGGCCGCCCGCAGCTGTCGGTCGTCACGTACGCGTGGTATCCGGACGACGACGGACGGGTCGTCGTCCGCATCTCCACGACCGACGGCCGGGCCAAGGTCGCGAACCTGCGGCGTGACCCGCGAGCCTCTCTCGTCGTCACCGACGACAGCGGGTGGTCGTACGCCGTCCTCGAGGGAGATGTCGTGCTGTCCGGGACCGCCGCCGACGAGCACGACGACGCGGTGGACGAGCTGGTCCGGGTCTACCGCGACGCCGGCGGCAGCGAGCACCCCGACTGGGACGAGTACCGGCGCGCCATGGTCGACGACCGGCGCCTGGTTGTCCGGCTGGTCGTCAGCCACGTCTACGGGACCGTGCGCGGCTGACGGACGCCGGCCTCGGTCCTGCGTCTCGTGGGGTCGGATGCACGTCGAAGGCGTGTCTGCCGACCGACCTAGACTCGGGCGGGTCATGACCGCGCCGGACTTCCCCCCCACCATCGCGCCGAACGCCGACGAGGTGTTGGCGGCGCTCGACCCCGAGCAGCGAGAGGTGGCGGCCAGCCCGCTCGGCCCGATGTGTGTCCTGGCCGGCGCCGGCACGGGCAAGACGCGGGCGATCACCCACCGGATCGCCTATGGGGTGCACTCCGGCGCCTACCAGCCGCAACGGGTCCTCGCGGTGACCTTCACCGCCCGTGCCGCCGGTGAGATGCGCACCCGGCTGCGCTCGCTCGGCGTCTCCGGGGTCCAAGCGCGTACCTTCCACGCTGCCGCGCTCCGTCAGCTGCACTTCTTCTGGCCGCAGGCGGTCGGCGGAGGCGCACCGGAGCTGCTCCCCTACAAGGCCACGGTGGTGGCCGAGGCGGCGAGCCGGCTGCGCATGCAGTTCGACCGGACGGCGATCCGCGACCTCGCCGCCGAGGTCGAGTGGGCCAAGGTCAGCCTGCTGACCCCCGAGTCGTATGCCGCGCACGCCCGATCCCAGGGTCGCGAACCGGCCGGCATCGACCTGCGCGAGATGGCGCGGCTGTTCGAGACCTACGAGGAGTGCAAGGCCCAGCGGGGCGTCATCGACTTCGAGGACGTCCTGCTGCTCACGGCGGGGATTCTCGCCGACCGGGACGACGTCGCCCGCACGGTCCGCGGTCAGTACCGACATTTCGTGGTCGACGAGTACCAGGATGTCAACGCCCTGCAGCAGCGGCTCCTCGACCTCTGGCTGGGCGGCCGCGACGACGTGTGCGTCGTCGGCGACCCGGCCCAGACGATCTACTCGTTCACGGGGGCGACGCCGAGCCACCTGCTGGGCTTCCCGCGCCGGTTCCCGAAGGCCGACGTGGTGCGCCTGGTGCGCAACTACCGCTCCACCCCGCAGATCGTCGAGCTGGCCAACCTCGTCGTCCGCTCCGCGGGTAGGGCAGCCACCACCCCCACGTCGTCCTGGGCCGCCGGCACCGGTGCGGGCTACGTGGAGCTGAGCGCACAAGGGCCTGCGGGGCCGTCGCCGACTCTGAGCCAGCACGCCGACGACCCCGCGGAGGCCCAGGCCGTGGCCGCCGACATCTCCCGGCTGGTGGCCGGCGGCCACCCCGCAGCCGAGATCGCGATCTTGGTGCGCACGAACTCACAGTCTGAAGCGTTCGAGGCCGCGCTCGCGGCGGTCGACGTCCCCTATCTCGTCCGCGGCGGCGAGCGGTTCTTCTCGCGCCCAGAGGTGCGCCAGGGCGTGCTGCTGCTGCGCGGGGCGGCCCGCAGCGACGACGGCACGGTGCCGTTGCCGGACCTCGTGCGGGACGTCCTCGGCGGGGCCGGGTGGACCCCGGTCGCCCCGCGCAGCGGGGGAGCGGTGCGGGAGCGGTGGGAGTCCCTCAACGCCCTGGCCACCCTGGCCGACGGGTTGGTCGCCACCACACCCGAGGCACGCCTGCCGGAGCTCGTCAGCGAGCTTGCCGAGCGGGCGGCATCACAGCACGCGCCGGCTGTGCAGGGGGTCACGATCGCGTCGCTGCACGCCGCCAAGGGCCTCGAGTGGGACACGGTGTTCCTGGCTGGGTGCAGTGACGGGCTGATCCCGATCTCGATGGCCGACGGCGCCGAGGCCATCGAGGAGGAGCGTCGGCTGCTGTATGTCGGGGTCACCCGTGCGCGCCGCGAGCTGCGCATCTCGTGGGCCGCGGCTCGCAACCCCGGCGGTCGGGCTTCTCGTCGGCCCTCTCGGTTCCTCGACGCGACAGCAGCGGTTCTCGGCCCCGGCGCCCGCTCTGCACCGGCCGGCTCGGCCCGCGGGCGGGCTGCCGCATCGGCACCGGCACGACGCCTACCGGCCGTCTGTCGCACCTGCGGCACCGACCTCACGACGGCGGCCCAACGCAAGATCGGTCGTTGCGACACATGCCCGCCGACCTACGACGATGCCACCTATGAGGCGCTGCGCTCCTGGCGGCTTGCCGTGGCGCGCGCGACCGCCGTGCCGGCCTACGTCGTCTTCACCGACGCCACGCTCACCGCTATCGCCGAGGCGCGTCCCGGCTCGCTCGCCGACCTGTCCCGGATCTCCGGTGTCGGAGCCCGCAAGCTCGACCAGCACGGGGGTGCCGTCCTGGAGATCCTGGCCGGCGGTGATCCCGATGCTGTCGCCCAAAAGAGCTCTGCCACAACAGACCCCGCCCCGGCCAAGCCCCGACCGAAAATATCCTCGCGGACTTCCCTTAAATAGGTTGTCCGCCGATCCGGCCGGCCGCTACTCTCGTCAGGCAGACCCAGCGGTTCAGGTGGCCGGCTGGGACCACCGAGGAAACGAAGGAGGGATGACCCTGATGGAGACGAACATGACGACGAAGGGCGCGGTCGAGACGACCTGCGCCTTCCCGCACGTCTGTGACACGTGTGGCACGTGTGGCACGTGTGACAAGCGCACTGCGCGTATGCGTCTGGGCGTCCGCCGCCTCGCATCCGTCGACCGGGCGATCCAGGGGAGGACTCTGTCCGCTGCCGGTTTCGGACAGCTCGGTCAGGTCGCCGGATACCGGGCCCCCGTCAGCATCTCGACCACCAACCCGTTCATCACCACCACCCTCGATGCACTTCAGTTCCGCACCGCGAGACCGCCCGTCTGACGTCTAGACACAGGTCTCACCTCAGGCCGCGGAACCCGACATCGGGATCCGCGGCCTTGTTGTTTGTCGGCCGCCAGCACTGCAACCAGGCTCCGACCGACCAGCACGACCAACACCAGGACCCGAGATGACCACCACCGCACGCAGGACGTATCAACAACGAGTGATGCCGCCTCATCAACACCCACCGATGCCGCAGCACCCGATGAGACCGACGACCCAGCAAGGTCAGAACCAGCGGAGCGCCCCGCACCACCAACGCGGGACCGCTCCGGACACCAGGGAGGTGACCGGACAGATGAGTACCCAGACGACGCAGCTCAGCGAGCTGCTCGACCTCAAAGCCAGAGCCGAGAGCCAGGGCGAGGCGATCCCCTGCCGGGAGTTCGACGCTGAGCTGTGGTTCGCAGAGAGCCCTGTCGACGTCGAGTTCGCCAAATCGCTCTGCGGGAGCTGCCCGGCGCTCGAGTCCTGCCTGGCCGGCGCTCTCGAGCGGGCCGAACCCTGGGGGGTCTGGGGTGGGCAGCTGTTCATCCACGGCGTCGTCGTCGCACGGAAGCGGCCGAGGGGGCGGCCGCGCAAGAACGACGTCGCCGCCTGATGCCCCACCGATCCGGCGGCCCCGCTGCCCGCCTGAAGACCCGGCCCTGCCGGGTTCTCACCACCGGGACACCACCCTGTTCGCAGGCCCGGACCGACAGCACATTCGTGACGCTGTGCGTCACACCACCAAGGAGAACCAGCATGTACCAGTCACAGCACTTCGAGGTCGTCAAGGCGGCCGTGGAGCAGCGCGTCCGGCCTCGTCCAGTGTCCGGCGTCCGACGCAGTGCCCGGTTGATCTCGATCGAGATCCGCCGGTCGCGTCGACACAACCACGGGGAGTAACCCGCCGGTGGCCCACATCGACCACCACGAGGACCTACCGGAACAGCACGACCAGCACGACCAGCACCGCCGGAGGGCGGGGAGGCGCCGATCTCCCCGCCCTTCTCTGTGTGGCCCAGCCGGAGGTCCGAATCAGGGCTGCGCGGCTCGCTAGTAACGTCCCAGGCATGAGCGGCGCGCAGCCCCAGACCGAACCCCCCAGTGAATCCCTCGCCGAACCGCGAACCGAGACCCGGACCGAGGCTCGCGAGCGCGCCGTCGATGCGCTGACCGCAGCCGACCTCGCGACTGTCGTGGACCTCGTGGTGTGGACCGAACGGGTAGACGGGGTCCGGGTGGCGTATGCCGCCAACCATCTCGGCCGGGTTCGGTTGCACCCAGGGGGGCGGCACGAGCTGGTGGCCGGCACGGACCCCATCGACAGTGAGGACCCGATGGCGTTCCTCCCGTATGCGGTCGAGGTCGACCACCCCGGCCCGCGGCGCAGCGTCGACAACGCCTATCCGTATGCCGCCGAGCGCATCCTGTCACTCTTCGACGACCCGAGTCGCAGCCCCGACCTGGCCGTCGTCCACACGCCGCGGCACTTCTTCCCCGACGAGAACGGCCATGTGGGCGAGCACGGGTCGCTCGACGTCGTGCAGTCCAGGGCTCCGCTGATCCTGTCGGGTGCCGGGGTCCGCACCGCCGGGATCGTCGACGACCACGCCCGGCTGGTGGACGTCGGGCCGACGATGGCGGCGTTGGCCGGCGTGCCTCTCGACGACCTGCGCGATGCCGAGGGAGCACCCCTCGACGGGAACCCTCTGCACGCATACCTGCTGCCCGAGGAGGCGCCGCGTGCGGTGGTGGGCATCCTCTGGGACGGTGCTCACTGCGGCGACCTGCTGCACCTCGCTGAGACCGGCGAGCTGCCGAACGTCGCCCGTCTGATCAGCACCGGAGTGGCGCTGCGCGGAGGTGCGGTGGCGCAGTTCCCCAGTGTCACCCTGACCAATCACACCTCGATCCTCACCGGGCTCGGGCCCGGCCGACACGGGGTGCTGGGCAACGTGTTCTACGACCGCGAGACCACCGAACGGGTTGTTCCCAACGACGCGACCACGTGGCACCGGTCGTCGGAGTGGCTCCGACCGGCGGTGCGCACCGTTTTCGAAATGGTGGCTGACCACGTTGTGCCGCAGGGCTTCCCGCGCACCGCCAGCATCGACGAGGCGATCGATCGCGGCGCCGAGTACTCGACGATGGCGCTCATCCGGGAGAGCGGGGACGCGTCGGGTGCCGGCGGGTTGGGGGACCGGCTGCCGTCCGCTGACGACTCACCGTTCGTGACGCAGCGCCGGCACCTCGACGATGCGTACTTCCGGTGGGGTGTCAGCGTCGACGACCTGGGGTTGGCCCAGGTGCGGCAGCTGTTCTCGGACCCGACCCGGCTGCCGCGGCTGACCTGGTGGGCCAACGTCGTCACCGACGCCGGCCACCACGGCGGCGGCCCGCGCTCCGGCATGGCCCGCGACTCGCTGCGCCAGGCCGACGCCCGGCTCGGCGTCCTCCTCGACCAGCTCGGTGGCCTCGGCATCGTCGACGAGGTGGCGTTCGTGCTGACCGCGGACCACGGCTTCGAGGGGTCCGACCCGTCGGTGACCGGTTCCTGGAGGCCGGCGCTCGACGGGCTTGGCGTGCCCTACCGGGACGAAGGTCCCGGGTTCGTCTACCTGCTGTGACCGCCCGCCCCGGCCAGGTGGGTCCTAGGCTGGCGGCGTGAAGGTGTCACTGCATATCGCCCAGGACGAGGTTGCGGACGAGGTCCTCAGCTCGGACCCGTTCGCCCTGTTGGTTGGCATGCTGCTCGACCAGCAGTTCCCGATGGAGCGGGCCTTCGCCGGCCCGGCCAAGATCCTCGAACGGTTCGGCTCGCTCGACCCGGCCGGCATCGCGGCCGCGGACCCCGAGCAGTTCGCCGCTCTGTGCGCGACCCCGCCGGCGATCCACCGCTACGCACGCGCGATGGCCGGACGGGTCCAGCAGGTCGCGGCGGCGGTCGTGTCCGACTACGACGGGGACGCCGAGCAGATCTGGGCCGGCGCCTCGAACGGCGCTGACCTCGTTGCGCGGGTCACGGCGCTGCCGGGGTTCGGGGACCAGAAGGCGCGCATCTTCGCGGCGCTCGTCGGCAAGCAGCTGGGGGTTCGGCCCACGGGATGGGCCGGGGCCGTTGGTCCTTATGCCGAGCCGGGCTCGTTCCGCTCGGTCGCCGACGTGGTGGACCAGGACTCGCTCGACAGGGTCCGGGCGTTCAAGAAGGAGCAGAAGGCTGCTGCGCGGGCCTGACTCTTGCCTGACAGCCTGACGGGCGTCTGGAACGGTTCCGCTGCAACACGGGAGCACCGCATCCGGGGATGTCCTCAGGAGACGGGGTCGGCGAGGGGTGGCAGGAAGGCGCCGGGCATGTGGGCGGCGACGATCTCCCGGCCGCGCACCTCGCCGTTGATCTGGCACAGCACCCCGATCCCGCCGAGCCAGACCCGATGGATGAGGAGGTATTCGGGAGGCAGGTTCAGCCGCATACCAACCGCGTAGTTGGGGCGCCTCGGGTCGTTGATATGGGCGAACACGTCACGCAGCCACGGCCTCGAGAACCGGAACGTGTCGGTGCGTAGCGGGTCGATGAACGGTTCGAGGTACTCCAGCAGACGTTCGGCGTCGATGTCCATGCCAGGCCGGACGAACCCCGTCTCGCGCAGTCCGGCGAGCGTCCCCGGCGCGTCGCCGTGGATGGCGACCGTGAGGAACTGACCCATCTCGCGTGGAAGCCCCTGCGGAAGCCTGTTCACCGCACCGAAGTCGATGACGCCGAGGCGCCCGTCGGGGAGCATCCGGAAGTTCCCCGGGTGGGGGTCGGCATGGAGCAAACCCACGCGTCCGGGGCCGACGAGCAGGAACTCCATGTAGCGGCCCGCCGCGGCGTCCCGCTCCTCGGGTGTGCCGTCGGCGATGATTCGGGACAGCGGCCTGCCGTCGAGCCATTCGCTGACGATGACGTGTTCGCTGTGCTTGATCACGTGCGGGATCGCGAAGTGCGGGTCGCCGTCGAAGCCCTTGGCGAACTTCTCCTGCGACTTCGCCTCGAGGTTGTAGTCCAGCTCCTCGGCCATCCGGCTGCGCAGCTCGTCGAGGATCGGTTTGATCTCGATGCCCGGGACCCACATGGTCGCCATCCGGGCGACCCGGGAGATCTGCGCGATATCGCTGAGCAGGGCCGGCCCGGCGCCGGGGTACTGGATCTTGACGGCCACATCGCGACCGTCGCGCCAGACGCCGCGGTGGACCTGGCCGATCGACGCCGCCGCGACGGGTGTGTCGTCGAACTCGGCGAAGCTACGGCGCCAACGGGGGCCGAGCTCGGCAGCGAGAACCGTGTGCACGGTCGAAGCCGGCAGCGGCGGAGCGCTGTCCTGGAGCTTGGTGAGCATGGTGCGGTAGGGGGCGGCCAGCTCCTCTGGGAAGGCCGACTCGAAGATCGACATCGCCTGGCCGAACTTCATCGCTCCGCCCTTGAGCTGGCCCAGCACGCTGAACAGCTGCTCAGCAGTGCGGGCCTGCATCTCGGCGGCCACGATCTCGGCGGGCCTGCCACCGACGCGCTTGCCCAGTCCCCACGCCGCCCGCCCGGCAATGCCCATCGGCAACGCCGCGAGCTTCGCCGCCCTGGTCACGGCGTTGCGGGGGATGTCGCTCACCTGGTTATTGTCACCCGGGACGCAACCTGTTCGAGGGTCGACCCCCCGGGTGCCTCCGCACGGACCTCGAGCGGGGCGGTGCCGTGCCCCGCGCAGGCCGGGTGCCGCACCCAGCGGCGGTGGTCCAGGCGAGGCCAGGGCAGGCTCGCCTCGACGGACACGCCAGCGGGGAGATGCTGCCCGTCCAGGAGGGCGTTGACGAACATCGCGACGACTCCCGATGCCAGGGCGAGCAAGGCCGGGTCCATCTGAAGGTCGTGACCCGCGGATGCCGCGGCGGTCCCGGTGTGGACCGCACGTGCTGCCTGGGCGGCGAGCGACGGCCAGCCGGCGTCTCGCTCGGCGCGCGTCAGGTGGACGCACCGCAGGCACGGCAGGCTCGGGTCGCGGTCGACGAGGGGCCCCACGACCACCCGTTCGCCGTCGGTGACGACGGGCAGGTGGGGTATGTCTCGCCGGCGCCACGGGTCGCCCGCACCGACGTCCAGGGACGCCGGCGCGATGAGGACCACGACGTCCGGGGTGAGCGGGTCACCGCGGCGCAGGTCGGCGTCGAGCAGGTCGGCGGCCCACGTCCCGACATCGACGCGTCCGGTCCCACCCGAGCGGAGCAGGTTGGCAACGGCCCAGGGCAGGCTCCCCCCACCGTCGACGAGGACGTGCTGGCCCGCTCGATCCAACAACCGGTGGGGGTGTTCGCTGGCTGCCCTGTCCTGGAACAGGTCCAGCCGGGCGACCTCGACCCGGTCGAGCGTGGTCGCGGTGAGGACCCCGTGTTGTGTGAGCAGGCGTAACAGACCCTCGACCCGATGCGGGTCCACCCCGTCGGCGACGGCCGACGCATAGAGCTGGGTCTCGCTGAGCGACCCGTCCACCCGTTCGAGCAGCGCCATCTCGGCAGGGGTGAGGCCGGACAGGATCACGGCCCCCGACTCGGCGCTCAGCCCGAGCTGCATCGCGTCCGTCCCCCGACGCAGCGGCCGGAACGACGCCTTGATCCTGGGTCGCGCGGCCATGCGGCGAGCCTCCGTGGCGGGGCGAGACGGGCATCGAACGGGTTCGACGTGGGCGGTCCGAGCACCGTCGCACATTCGAGGCCGGTCGCCGCCCGCTCGTCCACAGGGTGCGGCGAACAGGTCGGTCCGGACGCACGTGAGGGCGGGACCGCCGCGCGGTCCCGCCCTCACGATGTGGTGCTTCGGCGGTCAGGCCTTGCCGAGGATGCGGTTGAGGTTGGTGCCGCAGACGGGGCAGACGGCCTTGGCCATCCGGCGTCCGTTCTCGCTGACCACGACCCTGCCCTCCGCCTCGCGCTTCGCCTTGCACTTCACGCAGTAGAACTCGCCGGCATAGGTCTCGTCCGTCGCAGCTGCTGTGCTGTCAGCCATGTGTGTCTCCTTGTCCGTGGCGGTCGGTACCCGCTCTGAAGCGCTCGTGATGGCGCCTCACCATCGCTCACCCTAGTCCTTCCTGAGCACGAAACCGCGCAGTGACGACGGCATACGCGGCTTCGGTGCTGTGCGGAGGGGGCAGCGTCCCATGTCTCTCCGGCTATCGGTCGGGCTAGTGTCGGAGTATGTCGGACCTGCCGGTAGCCGCCCCGGACCGCGGTCCGGTTGAGGTCCGGCGAAGCGGACGGCGACGGCGCACCGTGAGCGCTTATCGCGAGGGCGGCCGCACGATCGTCCTGATCCCGGCGCGGTTCACCCAGGCCGAGGAACGCCACTGGGTCGACACCATGCTCGGTCGCCTCGCCGCCGGCGATCGCCGTCGCCGACCGAGTGACGACAGCCTCGGGCTGCGAGCCGCGGACCTGTCCGCGCGGTACCTCGGCGACCGCGCTCGGGCGACATCGGTGCGGTGGGTGACCAACCAGCGGGGACGATGGGGGTCGTGCACCCCTGCTGACGGGACGATCCGGATCTCGCACCGGCTCAAGGGGATGCCTGGTTACGTCCTCGACTACGTCCTGTTGCACGAGCTGGCCCACCTCCTGCGTCCTGCTCACGACCAGGAGTTCTGGGCGCTGCTCACGAGATACCCACGGGTCGAACGAGCGCGCGGGTTCCTCGAGGGCGTCGGGGTGGCCGCCGGCTTGGCGCTCGACGAGGACGGCGTGCACGACGAGGACGGTGTGGACGACCCGGACGGTGTGGACGACCAGGACGGTGTGGACGACCAGGACGACCAGGACGACCGCGAGAACGGCGTGGACGACAGGGCCGGCGAGAGCAGCGCTACGACGCTGTTCTGAGACCCGGCACCCGCACGACATCGTCGCCGACGAGCTGGCTCGCGCTGACGCTCAGACGACCTTGAGCGCGGCTCGGGCTGCGGCGACCAACGGGGTCAGCTCGTCGCGGCTTCCCCAGGGGAGGTCGTTGACCGGCCACCAACGCACGTCGAGGGACTCCGCGCTGACCTGTGGCGTCGCTCCGGGTGCAGCCGCCCCGACGTAGCGGATGTCGAGGTGCTCCTCGCAGCGTCCGAAGGAGCCGATGAGCCGGTGCCGATCCAGGTGCACGGGCTGCAGTGAGACGCGTAGCCCGTCGATCCCCGACTCCTCCCGCGCCTCCCGCTCGGCTGCGGCCCGGACCCCGCGGTCGCCGGGCTCGAGGTGCCCGCCGAGCTGGTACCACTGACGCGCCTTGCGGTGATGGGTGAGCAGCACGTGGTCCTGCTCGACGTCCAGCACCAAACAGCTCGCGGTGAAGTGGGCCGGGGGACCGGACCTGGCCATCGCGTCGGGGTGAGCCGCGAGGTGGGCCAGCAGGTCCAGCCGGATCAGCTCCTGCTGGGCGTCGCGGGGCTGGTATGCCGTCAGCACCCGTTGCGCGTCAGCAGCCTGGATCGAGTGTGGGACGGAGTCGTGTGCCGTCTCGACTGCTCTGTCGACTGCCCCGTCGACTGCTTTGTCGACTGCTCTGTCGACTGCCGGGGACGGGCGGTCAGCCACGCGGTCCCGGGTGGTCCTGCGGACCACCGTCAGTGGGGTCAGTGGGGTCAGTGGCGGTAGGGGGGTCAGTGGCGGCAGGGGGCTCAATGGCGTCTGTGGGGTCAGTGGGGCGAGCGGGCACGTCACCGGCGCTCAGTAGCGACTCGAGGGCCGAGTCGAGGTCGTCGGTCGTGCCAGCCGAACGACGCTTCTCGACGTAGCCCAACGGGTCGTCCAGGTCGTCGCCGGTCGGGGCGATGTCCGGGTGCTCCCACGGAGCGTCGCGCAGCTCGATGCCTCCCGAGCTCTCCAGCGCGGCCCAGAGGTTCCGGGCATCCTTGAGCCGGCGGGTGCTGAGCTCGAGGCCCACCAGCCCGCTGAACGTCTTCTGAGCTGGACCGCCGATCCGGCGCCGACGCAGGGCCTCGCCGAGCGCCGCCGCGTCAGGCAGGTGGCCTTCGGTCGCCTGATCCGTCACGAGGTCGACCCAGCCTTCGACGAGGGCGAGGGAGGTCTCGAGCCGACCGAGCGCGGCCTTCTGCTCAGCGGTCGGCGTGGGGGAGAACAGCTTGTGCTGCAAGGCCTCCTGGATGGCACCAGGGTTCTGCAGGTCCATCGAGCGGACCTGCTCCTCGATCGCGTCGGTGTCGATGCGGATGTTGCGCGCGTAGTCGCGCACCGCCGCCTCGAGCTGCGGACCGAGCCAGGGGACCTGGCTGAACAGCCGGACCCTGGCGCCTTCGCGGACCGCGAGGTAGAGGCGTACCTCGGACGCGTCGACGCCCAGTCCCTCGGTGAACGCGGCGATGTTGGCCGGCAAGAGCGCGACGTCCTCGCTGGAGAGCAACGGCAGCCCCACCTCCGTCGCGCTCAGCAGGTCAGCGGCGAGGGCGCCCACGCCGTGACCGAGCTGGGCCGAGAAGACGCTGCCGGCGAGCTGGCGCAACGCCGGCTGCAGGTGTCCGAGCAACCCCCCGACGTCGATCCCCGGCAGGTCGGGAAGCGCGTCGCCGAGACCCTCCTCACGCAGTCGGCCGAACTGCTGGTCCATGGCGCCGGTCATCGCCGCGGTCACGCCGTCGGCGACCGGCTCGACCAACCGGTGCCATGTGGGCATCGTTGCCTCGACCCACTCGGCCCGGCTCCACGCCAGCCCCGAACCAGTCGGAGCATCCAGCGTGGTCACGGGGTCGACCCACATCTGAGCGACCCGCACCGCCTCGTCGACCTCACGCTGCTGCGCAGCCGTGACGGTCGGATCCGATTCCGCTGCAACGGTCTTGCGCGCGACATCGGTTGACACCCCCATCCGGTCTGCGGGGCTCTGAGCCGAGAAGAACTGCTGCATCTGGTTCTGCAGCATGGACATCATCGATGAGTTGTTCGGGTCGATGCCCATCTGCTTCCACATCTGCGCGATCGCCTCCCCGGGGTTGTCACCGGGCTCCATTCCGAACTGCCGCATCAGCTGACCGAGGTCGGGCATACCGGTGCCACCGACGTCACCGACGCCACCGAGCCCGCCCGGCCCACCGAGCTGGCGGATCAGGGCGCCCAGGTCAGGGCCGCCCTGGCCGCCGGACAGGCCGCCCAACAGCTGCTGGAGCATCGCCCCCAGCTCCCCGAAGTCGCCGTCGCCGTCGCCGTCGTCATCGTCGTCGTCGTCAGAGCGGCGCGGGGGGCCGACGTCCGAACTACCCCCCGACGCACCTCCGGAGAAGCCCATCCGGGGACGGTCCACCGCGTCGGACCAGGGGTCGAGGGGACCGTCCGAGCCAGCGGGCTCCGGGAGATCCTGCGACGTGGAGGACTCGTCGGGGTCGACGGGCTCACCGGTCGGTTCGGGACGCTCGGCCATGGGTGGCTCCTTGGGTGCGGTGCTGTATCGGCTGCTGGGAGGATGGTGCCTCGCGTACGCCGCACAGCCGACGGCGCCGCCAGATGCCGGGTCGCGAAGCTCGCGACGAAGTGGCACGACTAGACAACCACGGGGAGGGCACGCTGAGTTCCCCTGATCGCCCAGCAGGCACCGCCCTCGTCGTCGCGATCGCAGGCCCGGGTGCGGTTCCGGGTGCCCCCGCCGTGCGGATCGCCTCGATGTTCGCGGCCAGGATGGCCGCTGGGACTGCTGCGGGGACTGCCGCGGGGACTGCCGCGGGGATCGGTCGGGGGATCGGTCGGGGGATCGCTGCGGGGATCGTCTCGGCCGACGCCGCTGCCGGCAGCGAACCTCGAGTCGCGACGCATCCGATCGCCGAGGTGCGCATGCTCGCCGGTGGCCCCGGCCGGCTTCCCGGCGTGCGCTGGCGGTCGACCGACACCGGCAGCTCGGACGTCGCGGCCGCCCTCAACGGGTCGGACGTCCTGGTCTGGGTCGCCGCCCGGACTGATCTACAGGCCCACGCGCATGGCCGTCCTGCTGACCGCCGAGCGGCCCTGCTGCGTACCGGTCGTGCCCTGGTCGTCTCTGCCGCTGCGGTCGGCGTCGGCCATGTCGTCGTCGTGACCTCGGCAGAGGTCTACGGAGCGCTGCCCGATAACCCCGTTCCGCTCCCCGACGAGGCGCCGTTGCGCGGTGTGGTCGACGAGGGCGCGGTGGGGGACCTGCTGGCGGTCGAGGCGTTCGTCGAGGAGTCCCGGGCCAACCACCGCGACATCCGGTTCACCGTGCTGCGGCCCGCCGTCCTCGTCGGCGAGGGTGTGGACACGGCGCTGACGCGCTTCTTCGAGGCACCGCGGCTGCTCGCGGTCCGGGGCGCGCACCCGACCTGGCAGTTCTGCCACCTCGACGACCTCGCGTCCGCGACGGCGAGGGTCGTCACCCTCGAGGCCGGCCCGAGTATGCCGGTCGCCACGGTCGGCTGCCAGGGTCACCTCGACCTCGGACAGGTCGAGCAGCGCACCGCGATGCGGCGCATCGAGGTGGGCGAGACCACCGCGACCACCACAGCGGCGCAGCTCTACCGGGTCGGGGTTCTGCGGAACCCGGCCAGCGAGCTGGCCTACGTGATGCATCCTTGGGCGGTCGGTTCGTCGACCCTGCGAGCGCGCGGCTGGCAGCCGGCATACGACAATGAGACCTGTCTTGGCGTCCTGCTGGAGGCGATTTCCAACCGACATGCCGGTGCCGGTCACCGGTTTGACAGACCCGACCGACGCGACGCCGCGCTCGGGGCAGCGAGCGCCGGCGTGGCACTGGTTGCAACTGCGGCCCTGCTCCGGCGGGCCCGGCGACACTGAGCCCTACCCGAGCAGGAACCAGCCGACGAGCAGCACCAGCCGCTCACCACCCACCGCAGAGAGCAGGCACCGATGACCACGTTGAGTCGTCCGGGCCGTTCGGCGCAGGTCGTCCTGGCCGACGTCAGGGACTCGCCACTGTCGCTCGACGAGCTGGTGGCGGCGGTACGCGACCCCCAGGCAGGTGCCGTCGTGACGTTCGTCGGCTATGTGCGCGATCACGACCACGGTGAAGCGGTCGAGGTGCTCGAGTACAGCTGCCACCCCAGCGCCGTCGACGTCGCAGGCCAGCTCGCGCAACGCCTGGCCGAGCAGGGCACGGTCGTTCGGCTGGGCGTCGTCCACCGGGTCGGGTGGCTCGAGGTCGGCGACATCGCGGTCGTGGCCGCAGTGAGCGCGCAGCACCGGCACGAGGCCTTCGACGTATGTCGCCGCCTGGTCGACGAGTTCAAGACCTCCGTCCCGATCTGGAAGCACCAGACCTTCACCGATGGCTCCGACGAATGGGTGGGACTGCCATGAGCGCGGGACAGGTCACCTCGCCTCCGTTGCCGGCCGGGGGCTCCGACCCATCGCCGGCGACCGACCGGGTATCCCGCCGGTCCGCAGCCGTCCTGGTCTGCGTGTTCCTCGGGCTGCTCGTCGGCGTTGCTGGCACCCTGGTCCACCTCCCTTATGCGGTCATGATGCCCGGCCCGATCTCCAACGTGCTGGGTCAGACCGCCCGAGCCGACGGCACCGCCAGCTCACTGATCGTCATCGACGGTCACCCCACCTTCCCGACGACCGGTTCGCTCGACTTCACGACGGTCCGGGTCAGCGGCGGACCGGGTTATCCCGTCAACGTCTGGTCGGTGCTGTCCGCCTGGGTCGACCCGAGCGAGGAGGTCTACCCGGTCGATGCGCTGTTCCCGCCGCAGCAGACCCAGGAGCAGGTGCAGCAGGAGAACACCGCAGAGATGGTCGACTCCCAGCAGGAGGCGACGGCGGTGGCGTTGCGCAAGGCGGGCATCGCCGTGCCGGAGAAGGTCTCGGTGGCATCCGTGGCGCCGGACGCGGCTTCTGGATCGGCGCTCCACACGGGTGACATCCTCGTCTCGGTCGGCGGGACGACCATCGACAGCGCCGCGACCGCCCGCGCCGCGATCCAGAAGACGACCCCGGGCGGGACGGTCAACCTGGTGGTCGATCGCAAGGGCACCCAGGTCCCCGTCGCCGCCACAACCGGCAGCAGCACCGACGGGCGCACCGTGCTCGGGGTCCTGCTCAAGGTCGACTACGAGTTCCCGTTCAAGGTCACCATCGACGCGGGATCGGTCGGCGGGCCGTCCGCCGGTCTGATGTTCTCCCTGGGTGTCTACGACAAGCTGACCGACGGCTCACTCACCGGCGGCAAGAACATCGCCGGGACGGGCACGATCGCCGACAACGGGGCCGTGGGCCCGATCGGCGGCATCCGCCAGAAGATGGTCGGCGCCCAGCGTGGCGGCGCTACGTTCTTCCTCGCGCCCGCCGACAACTGCAACGAGGTCCGCGACCACGTCCCGGACGGTCTGAAGGTCGTCAAGGTGGCGACCTTCGACCAGGGCGAGGCCGCCGTCCAGAAGATCGGCACGGGCAACACCGCCTCCCTCCCGACCTGCTGACCAACCCTGCTGACCAACCCTGCTGACCAACCCTGCTGACCAACCCTGCTGACCAGACACCCCGCTGACCAGACACCCCGCTGAGCTGCCGGGTCAGTCCTCGAGGGTCGCCCGCAACGCGGCCACCAGGCCTGGCGCCAGGTCCGGAGCGGTCGCCACTGCGTCGTCGGAGTCGTGCTCGCGCTGGCGCAACAGGCATACGGACGTGCCGTCCCGCAGCACCGCGGCGAGCAGCCGCACGTCCTTGCGGTCCGGATGACCGGCGAGCGCGTCGACGGCCGCCTCGGGGTCGCTGGGCAGGTCCCGCTCCGCGTCCGGTGGGACCACGAGCCGTTCGACGACGAAGGCGCAGCCGTCCACGTCCGGCGGCCAGGCAATCCGGCCGAGCACGGACTCGAGGCTGGTGGACTGGTGCAGCCCCTCCTGCTCGATAGCGGTGAGCGCACCGGGTGCGAGGTCGCCTGGCCGCAGACCCGCTCGCAGCTGGGGTTCGCGCTGGAGCAGGTCGGCCGTTCGCACCAGGGCGAACAGTCGGGGCGGTTGGTCCCAGCCAGCCGCGGCAACGTGCCGCTCGGCGTCGAGCGCGGCGACCGACAGCGGGTCGAAAACGGGGCGTACGGGCGACGTCACCTGCCCATCCTCCCGCACGGGTAGGGGCTGCCGGCCACAGCCCGTATACAGGCTGGGCGCGGGCTGTGCGGAAGGTATGTGTCGGGTTCACGGCCTCCTCACAGCGCCACACAACGATTCGGCAACGCTGCTGTGCCGGGTGGGGACAAGGCGGCCGGGTCGGTCGTTCCTGGGTACGTATCCTTGGCAAACCCCGGGCGCAGGGCACGGGTCGACAGACAGGCATGTAGTGAGTGATCGCGACTGGACCGGCGAGGACGCCACCTCCGGCAATGGATCGGCCGGAGCGGCAGGGTCGGCCGGCACGGCAACCCGTGAGCGGCGCCGGGGGCCATTCGTCACCACGATCGTGGTGCTGGTCGCCGTCGCGATTGCGGCGTCGCTGATCGCCCAGTTCTGGACCGAGATCCTCTGGTTCGACTCCGTGGGTCGTCGATCGGTGTTCCTCACCGAGCTCGGGGCCAAGGTGCTGCTCGGCCTGGTCGCTGGTGCGGTCACGGCGGCGATCGTGGGCTCGAGCATGGTGATCGCCTACCGGACCCGGCCGATCTACGCCCCGACCGCCACCAACCAGGACTCCCTGGAGCGCTACCGAGCGGCCGTCGAGCCGCTGCGGCGCGTGGCGATGATCGGGGTGCCGCTGCTGATCGGGCTGCTGGCCGGACTGGGCGCCTCGGGCCAGTGGGACACGTTCCTGTTGTGGCGCAACGGCGTCGACTTCGGCAAAACCGACCCGCAGTTCGGGCTGGACGTGGGCTTCTACGTCTTCACCCTTCCCTGGCTCAACTTCGTGGTCGCCTTCCTCAGCATGGCGCTGATCATCGGCACCCTCTTTGCTGCGTTCACCCACTACATCTTCGGCGGGCTGCAGTTCCAGGGCCGCAACCGGCGCACCACCAGCGCCGCGCGCCTCCACCTATCGGTGCTGCTGGCCGCGATCGTCCTGGTGCGGGCCGCGAGCTACTGGCTGGACCGCTACTCGCTGACCACCAGCAGCAGCGACCTGATGACCGGCATCCAGTACACCGACGCCAACGCGGTGCTTCCGACCAAGGCGATCCTCGCGATCGCCTCGGTCATGTGCGCCCTGATGTTCCTGTCCGTGATCTGGACCAAGTCCTGGCGCATCCCGATCGTCGGCGTCGTCGGCCTGGTGATCGTCTCGATCGTCGTCGGCGGGATCTTCCCCGCTCTGGTTCAGTCCATCAAGGTCAAGCCGAGCGAGAAGTCGCTGGAGGCGCAGTACATCCAGAACAACATCAACGCCACGCGTGACGCCTTCGGCCTGTCCAGCGTCGAGACCACGGCCTACAACGCCGCCACCACGGCGACCCAAGGCCAGCTGCGCAACGACACCGCGACCGTCCCAGGCATCCGCATCCTGGACCCCAACGTGGTGGCGGCGACCTACAAACAGCTGCAGGCGGGCAAGAGCTACTACCAGTTCCCCGACACGCTCGACGTGGACCGTTACGACGTCAAGGGCGCCCTGAGCGACACCGTCATCGCCGCTCGGGAGCTCGACCTCGATGGGGTGCCCGCCGGGCAGCGCAACTGGCTGAACGACCACACCGTCTACACCCACGGCTACGGCATCGTCGCCGCCTATGGCAACCGCAAGGACGCCGACGGCAAGCCGGTCTTCTTCGAGCAGAGCATCCCGTCGGCCGGCGACCTGGGCAAGTTCGAGCCACGGATCTACTTCGGTGAGCAGTCGCCCGACTACTCCGTCGTCGGAGCCACGTCCGGCTCGTCGCCGCGCGAGTTCGACTACCCGGATGGTTCTGCCGCTGGACAGGCCAACACGACCTACACCGGCAGCGGCGGGGTCGAGATCGGCAACATGGCTCGCCGGATCGCCTACGCGATCACCTACCGCGAGGCCAACTTCCTGCTCTCCGACGCCGTCAACGCCGACTCTCGTCTGCTGGACCACCGCACCCCGCGCGAGCGGGTCCAGCGGGTCGCCCCGTGGCTGACGTTGGACGGCAACGCCTACCCCGCCGTCGTCGACGGGCGGGTGCTGTGGATCATCGACGGTTACACGACCACGGCGAACTACCCGAACTCCCGCCTCACCTCCATCGACACGGCCACCTCGGACTCGATCACGACGTCCCGCACCTCGGTCCAGGCGATCGATGCCGGCCAGGTGAACTACATGCGCAACTCGGTCAAGGCGACCGTCGACGCCTACGACGGGTCCGTGCACCTGTACAACTGGGACGACACCGACCCGATGCTCAAGGCGTGGTCGGCCGCGTTCCCGGGCACCGTGCAGCCGCAGTCCGACATCAGCGCCTCGCTCATGTCACACCTGCGTTACCCCGAGGACCTGTTCAAGGTGCAGCGCGAGATCCTTGCTCGCTACCACGTCACCGACGCGGGCACCTTCTATGGCAGCAACGACCTGTGGGACGTCCCCGCCGACCCGACCAAGGACGCGCGCAACGTCGACCAGCCGCCGTACTACCTGAGTATCGCCATGCCCGGGCAGACCTCTCCGGAGTTCTCGCTGACGACGACCTTCAAGCCGTACGGCACCCGGGAGGTGCTGTCGGGGTTCCTTGCGGTCGACTCCAACGCGGGGAGCACGGCCGGTCAGAAACGGGCCGGCTACGGCCAGCTGAGGCTGCTCCAGCTGCCCAAGGACAGCAACGTCAGAGGACCGGGGCAGGTCCAGAACGACATCGCCTCGTCGAGCGTCACTGCCGCCGAGGGCGGCCTCGCGCTGTCCCAGTTCCTCAACATCCAGCGACAACAAGGCTCGACGGTCGTCCTGGGCAACCTGCTCACCCTCCCGGTCGGTGGCGGTCTGCTCTACGTCGAGCCGATCTACGTCCAGGCCAAAGCCGATTCGGCCTACCCCCTGAACCGGGCCGTCATCGTCGCGTTCGGTGACAAGCTCGCCTGGTCGTCGACCCTCAACGGAGCCCTGGACGCGTTGTTCGGGGGCAACTCCGGTGCCGTTGCCGGCGACACGACACCGACCACCGGCACCGTCACGACGCCACCGACCAATCCTGGTCAGGCAGGGGACAGCCCTGCCCTGAAACAGGCCCTCGCCGACGCGCAGACGGCGCTCAACGACGCCGACGCGGCCCTCAAGGCGGGCGACTTCACCAAGTATGGGGACGCCCAGGCCCGGCTCAAGGCCGCCATCCTCGCGGCCACCCAAGCCGCTCCGACGGGGACGGCGACGCTGAAGCCCGGTGCGACGGCGACCTCGACGGCGACACCCACCGGCTGACGGAGTCGCCTAGGCGCACCGCCGATTTGGTGCTGGCGCGGGGCATCCGTAGACTGAGGGCACCGACGCGGGGTGGAGCAGCTCGGTAGCTCGCCGGGCTCATAACCCGGAGGTCGCAGGTTCAAATCCTGCCCCCGCTACCCGTCGAGACGAACGAGGCCCGGACCATCTGGTCCGGGCCTCGTGCTGTGTCAAGCGCCCGAGGGGTCAACGGACGCGAAATATTCTCTGCAGTGGTCGTGCCGAGGTTTTCGGGTCGGAGCAGCTAGGGTCGAGCCGTTCGTCTCGCCGTGCCCGTCTTGGCTCCCTCTCGGAAGATCAGGTAGGTCATCATGAGTTCGCAGCTCCCGATGTCGGCTAAGCCGCCGGAGAGTTTTGGGCAGGACAAGGGCTTGAAGGCGGGAGCCCTGGGCCTGGTGGGCAGCGTGGTGGTCGGGATG
Source organism: Lapillicoccus sp. (assembly GCA_965277795.1). Lineage (GTDB taxonomy): Bacteria > Actinomycetota > Actinomycetes > Actinomycetales > Dermatophilaceae > Lapillicoccus. The sequence goes on from OZ255840.1 coordinate 632,714, forward strand.
GCCTCGACGGCTCCGGCGTACTCGTTGGCGGCCACGTTGGGTCTGGTCGTCGTGGGGGGCGCGGGTTTCAAGGCTGCGGCGATCATGCTTCTGGCTTTCGTACCGATGTACTTCATCGCGGTGGCCTACAAGGAGCTGAACGAGGCGGAGCCCGACTGCGGCACGACGTTCACGTGGGCGACCCGGGCGTTCGGGCCGGTGGTCGGTTGGATGGGCGGGTGGGGGATCATCGTCGCGGACATCATCGTCATGGCGAACCTGGCACAGATCGCCGGCGCATACTCCTTCACGCTGGCCAACGAGCTCGGGCTCACGAACAGCCTCGACCAGAGCACGCTGTGGTCGACAGTGGCGGGCCTGGTCTGGATCGCGGTGATGACCTACATCTGCTACCGCGGCATAGAAGTGTCGGCCCGGCTGCAATATGGTCTGCTCGGGATCGAGCTCGTCACCTTGATGATCTTCGTGGTGGTCGCCCTCGCATAGGTGTACTCCGGCAACGCGCCGCCGGGTTCGGCGAAACCGTCACTGTCATGGCTGTGGCCGAGCGGGATGTCGATGTCGGTGATCGCCTCGACCGTGCTGCTCGCTGTCTTCATCTACTGGGGCTGGGACACCGCGGTGGCCACCAACGAGGAGGCCGACGACCCCGGTCGCACCCCGGGCCGGGCAGCGGTGATCTCCACCGTCCTACTGCTGGTGACCTACCTTCTGGTCACCGTCTCCACGGTGGCGTTCGCTGGAACCGGTCAGGACGGTATCGGTCTCGGCAACGCCGCGAACGCCGCCGACGTGTTCACGTCTATCGGCCCCACGCTGTATGGCACTTCTACCATCGGACACATCGGGCTGGCGTTGCTGGCTATCTCGATCCTCACGTCGGCCTCCGCGTCGACGCAGACGACGATCCTGCCGACCGCACGCACGGCCCTGTCCATGGCGGCATACCGCGCGATCCCGAGGAAGTTCGCCCGGATCCACCCCCGCTATCTGACCCCGACCTGGGCAACGATAGGGATGGGCCTGATCTCCGCGTTGTTCTACCTGCTGATGACGGCAATCAGCCCGAGCATCCTGTCAGCGCTCATCGGGGCGGTCGGACTGCAGATCGCGTTCTACTACGGGCTCACCGGGATCGCGTGCACCTGGTTCTACCGCCACAGCCTGCGAGACAGCGCCCGTCACCTGGTGATGAGGGGGCTGTTGCCGCTGGCCGGCGGCGTGTTCCTGTTCACCATGTTCGTCTACGCGTTGATCACCTACGCCAAACCTGACTACCTCACCGACAGCGACGGCAACAATGTGGCCATCGCAGGCATCGGCGCTGTCGCCGTCGTCGGCGTCGTCTCGCTCCTGATGGGCTTCGTGCTTCTCGTATCGATGCGCGCCACCGCACCGGCCTTCTTCCGCGGCGAGACCCTGGTCAGGGGAAGCCACGCCGACCTGGTCCTGGCCGGTCAGCTGCGGCCCGCCTCGCCCCAGCTGACCCTCCCGGACTCGAGGGAGGCCACCGTCATCGCCCCCGACCTGTCGAACCTGCCCCCTGGGGTCGGCGCGGTGGATCCGCGAACCGGCACGGTCGTCGCCCGGGATCCTGACCGCACGGACGAACGCTGACCCAGGTCCCTTCACTCTTCTTAGGTCAACGGAGCGTCTGTGCGAATTCTTCTCATCGGTGCAGGTGGCGTCGGGGATGCGGTGGCGCGGATCGCGGTCCGCCGCAGCTTCTTCGACCGACTCGTCGTAGCGGACTACGACCTGGCCCGAGCGAGAGCCACCGTCACCGCAGTTGCCGGACACCCGGGGGGGCACCGACTGGTCGCGGCCCAGATCGACGCGTCCGACGCCGACGCGGTCACGGCGCTGGCCCGTCAGCACGACATCACCCACATCCTCAACGCCGTGGACCCCCGTTTCGTGATGCCGATCTTCACCGGTGCGCTCGCGGCAGACGCCGACTACCTCGACATGGCGATGAGCCTGTCGACACCGCACCCCGACACTCCTTACGAGCAGGTGGGCAGAATGCTGGGGGACGACCAGTTCGCCATGCAGGACCTGTGGCTCGCCACCGGCCGGTTGGCGCTGGTCGGCATGGGGGTCGAACCCGGACTGTCCGACGTGTTCGCCCGGTACGCCGCTGACCATCTCTTCTCGGACATCGACGAACTCGGAACCCGTGACGGCGCCAACCTCGTCGTCCGTGACGAGGACGGCAGCGAGGTCTTCGCGCCGAGCTTCTCCATCTGGACCACGATCGAGGAGTGCCTCAACCCGCCCGTGGTCTGGGAGAAGAGCCGCGGCTGGTTCACCACGACGCCGTTCAGCGAACCTGAGGTCTTCGACTTCCCCGAAGGGATCGGACCGGTCGAATGCGTCAACGTCGAACACGAGGAAGTCATCCTCATGCCGCGCCGGATCGCTGCCGAGCGGGTCACCTTCAAGTACGGGCTCGGGCAGGAGTTCATCGGAGTACTACGTACCCTGCATGCGCTCGGCTTGGACCGGACCGCTCCGGTGCGCGTCGGCGGGGTCGAGGTGTCACCACGTGACGTGGTTGCCGCCGTCCTGCCAGACCCCGCCACCATCGGGCCCCGGATGACCGGCAAGACCTGCGCCGGGCTCTACGTCACCGGCACCGGGTCAGACGGAAAACCGCGCCGCACCTACCTTTACCACGTCGTCGACAACCAATGGTCGATGCAGCACTACGGAGCCCAGTGCGTTGTCTGGCAGACCGCCGTCAACCCCGTCGTCGCTCTGGAACTGCTCGCCACCGGCGTCTGGCAAGGCTCCGGAGTATGCGGTCCCGAGTCATTCCCTGCGGCGCCGTTCCTGCAGCTCCTCGCCTCACCGGCCCCCGACGGCTACGGGTCGCCGTGGGGCCAGCAAGAACGCTGAACCAGCGTCCATCAAAGCGCGCACCTCGACAAGCCTCACCGGCGTCACGCGCTGTAGCGAGCTCTCCCTCAAACCGGGCGCTCAGAGTGCGATGCCGACGTATTTGGTCTCGAGGTACTCCGCGATCCCCTCGAACCCTCCCTCGCGTCCGAAACCGCTCTGCTTGACCCCACCGAAGGGCGCCGCCGGGTTGGACACGACGCCCTGGTTGACGCCGACCATGCCGTACTCGAGGGCCTCGCTGACCCGCAGTGCACGGCCCAGGTCGGCGGTGAAGAGGTAGGCGACCAACCCGAACTCGGTGTCGTTGGCCATCCGCACCGCGTCGTCCTCGTCGGCGAACACCGTGATCGGTGCCACCGGACCGAAGATCTCCTCCTTCTGCATCCGCGCATCCGTCGGCACGTCAGCCAGGACGGTGGGTTGGAAGAAGTGCCCCGCCCCCCGCAGCGGCTGCCCACCGGTCAGCACCCGGGCGCCCTTGGCGACGGCGTCGTCGAGCAGCTCGCTCACCTTCTCGACCGCTGTGGCGTCGATCAGCGGACCCACCGTGACACCCTTCTTCGTGCCCTTGCCGACAACCGACGCGGCCATCCGCGCCGCGAACCTCTGCGAGAACTCCTGCGCCACCGACTCGTGGACGTAGAACCGGTTCGCCGCGGTGCACGCCTCCCCGATGTTGCGCATCTTCGCCAGCATCGCCCCCTCGACGGCCCGGTCCACGTCGGCGTCCCCGAAGACCAGGAACGGCGCGTTGCCACCCAGCTCCATCGAGACCCGCAACAGCTGCTCAGCCGACTGCCGCACCAGCCGGCGCCCGACCGGCGTCGACCCGGTGAACGTCAGCTTACGCAGCCGCGGGTCCCCGATGATCGGCTCGCACACCTGCGCCGTCCGGGACGTGGTGATGACGTTGAGCACCCCGTCGGGCAGCCCGCACTCGGTCAACAGCTGCGCCAGCAGCAACATCGTCAACGGCGTCTGCTGCGCAGGCTTGACAACCATCGTGCAGCCCGCAGCGATCGCCGGACCGATCTTGCGGGTCCCCATCGCCAACGGGAAGTTCCACGGCGTGACCATCAGCACCGGCCCGACCGGCTGCCGCATCGTCATCAGACGGGTCTTCCCGTCCGGAGAGACCGACCACTGCCCGTGCACGCGCACCGCCTCCTCGGAGAACCACCGGAAGAACTCCGACCCGTAGGCCACCTCACCGCGCGACTCGGCAAGCGGCTTACCCATCTCCAACGTCATCGCCAGCGCGAACTCCTCGGTCCGCTCCACAATCCGCTCAAACGCCGAGCGCAGGATCTCCCCACGCACACGGGGCGCGGTGCCCGCCCACCCAGCCTGAGCGGCAACCGCAGCATCCAAAGCCGCCCGACCATCCGCGACGCTCGCATCGGCAACGCTGGTCAGCACCCGACCGGTCGCCGGGTCCTCCACCTCGAACCTCACCCCATCGCTCGCGTCACACCACCGCCCCCCGATCAACAGCTGCCTCGGCACAGACGCGACAAGGGCGGACTGGGTCGGTGCAGGCATACGGTTCGGGTCCTTGTCTGGAGGGATGGTGCGGTTTGCGGCTGGGGTGTGCGGTCAGGAGGGGGCGCTGTCGGCGAAGGCTGCCTCGAGGATGTCGAGTCCTTCGGAGAGCAGGTCGTCGCCGGCGACGAGCGGCGGCAGGAACCGGATCACGTTGCCGAAGGTGCCGCAGGTCAGGGTGATCAGGCCTTCGCGGTGGCAGGCCGTGTTGACGGCCCGGGTCAGGGCGGGGTTCGGCGTCGTGTCTGCCGCACCGGCCACGAGCTCGATGGCGAGCATCGCACCGCGGCCCCGGATGTCGCCGACCTGAGGGTATTTCGCGGCGAGCGCCTCCAGGCGGGGCCGGAACAGCTGCTCGATCGCGCGGGCCCGGCCGGTGAGGTCGTCGGCGCGCATCGTCTCGATCGCGGCGAGCGCGGCCGCGCAGGCGACCGGGTTGCCGCCGTAGGTGCCGCCGAGGCCGCCGGGGTGGATGGCGTCCATGATCTCGGCGCGGCCGGTCAGCCCGGCGAGCGGCAGCCCACCGGCGATCCCCTTCGCTGTCGTGACGAGGTCGGGGACCACGCCCTCGTGTTCGCTGGCGAACCAGTCGCCGGTGCGGCAGAACCCGGTCTGGATCTCGTCGGCGATCAGCACGATGCCGTGCTCGGTGCACCACCTCGCCAGGGCCGCGACGAACCCGGGCGGCGGCACGATGAACCCGCCCTCGCCTTGGATCGGCTCGAGGATGACCGCCGCCGTGTTCTCCTCACCGACCTGGCCGTGCACCAGGGAGGTGACCTCGGTGAACGCCTCCTGCGCGCACCGCTCGGGTCCGGTCGGCCACCGGTACGGGTAGGCCATCGGCACCCGGTAGACCTCACCCGCGAACGGCCCGAACCGGTGCTTGTACGGCATGGCTTTCGCGGTCAGCGCCATCGTCAGGTTCGTCCGCCCGTGATACGCGTGGTCGAACGCGACGACGGCCTGCCGGCCGGTGTAGGAACGGGCCACCTTCACCGCGTTCTCAACCGCCTCGGCGCCGGAGCTGACCAGCATCGACCGCTTCTCGTGCGCTCCGGGGGTCAACGCGTTCAGCTCCTCACACACCGCCACGTACTGCTCGTACGGCGTCACCATGAAACAGGTATGCGTGAACTGCGCGACCTGACGTTGCACCGCCGCGACGACACGCGGCGCCGCGTTACCAACCGACGTCACCGCGATACCCGACCCGAAGTCGATGAGCTGGTTGCCGTCGACATCGACGACGATGCCCCCACCGGCCCGCTCGACAAACACCGGCAGCCCCGTGCTCACCCCAGCCGAGACCGCCGCCGTCTGACGCACCTGCAGGGCCTCAGACTTCGGACCAGGGATCGCCGTCCGAAGAACCCGCTTCTGCTCGATTGTCATGTGTTGCACCCTGCCCTCCACGTCATATCGTGCACTACCTGACTCAGTCCATCATTCCGGTCGGGCCACCTCAATGTTGCTGGCTCCTGGCTACCGGCTGCTCGCTGCTGGTGCTGCAGTGGCCGTCCTCGGACATCGACGGTGCGACATCGAGTGACGGGTTGCGGTCGAAGAAGCCGAACGGTTTGAGCCAGAACGAGACGATGTCTGCGGGCATGACCGGCCAGTCCTCGACCCGGGTGATGTGGTGGATGCCGAAGACGTGCCAGAGCACGAGGTCGGTGTTCTCCAGTGGCTCGTCGTCGCTGATCCACACGGTCATCCCGGTGTCGACGGTCGACTGGGTGGGGTACGCGCCGGCTGGCCAGCGTTCGTCGTCGTGCTGCTTGGTCACCCAGAGGGCGTGCCCGATGACCGGGGCGCGTTGGTATTGGGGGGTGTCTGGTGCCATGAGCACCGGGATCGACGCACCGGGGACCAGCTTGTACGCGGGGTGGCTGCCGACCTTGTTGATCCGATTCGGGTTGATGACCTTCCAGGCGCGTTGGGTGGCCCAGCTGACGTCGCGTGCCGACTCGGCCTCGGAACGGACCGGTGTCGACTCGGTGACGACGGCGAGCCCGTAGGGGTTCTCGGCGGAGACCGGCAGCGCCCGCGAGTCGACCTCCATGACGGTGTTGTCCGCGCCGTCCACGTCAAGGTCAAGCCGGGCGACAAGGAAATGCTGGTGGAACGGCGCGTAGGTGCGTTCGTCCACGACGGTGCCGGTAGCCGGTGGGGGTGAGCCAGCAGCAGACGGGGTGGTCACCATCAACCCGGTGGCCCGAACCTCACATTCGATGTTGCCGTCCTGGTAGAAGCGCCAGTAGATCAGGTACTCATAGTTGGCGACTGTGGCGTGGCAGGAGACCACCATCCGCCGCATTCGTCGCACCTCGGCGCCCGTCGTGTGGTCGACGTGCTTCCACAGGACGGCGTTGTCCTCCTCGTGCAGGCAGACGGCGTTCTTGATCTCGTACGGCTCACCCTTGCTGTCATGCAGCGTCGCGTCGATATAGGCGATCTCACCGAGGCAGTCGCAGCCCAGCTCCAGCGATGTCGTCATGAAGCCCAGTCCCCACTCGCCGATGTCGAACGCCGTCCGGCGGTAGTGGTCGAAAGATGCGTCCCGGTAGGGGACGACCATCTCGGCCAGAGACAGCCGGTAGGCGATGTCTCGCACAGTGCCGTGGTCGTCGTAGCAGACCTGGTAGATCACCGGCCCCTCCCGGTAGTTGAAGCCGAGTCGCATCCGCCAGTTCTGCCACCGCAGCTCGTTGCCGTCGAGGGTGAACGAGACACCCTCAGGCTGGGTGATGTTCAGCGGTTTCAGGTCGGTTCGCAGCGCGCCGGTCCACAGGCCGGGAACATACTCGCCCTGCACCTCGGGCCGGCCGTAGTCGTGGTGGTTCTCCAGCTCCAGCAGCTCGAGGGTGTTCATGTCAACGATCACCTTCAGGCCGGAGACCGGGTGCGCGTAAGGGTTGCCGTCCGGGGTCTCTCGGCACCACACGTCGCACCACCCCAGTCGGCGGTCGCGGTACTGCGGCGGCATCAACGCCTTGCCATAGGTCCACACCTCGACCACCACCAGGGACATGTCTCGGATCCCACGCTCAGCGAGGGCCGCGACCACCTGCGGGTGGGCCTGCATCGCTGCGTCGACCTCGTGGTACTCATCGAGCGTGAAGTTCGTGCAGACGCCCGGGACGTGAACCCAGCCGTCCACCCGGTCACCGGTCAGGTCGACCGTCGCCTCCCAGGTCTGGTTGGTCTGCCGATCCCACAGGACCGCGAACGAGACCCGCGGCACCGGGTCACCGGTGCGCCAGGCCCGAATCTTCGCCTTGGGCGGCTCCGCCAGCTCGATGGAGGCGAACCGAAACGACTCGCTCAGCTCCCTGTCCCGCCTGAGGATCGCTGCGGTCTGACGAAATTCGGCCCCCGTCAGCGGGTCAAGAGGGTGCTGCGTCATCGCGTCTCCTTGCCCAGTCCTTGACCCGGATTCACCCAGATCCTGTCTCCAGACGAAGGATATCCGCGCCCCACGCGTCGGGCCGGGGCCAGAGAGAGGTGCGAGCAGAACCGCTATCGACGCCCTGCCGCGATCGTCATAGCCTGAGCAGACGATCGCGCCACTGCTGCCGGGAGTCACCTGTGTCTGAGAAGAAGGCCTTCCACAACATCATCGGCGGCCAGGTCCAGGCCTCGTCGTCGGGGGCGGTGATGGACGTCATCAACCCCTCCACCGGTGAGGTGTACGCGAGCGCCCCGAACTCCGACTCCGAGGACGTCGACCGGGCCTTCACGGCTGCGGCCCACGCGTTCGAGACGTGGCGCTGGTCGACCCCTGGTGAGCGGCAGCGGGCACTGCTGCGGTTGGCGGACGTCATCGAGGGTGCCGCTGACGAGCTCGTCGCCCTGGAGAGCGAGAACACCGGCAAGCCGCACTCGCTGACGATGTCGGAGGAGGTCCCGCAGATGCTCGACCAGATCCGTTTCTTCGCCGGCGCGGCGCGGGTTTTGGAAGGCAGGTCATCTGGCGAGTACATGCGCGGCTACACCTCCTCGGTCCGCCGGGAGCCGGTCGGGCCGGTTGCCCAGATCGCCCCCTGGAACTACCCGATGATGATGGCGGTGTGGAAGTTCGCGCCAGCCCTGGCCGCCGGCAACACCGTCGTGCTGAAGCCGTCCGACACGACCCCCGCGTCGTCCTACTGGATGGTGGAGAAGATGCAGGAGATCTTCCCGCCGGGCGTGTGCAACCTCGTGTGCGGCGACCGGGACACCGGCGCGGCGCTCACCGCCCACCCGGTCCCGCAGCTCGTCTCCATCACCGGGTCGACGCGGGCCGGCATCGCGGTGGCCTCGGCGGCCGCGAAGGACCTCAAGCGCGCTCACCTCGAGCTGGGCGGAAAGGCGCCGGTGGTCGTCTTCGACGACGTCGACATCGCCGCTGCCGTCGAGGGCATCACCGTGGCCGGCCTCTTCAACGGTGGCCAGGACTGCACCGCAGCCACCCGGATCATCGTCCAGGCGGGCGTCTACGAGGAGTTCCTCGCGGCCCTCACCGAGGCGGCGCGGGACACCAAGGTCGGCTACGACCCATCCGACCAGGACATCCTCTATGGCCCCATCAACAACCAGAACCAGCTCGGCCACGTCGCCGGACTCGTCGACCGGGCTCCCAGCCACGCGCGAATCACGACCGGTGGCAGGCAAATTGACCACGCCGGATACTTCTACGAGCCGACAATCGTTGCTGATCTCACCCAGGACGACGAGCTGGTTCGCACCGAGATCTTCGGCCCGGTGCTGACCGTGCAGCAGTTCAGTGACGAAGAACAAGCGCTGCGCTTCTCCAACGACAGCGAGTACGCCCTCGCCTCATCGGTGTGGACCCAGAACATCGGCGTCGCGTCTCGGATGGTGGCCCGGCTCGACTTCGGCTGTGTCTGGGTGAACACCCACATCCCGCTGGTCGCGGAGATGCCGCACGGAGGGTTCAAGCACTCCGGTTACGGCAAGGACCTGTCGATGTACGCCCTGGAGGACTACACCCGGATCAAGCACGTGATGATCCACCACGGTTTCGAGGGCTGACCGGGTTCTGCCCGGGCGGTCTGACCCTCGCCGTTTGAGCAGAACCGATGGGGGAGCGACGTCGCGCGCACACCTTCACGTCGTTTCAGACCTGGGCTGCTCGGCTGGCTCGGGAGGCTCGCCCTGGAACAGTCGCCGGGAAACCGTGGTTGGCTTCACTGTGACCGCTTTCGAGCAGACCACCAGTTCCTCAGCCAAGCCCAGCAGCAGACACCGCGTCGTCGTCATCGGCAGCGGGTTCGGAGGATTGTTCGCGACCCGTTCCCTCAAGCGGGCCGACGTCGACATCACCCTGATCTCGCGCACGACCAGCCACCTGTTCCAGCCGTTGCTCTACCAGGTCGCCACCGGCATCCTGTCCGAAGGCGAGATCGCCCCCGCCACCCGCGAGATCCTGCGCCGGCAGCGCAACGTCACCACCGTGCTCGGTGAGGTGACGCAGGTCGACGTCGCCGCCCGGACCGTCACCTCGCACAGTCTCGGGCGACAGGCCGTGACGCCCTACGACACTCTCGTCGTCGCGGCCGGCGCCGGACAGTCCTACTTCGGCAACGACCAGTTCGCCAGACACGCCCCCGGCATGAAGGACATCGACGACGCCCTCGAGCTGCGCGGCCTCATCCTCGGCAGCTTCGAGCAGGCCGAGCTGGCCGCCATCCGCGGTGACAAGCAGGAGGTCGCCCGGCTGATGGCGTTCGTCGTCGTCGGTGCCGGCCCGACCGGCGTGGAGATGGCCGGCCAGATCGCCGAGCTCTCGCGGCGGACCCTCAAGTCCGACTTCCGGCACATCGACCCGACGATGACGACGATCACCCTCCTCGACGCAGCCTCACACGTGCTGCCGGCCTTCGGTGACCGGCTTGGCGTGATCGCCCAGCATCGGCTCGAGAAGATGGGTGTCGACGTCCAGCTCGGCGCCAAGGTCGTCGATGTCGACGCGACGGGCATCGAGGTGCAGGACCTCGCAGACGTGAGGGGCGATGTGCGCCGGATCGAGGCGATCTGCAAGGTCTGGGCGGCCGGGGTGCAAGCCAGCCCGCTCGGCAAGGCCATCGCCGACCAGACCGGCTCGGAGGTCGACCGGGCCGGCCGGCTCAAGGTCGACCCGGACCTCACCGTCCCCGGGCGTCCAGAGATCTTCGTCGTCGGCGACATGATCGCCCTCGACAACCTGCCCGGTGTGGCCCAGGTCGCAATCCAGGGGGGCAAGTACGTCGCCAAAACCATCAAGCACCGCCTGGCTGGATCGGCTCCGGACAAGCCGTTCAGGTACTTCGACAAGGGCTCGATGGCCACGGTGTCGCGGTTCTCCGCCGTCGCCAGTGTCGGCAGGCTGCGGTTCGGCGGTTTCATCGCCTGGATGACCTGGCTGGTGATCCATCTCTTCTACCTCATCGGGTTCAAGTCCCGGATCACCACGCTGCTGCACTGGGCGATCTCGTTCCTCGGCCGCGGCCGGTCAGAGCGCGTCATCACCGAGCAGCAGGTCTTCGCGCGGGCGGCGATCGAGCGCCTTGGTCCGGACCACCAGCCACACCTGCCCTGACCCACCGTCCGGTATGCGTGGCAGCAGCCCCGGACCCGTCGGTTATCGTCAGCGCGTGGCTGACATCGCATACCCCATCGCCGACCGCACCCTGCCCAACGGGCTGCGGGTCGTCGTCTCCGAGGACCACACCGTCCCGACCGTCACCGTGAACCTGTGGGTGGGCGTCGGCTCCCGGCACGAACGGGCGGGGCGCACCGGGTTCGCGCACCTGTTCGAGCACCTGATGTTCCAGGGGTCGCGCAACGTCGCCTCCGGTGAGCACTTCTCCGCGCTCATGGCCGAGGGTGGCCGGCTCAACGCGACCACGTGGTTCGACCGCACCAACTACTTCGAGACGGTGCCCAAAGGTGCCCTCGAGCTTGCGCTCTGGCTGGAGGCGGACCGGCACGGCCACCTGCTCGACGCCCTGAACCAGGAGAACCTCGACAACCAACGCGACGTGGTCAAGGAGGAGAAGCGGCAGCGCTATGACAACGTGCCCTACGGCAACGCCCTGGTCGACGTCTACGCAACGATCTTTCCCGAAGGTCACCCCTACCACCACCCGACCATCGGGTCGATGGAGGACCTCGACGCCGCGAGCCTGGAGGATGTGCACGCCTTCTTCCGGCGCTACTACGGGCCCAACAACACCGTCCTCACCATCGTCGGCGACGTCGTCCCCGACGGGGCGTTCGCCGCCGCCGAGCGCTACCTCGGTGGGTTGCCCGCCTCCGCCGACCCGCCCGACGGCACCCTGCACCACCTGGACCCGCTGACCGAGCCGGTCCGCCTCGAGCGCCTCGAGGAGGTCCCCAACGACCGGCTCCACCTGGTCTGGCGGCTGCCGGTCGACGGCACGCCGGACTACCTCGCCTGCTCGCTGGCGTTCGACGCGCTCGGTGGTCTGAGCACCTCGCGGCTGGTGCAGCGGCTGGTTCGCGACGAGCAGTCCGCGACCGCAGTGCACGCTCACACGATGGGCCTCGTCGACGGGGTCTCGCTGGGCCTGTTGATCATCGACGTCGCGGCCGGAGTCGACCCGCAGCAGGTCGAAGGCGCCGTCGTCGAGGAGCTCGAGCGGCTGCTGGCCGACGGGCCGACCGAGGTCGAGCTCGAGTCGTCACTGGCCGAGACCGAACGCTCCTGGCTCAGCGCCCTCGCGAGCCAGGACGAGCGGGCTGACCTGATCTGCCACTACGCGCTGCTAGCCGACGACCCGGACTACGTCAACACCTTGCTGGATCGGGTCGGCGCCATCGGCGCGGAACAGATCCGCGATGCTGCGGCGCGATTCCTGCAACCCGCCTCGCGGGCCGTGGTCGCCTACCTCGTCAAGGACCAGGAGGTCCCCGCATGACAACCCCCGCGCCCGCGGTGCCGCGCCCCGCGGTTGTCCCCGCCGAGCCCTACGTCTTTCCGCCGGCCCAGCGCCGGGCCCTCAGCAACGGCCTCGAGGTGGTCGCCTACGACGTCCCAGGGCAGTACGTCCACTGCGTGCGTCTCTGCGTGCCGCTCACCCTGTCCGCGGAGCCGCGCGACCGCGAGGGCGTCGCCACGATCATGGCGCGGACCCTCGACGAGGGCACCGCCGCGCACACCTCTGCGGAGTTCGCGCTGCTGCTCGAACGACGGGGGGTCGCCCTCGGCGCGGGCGCCACGGACGCAGGCCTCAGCGTGGACGTCGACGTCGCGAAACGGCACCTCGGCTACGCCCTCGACCTGTTGCGTCAGGCGGTGACCGAGCCCGCGTTTCCCGCCTCCGAGGTGGGGCGCCACGTCAAGCAACGGTTGGCCGAGATCGAGCAGGAGCGGTCGGTTGCCGCCCAGCGCGGTGCGATCGAGCTCATCGCGCGCTACTTCGACCCCGCCGAGCGGGCCAGCCGGCCGACTGCCGGAGCCAAGGACACCATTGCGCCGATCACCCGTGACGACGTGGTGGCCTTCCACTCACAGCACGTCGCACCGGCCGGGGCGACCGTCGTCATCGCCGGCGACCTCGACGGTGTGGATGCCTTCGCCGAGATCGAGTCCGCTCTGGGCGGCTGGGCCGCGCCCTCCGGGTGGGAACCGCCGACCGAGCGGGTGGCGGCCCGGCTGGCCGAGGACCGCGTCCAGATCTTCCTGGTCGACCGCCCGGGCTCGGTGCAGACCGAGTTCGCCGTCGCCTGTCCGGGACCGGACCGCCGGGTCCAGGACGGGTGGGCGCCGTTCCCCGTGCTCGGGTTCGTCCTGGGTGGCTCGCCCAACGCGCGCATCGACGCGGTACTGCGCGAGGAGAAGGGCTTCACCTACGGGATCCGGTCCGTTTTCCGTCCCCGCCGGCGCGGAGGCATGTTCCTCACCAGCGGCAGCGTGCGTGGTGATGCGACCGTCGAGGGGCTGGACCTGCTGCTGGGCATCCTCGACGGCGCTCGCGACGGTTTCCGCGCCGAGGAGGCAAAGCAGGGGGTCGACTACATCGCGATGACGGCCGCCTCACGCTATGCGACGGCAGACTCGATCGCCGACGAGGCTGCGTCCATGGCGCTCGAGGGCCTGACGACCGAGTTCACGAGCGCGACCCTGCGCGACCTCGCAACGGTCGACCCGCGACGTCTCGACACGGCATACCGGGAGTTCGTGGACGGCCGCTGGACCGTCGTGGTGGTCGGTGACGCGGCGACCCACGCCGACGGCATCCGAGCCCTCAGCCGCGGTGAGGTCACGGTCGTCCCCGCCTGAGGTCACGCGCACCCCGCGACCGAACTCACGGGTGACGTGGTTTTCGGCGGATGGGGTCGCTTGAAACCAACGAAGGTACGAGTCCGGTCGGGGACAGAGCCGGCTGCGGTCAGGCGGTGCCGATCCGGGCCAGGACCTCGTCGTGCAGCAGTCCGTTGGTGGCGACCGCACTGCCACCCCAGCAGCCGTCCCGGCCGTCGAGTGAGGTGAACCGGCCCCCGGCCTCGGTGACGATCGGCACCAGTGCGGCCATGTCGTAGACCTCCAGCTCGGGCTCGGCCGCGATGTCGACGGCACCCTCGGCGACCAGCATGTAGGACCAGAAGTCCCCGTACGCGCGTGAGCGCCAGCACGAGTCCGTCAGGTCGAGGAACTCCTGGTGGCGCTCGACCTTCCGCCAGGCGGCGATCGAGGCATACGAGACTGAGGCGTCCGACAGGCTGTTGACGCGGGAGACGCCGATCCGCTTTGCCGATGTCAGCGATCGTCCCGACCAGGCGCCGGACCCCTGGGCCGCCCACCAGCGCCGGCCGAGAGCCGGGGCCGAGACCAGCCCGACGACGGGGTGCCCGTCGTCGACGAGCGCGATGAGGGTCGCCCAGACGGGTACGCCACGCACGAAGCTCTTGGTCCCGTCGATCGGGTCGATGACCCAGCGCCGGGGACCGTGGCCGGTTGTGTCGAACTCCTCGCCCTCGACGGCGTCACGGGGCCGGGTCCGCTTGAGCTGGGCGCGGATGTGCTCCTCGGCAGCCCGGTCGGCGTCCGTGACCGGGGTGAGGTCCGGCTTCGACTCGACGACGAGGTCCTCGGCCCGGAACCGGGTCATGGTGACCCGTTCGACGGCGTCCGCGAGGACGTGGGCGAGCCGGAGGTCGTCGTCATAGCGGATCACCGGGTCACGGTATAGGTCTGGTGACGCGAGGTGTCGGACCATCGACGCCCATCGGACCGGTCCCGCGCCTGGACTCGCGTCTCTTTGGGCGGACCGGACTCACGCGTCCTCGGACCGAACTCGTGTGTCACCGGGTTCTCGACCTCGATGGGCCCGATTTTTGCGGCAAGACATGAGTTCGGTCAGAGACGCGGGGGGCCGTCCGCACCGCTGGCGACCCGGAGCGGGTCACCCTGGGCGTGGGTCGAGGGCGGCCTCGGCGTGGCGGCGGCCGTGGATGAGCAGCACGAGGCGGTGCGCGAAGATCAGGACCAGTGCCCAGGCGGCCCCAGCCAGCCACCCGGCGACCACGTCGGTGAACCAGTGATGGCCGAGGTAGACGCGGCTGAGGCCGATGGCACAGGCATACAGCCCCAGGCCGACGAACGCGACGGTGCGCGCCCGTCGACTCGAGACGTTGAGCTGGATCAGGTACGCCAGCACCAGGACGATCACGGTCGAGTTCAGGGCGTGCCCGCTGGGGAAGGACGGGCTGTTCTCGTATGGAGGCACCGCCAGTGCGTGCGGCGGGCGCACCCTGGCGGCGAGGTCCTTGCCGGTGTTCGTCATGGCCAGTGACCCGGCCGTGGCGGCCACCATGAGGACGATCGGTGTCCAGCTGCGCCAGTACCGGGCGAGCACCAGGGTCACGAGGGTCGCGAGGATCGGCAGGATGACCGGACCGCCGATGTTGGTGAACACGGTGACGACGGAGTCGAGCACCGGGGTGCGGTGGGCAACGCTCCAGTCCAGCAGCGGCTGGTCGACGAGCGAGAGACCGTCCCGCTCCTTGACCGACTCGTAGGTCTCGGCCACCACGGCCACGAGTGCGATGAGCACGACGAGCCCGATGCCTGCCGCGACCAGCCCGACCCCACCCGCGGCCGGCGTGGGTGCGACCCGGCCGGTCTCGACGGCGACCGGAGGGGCCAGGGAGCCGGTCTCTGTCGACGGCGGTGGACCGGTTCGGTCGGCAGGCTCCGAGGGGGTCATCCGCGAGATCGGCTCATCTGCCCCAGACCGCACGCGCGCCGGCATCGCCGGTGCGCACGGTCCAGACCACCGCGGCGACGGCAGCCACGATCGACACGACGACCGCGATCGGGCCGAGCGCCTTGTTGCGGCGGGTGTAGGCGACCGCCGCAGAGCTGACCGCCAGGAACAGCGCGAACCAGGGCAGCACGCTGCCGAGCTCGCCGTGCTCCTTGGCGACCTGGCCGCCCAGGGACTGCTGCAACGCCTCGCCGCTCTCCTTGGCGACCAGGGTGGTGAGGAAGATGACGACGTTCGCACCCGTCACCCACCAGGCGTACTTCTCCCGCAGGCCCTGGCGCACCGCGACGACGATCGTCAGCAGCGCCATGAGTGGCAGCAGCACCACGACCGCGTGGATCACGAGCGCGTGGACGGGAAGGCCGACAATCGTGTCGAACATGGTGCTCGCGGCTCCTTGGGTGGGTGGCTGGCTCACCATGAATGGACGTCAGCCTAGGGCTCGCGGTTCAGTCGTCACTCGTCATGTCGGTGCTTGCGTTGCGGGCGCGGAGCAGCCGGCGCAGGGAGTCGAGCCGCGACGGCCCCGACGGACCGGCAGCCCCGGAGGTGACGTACGCATCGAGAGCACACTCCGGCTCGTCGTGTGTGCAGCCGCGCGGGCACTGCTCGGTGCCGGGTTCGAGGTCGGGGAAGAACGTGATGATCCGCGCCGGCTCGACGTGGGCGAGCCCGAAGGTGCGCACCCCCGGTGTGTCGATCACCCATCCCTGCTGCTCCGGCAGCCGAAGGGCGAGCGCCGAGGAGGAGGTATGCCTGCCCCGTCCGGTCACCTCGTTGACGATGCCGACGGCGCGGTCCGCGTCTGGGACGAGTCGGTTGACCAGGGTCGACTTCCCGACACCCGAGTGGCCGACGAGGACCGACACCTTGGCGCGCAGGTGCTCACGCAGGTCGTCGACGCCGCCGGGGTCGAGGACGCCCTCAGGGTCACGCCGGGTCACCACGTGCGGGACCTGGAGCGGAGCGTAGGCGTGCAGGAACGCGTCCGGCGCGACGAGGTCGGCCTTGGTGAGGACGAGGAGCGGTTCGAGCCCAGCGTCGTAGGCCGCCACGAGGCAGCGGTCGACCATCCGTGGACGCGGTTCGGGGTTGGCGAGGGCGGTGACGACGACGAGCTGGTCGGCGTTCGCGACGATGATGCGCTCCTGGCTGTCCACGTCGTCGGCGCTGCGCCGCAGGACCGAGCGCCTCGGCTCGACGCGGACGATCCGCGCGAGGGCATCCGGGCCGCCGCCGATGTCGCCGACGAGGGCGACGTCGTCGCCGACGACAACGCTCTTGCGGCCCAGCTCACGGGCCCGCATCGCGGTCACGAGCCGTTCGGGCGTTCTGCGACCTGCGACCCCGGCGGCGACCAGGACGGCATACCGGCCTCGGTCCACCCCCGTGACGAGACCGGGGACGGCGTCCTCGTGAGCGGGTCGTTCCTTGGTGCGCCGGCGCGAACCGCGGGGGTTGGGCCGGACGCGCACGTCGGACTCGTCGAGCTCGTACCAGCTCATCTATCGGCCCGAGCGCCCCGCCGAGCCCACCCGGCCGGCCGGACCGGCCGGACCAGCCGGACCAGCCGGACCAGCCCCGAGCATCGCCGACCAGAGACCGACGAAGCCGGGCAGCGTCTTGGCCGTCGTCCCGATGTCCTCGACGAGGAGGTCGGACACGGCGAGCCCGAGAACCGCCCCGGCCGTCGCCATCCGGTGGTCGCGGTAACTGCGGAAACGCCCACCGTGCAACGCTTTTGGCGTGATCCGTAGGCCGTCGTCGGTTTCGGTGACCGCGCCGCCGAGACGGTTTACCTCGGTAGCCAGTGCGGCGATCCGGTCCGTCTCGTGACCACGGATATGGGCTACACCGCGAATCCACGACGGGGTGTGGGCCAGGGCCGCGAGCGCCACGACGACCGGGGTCAGCTCACTGGCGTCGTGCAGGTCGGCGTCGATGCCCCCGATCTCGCCCGTGCCCACGACGGTGAGTCCGCTGCGGTCCAGGCTCACGTCGGCGCCCATCGTGTCGAGGATGTCTCGAAGGGCGTCACCCGCCTGCGTCGTGTGCTGGGGCCAGTCGGGCACCCGCACCCGACCGCCGGTCACGAGCGCTGCCGCGAGGAACGGGCCGGCGTTGGACAGGTCGGGCTCGATGAGGACGTCCAGCGGGCTGATCTCGCTGGGTTCGACCCGCCAGGTGTGGGGTTCGCTGTCGTCCACCACCACTCCCGCATCGCGCAGGACCTCCACCGTCATGTCGATGTGCGGCTCGCTCGGCACCGGCTTGCCCTCGTGGCGGACGACGACCCCCTCGTCGTACCGTGCCCCCGCGAGCAGCAGCGCCGAGATGAACTGCGACGACGACGACGCGTCGAGGGTGACCGTCCCACCCGGGACGCGGCCCTGCCCGTCGACGGAGAACGGGAGGGTGCCCCGGCCACCGTCGTCGAGGCGTACCCCCAGCGCCGTGAGCGCGTTGAGGACCGGTCCCATCGGGCGGACGCGTGCCTGCGGGTCACCGTCGAAGTCGACCAAGCCGTCGGCGAGGGCGGCCACCGGGGGCAGGAAACGCATGACGGTCCCGGCCAGTCCGACGTCGACCCGGGCCGGTCCCTGCAGCCGGGCTGGGCGGACGACCCAGTCAAGGACGGACACCGTGTCTGCCGCCGACCCCGACGACCCCGACGCCCCCCCGCCAGCCTCGGCGGGCACGTCCTCGATCACCACCCCGAGGGCACGCAGTCCGTCGGCCATCAGCAGCGTGTCACGCGAGCGCAACGGCTGTCGCAACCGGGACCAGTCCGACCCGAGGGCCGCAAGGACGAGGAACCGGTTGGTCAGCGACTTGCTTCCCGGCAGGGCGACGACGGCCTGCACGGGTCCGGACGCGGCCGGAGCGAGCCAGTCACCCTCGGTCGGCGCTGGCGAGGTCACCGGTCGGCCGCTCAGCTGAGAGCGTCCTGGACCTTGATCTGGGCTCCTTGCCGGGCGATCCGCGCCTCGCGAGCGGTGCTGTGCAATGCGTGCTTTGCCTCGCGTTGGGTGACCTTGCCAGCGTTCTGCGCGCGCCAGACAAGCCCGGGCTTGCCCGCGGTGTCGGATGCGGTGATGAGAAGGCCGCCGAGCATGCTGACGTTCTTGAGGAACTGGATGCGCTGGGCCCTCTTCGCGGCCGGGTCCTTCTCGTCCCAGAAGGCGTGACCCGCGAGCGTCGTCGGGACCAACGACCCGGCGAGCAGAGCTGCCCCGAGTCGGGGGAGCCGGCCGCTGGCGACGAGTGCGCCGCCGACGATCTGGGTCACCGCGTTGGCGCGCACGAGCATCACCTTGTCGTCCGGTAGGCCCAGCATGGGCACGACCTTGTCGAGCAGAGGACTGGAACGCTCCGCCAGCGGGCCGGGGTGCCGCAGCGCCTCCAGACCCTGGATGACGAACAGAGCGGCGATCATCGGGCGTGCGATGCGACGGACGAGCATGGGCGACGTGCCTCCGGTGGCGTGCGTGATGCTTCGGTATGGATCGGGTCGGGGATCCGGGCCTGGATCGGGTCTGGGACCGAGTTGGTCAGGTCCACCGTAGTTCCTCCCCGCCTATGGTGATGCCCATGTGTGGGAGGTATGCCGCGACCAAGAACCAGGCCGAGCTCGTCGAGGAGTTCGAGGTCGAGCTCGACGCCAGTGGTGAGCCCACGAGAGCCGTCATGGTCCACGCGCAGAACCCGCCGCCGGGTGAGCCGGACTGGAACATGGCGCCCAGCAAGAAGGCGCCGATCGTGCTCACGAGGTCGCTGCGCGGCAGCGACGAGCCGCCTGTCCGCCAGCTGCGCGAGGTCAACTGGGGTCTGGTTCCGAGCTGGGCCAAGGACACCAAGGTCGGGTTCCGGATGATCAACGCCCGTGCCGAGTCGGTGCTGGAGAAGCCGGGGTTCAAGCGGGCTGCAACCTCGCGGCGCTGTCTGGTCCCCGCCGACGGGTGGTACGAGTGGCAGGTCTCGCCGATTGCCAAGGACGCGAAGGGCAAGCCACGCAAGCAGCCCTTCTACACGCACCGCGCCGACGGCGATGTCGTCGCGTTCGCCGGTCTCTACGAGTTCTGGCGCGACAAGGCCGCCGAGGACGCCGAGGATGCCGACGACCCGAGCGCCTGGCTGACGACCTTCACGATCATCACGACCGAGGCCGAGCCCGGTCTCGACCGGATTCATGACCGTCAGCCGCTGGTCCTCGAGCGGGCCGACTGGACCACCTGGCTGGACCCGGCCGTCACCGACCCGGAGACGATCTCGCGGCTGTTGGGTTTCGATGAGCCGGGCCGGTTCGAGGCATACCCGGTGTCCACCGAGGTCAACAACACTCGCAACAACGGAGTCCAGCTGCTCCTGCCACTCGGCCCCGACGAGCTGCACGGTGCGGTCGACCTCGTCACGGGTGAGGTCATCGGGGCGTGACACCGCGCCAGCCGGAGGGCCGCACCGCCGAGGGCACGGTCGAGGTTCCGACCGACACCGACACCGGCCCCGCGCGGGTGCTCGTGCGTCGACCGCGCGGCGCCAGAGGGACGGTCGTGCTCGGACACGGTGCCGGAGGCGGGTTCGGCTCGGTGGACCTGGTGGCGACGATCAGTGCCCTCGACGGGGCAGGTTGGGCCACGGCGATGGTCGAGCAGCCGTGGTTGGTCGCCGGTCACCGGGTCGCCGGGCGGCCGCCGACCCTGGACGCGGCCTGGATCCCGGTGGTCGAGGCGCTGCGGGGCCGAGGGGGCGCCCTCGCGGCTGTGCGCGGACCGTTGGTGCTGGCTGGCCGCAGCGCGGGTGCCCGGGTGGCGTGCCGTACGGCGGCCGAGCTGCACGCCGACGCGGTGCTCTGCCTGTCGTTCCCGCTGCACCTGCCGGGTCGGCTCGACAGGCTGCGCTCCCACGAGCTCGCGCTCGTCACCTCCGCCGGCCGGCCGATTGCCGCCGTCCAAGGCATGAGCGACCCCTTCGGGACGGCGGCCGAGCTCTCGGCATACCTCGACCTGGTCTATCGCGTCCCTGGCACACACTCGATCCCGCGCGCGAGTGGGCCACTCGTCGCGGCGGCGGTGCTCGACTTCACCTCCGCCCTGCGGGAATGACGGCGAGCGCATGCGACGTTGTCGAGAGCGTGCTCATGCTCTCCGTCCCTTCGATCGGCGGCCCCATCGCCCCCGGCAGGCCGATGGTCACGCGGCGCCTAGAATTGGGCGCGATGACCGAGCAGACCGCGAACCCGACCGCAGACACCATCGACCCCGCCGACACGGTTGACACTGCCGAGCCCGCTGACCCGTTCGGGCACCCGGACGACAACACCGTCGACGTTGCCTCAGAGACGACGGAGCAGCGCCGTGCGCGCTTCGAGCGCGAGGCGATGCCGTTGCTCGACCAGATGTACTCCGCCGCGTTGCGCACGACACGCAACCCGTCCGACGCCGAGGACCTGGTCCAGGAGACCTACGCGAAGGCGTACGGCGCTTTTCATCAGTACCGGCCGGGCACCAACCTCAAGGCGTGGATGTACCGGATCCTCACCAACACCTACATCAACAGCTACCGCAAGAAGCAGCGTGAGCCGTTGCAGTCCGACGCCGCCGAGGTGCAGGACTACCAGCTGCACCGCGCCGAGTCGCACGCGTCGTCCGGTCTGCGTTCGGCCGAGGACGTGGCGCTGGAGCACCTGCCCGACAGCGACGTCAAACGCGCCCTGCTCGAGATTCCCGAGGAGTTCCGCCTGGCGGTCTACTTCGCCGACGTCGAGGGGTATGCCTACAAGGAGATCGCGGAGATCATGGGGACGCCGATCGGCACCGTCATGTCGAGGTTGCACCGCGGTCGGCGCCAGCTGCGTGAGCTGCTTCGCGGGTATGCCTCCGAGCGGGGCTTCGCCGGCGCGACCGCGGCTCCCGTCGGTTCGAGCATGGTCACGTCCGCAGGCGCTGCGACAGGGACTGACCCGGAAGGAGCGGGCTCATGAGCCAGCACGAGCGGAGTCTCTCCGACGCGGAGTCGCAAGCGACTCACTCCGCGGCCGTACGCGTCACCGACTGTTCCGAGACGGTGCTGCGGATCTTCGAGTTCCTCGACGGCGAGATGAACCAGGTGGACTGCGCCCGGATCCAGGCCCACCTCGACGAATGCGCTCACTGCCTCACCGAGTACCACCTCGACCAGGCCCTCAAGGCCGTGGTCAAACGCTCCTGCGGCCGTGAGCCGGCGCCCGTCCAGTTACGGACGACCATCCTGGCGAGCCTGACGGTGGTGCGGGTGGAGTCCTTCGAGCGTTGATCGCCTTACCTGCATCGAGGAACGGCCCGCCGCCCCTTGGGGTCGCGGGCCGTTCTCGTCAGGTCGTCAACCGGCGGGGCCGGTCAGGCGTTGGGCTTGCGGCCGTGGTTGGCGGCGTTGTTCTTGCGAGAGCGGCGCTTGCGGGATCGCTTGCTCATGGTGCCTCCTCGGGTTCAACAGTTCGACCCCTACTGTCCCACACGCGCGGTCTGGTCTGGTCGGCGTGTCCTCATAGCGGCTTTTATCCGCTTCTCTGCGACGGCGCGACATCAAAACCTTCAAATCTTGGCAAAGAAATGCCCCGGAGGCCGTCCACCGTCGTCCGCGGTGGGCTTCCTATGTGACCCTATTTTCGTGCGTTCCCGCCTGTATCAGCGCAGGTCAGCGGGCGCTTCGAGCTAAGGCCGCAGATTGGCGGTCGGAAGGAACACAAATCACATGAAGACCATCACCAAGGTTCTCGAGGTCATGCTCACCAAGCCTGCCACCCCCACCTGGACCGTCGCCGAAGGTCCCGGCACCACGTCCGGAACCGGTTCGTCGACCCCTGCCAACCTGGGCCCCATCGGCAACTGGGGCTGGGGCGGATAGGCACCGGGATAGCCGCCGGTTGCGCACCAGCCCGGCCATGAGCCCGGGTCTCGGGGGCGCACTACCGTAGGGGAATGACCGAGCGGGCGGCGGCACGGGCCGATCACCGGCTCTCGGCCGTGATCGTCGCGATCTTCCTCGCGATCGTGGTCGCCCTCGCGGGGCTGCGGCTCAGCTGGGTGGTCGTCGGTCCGCCAAAAGATCTGGTCGCGCTTGCCACGTTGGCTGTCCTCGGGATTCTCAGCGTCTGGCTGCGCGAGCCTGATGTGGGTTCGCGCATCTCCTTCTCGTTCCTCAGCATCGTTCAGGTGAGCTGCGTTGTCCTCGTTGGACCTGTGGGTGGGGTCATCGTCGGCGCGCTGTCGAGTCTCGTCGAGCCGGGGCGGGTACCCAAGCGGGTGCGGACCTTTAATGTGGCGATGAGTGCGATCCTTGGTTCCGTTGGAGGACTCACCTACCATTTCGTCGGCGGTATCAGCGACCTGAACGGAGTGCACGGCCCCGTCGCCCTACTCCTTCATGTGGGAGCACCCCTCATGGTGGCCGATGTCGCCCAGATGCTCGCCAACGGCGTCCTACTCGCAACCATCGTCCACCTCCACACCGGCGTCCCCCTGCGCCGCTTCTTCGTGCAGATGGTCACGAACTCCGGGATTGCCTACATCGGGTACGGCTTCATCGGCTTCCTCTTCGTCATCCTCTGGGGCCCCGCCGACGTCGGTCCGTTCAGCGCCGTGCTGATCCTGGCCCCGTTGTTTGTCGCCAGGTGGGCTTTCGTTCAGTTCGGCGAGGAGCAGCGCGCCCACGAACGGGCCCTCAGCGCGCTCGTCACCGCGGTCGAGACCAAGGACCCGCACGCTGCCGGCCACAGCGCCCGGATCGCCGTTCTTGCGGAGTGGATGGCTCAGCCGCTGTCGCTCGGCGCCCAGGAGGTGGAGTCCTTGCGCTTCTCCGCGATGCTGCACGATGTCGGGAAGGTGGGTGTGCCCACCCGGCTGCTGCGGCGGCCGAGGTCGGGTGCGACGGGCTCGTCGACTGGGCAGTGGCTACCCGCTGGAGAACTCGGGCCGGGGACCCCATCTGCCGGGTCACTGGCCCGGGCCGACATCGAGGCTGTGGCGCGGCACCCGCAGCACGGCGTCGAGGTGGTGAGGGGGATCGACTTCCTGCAGGGGTCACTGGACGGGATCCTGCACCACCACGAGCGATGGGACGGTCAGGGTTATCCCGACGGTCTGGCCGGGCAGCAGATCCCGTTGTTCTCCCGGGTGATCGCCGTGGCGGACGCCTTCGACGCGTTCACCACCGACCGTCCCGACCGACCTGCCCTGCCCGTGGAAGACGCCCTCATCGAGCTGCGCGCCCGCGCCGAGGGGCAGTTCGACCCGGCCGTCGTCGATGCCCTGCACGAGGCGATCGCACGCCACCCGTGGCCTCGCACGGAGATCCCCGCAGGCGAGCTGGAGACGATGCGCGGCTACCTCGACCACGACCACCCGCCGTCCTGGGAGCAGGCCTCGCGGATCAACGGGTTACCCGCGGTCCAGCCGTCGGGGCGCGAGGTCGCGACCGAGCTGCACACCCCCGAGCCCCACGAGATCCGGCTGTCGTGAACCGGGCCTCCCTCTCCCTCTCGCGCCTCAACGTCGGGCCGCTGCTCACCGGCGCCAGTGTGATCATCTGCGTCTCGGCCGCCGTCAGCGTTGCCCGCGGTCCGGGGTTGTCGCCCGAGGACGGCCTGATCCTGCTCGCCTTCGCCGTGGTCATCGCCCTGGGCGAGCTGAACCGCATCGTCCTGCCGGGTGCGCGCGAGACCGCCCCGATGTCGCTGGCCGCGGGGTTCGGGCTGGCGATGACCTCCGACGTGGGTGAGCATCCGCTCGACGTCCGGGCCGGCGTGGTCATCTCGGTGACCGCCGTCGGGATGCTGGCCGGAGGCATACCGGCCCTGATCCGTGGCTCGTCGTTGCGTCAGGACGACCTGGCCGCCAGGTTCATCACCGTCGCCGTCGCCGCGCTGCTGTTCCGGCAGGCGCCGGTCTGGGGCGGCCGGACGCTGCTCGACATGCAGGTGGACTGGACGCAGGAGCGCTGGCTGGCTGCCGTCTCGATGGTGGTCGTCTCGGGCGCGGCGCTGCTCGTGCAGAGCGTCTGCGTGGCCCTGTCGACCGCGTCGCGCGAACACCGGCCGCTGTGGCGCCTGCTCGTCGACGAGCTGCGGCAGGCGGTCGGCCTCAGCACTGCCCTGGCCACCTCGGGTGCGCTCATCGCGCTCGCGGGACGCCCGATGGGGATCGTCGCGCTGCCGGTCTTCCTCGTGCCTCTGATCCTCACGCAGTTCGCCGTCCGCCGGTTCGCGGGCATCCGGGTCACCTACGGCCAGACCATCCGCGCCCTGTCACGCTTGACCGAGATCGGCGGGTACACCCCCCCCGACCACCCGATCCGGGTCGCCACCCTCGGCGTCGCGATGGGCCGCGACCTCGGCATGTCGGAGCGCGACACCCTCGACCTCGAATATGCGCTGCTCCTGCACGACATCGGCCAGGTCGCCCTGCGCGAACCCATCCCCGGCGGCGCCACCATGCTCGCGGCCCCGGCTGACCAGGACCGGATCGCGCGGGACGGCGCCCAGATCGTGCGCCAGACCGGGGTTCTCGACGCGGTGGCCGTGATCCTCGAGTACCAGGCGAAGCCCTACCGGCACGTGCGAGAGCTCGGGGAGGACCTGCCGCTGTCGAGCCGGATCATCAAGGTGGCCAACGCCTACGACGACATGGTGGGGGAGGCGCGGTGGGGGCGCGGACGTCGTCATGCTGCGGCTATCGAACGGATCCAGCTGGGCCTCGGTTACGAGTACGACCCTCGGGTGGTCGAGGCGCTGGTGCGTGTGCTGGAGCGCCGCGCGCTCGATGGTGCCGGTCGGCACCTGACCCCGACCGGACTCTGATGTCTGCCGGTACGGGTCCCGTGACGACGACCGGACTCTGCTGTCTGCCGGTACGGGGACGCCTGACGGCACGGAAGTCTCGAAGCATGTGAGCTCGGTCGTTGGGCGATCCTGACCGGTGCGCACCCGAAGCGGGCGCCGACCCGTGAGGATCGACGCCCGCTTCGAGCCAGCAGACGGCCGAGTCAGGCGGCCTTCTTGGTCTCCCAGAAGATCTCGGCGATCTCGTCGATCTTGCCCAGCAGCTGGTCAGCGACAGCCGGGTCCCACGATGCCTTGGTCCCGCCGGCGCCGGCGAGCTTGGTGGCCTCGTTGAACAGCTGGTTGAGGTTGGGGTACTTCTCGAAGTGCGGCGGCTTGAAGTAGTCCGTCCACAGCACCCAGAGGTGGTGCTTGACCAGGTCGGAGCGCTCCTCCTTGATCACGAGCGCGCGGGCCTTGAAATCCGGGTCGGCGTTGTCCTTGACCTTGGTCATGCACGCCTTGACCGACTCGGCCTCCAGGTGGGCCTGGGCCGGGTCGTAGATGCCGCACGGCAGGTCGCAGTGGGCGCTGATCTCGATGGTGGGGGCGACAAAGCGGGAGAACATGCGGTGGTCCCTTCCGTGGTGACTCGGGGTGATGGCGGGACGCCGGCATCCGGCTTCGTTATGAATGCTGCCGCCGGTTCGAACCTACTCCCGCCCTCCAGGCCATGCGACGCGGGCCTGTGGAGGCAGGCGGAACAGCACCAGCCCGAGGACATCTGCAGCCGGGACCGCGCCCACCTGCCAGGAGTCGACCCCCTCGGCAGGGTTGTCGCGTTCGACCCACCACCCGTCCTCGACCCGCCTCGTCGTTCGCTTGACCGCCATGGGCCGGGGGCCGGTGGGGGAGTCGGGCAGCCGGACGACGGCCAGTCGTCCGGATCGTGCGGCCGCACCCCACACGACGACCACTCGGTCTCCGTCCCGCAGGGTCGGCTCCATCGACCGTCCACGGACCACGGCAACCCCGATGCGGACACCCACCGCGTCATCATGTCGTGCCTGACGCGCTCGCAGACGCCGCCGGATAGGCTGGCAGCCCGCCCGTCAGCATCCTTCAGCACCAGTCAGCCGCAGTCCGCACCACCGGAACACCATCGCTAGGACCTCCCAACGTATGCGCCTGCTCATCACGGGTGGAGCGGGCTTCATCGGCTCGAACCTCGCCCGACTCGCCCTCGCGCGGGACCACCAGGTCGTCGTTGTCGACGACCTGTCGAACGGGTATGCCGCGAACGTCGCGGGCCTCGACCTGAGCTTCCGCGAGGGTTCGGTGCTCGACCGGGACGTCCTGGACCCGGCCCTTGAAGGCGTCGACTCGGTGGTCCACCTGGCCGCGCTCGGCTCGGTCCCACGCAGCCTGCAGGACCCGCTGCGCAGCCATCACGCCAACGCCACCGGCACCCTCACGCTGCTCGAGGCGACCCGCGCGGCGGGAGTCACACACGTGGTCGCCTCGTCGTCGAGCTCGGTCTACGGGATGAACCCGGCGCTGCCCAAGAACGAGCGTGAGTGGGTCCGGCCGGTCAGCCCATACGCCGTCTCGAAGCTCGCCGAGGAGCAGTACGTCCTGGCCTACCAACAGTCCTTCGGTCTGCAGACCTTGGCGTTCCGGTTCTTCAACGTCTACGGACCGAGGCAGATGCCGGGACATGCCTACGCCGCGGTCATCCCGATCTTCCTCGACGCGCTCCTGCGCGGCGAGCCGCTGCCAGTGCACGGAGACGGGTCTCAGTCGCGTGACTTCACCTTCGTCGAGACCGTATGCCTGGTGTTGCTCGACGCGGTCGAGCGTCGGGTCACCCACCCGGAACCGGTCAACCTCGCCTTCGGCACGAACACCGCTCTGACGCAGGTGGTCTCACTCCTCGAGGACGTCACCGGTCTGCGAGCTGACGTGCGTCACGAACCCCCGAGGGCGGGCGACGTCCGGGCGTCGCGCGCCGACAACACGGTTCTGCGGGCGCTCTTCCCCGACGTCCAACCGGTCGTGCTGCGCGACGGTCTCGACAAGACGCTGGCCTGGTTCAAGGAGCGCTCGTGACCTGCCTCGTCGTGATCGGCCAGGGCTACGTCGGCCTACCGATGGCGCTGCGCGCCAGCGAGGTCGGCCTCTCGGTCATCGGTTTGGACACGGCCCCCGAGGTCGTCGAGCGGCTGAATGCCGGCCACTCGCACATCGACGACGTCAGCGACGCCGCCCTGGCCGCCGGCCTCGCCGCGGGCTACCGGGCGTCCACCGACCCGTCGGTGATCGCCGACGCCGACGTCGTGGTGGTCTGCGTGCCCACCCCGCTGACCGAGGACGGAGGCCCAGACCTGAGGCCGGTCGTGAACGCCGCCGGCGTGATCGGTGAGCACGTCCGTGAGGGTGCTCTCGTCGTCCTGGAGTCGACGACATACCCGGGGACGACCGAGGAGGTGTTCGCCCCCCTGGTGCTCGGCGACCGCTGGCAGGTCGGCACCCAGGTGCGCGTGGCGTTCTCCCCCGAGCGGATCGACCCCGGCAACCCGACCTACGGGGTGCGCAACACCCCGAAGGTCGTCGGCGGCATCACGCCCGAGTGCACGGCCGCGGCTCTGGAGTTCTACGGGCTGTTCGTCGACGACGTGGTGGCCGCCAAAGGAGTCCGCGAGGCCGAGATGGCCAAGCTGCTGGAGAACACCTTCCGGCACGTCAACATCGCCCTCGTCAACGAGATGGTGCGCTTCTGCAAGGAGCTCGACATCGACCTGTGGGACGCGATCGACGCGGCGGCGACAAAACCGTTCGGCTACATGGCGTTCCGGCCCGGGCCGGGGGTCGGCGGTCACTGCATCCCCGTCGACCCGGCATACCTGAGCCACCGGGTGCGAGCCAAGCTCGGGTACGCCTTCCGCATGGTCGAGCTCGCCGAGGAGATCAACACGGCGGCACCCCTCTATGTCGCGCAACGCGTCCAGGCGGCCCTCAACGACGTCGGCCTCGCGGTGCGGGGTGCGCGGGTCCTCCTCGTCGGTGTCACTTACAAGCCAGACGTGTCCGACCTGCGGGAGAGCCCGGCCGGCCCACTCGCCGACCGGCTCGCCGCATGGGGCGCCGACCTCGCGTACCACGACCCGAGGGTGCCGCGCTGGGTCCGTCGTCCCGACGACCCGGCAACCGCGCTGACGTGTGTCGTCGACCTCTACGACGCGGCCGCGGCGGCCGACGTCGTGGTTCTGCTGCAGCAGCACCGGGGCTATGACCTGGCCCGGCTGGCTCAGGTCTCCCGGCTGCTGCTGGACACCCGAGGCTCCGTGCCCACCGACGACCCGGCGGTCGTGCGGTTGTGACCCGGGCAGCCGAGCTAGGCCCACGCGCGTCGTCAGCGATCGGCTGGGTCCGGGCCTGGGAGACGTTCCGGTACGCCGCGGTCGCCGTCGTGCTGGTGGCCGGCGCGTGGTCGTCACCGGCTCCCGACGTCTTCCGCCTGCCGTGGCCGGGTTCGGTGCTCGACGTGGCATCGTTCCTCGCCCTGTTCGTGCTCGTCGCCGACCTGTTCGCGCGCGGCTGGGTCCGCCCACCGACACCGGTGCTGCTGCTCGCCGCACTGAGCATCGTCCTCGGCATCGTGTCGATTGCCTGGACCACGACCCCGTCCTCGTCGCGGATGTTCGCCGTCAACTCCGCCCAGGCGCTGGTCCTGCTCTGGATGATGCAGGCCGTCCTGCGTGGGGCCAGCCCTCGTGCGGTCGTCGCCGTCATCGGCGGCTGGGTCGTGGCGCTGCTGATCCCGTGTGCGCTGCTCTGGGCGGAGGTGCCCGGATACCTGCCACCGAGCACCCTCGACCCCACGTCCGGGGACTACATCTCCTACTTCGCCCGGCTCTCCCATCCCTGGATCGGACGGTCCAACAACATCGCCGTCCTGCTCGTGGTGCCCGTCATCCCACTGGCCATCTGGGGGGTTCGACACCGCAACCGGTGGGCGCAGGCGACTGCCGGTCTGGCACTGGTGGCGACGGTCATGACGCTGAGCCGGGGAACGCTGCTGGCGCTGGCTGTTGGAGTGGTGCTGCTGCTCATCCTTGCCCGACGCGAGGCTGCGTCGCTCTGGCGGTGGGTGCTGGGGGCCCTCGCCGCCTCCGCGGTGGCGGTCGTGCTGATGTTCCTGCTCAACCCCGCCAGCCGCGAGCACATGGCCTCGCGCGCCTCGGCCACCAACATCGACGCGCGGGGCGACCTGCTGGCCGAGGCGCTGGCGGCGATCCGGGCATACCCGCTGCGCGGACAAGGCCCGGCGGTGACCCCGTCGTTCCACAACATCGTGGTCCAGCAGCTGGTGGACTTCGGGATCGTCCTCGGCCTGCTGGTCAACGTCCTGCTGGTCGCGGTCGTCCTGTGGTGGTGGCTGGGCCGTCGACAGCGTGAGACGCGGTGGCTGGCGGTCGCCTGCGGGGTGGCGGTCGCGGTGCAGCTCGGCTCGTGCCTGGTGGAGGCGAGCTACGAGGGCGGGTTCCTGCGCAACCTCATGTGGCTCTCGTGGGGACTGCTCCTGGCCTTGTATGCCGCCGAGCACCGTTCCGAGCGCGACCACGAGCAGGAGACCGTGGGCGTGCGGCCGGGAGCAACGGCAGAGAGCGAGACGGGGACGGAGCCGACCTCGACGCACTGACCACGGACGTTGGCCTGATCCGCGGTCGCCCGGGCCTGGACGTCAACCGCGCGGCTGTGGCCGCGACAGCTGACCGTGGCGTCGCCTGCTGGGTCGAGTGCCCGCTTCTCGCGACAACAGTCGACCGCAGGACCAGTCGCCCCGGCCGTACCTCACGCCCGGGGCGCGCTCGTTCCCAGGATGTGGCTGACGAAGCTCGCGACGACCTCCGACGGCTGGAAGTCGCGCACTGCGACCTCCCGCGCCGCCGCACCCAGACGATGGGCCAACCCGGGGTCGGCCAGCAGCCGTCCCACGGCGTCGGCCAGCTGGCCGGCGTCGTCCACGTCGACGAGCAGCCCCGTCTCGCCGTCGCGCACGGAGTCGACCGCGCCGGTCGCGCGCGTGGTCACCGTCGGGACTCCCATCGCCCCGGTCTCGAGGACGACGTTGGGGAACCCCTCACGCCTCGACGGCAGCACATGCACGTCCATCAGCTCGACGTAGGGCCGGATGTCGTCGACGTGTCCCGCGAGCACCACTCGGGACTCGCTCTGCAGCCGGGAGACCCACCCGACAGAGTCGCTCTCGTTCTGAGCACCGAGGACGAGCAGCTGCGCCTCGACGCGCCGTTGCCGCAGGAGCTGCAGCGCGGACAGCAGTGCGCCGACCCCCTTGTCAGCGGTGACCCGGCCGATGAAGCCGACCACCGGCAGGTCGTCGACGAGCCCGAGGCTCGCCCGCAGCTCCGCGTCGGCGGCACGTGGTGCGAACCGGACCGTGTCGACGCCGTGTGAGCTCGCGGGTGTGATGACCCGCAGCTTTGAGGCACGAGTCAGCCTGTGCACCAGCACCTCTCGGGCTAGCGACGGCGAGTTGGCGATCACGACGTGCGCACTGGCCGCGGTGAGGCGCTCCGTCGCAGCAAGGAGCTGGCGACGACGGCCCCGCTCACCCTCCAGTCGCAGGCCCCCGAGGTAGTACGCCCGACGAGGCACACCGGTCAGCCGGGCCGCCACCAGCCCCAGCAGGCTCGCTTTCGGTGTCGCTGTGACGACCAGCGCCGGACGTTCGGTGCGCAGCAACCGCACCCACGTGCGCAGTGCAGCCGAGTCGGATCGCGCGTCGATGTCGCGGCTCATCGGGATCGCTGACACGCGAACGCCCGGCTGCGCGGCGAGCAGGTCCAGCTCGAGTCCGGGTGACGACACGACCAGGACCTCGAACCCGGCCTCGCCCAGCTGACGCAGCAGCTCGCGGTGGAACGCCTGGACCGTCACCGGGATCGTGCTGGCGACCACGGCGACTCGCGATCTCCTGACCCGGGTCACGGCTGCACCGCCGCCATCCAGGAGTCGGCCCACCGGTCGAACGAGTAGTGCTGCGCGACCTGCTCCCGAGCCCGCGCTCCCCATCGGGCCCGCGTCTCCCCGGGGGCCTGGAGGACCGTCGTCAGTGCGTCGACCCACTCCGACTGCGAGCTCGCGGCCGTGCCCCCCAACACCTCGAGCGCCCCTCGGTTCGCACCAACCGGGGAGGCGACCATCGGCAGCCCGGCCGCCGCATACTGCAGCAGCTTGTAGGCGCACTTGCCGCGCGCGTACGGCGTGTCGGCCAGCGGGCCGATCGCGACGTCCCCGATGCGCATCGTGGTGAAGGTCGTTGCGCCCCAGCTGGTTCGCTCGACGATCGCGTCAAGCGGTCCGAGCCGGGCGTTCCCTGCGCTGATGACGTGAACCCGCGCCCCCGTGCGCCGGTGGACCTCCAGCAACGCCGGGGCAACACCGAGCAGGTATGCCTCGGTGGAGGGCGACCCGACCCAGACGATCTGGGGTGTCTCGGCGACGGCGTAGTCCGTCTTGGGCCGGTAGGCCGCCGGCTCGACGCACGAGGGGATGACCACGACCTCCCGTCCGGTCCTGGACGCCCGGTCGGCGAGGTAGTCGTTGCCGGCCACCACGACATCGGCCGCGGCGACCGCCCGGGCAAACGTGTCGGCCTTGCTCAGCATCCGGCGCACACCAGAACCGGTGTCATGGAACAGCGCGTCGTCGACGTCGTAGATCCCGCGCCCCGCCGACCGCAGCAACCGCGACTCCAGGCGGCCGGTGCTCAGCGGCGACGCCTCCCGCGAGACGAGCAGCGAGCCACCGGTGGCCACCCTGCGGGTCGACACTTCGGCGCTCGCGGTGCGCAGGGGGTCGCGCAGGAGGGCGCGAGGGTGGTTGTCGGACGACCCCCGGTAGGCATGCACCTCCGCGCTGAGCCCGAGGTGGTCGAGCCAGTCGTAGACCCGCACCCGACTGCTGCCGCCGGTGCGCCCATATGGCGTGACCACGACCAGCTCCGGACGCCCAGGTCGGCCCGGCGGGCCTGACCCGCCGGGGCGGCCCGGCAGAGCGGGGGTGCTGGCGGACATGGTGATCCCGACTTGGGGCAGGGGAGTGACGGTGGGCGCACGATATAACCTCCGCTCCCTGTCACCAGCCTGCGCCCACCGGTGCCCGCACGACCACCCGGACGTCGTCCCCCACGTCGAAGCGCAGGACCGCGGAACGCGCTCGGGCATGATGGCAGGCGTGAACCGCCGCTCCCTGGTCGACCTCACGCTGTCGCAGGCAGCGCCGCTGGTCGGGAGCTTCCTCGTGACGTTCGGGTCGGCGGCAGCACTGGGCCCGTCCGGACGCGGCGAGCTGGCCTTCATCACGTCCACCTGCACCGTCGCGGGGGCGATCCTGTTCGCCAGCCTGCACGTGGGGACGACGGCCGCCCAGACCTCGGGCACGGCCGGCCTGCGCGCCGGCACGAGGTTGGCGTCCACGATCATCGGATCCGTGGTCGCGGTCGCGCTGGTGGCGGCGCTGCTCCTGCCCGACGGTCTCGGCGGTTTGGGCCGCACCGGCCACGTCGCGCTGGTGGTGGGCTCTGGCCTGGTCGCCGTCAACCTCTACGTCCTGCGCAGCGTCCAGGGCCTCGGCCAGCACCGCGCGTTTCGCAATGCCTGGGCGATCCAGTCCCTCGCCTACCTCGCGCTCGGCCTCCCGGCAGCGATCGTCACCCGGCAGCCGGGCCTGGTCGTCGCATCCTGGCTGGTCGCGCTCGTCCTGTCGACGGCATACGCCCTCCGCACGTATGCCTCGCTCGTGCGTCAGGGCCCCCACCAGCCAGCCGACCGGAGGGCGGTGCTGCGCACCTCGCTGCTGGCCCACGTCGGCCTGGTCGGCAACCAGCTGCTCTACCGCGCCGATGTCGTCGTCTTGGGCCTGCTCGCCACGTCGCGGGAGGTCGGCATCTACTCCGTGGCGATCGCGGTGGCCGGCCTGATCTGGATCGTCGCGGAGGCGTTCAGCCTCGCGGCGTTCTCGCGCGGTGAGGCCGACGCCGGCACCGACCTGCACGCCCGGGACCGGCGGCTGCTCGTCGTCAACCTCGGTCTCTCGGTGGGCGCGGCGGTGCTCATCGCGCTTGCGAGCGTGACGTTGCTGGGCCGGCTGCTGCCGGAGTATGCCGACGCGGTGCCGCTGATCCTTGTGCTCCTGCCCGGTGTCGTCGCGCAGGGACCGGCCCGGGTCGCGTTCTCCAGCCTGCTGCGTCGGGCCGACACCCGACCGCCCATGTGGGTCGGGCTCGTCTCGCTCACGCTCGCCGTGGTCTACGTGCCGTGCGCCGCCCGCTGGGGTGCGATGGGGGTTGCTGTCGCCTCGACGGTGGTCTACCTCGTGCAGGCGGCGTTCGTGCTCTGGCTGTGGCGGCGAGCCGGTTCGTCCGGCCCGGGTCCGGACTCCCGGCCCTTCGACCCTCCCGCGCGCGGTGCGGAGTCGGCCGTTGCCTGACCCGACCTCCGAGGACGCACTGCCGACGATCGGCGTGGTCGTCGTGGCATACCGGTCCACCCCGACGCTGGCGGCCTGCCTGCGTCCGCTGCTGGTCGACAGCGGTGTCGTTTCCGTTGTCGTGCAGGATAACTCGTCTGACGATACCGCCCGCGTCTTGGTCGAGGGCCTGGGGGACACGCGGTTGCTGTACTTCCCCGACGACAACGTCGGGTTCGCCGCGGGCTGCAACCGCGGCGCGGAGCACCTTGCTCGGGGTGTCGACTGGGTCGCGTTCGTCAACCCGGACGTCGAGCTGGAGCGCTCGCTGTCGGCCCTCGTCGCGCTGCCCGGTCTCGGCACGCAGACCGTCGTCGGAGCCCAGGTCGAGAGCCCGCGAGCACCGGGTGTGATGAGCGCCCGCCGCGGGGTGACCCGGGTGCGGGAGCTGCTCAAGGCCGCGCTGGGACCACGCGTGTACGCCTTGCCCGCCGCCCCCGCACCGGACGGTCTCGTCCGGGTGGACCAGGTCTCCGGCGCGCTGCTGCTGGTACGAAGGGCCGACTTCGAGGCCTGGGAGGGATTCGACACCCGGTTCGAGCTGTACTACGAGGACGTCGACCTGTGCGCTCGCGCCCCCGGGGGGTGCGCGTTCGCGCAGCGGCGCTGGGGACGGCACGTCGGAGGGGCCAGCTCCGGGAGCGCCGCCGACGTCTCGGGTGCGGCATACGCGGCGGGGCGGGTCAGTCGGATGCGGTACCTGCGCAAGCACGCACCGGGTGCGACGACCGAGGTGACGCTCGTGATGCTGGCTGCCGTCGAGTGGGTGGCGCGCAGTGTCGGACGCGCCTCCGAGGGTCCGGCGGCACGCCGGTCGGGGCTGCGAGCCCAGCTGCAGGAGTGGCGCCGCCCGGGAACCGTGAGCGCGCTGGGCGGGCTTGACTCGACTGCGAGGAGCGCATCCGGAGCAGGCGGCACGAGACCGGTCAGCGGGCCGGGACGCCCTTGACGGTGACGTCGGCAGGGACATCCCTGACGACACACGCCCCGGCGCCGACGATCGAGCGTGCCCCGATCCGCAGCCCCTGCAGGATCGCCGCGTGGGTCCCCAGCAGCACCTCGTCCTCGAGTGTGACGCTGCCGGAGACCGCGACGATGGGGTTCACGGTGACGTAGTCGCCGATCGTCGTGTCGTGACCGACGGTGGAGTTGAGGTTGAGGTGGACGTGGCGGCCGACGGTCACGTTCGTCGTGACGCGGACACCCGCGCACACCACGGTGCCGGCGGCCAGGCGGGAGTCGGCGCCCAGGCTCGCCGCCGGGTGCACGAGCACCGCGGCTTCGAAACCGGCCTCCGTCAGGCGTGCGTCGATGGCCCTCCGGACGGCGCCCGCCCCGATCCCGATGACGAACCGGGTGTCCGGCGGCCCCGATTCGAACCACCCGACGCCGCCCAGCACCCGGGAGCCGCGGCGGGCGATCAGCCCAACGTCGGTGTCGCTGGGCGAGTCGTCGACGTACCCCAACAGCTGCCAGCGGTCGTCGAACGTGTCCGCCGCGTTGATCGCATCCACGACGTCGTAGACCTCTCGGCCGAACCCACCGCAGCCGACAATGACGATCGGCGTGCTCATCAGGCCGCTCCGGTGCCGGCAGTCGGTGAGGGACGGCCCATGAACTCCGGCATCGTCGCCCACCCCTCGGCAGCGATCCCCTCCCGGCGGATCACGGCGGCGACGGTCCGCCTCAGGATCTGCAGGTCGAGAGCGAGGCTGCGCCGCTCGACATACTCCACGTCGAGAGCCAGCCGGGCGTCCCAGCTCAGGGCGTTGCGGCCGCTCACCTGCGCCAGACCGGTCAACCCGGGTCGCACATCCTGGCGGCGGGACTGCTCGGGGGAGTACCGGGTGAGGTAGGCCGTCAGCAGCGGCCGTGGTCCGACCAACGACATGTCACCCCGGACGACGTTGAACAGGGTCGGCAGCTCGTCCAGACTCGTCGCACGCAGGAACGCCCCCAGCCGGGTCATCCGCGAGGCGTCGTCGACCCGACCTCGGGCCAGGTCGACGGGGAGCATGGTGCGAAACTTCACGAGCTCGAACGGCGCACCGTGCAGTCCGGGACGCACCTGACGGAAGATCACGGGCCGCCCGAGACCCAACCCGACGGCGAGCGCGACGACGGCTTGGACGGGCGCGGACAGCACGAGCGCCGGGACGGCGATGCCGAGGTCGAGCAGGCGTTTTGGGTCGAGCAGGCGGTGAGGGTCCAGGGACGGCCCGCAGATCCTCACGGGGCCAGGACGCCGCGCACGGCGTCGGCGACGCGGTCGATGTCGTCGTCCGCCAGCGCGGATCCGCTGGGCAGGGTGACGCCCGAGTCGAACAGCGACTCGGCCACGCCCGTCGTGAAGGCGCGGTGGGCGGCGAACACCGGCTGGAGGTGCATCGGCTTCCAGATGTGCCGTGCCTCGATGTCCTGGGCGGCCAGGGCGGCGATCACGTCCGTCGCCCGAGCCCGCGCCGAGGCGTCGAGCACGACGACCGACAGCCAGCAGTTGTCCTGCGCCTCGGTGCCCGGCTCGTGCGGCTCGGGGCCGAGGAAGCGCAGCCCTGGCAGGTCGGCGAGCTGCGACGCGTACCGGACTCGGATAGCCCGTCGTCGTGCCATCATCTCGTCGAGCCGCGACAGCTGAGCCCGTCCGAGGGCAGCGAGGATGTTGGACAGCCGGTAGTTGAAGCCGATCTCGGTGTGCTCGTACCACGGCACGGGTTGACGGGCCTGCGTGGACAGGTAGCGCGCCCGGTCGACGAGGTCGGTGTCGTTGCTCAACAGCATGCCGCCACCGGACGTGGTCATGATCTTGTTGCCGTTGAAGGACAGTGCGGCTGCCGCACCGAACGACCCGGCGGCTCGGCCGTCGCGCGTGGCACCGAGCGACTCGGCTGCGTCCTCAATCAGGGGTATGCCTCGCCGCTCCAGCTCGGGGACCAGGGACGCGTGGTCGGCGACCCGGCCGAAGAGGTCGACGGTCATCACGGCGGCAACGTCCTCGCCCTCGTCGTCGAGCGCGTCGGCCGCCTCGACGAGCAAGGCCGGGTCGACGTTGCCGTCGTGGGTGAGGCAGTCGACGAACACCGGTGTCGCGCCACTCTGGACGACCGCGTTGGCGCTGGCAGCGAACGTGAGGGTGGGGACCAGAACCAGGCGGCCCGGTCGGGCACCGACCCCGAGGAGAGCCAGGTGCAGGGCAGCGGTGCCGCTGGACAGGGCGAGTGCGGCGGCGACGCCGACCCGGTCGGCGACCTCCGCCTCGAAGGCGTCGACGTCGGGTCCGAGCGGCGTGACCCAGCCCGACCGGACAGCCTCCGCGACCGCCTTCTCCTCGAGCTGCGTGACATCGGCCTGGGAGAGCAGGATTCGGCTCACGCGACGCCCTGGTCGGTCCATCCCGCGTCGGCGAGGTCGGCGCGATCGAGGTCGGCCTGATCGAGGTCGGCGTGATCACGGTCGGCGTGATCACGGTCGGCGTGATCGAGGTCAGCCTGCTCGTTGGCGGCCTGCTCGAGGCCGACGGGCCGCATCGTGTGGGTGCGCATCCAGGCCATCGCGCTGGCGTGGTCCACGACGTCGGCGGACTCGACGACCGAGCGGTCGAGCGGCTCGACGCGGACGCTGGAGACGAGGGGGTGCTGCGTAGGGGTGGGGTGCTCGGCGCCGCTGAACAGCACCTCGTCGAGCTTCTCTCCCGGCCGCAGCCCGGTGAAGACGATGTCGGTGGGGCGCCCGTCGAGGCGGATCAGGGTGCGGGCGACTTCGACGATCTTCACGGGCTCGCCCATGTCGAGGACCATCACCTCACCGTCGCTGCCGATGGTCGAGGCCTGCAGCACGAGCTGGCAGGCTTCGGGGACGAGCATGAAGAACCGCTCGACGTCGGGGTGGGTGACGGTGACCGGCCCACCCTGCTCGATCTGCGCGGTGAATGCGTGGATGACCGAACCGCGGGACCCGAGGACGTTCCCGAACCGCACGGAGACGAAGTGGCCGTTGCTCTTGCGGGCGAAGTCGGCCGTCAGCCTCTCGGCCAGCCGCTTGCTGTAACCGAGCGCGCTGGTGGGGTCGGCAGCCTTGTCCGTGGAGATGTTGACCACCGTGCCCACGCCGGCGTCACGGGAGGCGCGCAGGATGTTGAGCGTCCCGATGACGTTGGAGCGCCAGGCCTCTCGTGGGTAGCGCTCGAGGAGCGGCAGGTGCTTGAGCGCGGCCGCGTGGAAGACCATGTCCGGTTTGACCTGGGCGAAGACCGCTTGGACGGCGGACAGGTCGCGAATGTCGGCGAGGACGACGTCGTCGCTCTCGAGCAGCCCGTTGCCGTCGATGAGGAGCTGGACGCCTTGCAGTGCCGACTCGTCTCGGTCGAGCATCACCAGGCGCGCGGGGCCGAAGCGGCTGATCTGGTGGCACAGCTCGGACCCGATCGAGCCGCCGGCGCCGGTGACGATGATGCACTTGCCGGAGATCGACTCGGCGATCGCGGTGGTGTCGAGACGGATCGGGCGACGGCCCAGCAGGTCGGCCATGTTGACGTCACGCAGGTCGGTCGAGGACAGTCCGCCCATCAGCTCGCGCGCGGGCGGGAGCACGAGGGTCGTCAGCCCGCAGGCCGTGGCTCGGTCCGTGAGGTCGCGGATGAGGGCCGAGTCGGCCGAGGGGACGGCGATCGCGAGGGTCTCCGCACGCATACGGGCTGCCACGGCCTCGAGGTCGTCGCGCGTGCCGCGGACCGGGACGCCCTCGATGCTGAGCCGCTGCTTGAGCGGGCTGTCGTCGAGCAGGGCCACCGGAGCAAAGGGTGAGGTGCCGTCGTGGGTGAGGGTACGCAGCAGGAGCCGGCCGCCCTCCCCCGCGCCGAACACGATGGCCCGGCGCTTGCCGTCGGTGCGCCGGCGGTTGATCCGCCAGGTGCGTACGGCGAGCCGCATCGAGAACATCGTGAGCAGCGCCAGGGCGCCCGCGGTGATCGGGACCGAGCGGGGGACGAGCATCGGGTTGGCCAGGACCACCGGGAGGAGCAGCACGACCATCGTCATGAGGACGGCCTTGGTGAGGTCCACGACCTCTTCGAAAGACGCGCGCAGGTGCCCGATCGAGTAGGGGCCGACGAGGAAGCCGAACACCAGGTGGATCAGGCCGGCGGCGAGTCCGACGAACACGGTCGGCCAGGTGATCAGGTGATGCGGTTCGAAGTCGTACCGCAGCCAGCGGGCGCCCCAGATCGCGATCGCCCAGACGGCAGCATCGGAGGCCGCCCAGACCAGGCGGTAGGGGTTCTGGTCACCTGCGAATCGACGCCCTCGCACCTGTCTCCACCCTTTCGTCGCGGCAAACGCTACCGGGCGGGGCTGTCAGGGGCATGTGCGGGCCCTTTGAGGGGCCGAGCCACGGCTGTCAGTCGGGGGGAAGCGTCATCAGCAAGGAATCACAGTCCCGTACACCCTCGGCGAGTGCGGCGGCAAAGGCTGCGAGCCCGGTTCCGGCCAAAGGAGCGAGGTCGGGAAGATGGGTGAACAGCGTGAATGGTGCGTCCCGCACGCCCGTGACTGCGGCGACCATCACGTGTGCCAGGGCCACGACGTCATCATGGCCGTCTGGCCCGGCCGACACCCGGCCGTAGTCGATGAGCCACGCCGACGAGCCGTCCACAACAATGTTCCACGAGCGCACATCGTTGTGGTTGAGACCGTGAGTTGTGAGATCCCGCAACGTCATCAAGATGTCGCGCGTTATTCCGACGACCCTCGTCCCCGCGAGCGGCAAAGAATCACTGAGGAGTTGACCCGGTAGTGCCTCGATCACCAGACGTGCATACTCGTGATTGAATTCCGCATCCAGGAGTCGTTG
Source organism: Lapillicoccus sp. (assembly GCA_965277795.1). GTDB lineage: Bacteria > Actinomycetota > Actinomycetes > Actinomycetales > Dermatophilaceae > Lapillicoccus. The sequence continues at coordinate 672,626 of OZ255840.1, forward strand.
TGCATGATGAACAGGCCCAGCACCGTCGAGAAAACCGTAAATGAAGAGTTCACTCACTATCTGACGCCAATTGTCCGGCGCGTCATCCGTGAACCAGTACTCCTTGACAATGTAACTCGGATGGAAATAATATCTACGGCGATGCGAGTCCCCGGCTATCGGAGAGTCCTCATAAGCCACATGAGCGACTCGCTTGTAGGGGTACGGCCGGCCGTTGACCTCGACAATTTTCTTCCACGAGATGCGGTAGAGGGGTCGCGTCTGATCCGAGAGATGTGTGCCGAAGTCACCCAGGTGGACAATGTCCACGTCGTCGCGGACGAGATCAAGTACCGCGAGAGGATCAGCCGGCTGAGCGTCATTCCAAAAGAGCGCGGGGTCTTCACCCTTTGCGGCCAGCTCGACGATGACCACCGGAACGGCGCTCATCATCGACTTCATCATCTGCTGTGATGCTTCGAGTCCGTCGAAATGCGTCACGTGATGGAGTACAGCAAGAATGAGCGCCGCATCGAAGTGACCCGGCCGGATCTGGTCTGCGCTCTCGAGGTTGAAAACTTTATTGACGAACCGCACCTCGTGGCCGTTGAGTTCACCGACTAGCCTGGCGACCTCGTTGTTCTCGACATTGTATTCCCACCCAGTGACGTCGGCGCCACGATCGGTGAGATAGAACGACATGAAGCCCAACGAGGAGCCGATATCGAGCACCCGCAGTCCCCTGACAGGGCTCAATGCCTTCGCGATGGCTTGAGCGCGATCCAGAGATATCCGGGCCGGGGCAGTAATGATTCCGGCGACCCCGTAGAGGGGTTGATAGGGCTCCACCTTGGTCACGGCATCGCGCAAACGATCGAGTCGGCTGTCGTGGGTGGACGTGAACTCTCGCTGTCGTTCGAGGATATTGTCTAGCTTGTCGTTCGCATCCGTGAGCGAACGCTCTAATGTTTCGTCGAACGCGTGGGACGCGACCTGTTCGCGCTCAAGAACAATCAATCGCTCCGTGGCATCGTGGAAGCGCTGTCGCTCCAGTCGAGCCCCGGGCCAAACGTAGGCAACCGTGGCTCTTGCCAGACGCCGGAACGAGCTCACAGGTACCGAGATAGACGACTCGCGGCTGCGTTCTTTCACTGTGTGAGGTCGACCTCCAACGTCGATCGTGCTCTGTCCATGAGGAAGGCCCTGAGACGGAATCCGCCGAACGATGTGCCGAACGGCGAGCTCACCGGGGCCTCCTCGGGCCCGGTCACCGTACCTGACAACGCATACCAGCCTGTACTCCTCTCCACGACAGGAATTATGCTGCGTTGCCGTGACGGGTACCTGTGTGGTCACGGGAGGCGCGGGGTTCATCGGGTGTGCTCTCTCGAGTCCCCTGGCCGCTCGTTATGAACGCGTGGTCGCCTTCGACAACTTGCACCCCCAGGTGCATGCAACCGCCTCGCGTCCGGCGGCGCTGGATCCCCGCGTCGAGCTGGTTCGAGGCGATGTCACGCAAGAGTCGGACTGGTCTGCACTGCTGGGCAGTGTTACGCCGTCTGTCGTCATCCACTTGGCGGCCGAAACCGGCACGGCGCAGTCGCTGACGACTTCTTCCCGGCACGGGCTGGTCAACGTCGTCGGGACGACGCGAATGCTTGACGCCCTGGCGCTTGGGCCGCTTCCCGAGCGCATCGTGTTGGCCTCGAGCCGAGCAGTATACGGGGAAGGTGCCTGGCAAGATTCCTCTGGGGAGACCGTCTACCCGGGCCAGCGGTCGCACGCGATGCTGGAGCGCGCGGAGTGGGACTTTCCTGGGCTGTTCCCCCTACCCTCGGCGGCCGCGCGGGTGGAGCCACGCCCCAGCAGCGTGTACGCGGCGACCAAGCTCGCTCAGGAACATCTGGTGCGATCGTGGTCTCTCGCATTCGGAGTGCAACCCGTGGTGCTGCGGCTGCAGAATGTCTACGGGGCCGGGCAGTCACTCACCAATCCCTACACCGGAATTCTGCCGTTGTTCGCTCGGCTCGGAGCCGCGGGCCAGCCGATACCCGTCTATGAGGACGGGGCGATCGTGCGGGACTTCGTGCATGTGGATGACGTGGTCACCGCCCTCGTCGCGTGTCTGTCAGCGGACATCGACCCTCGCTCGGCAGTCGATATCGGCTCTGGTGAACCGCGGTCGATCGCCGAGGTCGCGGGCTTGATCGCCACACGCTATGGCTCGCCGCCGCCTCTCATCACCGGCGAGTTCCGAGACGGAGATGTGCGATTTGCGTCCGCCGACATCTCGTTGGCGCGAGAACTGTTGAGGTGGTCGCCCCGTCGACGGCTGGCAGATGGGCTGGAAAGCCTGTGTGACTGGATCGATCAGCCGAGAGATCTCCGGTAGGCGACGCAGTCCTTGAACGACGGAAGTAGCCCCCCGTCGATCGCTTGGGCCAGGGTCGGCATCACCTTGTCACGATCGCTGTAGAGCGGCTCGAAACCGTGAGGGAGAACGAGCCCCAGCGTCTCGTCGTTGGGGCTGATGCCACGTTCTCGTTCGGGATTGAAGACCTCGGAGCAAAGGTAGACGACGGTACCCCCCTCAACGCAGGCCAGCGCGTGGCCGAGCCCCTCCGACAGATAGACGGCGCGTCTGTCCGTTGTGTCCAGGACCACCGAGTCCCATTGTCCGAAGGTGGGAGAGCCGCTGCGGATGTCCACGACGTAGTCGATGAAGACTCCGCTGACGCTCGAGACGTACTTGGCCTGGGAGGGAGGAACATCCGCGTAGTGAATCCCGCGGAAGGCTCCGCCACTCGAGACCGACACGTTTGTCTGCCTCACTTGCATCTCGTGGCCAATTGCCTCGGCGAGGTGGTCTACCCGGAAGCCCTCGAGAAACACGCCGCGAGCATCCGGAAACTGTCGTGGGGTGATCTCCCAGGCGCCTTCGATGCTCAGCGGGCGAATCTCCATCAGGCCCGGCCCTCACTTTCGGCGAGAAGCGTCTTGAGATAGGTGCCGTAACCACTCTTGACGAGCGGCTCAGCCAAAGCGTTGAACTGCTCGTCTGTCAGCCAGCCATTTCTCCAGGCGACCTCTTCTACGCAGCCGATCTTGTGGCCCTGGCGCGCTTCGATGACGTGGACGAACTGACTTGCCTCGAGCAGGCCCTGGAAGGTGCCTGTGTCGAACCAAGCCGTCCCGCGTGGCAGGACGCTGACCCTCAGGCTCTGTCGGCGGAGGTACGCATCATTGACCCCCGTGATCTCGAGCTCACCGCGCGCACTCGGCTTGAGTGAGCCGGCGATCTCGACCACGTCGTTGTCGTAGAAGTACAGTCCCGGGACCGCGTAGTGAGACTTGGGCCTGGCCGGCTTCTCCTCGATGGAAAGCACCATGCCCTCCTGATCGAACTGGACGACCCCGTACGCCGACGGCTCGGTGACGTGGTAGGCGAAGATGTGGCCCCCCACGGGGTCAGCGTTGCCCTTCAAGGAGGTGCCGAGGCCCACGCCGTAGAAGATGTTGTCCCCGAGGACCAACGCGACACTGTCGTCGCCGATAAAATCAGCGCCAATGATGAACGCCTGGGCAAGGCCGTCCGGGGAGGGTTGAACCGCATACGAGATCTCGACGCCCCAGCCCGCGCCGTCACCGAGCAGACGCTCGAACTGCTCGTTGTCCGCAGGAGTGGTGATGATGAGGATCTCGCGGATACCGGCCATCATGAGGGTCGACAACGGGTAGTAGACCATCGGTTTGTCGTAGACCGGCATCAACTGCTTGCTGATCGCCTTGGTAATCGGATGAAGTCGGGTGCCAGAACCTCCGGCCAGCACGATGCCCTTCACGTCGGCGACTCTATACGCGCGCCGGCCCACGTGTGGTGGGGTCACCCGTTGATCCACCCTTTCAGAGCAGACGGACCGCCCGATGACCCGTGTTTCCCTGCGCATCCCAGAGAGCACGACCCGCAGCGGAGTACTCCACGATGTTCCCGTCGTTCTGGATGACGACATAAGCTCCTGGGCTGTAGAGGAAGGTGTTCCACACAGGCCGACCGTCCGGGGTGTACATCACCACGTTGCCGTCAGCCTGGGCGGTGAGGCGAGAGCCGGGAATGTTGGTATTGGTCGCCCATAGGACATGGCCTGAGGCCGAGTACTCGACGAGGTTGCCGTCCGCCTGCATACGCAAGACGTAGGCGTTGTCATGGGATCTCACGGACTCCCCGGAGGCGAGGTCGGAGAAGGCACGTTTGACGACGAACCGCAGCGGCGCATGACGCGTGTAACCCGCGGCGTCCCAGAGCGCAACGCCGGAGGTGCTGTAGAGAACCAGATTTCCGTCGTTCTGCAGCTGCAGGCGTGCGCCGGGGCTGTAGACGGAGGCCGACCACAGCGGGAATCCGTCCTCCGAGTCGTAGATGACTACATTGCCGTCAGCTTGGACGCGCAGATAACTGTAGGGAACGTTGGTGGCACTGTTCCAAGTCGGAGCATTGGCCGCGTTGTAGACGACGAGATTGCCGTCGATCTGCATGTTCAGGCGAAACTGACCGTTGGGAGACAAGAGAGGCAGACTGCCGCCGTTGAGCGTCGAAGGAACCGTCCCGCGGACCTCGTTCGTCGCAATGTATGTGGCGGCCCGGGAAGCGAGGGAGTCGACCAACGGGTAGAGGTCATCACCGGGACACCCGGTGGCATCGACATCGCGATGACCCGAGGTCACTCGTAGAGGAACGATCGTCCCTGAGGGATACGGGGTGTAGGGCCCTCCGGCGGAAACCAGGGAGGTCCGGCCGAGGGGGTTGACGCCATGAAGGCCGAATTTCCAACCGAGCAACTGGCTGAAGGCGGTCAACATCGCCGCCGTGGGAGGCTCGGAGGTGAAGTTCCCGATGCCCGACACTCCGAACGTGTAGAGGTTGAAGCCGCCGGCCTGCGCTCCTATGACCGGCCGATCGATACCTCCGGCGCGGCCTTCGAAGATGCGGCCGTATTTGTCAACGAGGAACTGGTAACCGACGTCGCACCAACCGTTCCCGTAGACGTGATAGGCGTAGATGGCTCGGATCAAGCCCGCCACATCGGCGGGCGAGTAGTTGTTCGAGTTGACGGTGTGGTGGATAAAGCCGGCTTTGATAGTGCTCGAATACGTTGGGGAACAGGTGCGCATGCTCTCATCGGCGCCCCATTGGGCCCGGGTGATGATCGGGGGACTCGTCACGGCTCCGTGCGCCGTTGCAGCCGGTGATCCGGTCAGATTGGCATCGGCGGCCGATTTTCCCGCATCGACGAGAACCAGCATGAGCTCGCTAGGACGCTTGGCATCTCTCGCGTCGAGCCGAACTTGGATGCCGTCCGCAGAGGCCGACGTGATCGGCTCCGTGGCCCTGGCATTCGCCGCGTGCACCGCGTCCGGGCTGCCCGGGTCCGGCTGATCCGCAAGATCCAACGGCTGCCAGTCAGACCACGCCCCTCGTTCGCGGATCCGGACCTGAACCACGATCTGGCTCGGCGCGCTCGTGGGCGACCACGACACGCCAGCCGCTGTGAACGATCCGGTCGTCATCGCAGCCGTGAACACGACGGGAGCCAGTGATCGCGCGGCCCGAGCAGTCGAGGGGGTTGGATCGACGGTTGCTTTCGCCAGGGTCGACGGATCGTAGGCAGAGGGGCTGGCCCCCAGCGCGGCAGAGTCGACCCCGCTCAACGGCACACGAGTGACATGCGGCGAGACCGGCTGCGGAGCGGCCCAGGCGGGAGTGACCACAGGGGCCGCGACAAAGGCTGCGGTCAGCCCGATGACCAGAAGGATTCGCGATCTCATCTATCCCGCCCGAGTGATAGAGCCAATAAGCGCCTGACCGTACATCAACACCCCCAACCGCGATAGGAGATCGTGGTGCTAATAGCTGAGCCGGCTCGGTCTCGCACCGGCCATCCGGTACCCCGGACCCGTGTGGCTCCCAGAACCTCTCGCTTGTGGCTGAGCCCCACTGCCGGTCGCCGACGTTGATGAGCGTGAGCTGACCGTCTTGTTGGACACGAACGGCTGGAGTCCCCCGGCCGCTCCCACACGCAGAGGTCGTGGGTCGAATTGGGGGCACCGGACGCTCTACCCGTCCTAGGCGTCGACGACTCCACCGTTGACCCGATTGGTCACTGGTGCGGCCAGGGTGCAGGAGATTTGGCGGAGCTTCGCGCCAGTCGAGACGACGAGCCGCGCTCGACCTCGGATAGCCTCGCAGCCATGAAGGTTGTCGTCCTGGGGGGCCGGGGAATGCTGGGCCAGTCCCTTGTCGCACACCTGCGGCAGCGCGGACTCGACGTTACTCGCCCGGTTCGGGGAGATCTCGACATCACTGACCTGACCTCGTGCCGGCGGGTCCTGCTGGGCGCTGAGGCCGTTGTCAACTCGGCTGCTTGGGCCAAAGTCGACGACGCCGAGGACAACGAGTCAGGGGCCTTTTCCGTCAACAGCGCCGGGGCGGCGCACGTCGCACGAACCTGCCACGAGTCCGGATCTCGACTCATCCACATCTCGACGGACTATGTCTTCGCCGGGGATGGCTTTCGCCCCCACGGAGAAAGTGACCCGCTTGGGCCGCGATCGGCCTACGGACGAACGAAGGCTGCGGGGGAGTGGGCCGTGGGAGCGTTGCACCCGAGCGCCACGATTGTGCGCACCGCGTGGCTCTACGGCCCTGGCGGCCCCAACTTCGTCACCACAATGGCCAGGCTGGCGGCCGAACGACCCACCCTCTCCGTCGTGACCGACCAGCGTGGGCAGCCGACGGCCACAATGGATGTCGCGCGTTTCGTCGGCGACCTACTCGCGCGGGAGCCACTGCCTGGCGTCTTTCATGCGACGAGTCAAGGCGAGACGTCGTGGTTCGGGTTCGCCAGAGCCATCTTCGAGGAGCTCGGACTGGATCCGTTGCGTGTCGGACCGACGACGTCCGCCGCCTACCCGTTGCCGGCACCTCGCCCGGCATACTCGGTCCTCGGCCATGACCGCTCACGAAGGATGGGCCTGCAGATGCTTCCTCACTGGCGAGTCGCTCTCAGCCAGACGATCCATGACGTCGTCAAGGGAAACCGAGCGTGAGCGCGCCGACGTCTCGGCTCATTGTTCCCGGCCTGGTGTCCGTTGTCCTGTTGAACTACAAGGGGGCCGACGACACCATCGCCTGTCTCGATTCCCTGCGAAAGCTTGACTGGAACACCGACAGGCTCGAAATCGTCTGCGTCGACAACGCTTCCGCCGACGATTCGATCGAGCGGATCTCTCACGCGTTCCCAGAGATCCGAGTGATCGACTCAGGTAGCAATCGCGGGTTTGCAGGAGGATGCAACTTCGGGGCAGATCTGGCCAAGGGGGAATATCTCGCTTTCATCAACAACGACGCGCGCCCGGACCCGGCATGGCTCTCGGCAGCCGTGGAGGAGTTCGAGTCGGACCGCACCTTGGCGTCCGTCGCGTCGAAGGTGCTGGACTGGGATGGGGAGTTGATCGACTTCGTCGACGGGTCTCTGACGTGGTACGGCATGGGTTACAAGCCCGGAACGGCCCAGCCGGACACCGGCGAGTTCGACCAACCAAAGGATGTCCTTTTCGGCACCGGGTCCGCCGTGCTGTTTCGTTCGGAGATCTTCCATGCCGTGGGTGGCTTCGACGAGCGATTCTTTATGTTCTTCGAGGACGTCGACCTGGGGTGGAGACTCAATGTGCTTGGCCATCGCGTCCGTTACGTCCCCGGTTCGTTGGTGTTCCATCGGCACCATGCCACGATCAACCAGTACGGCAGCTTCCGGGAGAGCTATCTGCTGGAACGCAACGCGCTTCTGTCGATGTTCAAGAACTACGATGACGAAGCGCTAGCGCGATGCCTCCCCGCGGCGATGGCGCTGTCGGTCAGGCGGTCCGTAGCACGGACGGAGCTGGATGCGCGGATGCTGGACCTGCAGGTCCGTCCTGGCGGGGACTCCGAGTCGACCGTAGAGGTACCCAAGGACGCCCTGGCCGGGATGCTGGCGATCGACTACTTTGTCGAGCAGCTTCCTTCCCTCGTTGCCAGCCGCTCGCAGATCCAGTCCGGGCGCAGACGCGCGGACACTGACCTTTTCCCGTTGTTCCACCAGGCGCTCGAACCGGCCTATCCCTACCCGTCCTATGTGCAGGCTCACGAGGTGCTGGCCGCCGCGTTCGGCGTCGACGAATACTTCTCGCGGCGAAGGAACGTTCTTGTCGTCACCGGTGAGCCGCTCGGCGCGTCGATGGCCGGCCCTGCCATCAGGGCCGTCGAGATCGCCCGCTGCCTTGCCGATGAGCACGATGTCACCCTGGCGACCCTCGGCAGCTGTGACCTGGGGTCCGGGACGTTCACGATCACCGGGGCGGTGGGTCACGCCTTGCGGACGCTGGTGGAGCGGGCGGACATCATCGTGTTCCAGGGACTGCTGCTGACGCACTACCCCTGGATCGCCGACGCCAATGCGGCGTTGGTTGCCGACATCTACGACCCGTTTCACCTCGAGACGCTGGAGCAGGAACGCGCACGGCCTATGGGTGACCGCCTCGAGATTTCGGACGCGACTGTCACCGCGCTGAACCTTCAGCTGACCCGTGCGGACTTCTTCCTCTGTGCGTCCGAGAAGCAGCGTGACTTCTGGCTCGGTCAGCTGGCCGGGCAGGGGCGCGTCAACCCCTTTACCTACGACCAGGACCAGTCTCTTCGCGATCTGATCGACGTGGCTCCGTTCGGAATCCCCGAGGGCGCTGCGAAGCAACACCGGCATGGGCTGCGCGGGACTATCCCGGGAATCGGCATGACGGACAAGGTCGTCCTTTGGGGAGGCGGTGTCTACAACTGGTTCGACCCGCTGACCCTGATCTCGGCGATTGACCTGATGCGGGCCGAGGTCCCGGACGTCCGCCTCGTGTTCATGGGTATGAAGCATCCCAACCCCGGGGTTCCGGCGATGGAGATGGCTCAACGCGCTCGCGAACTGTCAGCTGCCCTGGGACTGACCGGTTCCCACGTGTTCTTCAACGAGTCGTGGGTGCCGTATGAAGAGCGCGCGGACGTGCTGCTCGATGCGGACATCGGCGTGAGCTGTCACTTCGACCATGTCGAGACGGAGTTCAGCTTCCGCACCCGGATCCTGGACTACCTCTGGGCTGGGCTTCCCATCGTCTGCACGCAAGGCGACGCGTTCGGCGACCTGGTCGACCGTGAGAGGCTCGGCACAGCCGTCCCTCCTGAGGACCCCTCCCGTCTGGCTGCTGCGCTCGTCGCCCTCATCGTCGACGTCGAGGAGCGTGAGGCGACTCGAGGACGCGTGCGCCAGGTGGCCTCGCAGTTCCGCTGGTCGAAGTCACTGGCGCCCCTGTCAAGGTTCGCGCGTAATCCTCGGCGGGCGTCCGATATCAACGGAGGGCGTGGAGCGGTCGTCACGAGACCCCTTCGAGCGGCCCGTGCTCGCCCGGCCTTCCGGCTGCGCGATGACATCGGTTTGGCTCGCGAATACCTCCAGGGAGGCGGCGTCAGCGAACTGTTCCGGCGGGCCCGGGGCCGGGTAGCCCGTGTACAGGACGAACGTCGCGAGCGGCAGCTCTAACGGCGAGCCGCGAGCGCTGCGCGGTAGACGCGCATCGTTGCTTCGGCGCAGCTCTCCCAGGTGAACTCGGCGGCACGCGCCCGACGCGTCGCCTCGGTCCCCGCCGGTGTGAGCAAGGTCGACTGGATGGCGGCCAGCAACGACTCGGCGTCCCGAGGATCTGCAAAGGTTGCCTGATCGCCGAGGACCTCGTGGGTGACCTCGAGGTCCGCGGCCACCACTGCCGTCCCGCATGCCAATGCCTCGAGGGGAGGCAGGCCGAAGCCTTCGTCGAGGGAGGGGAAGATCAGGGCCGTGGCCGAGGTGACCAACGCTCTCACCTCCTCGAAGGGGAGGTGTCCCAACATCCGGACTCGTCTAGGAGCAAGCCTGGAGACGTCGAGCGCTTGACCCCACCCTGGCGCGCCGACCAGGGCGAGGGGAGGGAGATCGACGTGTCGTTGTTCGGCGAGACGGTATGCGTCGATGACCTTGCGGAGGTTCTTGCGGGGTTCAAGGGTGCCAAGGCACACGAGATAGTCGGCCGGGAGGCCCCAGGAAGTGCGCGGATGCGGCGAAATCCGCGCCGGGAGACCCCATATGGGGTCGACACCGAGTGGCGTCGCGTGAACGCGCTCGGGCTCGATCGCGTAGGCATCGCGCACTTGTGCGGCCACAGCGTGGCTGGGCGTGCACACATGTGCTCCACGCCGAAGGGCCAATGGGACCAGTTCGCGGTAGGCGAGGGAGGCCGACGCCACCGATGCAGGGTCCTTGAGGTAGTTGAGGTCGTGAATTGTGACGACCGTCGCGGCCGTATGGGCAGGCGGTACCACGAAGTTCGTGCCGTGAAAGACATCCAGGAAACCCGCCAGCACCTCCGTGGAGGGCCCGAGGCCGGCCAACCAGCTGGTGCGCAGCAGTCGAGCGGGCACCCGACGGCTCTGAACAGCGACGCCGTCCGGAAGCTGGGTTGCGAGCCGACCGCCGCCGCGCGCGGTGAATACCGTGGCAACCAGGTCCGGCGGATCCTGTCCACCTCGGAGGGCGTCGAGCAGATTGGCCGTATAGGTACCCACTCCGGTTCGGACACCCAGCAGCGGCGTGGCGTCCAGCCCGACCCTCATCGGGGGCTGAGCGACTCGTCGTCCGACCTTGATCGCTCGGGCACCCCAAGCCATTCGTCGAATACCCGTCGTCGCTGCTCACGAGTAGCCGAACGCCGCACCCGGAGAAGCTTGGGAGACATCTGAGCGGCAGAAACGATCGCCTTCAGCCGGACGCCGAGATTGAATACCGCGCTGTCGGGCATTGTTCGGCCGCAGGCCCGCTGCACCGAGATCGACGCCGTCGCGAGTAGATAACGCGTGCTTTGCGCCAGGGCATAGGGGAGGGGCGCACATCGTGCCAGAGTCAGAAGGCGGTTGCGCTCGGTATGGAACGCGAACGAAGGCGACCCTGGCTGCGACGAGGCAGCATGCTGGTGCCGGACTATAGCTCTGGGACAGTAGCCGATCCGCCATCCTGCGAGGCGCAGCCGCCAGGAAACATCGAGGTCCTCGTAGTACATGAAATAGCGTGCCTCGAAACCGCCAACACCCTTCAGGGCCAGCGTTCGATAGACGGCGGCACCTCCGGAGGCGCCGAACACATCTACGGGCTCGTCGAACTCGGGGCCGTCAGGCTCGCCAAGACCGCGGTCCGCCCCGTAGCCCGTCGGCAGCAGCACGATTCCGGCGTTGTTCATCGTTCCAGGCTCTGACGTCAGGAGCATGCGCGAGGTGGCCGCGGCGAGGTCAGGATGGGAGTCCAAGTATGCCGCAGCGTGGGCAAGCCAATGAGGATCTGCCTCAGCGTCGTTGTTCAGCAGGGCGACGTACCGTGTTTGAACCGACCCGAGCGCGGCCGCCACCCCACCAGCAAAACCCAAGTTGCGCGATAGCGACAGTACCCGTGCAGCTGGGTACTGGGCCGCAACGAAGTCGGTCGTGCCGTCCGTCGAGGCGTTGTCGACCACAACCAGTCGATGAGGGTGGTCTTGGAGAGACAAGGACTCAAGACAAGGTCCGATGAGGTGCACGCCCTGCCAGGTGACCACGATGACCGTCATGTCCGTGGGTGGTGTCATGGGGGCGTGGGGTCGCTCGCAGGCTCGACCGTCGCGGAGTTGACTCTCACCGTGCCGCCGACATCGACAACCTCACTCGCTCGGACCCGGATGCCGGGGATCTCCGCTACGGCCAACTGACTATCGCCGGCCTGGATAGCGAAGCGGAGAGCGACCTCGCCGGCAAGACCAGGAAGCGCGTGCAGATGCCACCACACCTCAGACCCGTGGGGAGATTTTCTGGGCTCGTCATGATCAAGACTGAGGCGCTGCGGCTGGATCACGGCAACCGTGTCTCCGCCGCTGACGAAACTGAGCTCGAGGTGAGCGTCATCAGGAAGATCGTTGTCGACCAGCCACTCTATCTTGGCCATGAAGACGGCTTCCGCTCCGCTTTCGAACTCGTCCATGACAGCTGACGTGCTTGGGTCGACGAGGGCTACTGCTGCTATTCGAGCCGCGCCAATGTCTCGTCGTTCCACATTGTCGACACCGAGCAGATCTTCTAGACGCTTGACCGTCTCCTTGGGCGGTCCGTCGTAGAGGACCTCTCCGCGGTTGAGCAGAATCGCCCGACTGCACAACCCGGCGATCTGACCTGCCGAGTGCGAGACGAACAGAATAGTTTTGCCCTGCTGCTGAAACAGCCGGATGCGGTCGATGCACTTCCGCTGAAATGCGGCGTCACCCACCGCAAGTACCTCGTCCACGATGAGAATGTCGGGGTCGATGTGCACCGCGACAGAGAAGCCAAGGCGGACGTACATGCCAGAGGAGTAGTGCTTCACGGGATTGTCGATGAACTCACCCAGCTCGCTGAACTCGACAATTCTGTCGAATAGACGGTCAGTCTCGGATCTGGGCACACCAAGTAACGCCGAGTTGAGATAGACGTTCTCACGCCCCGTGAGTTCACCGTCAAAGCCGGCCCCGAGCTCAAGCAGAGATGCAATGCGCCCGGTGATCTTTACCTCACCCGACGATGGGCGCAGGATGCCGGCGAGGACCTTGAGCAGCGTGCTCTTGCCGGAGCCGTTGGGCCCGGTTAGGCCGACCGTCTCGCCGCGATGCACCACCAGGTTGACATCGCTCAGCGCCCAGAATTCCTCTTTGACACCGTGCTCGCGCTTGACGACGCGTTCCTTGAGGCTCGTAGCTCGGCGGTGGAACTGCGAGAATTTTTTGCTCACCCCGATGGCCTCGATGAGGATCTCGCGTTCCGGCGGCGGGTGAGTCACGAGGTTCGTGTCGCCGCGGGGCGCCCTGATCGACGTCACAACTCCTCCGCGAAATCCTGCGAGAGGCGTCGGAACTGCCAGAGTCCGATAGCCAGAATGATCAGCGAGACCCCAAAACCGATTGCCAAAGTCGCGAGGTAGAACCAGTTCGAGTCGCTGGCCAGGAGGAGTGCGCCGGTGTCCGGGTACCGAACGACGCCGTAAAGGGCCCGCTGGAACGAGATGACGACGCCTGCCATCGGGTTGATGTAGTACAGCCACTGCTTGTGTTCGCCGAGGAGGCTATGGACAAGAGTGGCTGGATAGATGATGGGAGTGAGCCACATCCAGCCGAACATCAGCACCTCGAGGAGGTGCTGAGTGTCGCGGAGCCGGACCGTCGTGGCAGCGACAAAAAGGCCGAGGCCCGCTGTCAACGTGATTGCGACGACAAGCGCGGGGATCAGGAGAAGCAGCTCCGGTCGCAGAGGCGCCCGCCCGAACAGGACGAGGGCCACGATAAAGACGACGAACTGCAGCGTGACCTGGACGGCCGCGAAGGCGATCGAGGCGAATGGAAGAGCCGTGTGTGGGAACGGCACCTTTCTGACCAGGCCGGCGTTCGCCAAGATCGACGTGGACGCGCCCATGACCCCCATCGAGAAAAATGTCCAAATGAGGAGACCGGACATCAGGAAGAAGCCGAACACTGGCACGGCTGATTTGAAGACAAACTGGAAGACGAAGGTATAGACCGCCAGAGTGACCGCGGGGTTGGCAAGTGACCAGAAGAACCCGAGACTGGACCCCTGGTACTTGACCTTGAGGTCCTTGCGCACGAGCTGGGCGATCAGGGCGAAGGTCAGCCTCGTCTGCTCACTGGTACGAGTAATGGTGCGTGCCATACGGTCCTCTTCCTGCCAGCCTCGAATGGCACGGCCACACTACCTGCTCGAGGTGGGCTCTCAGGTCATCCAGACAGCGGGTCGCGACAAGTCCAATGGAGGGAAGCGGATGGCTTCAAGGACCAACGTCCAGATCGTGGTCGCTCAGCTTTGTGCACCGTATCCGGGTGGAACGGGTCGTTACACCGAGGGGCTGGTGCGTGCCCTTTACGAAACCAGGACCGCGGGACGGATCGTGAGCGGTCTCACCACCCGCACGTGTGTGGCCGTCGCCGCACTTCCCATGCCGGTACGTGAGCTCCATCTCCCGGGTCCCCTTGTGGCGCGGCTCTGGGAGCGAGGGCTCCCACCTCGTCCGCGAGCTGCCGGGGTTGTGCACGCGCCGACCTTGCTCGTGCCGCCGGTGTCGGCATCCCAATCTCTCGTCGTGACCATTCACGACGTGGTGCCGTGGACGCATCCCGAGACGTTGACCCGCAGAGGTGTGAGCTTTCACCGACGGATGGGCGAACGCGCCATGAGTCATGCAGACGTGGTGGTGACTCCTACTTCGGCGGTGGCCACCCAGGTCCGTGCCCTGCTTTCACCCCAGTGCGCGGTGGTTACCGTTCACTCCGGGGTGAGCGTGACCCCCCGACCGACCGATGCGGTACAGCGCCGCGCCGCCCTCGGCGTACCGGCGCGATACGTGTTGTTCGTCGGGACAGCCGAGCCACGCAAGGGTCTCGATCTGCTGGTGGAGGCGATGTGCGTCATCCCCGGTGCTGGGCTCGATCTGGTGGTTGCCGGACCGGAAGGATGGGGCAATGTGAGCGTGTCGGATCTCGCACGCGCAGCGGGGGTCGCCGATCGGGTCCACGTCACCGGCCGGGTTTCTGAGGCCGATCTTGCCGCGCTCTACGACGGTGCGCAGGTCGTCGCGTTGCCGAGCCGCGCAGAGGGTTTCGGCTATCCCGTGGTCGAGGCGATGTCCTACGGCATTCCTGTCGTGACCAGCGACGACCCCGCTCTGGTGGAGGTCGGAGCAGGGGTAGCCGCGGTCGCTCCAGTCAGCGATGTGGATGCGCTCGGCGCTGCGATCTCGCGCCTGGCTGACGGAGGACCGGAGCGCGATGACACGATCGCCCGGGGCATAGCGCGAGCGGCCGACTTCGACTGGACATTGACCGCCACCCGGATGTGGGAAATTTACGCAAGTCTCGTCGGCCGGTGACACGCGGGGGATGCGTGTCGCGGTCACGATTTGACGATCTCGCTAGGCGGGCACCGCCGTTGTGAGGCATCCTCTGGTGGTGGCACTTCGGAGTTTCCTCGCCAGACGCCTAACAGCGTCCCGAGGATGGGTGGCTCGCCTAGCCATCATCGGCGTTCTTGCGTCAGGCTCCGTCATTGGGCTGGGAGCCTCGGTCGCGCACGCCGATGAGGTGTATCCGCGCCCCGCGAGCGGGTCCTGGTCGTTGTCGGGACACGGATACGGGCATGGGATGGGAATGTCGGCCTGGGGCTCCTACGGCGGTGCACTGGCGGGCGCGACCTATCAGCAAATTTTGAGCTTCTACTACCCAGGTACGGCGCTGAGCAGCGTCTCCAACGATCCGATACGAGTTCGCCTCACCACGGACCCGGCCGGGCCGCGGGTCAGCGCGGCCGACGGTTTGACGGCGGTAGAAAGCAGCGGGGCGCGAACCTTACTTCCAACCGACAGGGACCAATGGCGGTTGACGTCGATCGGCTCGGGACTTCAACTTCAAGGCAGGCTGGCCGGCGCTTGGACCGCCTTTGCCTTGAGCGGCTCCGTCAACGGAACTGCACCGGTGCATTTCGAGGCGGCCTCCGGGCTGCTTCGGGTGTGGCGCGCCGACGACAGCTCGACCGTATATCGCGGCTCGGTGGCGGGCGTGTCTACTGGAAGCGGCGCCGTGACCGCGGTGTTGTCGCTCCCACTCGAGTCCTACCTGCGAGGGGTCGTCCCCAAGGAGTACATCCCCTCCTGGCCGGGCGCCGCCCTGCAGTCCGAGGCGGTCGCCGCCCGAACGGTCGCGATGTCAGCGAAGGCCAACGCCGGGGCTGCCGCGTACGACATCTGCGACACGACCGCATGTCAGGTCTTCGGCGGCACGACCGCGTACTCGACATCAGGGGCATCGAGCCCGGTCGAGTACGCGAGCACGGACGCGGCCGTCGCAGCAACCTCGGGGACCGTCCTGACGTACCAGGGCAAGGTGGCGGTCGCCTACTACTCCGCCTCCAACGGCGGGTGGTCCGTGGGGGGTGGTTCGCCCTATCTGCCATCTCAGCCGGACCCCTGGGATGCCGTGACCGCAAACCCCGTCCACTCGTGGAAAGCGCAGCTGCCAGCGTCGGCGCTTGAGTCCGCGTTCCCTGCGGTCGGAACAGTGCTGAGGCTCGTCGTCACCGGTCGCGATGGTCATGGCGACTGGGGAGGACGGGTCGTGTCGGTGCGCATCGAAGGCACCGCGGGGAGCGTGACCACGACTGGGTACGGGGTCATGAACGCTCGCCCGTACCCGTCATCCGTCGACGGTGTGCGATCGAATTGGTGGACCATCGACGACAGGGCGCCGTTCGGGTCCTTCGACGGGGCCCCATATGCCGGTGGTGCGACGGCAAATGTTGCTGGCTGGGCTATCGATCCCGACACCTCGGCGCCCGTCACCGTGAGGGTCGTCGTCGATGGGAAAACGGTCGCGGAGACGCCTGCGTCGATGCCGCGCCCAGACGTCGGAGCGGCATACCCAGCCTCCGGTCCTGACCACGGTTACGTCATCCCCGTCGTCCTTGGCGGTGGTTCGCATCAGGTGTGCGTTCAGGCCGTCAACCTCGGCTCGAGCGGAGGGTATTCGCAAGTGATCGGCTGCCGTCCGTGGACGATGTCCGGACCAACGGTCCCGCCTCTGTCCTCGGCCCGTTCTCCCTTGGTCGTGTCACCGGGTGGCCGATACTGGCTCGCAATGCAGAGTGACGGGAACCTCGTCGTGTATGACGCGGTCGGACATGCTCACTGGGCCACCATGACCAACGTCCCGGGCTCCACGCTGCACGTACAGGCAGACGGGAACGTCGTTCTTTACGACGCTTCAGGCTTTCCGCTCTGGACGACCGGTGTTTATAGCCCCGGGGCCGCACTACAGGTGCAGGACGACGGGAATCTCGTGCTGTATGCCGCGTCAGGAAAGGTCCTTTGGGATGCTTTCGGCTTCGCCGGTCAGCCCTCGACCTACCTCACCCGGCGAACCCCTGTCAGCGGACTGCCGTCCGGCGGGACAGTCAGCAGCAGCAATGGGCGGCTCCACCTCACCATGCAGGGCGATGGAGACCTTGTCCTGGGGGAGGCTGGGGCTGGCGTGCGGTGGGCGACCGGAACAACGTCGCCGGGATCGCGATTGGCGGTCCAGAGTGATGGCAACGTCGTGGTCTATGCGGTGGGTGGGCGGGCGGTCTGGAACTCGGCCACCTACAGTCCCGGCGCCCGTCTCGCGCTTCAGGACGATGGCAACCTCGTCCTGTACGACGTCAACCAGACAGCGCTCTGGGACGCTTACGGCTATACAGGCCACACCGGAGTCCGTTTGACGTGAACGCCCGCATGACCGCCGGACGATAGGTTCGACGCCATGATGCGCCACATCCTCAAAGGGGCTGCCACGCCCGTCCGCAACTTCTTCAACCCTCGCTTCGAGGGACTTCGAAGCGGGATCGAGGCTGTTCACGAGGAGGTCAAGGCTCTTCAGGAGCAGGTGCTGAGCACCGCGACGCCGGCCGCGCCGGTCGACGCCGTTGTGCTCGACCGGGCCCGCCAGGCGGATGTGCTCGACCGTGTCGACGTCTCCGAGCATAACCGGCATGGTCGGCCCGCCAACTTCGACGGACTCCAGTGTCGCGCCGCGAGCGCGGCCGATTGTGAGGACGAACGCTATCTGGCGTGGTGGCGGCTGTTCGAGAACCTGCCCGTCGGAACGGCACCGGGACAACCTGGAGGTCCTAGCCCGTACAACCGGAAGATCTGGGAGTGGGCGTTGATAGCCCAGTCGATCGAGCAGCTGGGGCTGATGACACCGGGCCATACCGCGGTCGGGTTCGGCTGTGGCAACGAGCCGATGCCCGCCTTGCTTGCGAGTCGAGGCATGACGGTGCTGGCTACTGATCAGGCGGTCGAGACTGGTGGCGAATGGGCCCTGTCCAACGAGCTCATGCACGGTCTCGACGGTCTCTCACGTGAACACCTCATCGGTCGAGCCGCCCTGGCCAAAGCGGTGAGTCTGAGAAATGTTGACATGAACGCGATTCCCGAGGACCTCGGAATGTTCGATGTCGCGTGGTCCTCTTGTGTGATCGAACACCTCGGAAGCCCGAGCCGGGGGCTTGACTTCGTCCTCGAGTCGCTGAACATGGTGCGCCCTGGCGGGGTGGCCGTCCACACAACGGAACTCGAGCTGACTCGCAAGAAGAGGACCATGGACTACGGCAACTGTGCCGTGTACCGCTTGCAGGACCTGCTCTCGTTCGAGGAACGAGTCAAGAGTTCAGGCTACGACGCCTCATTCAACTTCTATGTTTCGATGGACTCGGCACACGACCGCTGGATCAGCATGGTCAATGCCCCGGGTGGTTCTGCGCTTGACGAGATTGATCACCTCAAGCTCCTTCTCGGTGACTCAGTCACGACCTCTTTCGGCTTGATCATTCGCAAGCCTTGACCCCTTGACCGTTGCGGCCACCATCTACGAGAAGACGCCAGGTTTCGCGCGCATAATCATCCCAGGTACGAGTGGGGCGGTTAATTGCCTCGCCACCGAGCCGGGCAACAAGTCCATCGTCCGTTAAGAGCCGACGCATACCCTCGGCAATCTGGGCATCACTTCGCGGATTCACCTCAAGGGCGCCTCCGCCCTCGGCGATCTCGTGCATGCTTCCATAGTCGGACGTGAGGACCGGGGTACCGCAGGCAAGCGACTCGGCCACCGGCAGGCCGAAACCCTCGTTGAGAGAGGTGAACACAGTAAAGCGCGATAGTCGGTAAGCCGCGGACAGAGTGTCATCGTCCACTCCGGTAGCCACGTCGACGACCCGCCCGGCGTTCTGCAATGCGGTCACTTGCTGGGCGAAGGCGCTTCCACCCCATGCCCGACCCCCCACGAAGGTCAGACTGAACTCCAGACCAGCGCGCCAAAGACGCTCGGCGGCGTGCAGCACGGCCAGATGGTTCTTGCGCGGCTCGGCACTTCCGACGACAAGGACGAGCGGGAGCTCACCGACGACGAAACGCTGACGCGCGTCGGCCATGATCTCGGCCGACGGTGCCGGCATCTCCACCGGAAGACGAACGGCGTCAATCGCCGGCCCCAGACGGCCGGTCGACCCTAGGGAAAGGCGCCAGCCTCGGAACTCCTCTGCTGCAGCCTCAGAGATTGCGGCCACTTGGTCAAAATGGCGCAGCGCCGCCAAATGGTAAGAAAAGGTGTCACCACCCCAGTCGATGAGCGTTTCTGACGAGGTGAGGGGCACGCAGTCATAGCCCACTCCCGCCACCCTGCAGCGCGCGTACTGAGCGAGGCTGCGGACCTGGCTGCTTCGGGCGACCTCCGCCATCACCTCCGGCTCCAGGAAGGTGGCCCGCCATGGAACAAGGATCTGACCGCTCGGCTCGTCGCTGGGTCCATGTCGGGGAGCGGGCTCCCGGGTCCGGACCCGGTCGAGCTCGGCCTTTGTGAGGGGACGCAGCGAGCCAAAGTCATGGGACCAGGAGACGGGGATCGCCCCCTTGTCTCGCTCCCATCGCGCTGCCGTCTCCCGGACCACCCTCTGGATCCCCGTCGTGAACGGCATCCGCAGTGTGGCCGAGACGTCGACCAGCACCGCGTCCTGCGCGGTGACAGCAACCTCATGGGCGGCCAACTCCGACCCTGTGCCGCGGATGATTGCCACAGCCAATGGCTCAACGCCGCTGAACTCGGCTTCTCGGGCCACCTCGGCCACCATGGCGTCGGCTGGAAGTTCACCGGTCATGACGGCCAGCGACAGCCATACCTCGGCGGGATCGGTCGGCCGCACAGCAGCCGCCAAGGCCCGCCCCAGATCGCCCGGACGCAGCTCCAGTGAGGACGGCGTCCCCGGGAGCGGCCGCCGCAGTGCGGTGGCGAGCACGCCGATTCTATTCGCCCACGCCTTGCGGATCAGCCGTCGTTCCCCAAATTGACTGAGCTGATGCAACGATTCTAGGGTCGCGCGCATCCGGCCGTCGGTGGTGAGCCCGGCTGGCTGCTTCACGGCGCCCGGCCTTCGACGAGGAAGGACCAGAGCTCATGGGAGTAGTCGTCCCACGTCCGTCGTGGCCGGCGGAAAATCTGGTCGCGCAGGACAGCGAGGGCCGACGGGTCGCTGATGAGGGTGCGCATCGCGTCAGTGAGCTGAACATCGTCCCTGGGGTCAACGATGAGGCAGCCCCCCTTTTCCGCCACCTCTCGCTGGCTGCCGTAGTCGGACGTGACGACCGGTGTGCCACAGGCCAGGGCCTCTGAGATCGGAAGGCCGTACCCCTCGTGCAGGGAAGCGAAGACAACGAAGCTCGCATCCCTGATCCGCCTCCACATCTCGTCGTCTGACACCCATCCCAACGTGGTCAGCGGGTGCCCCGCCTTCTTGAGGCGGTCCATCGTGTCAGTCAGCTGGACCTCGTCCCATCCCCGCCCACCGAGCATCACGACCTCGAAGTCCAGTCCTTCCGACCACAGGCGTTCTGCCGCGTGCAGGGACGCTCGAAGATTCTTGTGGGGTTCCCGCCGCCCGGTGAGCAGTACCAAAGGGCGCGTAGGCGCATTCTGGCTGCGGGCAGATCCCGACGGTAGTGCTCCGACATCTTCGGCTAGCTCGACCTCGTCGACCACGGGACCGTTAAGGCCTTGCGCTGCAAGCATCTGCGAGAACCCGCGGAACTCCACGGTGGCGGAGTTGCTGATGCCAGCCACCCGATGCGCGTGTTTGACGGCGCTGAGATAGCGAGCGAAAATCCCCGCCTCACCGAACGGCCGCAGCTCGGTGGTGAGGATCGGGATCATGTCGTAAGCGATGAGCCCGACGGTGTTCCCCGAGTACTGAGCCAGGCTGGCAAGACGCAGGCAGGTGTTCGGATCTGCTACTTCCGGCCACACCACCGTCGTCTGCCAGGGAACGACCAGGGTCGGGATCGGTGACCGAACGGGATCCGCCTGGAAGGGACTTCCGAACGTGAAGACCCGTGCTTCCTCGCGCGGAGTCAAGGTGCGGTAGGCGGACCGCTCCTGGATGTTGCTGACGGCGAGAACCCGGTGGTGCCGACGCCATCGCGGCAACGTCTCACGAACGACCCGCTGAATGCCTGTATGAGTGTCGTGACGCGAACAGTAGTCCGTGTCGATGACGACCTGATCGGTAACCACCTGCATCGGAAGGTCCAGCCGGCCGACGCGCGTGTCGAGCAGGACGTGGTCCAGCAGGTACCTCGCGATCTGCGAGGGCGAGTCGAGGACACATCGGCGAGCCAGGTCATCGACCTCGCTCGCGAGGGGGAACGCGCCTGCGACGGCGGTGAGGAGGAGCCAGTGCTCTGGGCGAGGCTCATCGGGGCACGCTGCGGCGAGCTCGGGAAGGAGGTCGGCGGCCAGCCATCCGGGACGCCGCTCGTCCGTCACCGACCATCCGGGTAGCAGGTGAGGGGCTACCGCGCCCAGCCTCTGGTCCAAAGCCGACAACAGGATCGAGGGCACGTCCCTCGACACGTCGACGGTCACGGGCGACTGTTCATCAGCCGACGTACCGATCTCAGCGGCGCGGTGACCTTCCAGGACACCGTCTCCCTGATGGCTGAGGCGTCCTCTCGAGCATCATCGAGTGCGCGGTGCAGCTGCTCGATCTCTTCGGGCGAGTGGCCGACCCGAGCCGTCTCGGCTGCCGACTGTGCCCAGGAGACGAGCGCGGCTCGGCGCCAGCGCTTCATCTCCTCGAATGCCTCCGCGCGGGCGCCGTCCAGCTCCAGTTCGTGCTCGACTGCCCGCTCACGGTGGGCGGCCGGCTCCGAGGCGCGTTCGGCCAACTGCGCTCTGAGGCTCGCGACCTCGTGATCGACGAACGGGTCGTGTGCGCACGCCGGGTAGCCCAACGCAGGTGCGAGCTCGGCGGCCCGCTCGGTGGCGACGTAGAAACGGGACACGCCGTCGAACAGGCAGAGCTCATAACTTGCCTCGAGTATCGCAGGCTCCCAGTCGTGGTGCGTGGGCTCGCCGGACCCCGGCGGGCCAGCCTCGATGACGACGACCCACGGCCGCCAGGTCCGCAGGTCGATGGCCGACAGCACGTCGGCCTCCGCTCCTTCGACGTCAACCACCAGAAAATGAATGTCCCCGTGCGAGAATCGCGTTTCGTCGAGCACGGACGCGAGCGACGCGCCGCGCACGACCATATCCTCGGGCTCGCGGCCGTTGTGCGCGTGCCCGATGCTGACGTGCGGGTCGAGTGTCGACGGACCCGAGCCGGTTGTCCGGTGCAGGGACACGGGCCCCTGGGTCGAGCTGATCGCGGCCTCGACCACATGGTCGCGTGGCCGGGCGCTTCGGTGGGCTTCGGCCAACGCGTGGTCCGGCTCGACGGACAGGCCACTCCAGCCGTGGTCGTAGAAGAGTTTTGTCACGGAGTGGAGCCCGGGGTGATTGGCGCCGATCTCCACGTAACGCCCGACCGTGACACCGCCGAGCGCCCTCCACAGGACGATGTCCTCACGATTGTGTGCATATGAGGTCAGAACGGGCTCAGACACTGCTGCATGCTAGCCGATCCGCGGAGTGGTGCCGGTGAGCGCCAGTGCCGAAGACGCGAGGTCGGACTGGGCCGCGGCACGCCGGCCGATACACTCCAGTGCCCTGACCCCGACCGTTCGAGGATCTATGCCACGCGCTCTCATCACCGGAATCACCGGCCAGGACGGCCTCTACCTGTCAGAGCTGCTGCTTTCGAAAGGCTACGAGGTCTTCGGACTGATCCGGGGACAGAACAACCCCAAGCGTGACTACGTGCTGGAGAGCCTGCCCGGCATCACGCTGCTCACAGGTGACCTGACAGACCTGTCCTCGTTGATGCGTGCCATGGAGAGTGCCCAGCCGGACGAGGTCTACAACCTGGGGGCGATCTCCTTTGTGGCTTACTCCTGGGAGAATGCGATGCTCACGTCGGACGTCACCGGCAAAGGCGTCCTCAACATGCTCGAGGCCGTCCGCCTGTACAGCCACGATGATCCTACGAAGGTGCATTTTTACCAGGCCTCGAGCTCGGAGATGTTCGGCAAGGTCCAGGACGTCCCCCAACGCGAGACCACGCTGCTGTGGCCACGCTCGCCCTACGGTGTGGCCAAGGTGTTCGGTCATTACATGACGATCAACTATCGCGAGTCCTATGGGATGCACGCCTCCTCGGGCATCTTGTTCAACCACGAGTCCCCCCGCCGCGGGCCTGAGTTCGTGACCCGTAAGATCTCCATCGCCGTGGCCCGCATCGCGCTCGGTGTGCAGACGACTCTGTCCCTCGGAAACCTCGACGCCCGTCGAGACTGGGGCTTCGCCGGTGACTATGTCGATGCCATGTGGCGGATGCTGCAACAGCCGGTGGGCGACGACTTCGTCATCTCCACGGGTGAGACCCACTCGATCCGCGATTTCCTGGACCTGGCATTTGCGCAGGCTGGCATCGACGACTGGGAAAAGTACGTCTTCCAGGACCCGAAGTTCTTTCGGCCGGCCGAGGTCGACCTGCTGATCGGAGACCCTGCCAAGGCCAGGGACGTCCTCGGTTGGACGCCGACTGTCGACTTCCCGAGCCTGGTCTCGATGATGGTCGAGAACGACCTCAAGGAGCAGCGGGCCCTCGAAAGCAGCCGCCGTTGAGCGCGGTGCTCATCACAGGTGTGCGGGGGCAGGACGGGACCCTCCTGGCCCGCCAGCTGCTCGCCGAGGGCCTCGACGTGCACGGGTTTGTGCTGTCGACCGAGCGTGCGTCGAACTGGGCCCTCGACGGGCTCGCAGCGGTCACCTTGCATACGGGAGACATCGCCGACGCGGCGCGGGTGCTGGAGGTCGTCGATTCCGTACGCCCCACGGAGATCTACAACCTGGCGGGCCAGTCCTCCGTCGCCGCGTCGTGGGAGGACCCGTTGGGGACCATAGACGCGACGGGTTACGGTGCGGCGGCGGTGTTTGAGGCGGCCTATCAGGTGCAACGTGCCGGAGAAGCACCGATAAGAATCGTCCAGGCGTCAAGCGCCGAGATCTTCGGGCGCCCCGACCAGAGCCCCCAGGACGAGACCACCCCGGTTGTCCCGGCCTCTCCATATGGAGCTGCGAAGGCGCTGGCGCACCACTTGGCGCGGGTTTATCGGGACCGTGGGCTGTTCGTCGCCACGTGCATCCTCTACAACCACGAGTCGACGCTCCGGCCGACCACCTTCGTCACCCGCAAGATCACGTCCGCCGCCGCGCGGATCTCCGTCGAGGGCGGCGGCACACTGGCACTGGGCAACCTCGACGCCGCTCGCGACTGGGGATGGGCGCAGGACTACGTCAACGCCATGGTGCTGGCTGTCCGTCACGAGGTGGCCGACGACTTCGTCATCGCCACCGGCCGGACGCATACTGTCTCGGACTTCGCGCGAGTGGCGCTGCAGCACGCCGGCGTGACCGACTGGGAGGACCATGTCGAGGTCGACCCCCGGTTCACCCGTCCGGCCGAGGCCACGGTGCAGGTGGGGGACGCGAGCAAGGCGGCAGCGACACTCGGCTGGGCACCGACGGTCGGGTTCGACGAGCTTGTCGAGCGGATGGTCGACCACGACCTGGCGCTGCTGGGCCGTTGACACCTGCTCCGACGAGATCCGCGACCTAACGGGAGATGTGCTCGAGCTGCTCCTCGTATGCATCGACCACCGAGTCGGCTCCGTAGAGGGCTCGCGCCCGCGCTGCCCCCTCCTGGCGGTCGAGGTCCCGGGCCCGGATCGTCTCGAGCGCCGTGCCGATGGACGCCGAATCACGGGGAGGGACGATGATGCCGAAACCGGTGGACGTCACCAGCGTTCGAACGCCAGGACGGTTCGTGGCGATGACGGGTACCCCGACCATCATGGCCTCGGCCTGGACGATGCCAAAGGCCTCGAGGGAATTGACCGAAGGCAGAACGAAGACGTCGAGTGAGGCGAAGAAGTCGGGAACGGAGGCGTCCGGCAGGAAGCCGAGCAGTCGGACCCGGGGATCGTCGCCGATATGCCGTCGGACGCGGTCGACGACACTGCCACCGGCGACCTCGGCGAACTCTCCAGCGATCAGGAGCCGAGAGTCGGCTGATGCCCGGGCGCGGAACCCGTCGACGAGGTACTCCAAGCCCTTCTCCTCAACGATGCGACCCAGAAAACCCACGTGTTGGCCGCCCCCCTCCCGGAAGGTAGGTCGACCGCCGTCGCGGACCAGGCAGGGCGGCGGGATCACCACGTCGTTCATCCTGAGTGTGCTCCACAGCCTGCTCGACTCCGCATAGTCTGCGCTGCTCACCACCGTCGCCCGAGCGTGGCGGATAGCCACTCGATGCGACGCGTCGAGAGCACTGACCTGCATGCGGTTGAGGGCCCCCGGCGGCAGGGACACATCACACTGGTAGGTCGCGAGCAAGGGTGTTCCGCGCGTCGCGAGAGCCACTGGGCCTGCCTCCAGCATCGGCAGGTGAAGGTTGAGCACCCGGGCTCGGCGGGCCTCTCTCACCACCGTGGGAACGAAAGACGGGCTGATCACACCCTTGCCGATGCGGGCTGTCACCGAGGTTCTGATGACCTTCACCCCGGCGATGGCCTGCCGCGCCGGTAGTTCGGGGTCGTGTCGACTGCACACGACGGTGACCTGCCACCCGCGCGAGGCCAGACCTTCGGCGACGACGCGGGCGGCCTCAGTGACTCCGGAGACGTACGGCGCGTAGTAGTTGAGTGCGACCACGACATCGCGTGTCTGATCAGGCATGTGTCTCCGTATGGGTCCGCGGTCAAGGAAAGACTGCGCCCGCGAGCCGGATGCTCTGCGGCGCCTCGAGAGGGTCTGTCGTCGTCAGCAGGACCGAGCTGGTCGGCGCCGAGCCGGTCGTCAGCCGCACACGACGTGCGGCTGGGCCGAGCATGACTGATCGCGTCGACCCGTTCGTTCCGGTCAAGCTGACGGCGAGCGAAGGCAACGGAGTGGCCAGCTCCGCGTCGACCACACCAGGCGCGTGACTACCGCGCAGGATCAGCAGTCCGGAGCCGGAGCCGCCGACCGCCCCAGTGGCGTCCGGGAAGGGGGCCCACGTGCCCATCTGGGCGGGTGCGACCACGGCGACCGGCGCCACCGTCGTGTCGATCAGGCGGAAGTGCGCACTCCTGCGCACCACTGCGGCGTCGGAGCCGGCCACCGCGGCACCGTCGCCGACAACGATGTAACGGTCCACCTCCCCTTTCCAGTACTCCTCCGGCCTGAGGTAGTCGGGGTGTAACGAGACGAACGAGACCATGTCGTCGCCCCTGAGCTCATAGACGAGCCACATCTGGTCGAACAGGTCCGGGACGGCAACCGTCACCCGCTCACCCTGAGGGCCGCCGAGTTCCCGGACCCACGAGGCAACCTCGTCGAACTCGGCCGTGACGGCCCTGCTCTTGACAACAGCCGGGTTCAGGGAGGCGATCGAGGTGGCGGCGTTGGCGGTTGCTGTCGCCACTACGCCCAGCACCAGCACCGAAGCACTGGCCGCAGCCGCGCGGCGTGTCCAGGCGGCCCCGGAATGCGCCAGGCGGCGGATGACCAACGACCACCCCACGGTGGCGACTAATAGCACGAAGGGGACAGTCAGGGTCACCAGCCGGTCCTGGAGGTACCCCCGCCCGGTGATGGTGGCGTAGGTGACGATCAGGGCGCTCACCGCGAGGAGCACCCCCACGGCGACGCGAAAGCGACTCAGCAGCACCGCCGCTCCACAGCCCAGCAGGAGGGCGAGCGCCAGCAGGACCGTGAGCCGCGGTGAGGCGGTGTCCGATGTCGTGCCGACCAGCCCCAGAGCGCGGCCAAGACCGAGCAGTGGCTGTCCGGTGATGTAGGGCGACGGGAAGGTGTCTCCACCCGATTGTGAGACAAGCAGGTTCTTGATCCCCCGCAGCCACACGAGGGGGCCGACAGCCAGCGCGAGGCCGAGGACACCCAGGCTCCGGGTGACCCTACGTCGATAACCCCGTCCAGGGGTCAGGAAGGTGGCGGCGGCGATGGCGGGGACGAGGAACACGGTGTACTCCGTGTAGCAGCCGATCAGCCCTGTCGTCAGAACGACGGCCGGCCATCGAGGATGTCGCCGGAACACCGCCGCCAGGTATGCGGCGAGCGCGGGGGTCACCATCGAGATCCCGAGCAACGAGTCGGCGTGCTGGTCGTAGGCGGCTCGAGCCAGCGTTGCGGCGCCGCATACGAGGATGGCGCCCAGGAGCCCGGCGACCGGCGTTCCTCCCAGCAGTCGCACAGCCACGAAGACGGCTCCGGCGGTGAAGAGAACCCAGGCAGCCATCGTCGGCAGGAAGGCCTGGAGGTCGTCCGTGCCGTAGACGCCGTGGATGCCACTCGAGACGAGTGCCTGGCCGACCCGCAACGGCAGCGCAGCTGCCTGCGCCGCGGGAGTGCCGAGTGGCGACTGCGTGCCACTGCCCGGGCCATCCGCAACCACCGGGGACTGAAGGATCGATCCGCTGGAGAGCCAGACCGACTCCGAGATGTAGTAGAAGGCGTCGTGACTGGCAGTCGCCAGGACCAGTCGAGACGAGCCGGTGATGACGTTCGGGACAAGAGCGAGCGTCGCACCAGCCAGGCCGACCAAGGAGGTCGCCCCAGCGGCGACGAGGGATCGCGAGCTCAGCTGCCAGGGTCTCTGGCCTCGAGCCACGGCCACGGCGACCATGAGGATGGCCAGGACGAACGCGATGCGCATGCCTGCAGGCGTGCCCCACTGGAGCGAGGTCCAGTGCAGGGTCACGACGAGGAACGCCGCTCCGAGCACAGGGGCGGCTGGTAGCCATAGGTCCCGGAACGACCTCCGCAGGGGCGCGAGCGCCGAGAGCCCAAAGAACGTGCACACCAACCACGCCTCGGCGAGGTAGAGCAGGCTCGAGCGCATCAGGACGCCAGCCGTCGGGTGGCGAGGACCACTCCCCAGACGAGGGATGTCCCCGCCACGACTGCTGCGACAACCAGAGGCAGCGTGGACTTGGCAAGCAACGAACCCGAGACGGCTACCACGAGAACACCGACGACCAATGCACCCAGCCAGGTGAGGGTGACCCGCAGATGCAGACCAAGGGCGATGTTGACGTCGTTCGAGACCGACGCCACCACATAGAGCGAGACGCCCAGGGCGACGAGGACGGCTGCCTCTCGACTGATCTGGAAGGCGGATCCGTAGATCAGCCTGGTAAGCAGTGGCCCGCACGCCAGGGCCAACCCGACGGTGACTACGGCGACACCGCCGACCAGAGTCGCGAGGACTCCCACGGTGCGTCGCAGTAAGTCCGGCCGACGGTCTCTCGAGTGACCAGCGACCCGAGCCAGGTAGGTGGCTTGCAGCGACTGCAGGACGAAGACCGGCACTCGGGCGAGGGTCATGGCGGCCAACAGCTGACCGGCCAGGAGTGCCTCGTCTCCGGACGCGACACCGCGGGCAATCAGCGGACCGCTGTTGAGGAGCAGCTGCATACACAGTGCGCCGACGATCAACCCGCTCGTCCGGACGACCATGCTCGGCTCGGGACCCTCCGTCGGCACGAGCTCCGTCACGGGCGGCCTCCTCAAGACCAGCCACCACGCCAGGGCCGCAGCGCTCGTGGCCGACAACGCGATCGCCATGGCGTAGCTGCCCACCGAACGCGCCCCCGCGACGGCGAGGACGAGCACAAGAAGGAGACGGACCACCGAGTCGAGCCCGGCGACGGTCGCGTATGCCTTGAGGTGCAGCCGCCCGGACAAGATGCCCCTTGCGGAGAACTGGGTCGACAGCGCACCACACAGCAGGACC
The DNA here is from genome assembly GCA_965277795.1 of Lapillicoccus sp. GTDB lineage: Bacteria > Actinomycetota > Actinomycetes > Actinomycetales > Dermatophilaceae > Lapillicoccus. The sequence goes on from OZ255840.1 coordinate 701,529, forward strand.
AGCGCGACGACGACGCTCGTCTCGGGGCGTACACGGGTGAGGAACACTCTCCAGAGCAGGCTCCCGACGGCCACAAGAACGACCGCATAGCCGGACGAGACCAGCAGGGCTCGTCGGCCGATGGGTCCGCTCCCTGCCAGGTCTCTGGCCGTGCGGCGGGCGACCTCCTGCTCGACGGGCAGGAATACCCCGAAGGAGGCGATCACCATGAATGACCAGAAGACGGCGAAGTCCGCGTAGCTGACCGGCCCGATGACCCGGGCGATGACGATGAGGACGGCGTAGGTTGCGGAACCGGTCAGCAACGAGGACAGGCCGACCCAGACCGGACCGCGCACCGCCCCCGTCCGAGGGTCGTGCAGGTGGCCGACCAGGGTGCTAGCAGAGGGGACCTCCACCCTCCTCATCCGACGACACCGCTGAACACGAAGCTCAACAACCACAGCGCACCGAGGACCTGCAGCACCCGGTCACCGAGGACGATGCTCTCGGGTTCTCCGGCCGAGCCCCGGTCGATGTCGACCGCGTAGCGCAACATGCTCAAACTGAAGAACGCGATCGATAGCTGGGGCAGCAGGGTATGCGTCCGGGGCAGACTGAAGGCCCACTGGCAGTAGAAGACAAGTGCGACCGCCCCGGCCATGCTCCAAACGAAGCGCAGATAGCTCCCCGAGTACTCCCCCAGGGACCGCCTGGTGGCGGACTCGCCCTCGCCCACGAGGCGGACCTCGGAGTACCGCTTGCCAGCGACCATGAACAGGGACCCGAACGAGGCAACGAGCAGGAAGTACGGCGACGGCGTGATACCGGTCGCGGCACCTCCGGCGATGGCCCGCAGGACAAACCCGCTGGACACCACGGCAAGGTCGATGACCGCCATGTGCTTCAACCACAGGCAATAGCCGAGCTGGATGACCGCGTAAACCGCCAGTACGGCGGCCAGGGGGCCCATCCCGGACAGGGCGAGAACGACCACCGGGGCCACGAGGAGCGCGAAACCCACCGTGACAGCCAGCCTGACCCTGAGAGTGCCGGAGGCGATCGGTCGCGACCGCTTGACCGGATGGGCGCGGTCCTCCGCGCGGTCCACGACGTCGTTGACGAGGTAGACGCCGGACGCCGACGCACAGAAGGCGACAAAGGCGATGGCCGACAGGACGACGACGTCCGCGTCTAGCAACGTGCCGGCCGCCAGCGGGACGGCAAGAACCAGGACGTTCTTGACCCACTGGCGCGGACGCATTGCCACGAGAAGCGGGATGCTCACGCCGACTGCCGTTCCCAGAACCGGATCATCGAACGGGCGGAGACGTATCCCAGGGCCGTACCGGCGAGGACATCAGTCGGGTAGTGGACGCCCAGGAGGACACGGCTGAGACCCATGGCGCCGACGACGCCGACCGCCACCGGCCGCGGCAAGGTGGGCAGCGCGGTGACGAAGGCCGCGGTCGACGCGGCGTGCGCGCTGGGGAAGCTGAGTCTGGACGGCGTTGAGACGCGGACCAGAACCGACGTTGACTCGGGACGCGTCCTGCTCACCAGGCGTTTGACGACGACGGCCGCCAGATGGGCCGCGAAAGTGGCGCCCGCAGCCCGTACCCACATGCGGCGGCGAGCGGGGTCGATCACCGCGCCGGTTGCCGCGATGGCGAGCCAGCCGAGTGAGTGCTCACCCCAACCAGAGGCAAACCGTGCGGTTGACAGAAAGTGCGCCGAGGTGAGTGTCCCCTGGGCAAAAGTAATGACGCCGATTTCTCGATCGGTCCAGGTGGTGCGGGCGGTCATTGTCAGTCCTCGGGCGCAGTCCGCGACAGCTGGGGGAGACCGGGTCGCGAGATCGATGATGGCATGGTGGGCAGGTCGATAGAGCCTCTACGGCCGGTTGCCCTGGTACACCAACACCCTGCAGCTCCGCTCGGCCGGCGACCCCAGAGCAGGGACGTCGCCCGGCACCGGACACGTCTCGTCGGTCGTCACCCAGCCGGGGGCGGTCCAGTAGGTCAAGTAGGGCAGGCACTCGGAGACCGGTGCGTTCACACACATGGCGCGGGGGTGACCGGGGCCCTTGGCGAGTTCGCTCTGGAAGGCGTCGTGGTACCCGGCCGGGTCGCCACCACTCTTGAAGCCGGTGACGAACAGCGCCGTCCGGCCGGCCTGCAGACCCTGGTGCAGGATGGGCCACATCGCCCAGTAGTAGCCACTGACGAACCGCACGTCGTGCTGCGTGGCGTACAGGCCGGTCGCTCGTGACTCCACCAGCACCGGAGCCCGATTCGGGGTCTCGAGGGGGCCGTAGATCGCCGCGGCGCACGCCAGCAAGGCCACCACGAGGGCCGCCGGCCGCGCCATGCGCCCGGCGATGCCGCCCCGACCGGCCTCCTTTGACGCCCGCAGCCACCCGCCAGGCCAGGTCAGCAGCAGTGACGCGATGGGAGCAGCGAGACAGACGACGACGAACAGCACGACCGGGTAGAAATAGCGGAAGTGATACCCGCTGAGGGCGACCCAGCCGTTGCCGGTGAACAGGGTCCAGTATCCCGTCGCGAACACAGCGGCCAACGCGAAACGTCGCACTAATGCGGCCCTCCGTGCGGAGTCGAGAGCCAGCAGGGCTGCGCACGCCACCACGACGAGGACCACCATACGAGGACCGCGGAAGCTGGACAGGATCGAGGACGACGTGGCGGCCATGGCGGTGGAGAACTGCGCCAGCGAGAAGGTGAAGTACGGCTGGCTGGGTTCGGGGGTGGGTCCTGAGCTCCCACCGAAACGCGAAGACAGCCAGGTCCATACCGCGAACCACGCGACCCAGATGACGCCGAAGAGCACCCAGCGAGCCCACTGCCGGCGACGCACCATCTCGACGATGGCGAAGAACGCGGCGGCGAGGATTGTCGTCTGGTTCAGGCCCGTCGCTGCCCAAGCCAGTCCCGCGGAGAGAGCGTAGGCCCACCACTCACGTCGTTTCCACAACATGAACGCCGCCAGGGTCAGCGCCCACGACATCGAGTAGGGCTGGCTCTCCAAGGCCATGATGTGCAGCCGGCCAGGTTGGAGGATGGTGTGCGCGGTGGCTGCAAGACCCAGGAAGATGACCGCTGTGGCCCACCAGCTGCGCGCGCCCGTCAGAGTATGGGTGCCCATCCTGGCCAGCACCAACAGCAGCAGGTGGAAGGAGAGCGCGTTGATGAACAGGCACAGCGCGAGGTTCCACGTCGGATTTGCTACGGGGCTGGCGAGCAGGGAGACGAACGCTGCGAACCGGTTCTGTCCCCAGAAGAAGAGGTCGACCGACTGGACCGACATCGTCGACTGCTGAACCCCGTCGGCCTGCAGGAACTGCGTGGTGTACCGCAGGACCGTGAGAACCGAAAGCACGACCACGGCGGCGACGAGCAGGGCGCAGGCGGCGACGGATGGGCGTGACGTGTCGAGGTCTTCCGCGAGCCGTTGGCTCTGCGGCACTTCCTCCCGTCGGAGGGCGGCGGCAAGGGTGGTCATCCTCAGTCCCGTTTCGTGACGACGAAGATCGAGGACTCACCGGTTCCGGGACGCAGGAACAGCCGACCGGACAGGAACTGCACGAACGAAGGCAGTGAGTGCTGGGCGGCGTCGGCCAGTTTTGGCAGTCGACCGTAGGGGACGTTCCACAGGCCGTCGCTGCCTTCGCGCGTCACGGAGAAGCCGCTGTTTTCGAGGGCGTGCTTCCAGTCCGAGTGAGACTTGAGGTTGATGTGCGTGGCGTCGCTGAAACCGTTCCAGGAATCCTGCGCCAAGGCTCGGCCGAACCCCGCCAGGTCGGGGGTGACGACAAGCGCCCGCGCCGCGGGTCTGAGGATCCGTCGCCAGGTCTCCAGCGACGTGTGGACCTGCTCGTCGGTGAGGTGCTCGAGGACATGGACCGCTGTCAGGCCCGCGTAGACCCCGTCCGGTATCTCGTCGACACGGGTGTAGACCCGGGCGGTGGGTGAGGTTGACCTGGCCGTTTTGGCGGAGTACTCAGACACCTCGAAACCGTCGGCCTGGCCCAGGGTGGCGAGGTGTCTGATCAGGTGGCCAGTGCCGCAGCCGAAGTCGATGAGCGGTCCGGGACGGAGGTACCTCTTGACGAGGCGGGTATAGAAGCCGAGAGCGGGTCGGTCGCCGAGCTGGCCGTTGTTGCGGTAGTAGTCCTCGTCGAAATGAGTGTGCTCGGGCTGCACCGATCCTCCAGACCACTCCGGGCTGTTGCTCTGACGTGAGCAGGGTATCCGGGTCAACCGCGTCGAACCGACCACCGGCGAGAGCGTCGGACCGTGTCGAGCCGCGTTTTCATCCCGCGCCCGCAGGTCTCGGCGGAGAACCTCGCCTGAAGACCGGTGGCCCCGCGACGGCCCACCTCGATCGCCCAGGAGGGGTTCTCGACAGCCTCAACGAGGAAGGCGGCGGCGGCTTCGACGTCTGGATCCGCCCAGGGGGTGCCCGCCGGGTAAGGGGCGCAGCCTTCTGGAACCGGCAGGGGGGACCACGGAACCAGGAAGGCCGTGCGGTCGTCCATGAATGCGAGGTTCCCGCTGTACGCGGTGGCGATCACCGGCTTCCCTCGTGACATCGCCTCGGCCATGGTCAGCCCGAGACCCTCGGAACGATGCAGTGACAGGTATACGTCGCAGCTCGCCATCAGGGTTCGGAGCAGCGGCGTGTCGAGGTAGTGCTCGATCAGCACGATGTCAGGGTCTTCGGCGACGAGTAGGCGCAGTCGCTCGGCGTCGCCGGTCTTCTGGTCGGCGTTGATGGTCTTGATCACCAGGAGCGGACCACCAGGTCGTCGGCGTGATGGCGGGAATGCGTGGCGGAACGCAGCCACCGCACCCCAGGGGTTCTTGCGTTCCGCGTTACTGAGGTAGTCGAACACAAACAGAGCGATGAATCGGTCGGCAGGCAGGCCCAGGTCGGCACGGCCGAGGTGGGAGGGGGCTGTGCCGAACTCCAGAGGCGGCGGCACTGTGTGAACCGAGACGGGTGAGACGGCGGCTATGGCGTCGCGCACGAAGTCGGTGGCCACCCAGACCTCGTCCACCAGCTCGAACGCGGACCGATCCCCGGGGGGGAAGACCTCGACCTCCCAGTACCAGTAGCCGATCCGTCTCGTCCTGCCGAGCGACTGACCGAGCTCGGCGCTCACAGCGCCCAGCTGAGCCGCGTTGACGCACAGGAGCGTCGTCTCGCGGTCCAGACCGTTATCAGTGGTGGCGACCTCGGCGCGTTGCCGGCTGCCGAGCTGGGTAGCTGTCGCGATGACCGAGTGAGGGATCTCGGCGGCTTGCAAGGCCTCGCGTATGAGGCGAGCGGACTGTCCGATCCCGAGCTCCCCGCGCAGGTAGCCCACAAGGTTGACCCCAGGCAGTAGACGTCTCTGCGACGCACGAGGTCCGGCTGGGTCAGGGCCACGCGAGACGTCGACTGCCGCGCGAAGCAGCTCGGGGTCGTCGAACTCGAGGACGCCGTGCCGACCGACCCAGTCGAGGAATGCCGCCGACGACCCGCCTGGCACGCATGGGAAAGCGCGCTGCAGGTCGACGCGTGACCGGTGCAGGCCGTCCAGTAAGCGTGGCACGCGCGGGAGGTCGAAGCTCGGGACCGACTCCAGCAGCCACCCCTCCCATGCGGTTCGTTGATCAGGGTCGAACGGGCTCGGAGCGCGAGGATCGGGTGTGGGTTGGCTAACACCGGACGCCTCGCCCACAAGGAGCCGCAGAGCCGCGTTGAACGGCGTGCCTCGCGACGTGGTCGTCAACGGGTCGAGGTGCTGCCGGGGTGTTCCCATCTCAGCTGTGTCCTGCTGACGTCGCGCGAGCGCGTCACGAACCCATCCCGCCAAAGCCGGGTGGTCGCTGAGCAGCAGGGTCGGATGCGGGGATTTGGCGTCGATAAGCCAAGGTCGGCGCTCGTCGGCGCGGCTGAGGTCGACAAGGGTGGCCCGCCTTCCCGAGACCGTGAGATGCCCACCGGCGAGGGTGATGGGGACATCCTCGGCAACACCGGACGGCGACAACAGCGCGGCACCGTCTCGGAAGGTGACATGCTCGACAACCCCCCCGAGGGTGTCGATCGCACGAGCGCCGTGCGCAGCACTGCTGGTGAGCCTGGCCCAGATGCGGGCCTGCCTCTCTCCGTCGGCTGTGAACACCGCCAGCTCGGGATCGTGCACGGTCCATGAGCGGTCGGACGGAGCCTCAACCTGCAGATCGGCGCCGCGCGAGAACAGACCGAGGGGCGAGGTGCCGACCTGATCTTCGAGGTACTCCAGGGGCCCGCAGATCTCGACACCGGGTCGCACCGCGACTGCGGCACGCCGTTGGCTTACGACGTGGACCGCCAGTCGAGCCAGTAACCATCGTGCGACGTCGCCTCGGTGGCCGGCTGTCGCGACCGCCCAGACCTGTCCTTGGGTGACTCCGAGGTCCGCCACGCTCAGAACCTGCTCCGGCCCGACGGGTTCGTAACATTCGCAGATCCGCAGCACGTGGCATTTGGAGGTCTTGTCGTCACCCGCGGACAGCCACCATGACCTCACGGTCGCGCGGGCCGCGGTCCGGCGCCCGTGGGTGGCGACGAGCAGGCAGTCCATCGTCAACGCGCTCCCGAGATCGCGTACACCAGGTGAGTCTCGCCCGACCAGTCGAACGATCCGACCTGAACCAGGCAGCTGTCGCTGAGGACATGGCTCGACACAGCGAACGCGAGCTCAGGGATGCGACGGGCGAGCGAGCAGGGCGACGCGGTGACGAGGACGACGTCCAAAGAGGGGTTGCTGAACAGGACCGCGGGGCCTTGCGCCCACGCGTACGTGATGTGCGAACCGCCGCGGTTCCACACCTGCTCGTGAGCCTTGCCTGGGTCGAGACGCTCCCACTGCACGAGATCGGGTCCGATCTGCTGCCGTGAGGAGATGGCGGGCGTGCCGGTCGCCATCATCAAGGCATCCACATCCTTCGAGTCACTGACCCACAAGGTGCCACTCTGACGAGCCGCAGCACCGGCGGCGAGAAACATCTTTGCCGACCCACTGTCTCGCAGGTCGCCCACGCCGACGAGCACGGGGTTCACGCTGAACGTCAACAGGCCGGCGGCTGCGGCGGCCGCCACCATGGGCGGCCACCGGCCGGGCCAATTCGTCAAGGCAAAGACACATGCCCCGGCGACCCCAGCGCTGACCAACACCATGGTCGGCGTCAGCGCGGGCAGAAACGTCGCCTGTAGCGACGATCCGGCCCACGCCGAGGCGAAGGCCGCCACCAGGGCCGCACCCACAGGCACGCGAAGGTTTTCCGGAGGGTCCCACTGTGGCATGAAGAGGCAGAACGCCACGACCGCCACAAAACCGACGCCGTTGGCCGCCCGGAACCCGGGGACGAGGTTGGCCAACGGGACCTGCATTCCCTTGCTACCCCAGTCGAGGGTGCACCACGAGAGCCAGAACGCTGCGCTGGTCGCCGTCAGCCAGAAGGCGGCAGCACTTGACCGATGCCCCTTCCAGGGTGCGCTGACGAGGAGCACCACGAGGACGGCCAACAACACTGTGAACGACGTACTCAGCTCGGTGGGGTTGAGCATCGCCCCTGGCACGCTGCTGACCGACTTGAGCCACCCCAGGTTGGTCGCGCTCAAGACGCGCCCGATCGTCAGGGACTCCGACGTTGAATGGCGGGCCCCCGGGTAGATGGTGTCGAGGCCCGCTCGGACAGCCGTGAGGTTCTCGAGGATCAGCAGGCCGGTCCAGATCGCTCCCGACAGGGTCAGCGCGGCTACCGAGACAACACTGAGCCGTCGAGGAGACGACCGGAGAAGGAGATACCCCCCGGTGGCGACGGCGACCGGGAGTCCGATGACGATCGCCAACGGCTGATAGTAGGTCGGGAAGCGCGCGAGGAGGATCCCGGCGACGAGCAGGTATGCCGCGAACCGCCAGCGATGCCCTTGGTCGAGGTGCTCGGCGCCACGGATGCCGAGCGCACAGGCCATGAACATGAAGCCCAGCGTGTTGACTGGCCGACCGGACCACCATATCGACGCGGGAGAGACCAGGACCAGCAGGGCGCCGAAATAGCCCCAGCGCCATGACCCGGTCACCTGGCGGAACCACAGTGGCATCCCGATGACGAGCAACAGCGTGGGCAGCCACCACTTGAAAGCGAAAAGCATTGCGGTGGGAAGCCAGGCCCCGAGGCGCAGCAGTGTTCCGTCGAAGAACACGACCGCCGACACCGGTCCGTCGGGGAGCTGGGCGAAGAAGTCGGGCGACACGGTCAGCGGGTTGCGCTCCTGACCGAGGCCGACAGCCATCTGACCCAGCCAGAGCGGCGACTCCGTGAGGTACTCGTCCGACCGGATCGCCTGAGCTCCAAAGAACTGCCGGCCCACGGGATGCGACGGGTCCTCCCGCAACAGGCTCACCCCGATGTTCGAGTTCGTCACACCGGTCAGGATGAGTACGCCGAACGCGAGCAACGGAAGCAGGACAGCCAGGCGGAGCTGGCGGGCGAACGCGCTGTCCGGTGCTCCCGGAGGCCGCGGCTTCATCGCCGCCGGGGTCACCCGGGGTGGTCCGTTCCCACGGCTCCCATTGACAGGTAGACGAGTCGCATGTTTTCGTCCTTCGACCTCTTGATCGCACTCAGCTGCAACCCCAAGAAGTACACGGCACTCGCAATGAGCACGATGACCGAGGCGAGGACCGCCGTCGGGAGTCGGGGGACCAGTCCCGTGCGTAGGAACTCGGTGACGACGGGGAGTCCCAGGACGACGGCCAGTCCCCCCAGCAGTCCCGCAAGCACCGAGTGGAACAGGACCGGTCGCTCCACGCGGGTGAGGTGCAGGATCAGAGACAGGATCTTGAATCCATCGCGGTAGGTGCGCAGCTTGCTCTCCGCGCCCTCGGGTCGATCCCGGAAGCCCACCGAGACCTCTGTCTGTGGGACCCGCAGGTTGGCCGCGTGGATGGTGAGCTCGGTCTCGGTCTCGAACTCGCGCGACACGGCCGGGAACGACTTGACGAAGCGCCGACTGAAGGCTCGGTACCCACTGAGCATGTCGTTGACCCGAACCCCGAAGATCTTCGCCACGACGACGTTGAACATCCTATTTCCCGTTGAGTGCCCTGGCCGGTATGCGCCGGAGACCACTTCGTTCCTGACGCCGAGGACATGGTCGTAGGGCCCCCCCAGCAGGGTCTCGATCAGTACAGGCGCGGCGGACGCGTCGTAGGTGTCGTCCCCGTCGATCATGAGGTAGACATCCGCGTCGACGTCCGCGAAGGCACGCCTGATGACGTTTCCCTTGCCCTTGTTGTGCTCGTAGCGGACAATCGCTCCGGCCTCACGGGCGATCTCGTCGGTCCCGTCGGTGCTGTTGTTGTCGTAGACGTAGACACAGATGCCGGGGACTGCGTTGTGTAGGTCGTTCACCACTTTGGCGACCGCTATCGCCTCGTTGTGGCAGGGCACGATGGCAGCGATCTTCGTTGACGGCATGAATACCTCGGATCGGCGGGTAGGCGAGGGGAGTCTAAGGTCGCGAGCCCACAATCTTGGCCACACGCGAGGTGCGTGTCATCTCCAGGTAGGTTGTCGCCCTGTCAAGTGCTCGATCAGGAGAGAGGATGGATGGAATGGTTCGCGTCCTCCTCGACGCGACTGCGCTCCCCGCTGACCGCGGTGGCGTCGGGCGGTATGTCGACGAGCTGGCCGCGCATCTGCCGCTGCTCGGTCTCGACACTCACGTGGTGGCACAATCGCGGGACGTTCCCATCTTCTCGCCGCTGGTCGGCCGTGATCAGGTGCATCGTGCCCCCGGATGGGCCGCGCGTCCGGAGGCTCGGCTGGTCTGGGAGCAAACCGGCCTGCCCGTGCTGGCCCGACGGCTCGCCCCAGATGTGGTGCACTCCCCCCACTACACCCTGCCGATAGCGACGAGCTTGTCCCGCAGGTCCAGGCAGGTGGTCACACTTCACGACGCCACGTTCTTCAGTGACCCCGATCTACATCTCGGTGTGAAGGCCAGGTTCTTCCGGAGGTGGACACGCACGGCCAGCCGTCTCGCGGACTCCCTCATCACGCCCAGCGCTTCGACCAAGCACGAGGTGGTCCGTCACGCGGGGGCAGATCCGAGCAAGATCACCGTCGTCCCGCATGGGGTCGACCACGCCCGGTTCCACCCGGCCCAGAACGCCGACGTCGCCGCTGTCCGCGCGTGGTTGGGCTTGACCGAGGACACCCCTTACCTTGCGTTTCTCGGAACGCTCGAACCGCGCAAGAACGTGCCCGCCCTGATCCGGGCGTTCGTCGCGGCGTGCGGCTCGAGTGAACGGCCTCCCGTGCTTGTCCTCGCCGGTGGCAGGGGGTGGGACCGCGGGGTGGACCCCGCGTTGTCGGAGGTACCCGGTCACCTTCAGGTTCTAAAGCCCGGTTTCGTCCCCGACGATCTCGTGCCGGCGCTGCTCACCGGCGCCCAAGTGGTGGCATACCCGGCGTTCGGTGAGGGGTTCGGGCTGCCTGTCCTCGAGGCGATGGCATGTGGCGCCGCTGTTCTGACCACCCGCCGGCTGTCTTTGCCAGAGGTCGGCGGAGACGCGGTCGCCTACGCGGACTCACCCGACTCTGCCGACCTCTCCTCTGCCTTGGTCACACTCCTTGCCGATCCGGTCGAGCGACGACGACTGTCAAGAGCGGCCCTGACCCGGGCCGCCGACTTTACCTGGGAGGCCACGGCTCGCGGGCATCGATCGGTCTACGAGGCAGTGTGTGCAGCATGACCCTCAACCCTGAGGTGCGGGTTGTCGTCGTGACCTACTTTCCAGGTGAGTTCCTGACGGACTTCCTGGACTCTCTAGCCCGCGCCTCGGTGGGTCCGCTAGCGGTGACCGTGGTCGACAACGGGTCGACCGACGGAACGATCGAGCGGGTGCGAGACCGTGACGGCGTCGAGCTGGTGCAGTCCGGAGCGAACAGGGGATACGGGGCTGGCGCGAACCTCGGGGTGGCGAGGGCGACTGAGGCGTGGGTCCTCGTCGTCAATCCGGACATCGTCCTCGAGGCGGGCGCGATCGACAAGATGTTGACGGTCTCGACTCGCTGGCCGCGGGCGGGTGCGCTGGGTCCCCGCATTCACACGGCGGACGGCCTCCTTTATCCATCGGCTCGTGAGCTGCCCTCCCTCGGGCGGGGCATCGGCCACGCCGTGTTCGGATGGATATGGCCGGCCAACCCTTGGACCGCCTCCTACCGGCGTGAGCGGCGCCCGCCAGTCGAAGGAACAACGGGGTGGATCTCAGGCGCCTGCATGCTGCTGCGCCGCGAGGCGTTCGAGCAGGTGGGTGGCTTCGACGAGGCATACTTCATGTACTTCGAGGACATCGACATGTGTATGCGGCTCGCCGAGGCGGGTTGGGATGTCGTTTATGCACCCTCGGCTACCGTCATGCACTACGGCGGCGTGTCAACGTCGAAGCATCGTGACCAGATGTCCAAGGCCCACCACGAGAGTGCCTACCGCTATCTGTCCAGACGCTATGACGGACAACGTTGGGCGTCGGTTCGAGCCGCCCTTCGAGTCGGGCTCTGGATGCGCTACCAGCTTTCTAGGAGGGTGGGCCGCATCGGCCACGGCGCCCAGCCGACTCGTCGGGCCTGAGTCGCGGGCTCACTAGGGTTGACCGATGATCGCTGCATACGCCAGGAGCACAGACGCCGACGATCCGTTGACGGGTCTGGAGATCGGCGAACGACCGGATCCCGAGGTTTCACCGGGTTGGACAACGGTGCGGCTCAAGGCCAGTGCTCTCAACCACCACGACGTCTGGTCGCTACGAGGTGTTGGACTGGGACCAGACCGCCTCCCGATGATCCTCGGCTGTGACGGGGCCGGAGTGGATGAAGAGGGCAATGAGGTCATCATCCACGCAGTGGTTCACAGCGACGGGTGGAGCGGAGACGAGACCCTGGACCCCAGACGGACTCTGCTCTCGGAGCTCCATGACGGGACCCTCGCCGAGAAGGTAGCTGTGCCGCGAGCCAACCTTGTCCCCAAGCCCGTGGCCATGCCATGGCTCACTGCAGGATGTCTGTCGACAGCCTGGCTGACGGCATACCGGATGCTCTTCACCAATGGGGGACTCGCGCCCGGAGCGACGGTGCTCGTCCAGGGGGCTGGCGGGGGGGTCGCTGTCGCGTTGGTCCAGCTCGGCTCTGCTGCCGGATACCGCATGTGGGTGACCAGCAGGGACGAAGCCAAACGCGCCAAGGCGGTCGGGATTGGTGCCCATCAGTCCTTCGTCACGGGCGCCCGGTTGCCGGAGCGTGTTGACGCCGTGATGGAGACAGTGGGGGCCGCGACATGGACCCACTCCGTCAACGCCCTCAAACCTGGCGGCACGATCGTCATCTGTGGGGCCACGTCAGGTGATGCACCATCGAAGGCCGAGCTGACCAAGATCTTCTTCCGGCAGCTGCGCGTCGTCGGCTCCACCATGGGTACGCGGGCCGAACTCGAACGACTGGCCGGCTTCATCGACGCACGCGGAATCGAGCCTGTGATCGACACCGTACTGCCGCTGGCCAGCGCACGCGAGGGTTTCCAGCGGATGGTCGATGGTGACATCTTTGGCAAGATCGTCATCACCATCTGAGGTCCTTGATCGCCGTGGCAGGCACCTCGCCAATGCGTCCGTTGCGTCGTGGAGGTAACAGCGAGTGCGGGCGTCACGAGTCCCACGCAGAATGCCCGAACATCACGCTCGAACTTCTTGAGCCGCTCAGAGATCAGCCCACGAACTGGAAATGCTGGTAGTCGAGGTAGGTGCCGCCCCATGAAAAGCCGACGTTGCGGAAGGACTGAGTAACGTTGGATGCTGCGTAAAGCATTCCCCAACGATCGATCCCTCGATTGACGAACGTCGTGTCGGGCCACCAGCGACCCCCAGCGTAATAGGGGTTCTCCCAGGTATTGACGTCGACGGCAATACCGTAGGAGTGCGGGGAAAGGCCGCTGGCTCCCGTGACCTGACGGCAGTTGAAGCCCGAGGTGTTGTCCGCCGCCATGGAGGCGGGGTCGCTTCCTCCGTAATAATCGACTCTCCACATCGACCGGATGGGATATTTCTCGGCGAGCGCACTGCCGAAGACCGAGGCAACGCGGCTGGCGAGGTCAGAGCGGACGATGACCTCGCCGCGGTGCATCACGTTGTCGAAACCCCAGAAGTTGAGCCGGACGAGGGTCAAGGACTCAGGCCCAACAGGACATCCTGCACGCCATGTCGCCCAGACGTCCGAGACGCTGACCCTCGCGTAAGACGCATCGAGGACAGGCTGGACTCCCGTCAGGAGCGATCCGCCGGAGAAGTCTTGCCGCCGGCCCCCGTAGTAGTCGTACGGCGCGCCAACAGGTATTCCATACCAGCTGCTCAGGCCCCCCCATCCGACGTATTGGGCGTTGATGTCTCCGACTGTCTCCCACGCCCCGGTCGCGGCCCACCAGATGCGACCGAACTGAAACTGTTGAAAGAGGCCGCCCGAGGTCGGCGTCTCGGCGCTGACGGGAAAGCCCAGTCCTCCGGGCCCTCTGATCTGGAAGTACCGCAGTTGAATTCCGCCGCCAGTCTCCCAGGCCCCGGACGCGGCGCTCCACCAGATGAAACCGAGTTGAAAGGACTGTCCGACACCGGGCCCGAATGCCATCTCGCCACTGGTGGGGAACCCGAGGCGGCCCGGTCCGCCGATCTGCAGGTAGCGGATCTGGACACCGTTTGCTGTCTCCCAGGCGCCCGAGGCGCCGCTCCACCAGATTGTTCCTGCGGTGAATGACTGACGGACGCCGGCGCCGATTGGCACCTCGCCGCTGGTGGGGAACCCGAGGCGGCCCGGTCCGCCGATCTGCAGGTAGTGGATCTGGACACCGTTTGCTGTCTCCCAGGCGCCCGAGGCGCCGCTCCACCAGATTGTCCCTGCGGTGAATGACTGACGGACACCGGCGCCGATTGGCACCTCGCCGCTGGTGGGGAACCCGAGACGGCCCGGTCCGCCGATCTGGAGATAGCGAGACTGAATCCCGTCCCACGTTTCCCACGCGCCGGAGGCCTGACTCCACCAGATTCGACCGCCCTGGAACTGTTGATAAACACCCCCCAGGATGTCGGTCTCCTCACCGAGGGAGGGACCGAGACGGCCCGAAGCGCCGCCTAGGCTCAGCCACCTGACCTGGATCGCCTTCTGCGCATCTGTGCTGGCCGCGGAGGTCGTTTCGGGCGCAGTGCCCGCTGTCGGGGTTGCGGGGACCCTGTCGTTCGGCGCGCCTTTCGGCGTCGTGGCCTGCGGCGTGACTGGCTGCGCATCCGACGGTGGCTGTGATGCTGTCGAGGTGACTGCACTATCGCTCGGTCGAACTTTGGGTGGTCCAGCACCACCGGAGGTCGTCGCAGTCGCTGTCGGAGTCGTTTTCGGAGTCGAGCGCACGTCCGGTGCGGTTGGCGTGGCCGGGTCCGAAGGTGCAGTAGAAGCAGGGGAGCTGGTGAGGGATCGGGGAAGGGGTGCTGGTGATGAGTCGGCCACCGCATCTATCGGGTTGACCGCTACGGACAAGATGCCGAGCAGTAGGGCGCCAACAAGTCTCCGACGTCGCATTGTTCCCCCTTCATCAGGTGCTTTGGCATGCGCTGGCGCCGCGGCTCCGCGCTGGCGATCACGGTAGCGCCTGGGAGGACGCTCAGTCCGCTGACTTCTGTCGTTGCGCGGTTGTGGCGCCGCACTGGAACCGCACTAAACGTTGACACCCTCGAAACCCCTTGACGCGCAGGTGGACGTGGTGGCCGACGACCGAGTACGTCGAGCGCAGTCACACGCGTTGGGGAATGCTCTGCTGCTGGTTCGGTGTCACATACCCAATCGAGACGGGGTACTCGTTGTGGGTGGTGGTTATCTCGACTACCAGCACTTCGTCGGCTGAGGACCGTCGAGGCCCTCGTCGCTAGCGGGCGTTGCGCAGCGTGATCTGGTCCGCCGCGGTAACCACGGCGTCGAACGTTCCCGCAATGCGCAACCTCCCACCGCCCGCGTCCGTGACCTTGGAGCCGTCCTCGACCGTCAGCCTCAGACCTTGTGTCCCGTCGGCACATTTACAGGTCCCGAGCAGGATCGGCTTCCCGGGCGAGACGGGTTCGTCAGGGACGACCGTGACGTCGAGGATGACCTGATGCTCGTGCAGGGCCCCCCGCTGGAGCAGGTTCGAGAACGGGTCCTGCAGCGCCTCATTGACGGCTACAGGCCCGCTCAAGCTATAGCTGCTGGTGTCTGTTGGGGAGAAATACGAGGGAGTCGGGTCGGGTGCGGGAGGAGTCGACGACGTGGGAACCGAGGTTGGGGCTGTCGTCGTCGGGGCGGTGCTCGAGGAGGATGAAGGCGATGATGTGGAGGATGCGGCCGACGAGGGAACCGGCTCTGGCGACGGAGCGGAGGTGCATGCGGCGGCGCAGAGCATCAATGTCATCAGCCCCGACGCGGTCGCCAGGCGCCAGACGTTTGACCTCGTTCTCAACATGAGGCATCGAACCATGATCCTGCCTTCAGAGGTCGGCAACCTGCAGGTTGACCGCACCACCGTCCACGACGAGCAGCCCGCGCCCGGGCACTCGTTCCCCGGAGACCGTTCGGATGCCGAAGGTGGTTTCGTTGGACGGCCAGAGCACGACGCCGGTATGCGTGCGGGCGAGCTCGTCAGCCAGGCCGGGAGCCGACAGGCCTGATCGCCCCACCCCGACCGCAACGAACCCGGTGGCCTCGTCTACCAAGCGCGCGATCTCACGCGTCACCGTCTCGATTGGTTGACCGACGAGGCGCTCGACGTCGTCGACGAGCAGGGCGAGGTTGTCATCCTCGCGCCTTGCGGCGATGAGGGCCTCTCGGTCGTCGACTGAAAAATGCCGGGCCCCCGGGAGCAGCGCCGCCAGTCCGACACCCACGACGCCGACCGGCATGCCCAACCGTGCCAAACCGACACCGAGGGTCGCGAGGGTCATGGTCCGTCCACTGCCGGGCGGCCCCACGACGACCAGCCGACGGTGGCCGTTCACAGGACGAAAACCCACGGGCTCCAAGTCCCCCTCGCGGACCCCGACCGGCACCAGACCCGGGGCCTGCGCGAGCTCGGAGAGCCGGATCTCGCGCGGCAACCGTCGAACCCGCCGAGGCTGCCCTGGCGGTGGTGGCAACGACACCTGGGACCGACCACCAGGCGGGGCGGCGACGGCGATCTGGACCTCACGCTTCGTCCGCACGTCCAGCGCTCGACCGGGCGGCTGCCGAGCGGGGACCGCGGACATCGGGATCCCCGCCAGCGTCAGCTCCACCGGGTCGCTGACCCGCAGTACCAGTCGCTCGCTGAGCACCGAAGTCAGCTGGCCCGCGAGCAGGGAGCGCCCCCCGGTGACTACTGCCCGAAGCCCCCCAGCGGCTCCCGACTCCAGGAGCGCGCGCACCTCCGCGGCCACGGCCCCGTTTGAGAGGGTGGCGAGCCGCTCCCAGCCGTCGACGAGCAGCACCACCCATCGCGGGGTGCTCGCGCAGCCGACCACGGATTTATCGCGGGGCGCCGTCAGCGCCGCAGTCGCCGCCCGCGGTTCCACCTGCGTCCCGGGATCCACCTGCGTCCCGGGATCCACCTGCGTCCCGGGATCCACCTGCGTCCCGGGATCCGCCTCCGCCCGTGCAGCCAGAGCGGCCCGCAACGCACCCAGCACTAGAACTACCTCAGATGCGTCGTCGATCGCGGCTAGGCCCGCGAGGTGCGGCAACGACTCGAGCGCGGACAGCGCAGGAGGCCCGATCGCATACAGGTGCACCTCCGACGACGTGAAGCGTCGGCCCAGCGACCTGGCGATGCTCAGCACCGCGGTGGTGCGTCCGCTTGCCGGCCCACCGGCGATCCCGAGGTGGCCACCCAGGCCGAGGTCCCACACCCACGGAACCTGCGTCTGACCGGCCGGGTCGTCCGCGAGACCTACCGCGACGGACGAAGGTCCACAGACGAGGGACGCAGCGGCCACCAGGTCCGGCAGGGGAGGAAGCCACGGTGACGACGCTGGAACGACGCCCAGCGAGGCTGCAGCCGAACGCGTCGCCTCGACGATCCGGTCGAGGTCCGTCGGTCCGGCAGGGGCGTCGGCGCCGATCGAGCGCGCCACTGATCTCAACCACGCTGGTTCGACGGGCGTGACGCGCACCCCGACGGGGCGCGGCGGTGTCACCCCCGACACCAGCGCCGTCTGGAACTCCGTCAGTGACGTCGACGAGCCACGCAGCACCGCTCGACCCGGAGTCGCAGCAGAGAGCAGGGCAGCAGCCGGCGAGTCCACGACGTCCGTCGAGTCGGCCCGGTCACGGACTCGGAGCGCGATCCGCAGGCCCACGTTTGCCCGGATGTCCGTGGTCACGACGCCACCGGGCCGCTGGGTCGCGAGCACGAGGTGGATTCCCAGCGACCGGCCCACCGCCGCCAATCGCACGAGGCCGATGACGAAGTCGGGCAGCTCCTCCGCCAGCACTCGGAACTCGTCCACCACCAGCACCAGCCGAGGCAACGGCTCCCGGCCCAGCCGCTGGTATGCGGGGAGGTCGGCCACGCCAGCGGCCGCCAGCAGGCGCTCGCGGCGGCGTACCTCCGCACTGAGGGACACCAGGGCTCGGCGGGTCATGTGTTCGTCGAGATCGGTGACCAAGCCGACCACGTGAGGCAGCCCGGCGCAGTCTCGGAACGTCGCGCCACCCTTGTAGTCGACGAGGACGAACACCATCTCGTCGGGTCGGTTCCGCAGCGCCAGGCCGGCGACGAGGCTACGAAGCAGCTCCGACTTGCCCGAACCGGTCGTCCCTGCGACGAGAGCATGCGGGCCGTCCTGGGTCAGCTCGACCTCGAGCGGTCCGTCCGTGCTCGAGCCGAGCATCGCGAGGGTGGATCGTGGGTGCGAGGTCCAGCGGCGGACCAGCTCGACAGTGTCGAGCCCACCAGACGGGTGGACGAGGTCGAGCAGCCGGACCTTGTCGGGCACCGAGGTCGAGCTCGACCCAGGCGTCGCGTCCCGCAACGGACACAGTGCCCGCGCAAGCCGCTCTGCCCAGCGAACAGAAGGCAGGTCCGGTGCGAGGGTCACGTGAC
Organism: Lapillicoccus sp.; assembly: GCA_965277795.1. Lineage (GTDB taxonomy): Bacteria > Actinomycetota > Actinomycetes > Actinomycetales > Dermatophilaceae > Lapillicoccus. The sequence continues at coordinate 719,709 of OZ255840.1, forward strand.
CGGCCGGTGTCTGCAGAACGGCTCGAGCCGGCGCCTCGATCACCAGCACCGATCCGAGACCAGGCGGGAGCACCTGTCGATCGACGGCCAGCACGACGACGTGGACGCCGACCGCGGCGCCGCGAGCGAGAAGGCCGGCGAGCTCGACCGCGCCGCCCGCGCGCTCGCCGCCGCCCGCGCGCTCCCCGGCTCCCGCGCGCTCCCCGGCTCCCGCGCGCTCGCCGCCGCCCGCACCCTCCCCGCCGCCTGCGTGTGTACGACTCAGGTCGACTAGAGCCAGGAGGTCGTGGATGCCGGCTCCCTCAGGCCTCCTTGAGCGAACGTCTATCTCCGCGAGAAGTGTCGCCAGCGGGACGTTCTCGTCGCCGTCGCGGGCGTGGGGCAGCATCGCCACCCACTGCCAGTCGGCGGGGGAGCTGGAGACGACGCATACCCGCAGCGTGGTCGGCGACCGATGGGCCGCGGCGCGGCCGAGCAGGTTCGCCGCGACCCGGGTCGTCAACGGCCGAGGACCGACCACGCCGAGGTGCCCCGAGGGGGTCCACGTGATGGGCGCGTCCTGCATCGTCGGCGGTCCTGGCGCTCCTTCTCCCGTGAAACCGACGGTAGCGGTCTTCGGACCCAGCCCGAGGCGTACCTGCGTCTCGCCGTTCCACAACCTCGCGGAGCGCTCTTCGCAGTCGCGGAGCACGGCGCTCGGAGGGGGATGGTCGCCGACCAGGTCCAGCAGTTCCGCGGCCGCGACATTGACGAGGCTGCGCTCGGCGAGGCACACGGCGTCCTGGTGCTCGACCGTGGCGCGACGGCTCCGACTCGTGCGGCGCTGCCCCCACCACGCCGCCAACGACAGGACCGGACCACTCAGCCCGAACAACAACATCGTCGGCGAGTGCGTCATCGCGGCGATCGCGCCGGCCAGGGCGAGCGGCACGAACAACGCGACCAGCGGGAACCGAGAGCGTGTCGGTGGCGGGGGGGGCTGCGGGTATGCCAGTGGTTCGGGGCTCGCCTGGGCCGGCTGCGGGGGCCGAGGGTCGAGCAACAGGTGACCGGCGCCGTCGGGATGGGTGAGCAACAGCGGGGCCGAGGGGGTTGACCGGGTTGACCGGGCTGACCGGGATGGCCGCCCTAGCGACCGGTGGAGCTCCAGACGGGACGAGCCGATCGCGACCACCGACCCTTCGTCGGCCCGCACCGCAGACATACCGACTGGTATGCCGTCGAGCTGAGTCCCGTTGACCGAGCCGAGGTCCCGCATCGCCACGCCCTCGACCCCCAGCGTGACCACGAGATGTCGGCGGGAGACGTCTGGGTCGTCGAGGCAGAGCGAGGCATCGGGGGCGCGGCCGACGAGGTGCGGGCCTGATCCGAGGGTCAGGCGCCCGCCGGTTGCTGGGCCAGCGACGACCCAGAGCTCCCACCCGGAGCCAGGGGAGCCGGGTCGGGGGGATGGGCTCGCGTGGCCCGTCCCACCCGGACCGCTACTGACCACGGCCCCGCGCAGAAGTGGCGGCATCCCCACGGGACTTGTGGGGGAGACCGGCCGACCGTCGACATGAAGTCGGGTGCCCGAAAGACCCGATCCCAAGGCGTCGGCGAGATCCCGCGCCGTGCTTCCTGGTGGCGCCTCCACCAGCACATCGCGCAAAGTGCCGTCCGGACCGCCTTCCAGAACGCTCATCCTGATCCGCACGAGACCTCCCGACCCACACACCCTTGGAAGATCGATTCTCGGGTCCTGACGGGCCCGTTGGCCCTCGTTGTCCACAGGTGTGCCCGGCTTGTGTACGGCTGACCACCGGTGGCACCGGTTGCCCTTACCATTATCCGCAGTCGTCCGGCAGCCGTCGGGGATGAGTCGGGAGAGGTAGGTCCTGCGGGTGTCGGAAGCCGTGCGGTTCGTCGAGGGTGAGGTGCGCGAGCTCATCCGTCGCGGCGGCCTCGACCCCGCCCGCGATCCCGGCGAGGTCGGCCAGCTGATCCGTGAGGTGATCTCGGAGTACGACGAGCGGTCGTTGCACGGCGGGCTGCCGCCGATCGTCGACCACAACGAGACGGCCAAGCAGGTGCTCGACGTGGTCGCGGGGTTCGGGCCGCTACAGCGCTACTTCGACGACCCCAGCGTCGAAGAGATCTGGATCAACGAACCGTCCAAGGTGTTCGTCGCCCGTCACGGCGTGGCCGAGCTGACCAACACCATCCTCACCGCCGACGAGGTCCGTGACCTCGTCGAGCGGATGCTGCGAACCTCCGGTCGACGGGTCGACCTGTCTTCTCCGTTCGTCGACGCCACCCTCGTTGACGGTTCTCGACTCCACGTCGTCATTCCCGACATCACCCGGGCTCACTGGCATGTGAACATTCGCAAGTTCGTCGTCCGGGCCGACCACCTCGAGGACCTGGTGGCCCTCGGGACGCTGACCTCCCAGGCCGCCCGCTTCCTCGACGCGTGTGTCGTCGCTGGGCTCAACATCCTCGTCGCGGGGGGAACCCAAGCCGGCAAGACGACGCTCCTCAACTGCCTCGCGGCCTCCATCCCGCCCCGCGAGCGCATCGTCACCTGCGAGGAGGTCTTCGAGCTGAAGATCCCGCTCCGCGACGTCGCGAGCATGCAGTGCCGTCAGCCGAGCCTCGAGGGCAGCGGTGAGATTCCGCTACGGCGCCTGGTCAAGGAGGCGTTGCGGATGCGCCCCTCGCGGATCATCGTCGGCGAGGTCCGCCAGGCGGAGTCTCTCGACCTGTTGATCGCGCTCAACTCCGGGGTGCCGCATAATGCTGTGACACACTTCACGCGTGTCGGAACGTCGAGCCCTCATTTACACCCGAATCAGCCAGGACCGCAACGGCGTCGGCCTGGGCGTCGACCGACAGTTTCAGGACTGCACTGCGCTGTCCGAACGCTTGGAGTGGCGTGTCGTTGGCCATCATCGTGATAACGACGTAAGCGCCTACACGGGCAAGGTGCGACCCGGGTATCGAGCTCTCCTCGACGACCTAAAGTCTCGGGTCGGCAATGCGGTCGTCGTCTGGCATACAGACAGGCTTCATCGGTCTCCTACCGAACTCGAAGAGTTCGTGGCCCTGTGTGAGCAGCTGGACGTCGCTGTACAGACCGTTCAGGCGGGCATGCTGGATCTAACCACCCCTGCCGGGAGATTGGTCGCACGGATGCTGGGCGCCAGCGCCCGCTACGAAATGGAGCACAAGTCGGCCAGGACTCGACGAGCGCAGTTGCAAGCGGCCCAAGCCGGACGCTGGCTGGGGGGAACCCGGCCATTCGGCTGGCAAGTGCACGACGCCACTTCTGCCTCACTCGACCCCCACGAGGCCCAAGAGGTCCAGTTGGCGACGCGGACCGTCTTGGAGGGAGGTTCGTTGGGTGGCATTGTTGCGGACCTAAATACACGCGGAATCCTCACCACCACGGGTCGGCGGTGGAGTTATGCCACGCTTCGCCAGATGCTTCGACGCCCGCGGAACGCCGGCCTATCGAGCCTAAACGGGGAGATTCTGGGACGTTCGACGATGCCGGCGATCGTATCGGAACGGGACTGGCGTCAAGTCTGTGCCCTTCTGGAGGACCCATCTCGACGAAAGTCCTACACGAACCGTGCGAAGTGGCTCCTGTCTGGTATTGCCCGCTGCGGCACTTGCGGTACTCCGTTGCGTTCTGCTTCGGCATCTGGCCGCGCACCGCGCACTGTCTATCGTTGTCCAGCTCCAGGATCCGGCCACGTCGCCCGCCGCGCTGACTCAGTGGATGAGCATGTGTCCGCCGTCGCAGTGGCACTACTCCAGAGAGAGGACCTTGTGGGGCTCATAGGCGCAAACCTGCAAACCGACGCAAGCGGCCTGGTCGCGGAGGGCGAAGATCTCAGGGCACGACTTCAGGAGGGCGCCGCGCTCTTTGCCTCGGGCGCCATCACTGGAGCTCAGTTGAGCGAGATCAGCAGAGGGCTTCGAGATCGCTTGGACGAGACCGAACAGCAGATCGCGCATCTCGGCGCGTCTACCGCGTTGGCGCCGTTCGTAGGTGAGATCGACGCGCACTGGGTGTGGGGACGTCTCTCAGTCGATCGACGAAGGGCGGTCATACGAGAACTGATGGAAGTAGTGATCCTGCCGGGACGCCGTGGCCGCGAGTATCAGCCTGAACTGACCCAGATTGCTCCCCTCTTTTAGCCGTCAGCAATGGTCAAGACCTGGTGTGCCACGAGCGCTGGAGGTTGCGATGAGTGGGTGATCGTGGGTGAAGGCGGTATTCTGTAGCGGATGAAGGTTTGGCCCTTCGAAGTCGCCCTGCGGGGGAGGCTTCAAACCGCCTCATGCTGCGCTGGTCTTGAGGCTGGGGTGGTGAGCGATGAGGAGAAGGCCCCGTTGAGGCGTCAGGTGTGGACCGTCTCCAGTCCCTGCTGTCATGCGTCCAGTCTGGGACTGTAATCACAGGGACTGAGCGAGTTGCCGGTCAATGGGGGTCAGGCTGCATCACTACCCACTGCGGCACCGGCACGCAAGATTCCGGCTAACCGAGAACGTTGGTCGGAGGTCAGTGGGGGAAAACTCTGCACGGTTCGTTCGACCACCTGGGCCAACCGGGCCGTAAGTCTTTGGACATGTTCCATATCTCGGTCAACCCCGCCGCCCGCCAGCGCAGAAGTCACCGGCGAATCTCCTCCTGATATGTTCCAGCGCTGAGGCTTCAGGCAACTGGGGTCCGCATCGGCGGATACTCTCCTGTGCGGATTGTGGCAGTCAGCGCGGAAGTACTCTGCGGCGAGTTGACGTGGTTGTCGTTGCATAGGGAACCTCAGATGAAGGCAGGTGTGTACTTGCCTAAGCACCAACCCCCCGGCCTACTGGACATCGGATCGATGGCCACTTCGTGCCAAACTGACTTTGGCAGCGTCTGCCGGATCAAGGATCAGTGGGCCGCTCTTGATGCGGGGCTTGCGCGAGAGTGGGGTGCGCGGCTGGGCTGGCCACGGTCCACCTACGTGTGGAATTACCGGCTCGGAGGACAGAGTTGAAGCTGCAAGCTGCGCTCGCATGCGCCCTCAGACGGCCGCGAGACGGGTACCTGAAAGCCTCCCCCGGGCCCCTCTCGGGCCGCGTGGGCGGCGCTTCCCGCGTGGCTCAGCTCTGAGGAGTCCCCCCGTCACCCGGTCGGCCCTTCGCTATTTGCGTGGGCTCGTTGGGCCTCTGGGTTCCTGGACAAGGCCGCGAACACGGCTTGGCGGATCGTTCTACGGCTATTCTCTGCCGGTGCGAGCCCGGGTCGACGGTGCGGCGTTACGCCGAGCGCGTGTCGCCCAGGGGATGGGTCAGAGGGATCTGGCTCGGGCCTTGGGGGTGGCGGGGCCGGAGCGGATCTCCGCCTGGGAGCATGGGACAAACGAGCCGCAAGTCAGCCACATTCCAGTCTTAGCCAGGATCCTCAAGGTCAGCCCAGAGTCTCTGCTCACTCATGGACGTCAGCGCAACGGCCTGCAAGAGCTTCGGTGGGCTGCAGGCTTGACGACCACTGAAGTCGCTAGACAGTTGCACGTGGGCCGGAGCACCTACCAGCGGTGGGAGTTAGGGGAGCGGACCATCCCAGATCATGCACAACTCTTTCGACATCTGGCGTCAGCACTGGCCACATCAGAGAAACTAGTCCGGGCTGCCGCCGAGGAGGCGGGCTCCGCTAGCCTCTCCCCACGTGGGGTCTTGGATGCTGGAGGCGATGTGACGGTTGACGCCGACGGCCTACCGGGCTTGGCGGACAAGTTGAACCACCTGTTCGCCGTAGTGCCGCGGTCCAGCGAGTCGGCGCGCCTCCACAGCAACGAGAGTGCTGCAGAAGCGTTGCAGCAGGCCGGTATTCGGGTGTCTGGAACACACCTGTCTCATCTGCGGGCCGGCCGCCGCGACAACCCCAGCGCCCGGTTGCTGGACGGCATCGCAAAGCTGTTCGGGGTTCCGATCGCCTACTTTTTCGACGGCGACCTCGAGCGTGAAGTCAATGCGCAACTGGCGACGCTGGTCGCGATGCGAGACACCAGGGTCAGACACCTCATGACGAGGGCCCAGGGCGTCAGCCCCGAGAGTCTGGGCCAAATCGAAGGTATCCTCGACCAGATCAGGCGACTCGAAGGCCTGGAGGTAGTAGATGAAACTGAAGGTCCACCGCGGTAGCCCAGCCGCTACCCCCCGCTCCCGTGTGATCGAGCTGGGCGAATGGCTTCTTCCGGCTAACGGTGACATCGACGAATTCGTATCTGCCGTAGCGGACCACCGAGGACGGCCCGGGCACGTCCTGAGCAGTCCCCTGAACCCAGCCGGCCCCTCAGGATTCTGGATCGGGATCCCAACCGGTGACTACATCGTGGTCACAGCGACGGCCACCCCGACGCGGCGTGCGGCGATTGTGTGCCACGAGCTGGCTCACATGCTCCTTGGTCACGAACCCGAGGTAGGGGATGTCGACTCAGCGCGGCTCCTCGCTCAGTACCTCGCGCCGGCAGTCGACCCCTCGGTGGCCATCCGGTTTCTCGCCCGACACGGCTATGAGGCCTCGGCCGAGGAGGATGCTGAGGCCGCGGCAACCGCGTTCGTCACCGCCGCCGCCACCCGTCAAAGGGCCACCTCCGCGACCAACGACCGAGTGTCGGAGCGGCTGAGATGAAGCCGCCGGTGGCGTTCGGGCCGGGTCGATGACGTGGCAGTGGATTGGCCTCTCTGCTGCCTGGCTGGCGAGCGGCTACCGGCTCTGGGTGTCGATCCGTCAACCAGCGACCATCTGGCGCACCGCATTTACAGTGGGCATCATCTGCGCCGCGGTCGGGGTGACGTTCCAGTCGTTCACCCCTCAGATCGACGCTCATACTTCGCCCTCCGTCGGTAGCCTCCTGAACCACCTCGTCACGATTGCCGGTCTGGCCAGCGTGCAGGTGTATGTGGCCGCCCTGCGCCGAGACTCACCGTCGCCGGGGCTTGTCCGCCGCGCCGCCGCCGGCGCCGTCGTCGCTCAAGCCGTCACCGCGGCCAGCTGGGTCCTAGCGACGCCATTCCACTCCGGTGAAGCCGAGCATTTCGCCGTGTACGCCACCGACGTGTGGGTGTCGGTGTACTTTTTGACCTTCTGGGCCCTCATTGCGCTGACGATGATCGTGGTAGCCCGGTTCTGCCTGCTAGAGCAGCGGGGCTCTCCACCCGAGGACCGTGCCCGAACCGTCAGCCTTGCCCTGATCGGGCTAGGCGCCGTAGGCGGTCTGGCCTACGCCGTGGCGGCTTCTGCAGGCGCGATCTACATCGCCATCACCAATGTGCCCGGTGATGGGCCGCTGATGACTTCTAGCCGGCTCATTGGGCCCAGCATCGGCCTGCTCGGCGTCGGGATCCTGGCGCTGCTCGTGGTGCCACCTCTAGAAGCCGCGTTGCGCGTTCGCCGACGACTTTACGTAGTGCGCCCTCTATGGGCGGACGTTCAGCACGCCGTCCCAGGCATCCGGCTCCGGTCGGCGGACCGCGACGGACTCACCGCCGCCGCCACCGTAGAACGAGCAGTCATCGAAATCCGCGACGCCCTCGACGTATTGCCGATCGACCCACCCATCGGTGACGAACTGGCCGGGGTGGCCGAACGTCTCGTCGACGAACTGAACAAGCCCCATGGCCATCAGGTGCATCCAGAGGGGAACCGACCTGCGGGCAGACGGCCAGCGGCAGCATTCCTACCCGCTAGCCACACTCAACGGGAGGACACTGACCAAGTGTACGCCCTAGCGCTGGCCTACCGGTGCCTGCTGCCACAGGGAAGGGGGAGAGATGCACCCGAGCCGGCTGCAGTCCCTGAAATATCTGCGTGAACTCGCCCAACAGGGGCAGTGGGAGGATCTGTACCAGCGAACGATGCTGTGGGAGTTCCCCGACGATGCACTGCTCGGTTTTCAGCTTGCGTTCTATCGCCCATTCGCAGTGCCGCGCATGGCAAAGATCCTCACAACCACCGGCCAGTTCTCCACAAACACTGAGAAGCGTAGCTACGACACCGGCTTGATCATGTACGAGATCATCCACGCCGGGCTTGACTCGGCCGTGGCCCGCCAGATGGTCTCGCTGATCAACCGGATGCATCGCCGTTGGGACATCGAGCAAGAGGATTTCACCTACATCCTCAACGCCTTCACCGTCGTACCTCTCAGGCACATCGACCGGGTCAGTTGGCGCCCACTGCTCGACGTCGAGCAAGAGGCCTCCTGGAGGTTCTACCAACGCCTCGGTGAGCTCATGGGGATTCGATCGATCCCTGACTCCTACCAAGACGCGGAGGCGATGTTCGACGACTACGAGCAAAGGATGGTGGCCCCCAGCGGGCCGGGCATAGAACTCGGCTCGGCCGTTCTACAGGTCCTGCGGCAGCGGCTCCCGGCCCCGCTCCGCCCCATCGCCGGTCGAGTCAACGCCGCTCTCATCGGCGACCCTTTGGTCTCGGCCGCGATCGGCCTTCCAGCGGCCGGCCCCGCCTCCTTGTTGATGACCGCGGCGGGAAAGGTCAACGCCACCGTAACGCGACATCGACCGGCGCCCACGAAGTCCTGGTTCACGCCCGGGCAGCCCGCAGGGCGCATCTACCCGCAGGGCTACCACCTCGACGCCCTGGGCAACCACTAAGTCGCTGACGGGGGCTTGGGGCCGACGTTGAATGTCCTCGGGTTGAATTAACGGGCAATTCGGTCTAGCGGTCGAGCCATAACCAGTGTTACCGTCACGCTGTGCGGTGCATACAGGGGGCGTGGCTTGTCCTTCCCATTGGACTCGCTGCTTTAACCGCCCAACAGGGCCGACCTCATCTTGTCCAGCACCGCAGATGTTGCCGCCCGGTCCAGCCAACAGTTGACGGTTCGACCTCGACGAGCTCCCAGTGGGAGACTCACGCGGGCCAGGCCAAAGGCTTCATGAAGGCCCCGGTGGCGGTGGACGGCATTCGACACGATCCGCAGGGCGTCGCAGATTCGTGCGGCTGTCGTCGAGTCCACTCTGCCCAGAAATGCCAGTATCGCCAGGTCCTCTCGGGAGGAGAAGGCACGAGCCCCTACCTCAAGGTCTGGCGTAAGGACAGGTTGCGGTCGAGTGCGCCGTGGCATGCCGATCATCTTGCCCAATGGGCGCCTCCGCCGGGACCGTATGTGTGGAGGTGAGGGTGAAATCCCATTCAATGGGTAATCAGTGTCAAACTTATGATGTCTGCCCCGTTTGGCACTTGCATGTCCAGTAAGCGGGGGGTCGCGTGCTTAGAGACCACGAGGGGCTGTCCGACAAGACAGATCTCAGACCGAACGCGAAGGCAGCACTAGCCAGTTTTCTCAGCCCAGGGAGGGCACAGTGTGACCAGAAATGAAGAGGGCTTCTCGCTGCGGAGGGCTAAGCATCCGGCTGTGGGGGCGAACGGCCACGCTCCTAACACCGCGGGCAACCCGGGTCCTCGGCCCGCTCCGGCACCGAAGGTGGCTGCGGCGCCGCGGCAGCTGCAGACCAGGTGGCTGATCGGGGTTGCCGTACTGGTCCTGCTCGGCGGGATGGTTCTGCTGTACGCGGTCCCGCAGTACGCGGGCCACACCACTGTGGTGGTGATGGCTCGAGACGTGAAGACCGGCTCTACGCTGTCGGGAGCGGACCTGACCACCACCGATGTCGCGGTCGGCTCCCAGGTCTCCGTGGTGCGTCCGCAGGACGGTGTGCTGCTGGGTAAGACCGCGCTGACCGACCTGCCGAGCGGCGCGATCTTGAGCCCTCGCCAGGTCGGTGACGCTCCGGCGTTGGCGATCGGGCAGCAGGTGGTGCCGGTGCGGCTCAAACTCGGGCAGCGGCCTCAGCAGGGCCTTGCCCCCGGTCAGCGGGTCCTGGCGGTGCCAGCACCGACGGACCCGCAGTCACCGGTCGGTCAGGCGTTGGCCACGGCTGCACCGGTCAAGGCCATCGTGGCCTCGTCTGGGGACCCAGACCCGGCGACCGGAGATGTCGTGGTGGACCTGCGGGTGCCCGACGGGGACGCGGTCGGGTTGGCGCGTATCGGGGCCACGGGCGCGATGACCCTGGTGCTGCTGCCTGGGGGAGCGGGCCAGTGACCGCGGTTGCCGTGGTGGCCGGGAAGGCGGCACCGGGGGCTACCACGGTCGCGACTGCCTTGGCGTTGGCCTGGCGGGGACCGGTGCTGCTGGTGGACGCCGACCCCGCCGGCGGGGACGTGGTGCCAGGACTGCTGCCGGGCCGGGCCAGCACCGACACCGGGTTGTTGTCCTGGCTGGTGGCGACCAGGCACATGGCGGCCATGGATGCCACCGCGGTCTTGGCCGAGCACGCTCTGTCGCTGCCTGAGGCCGGCGACGTGTGGGTGCTGCCCGGTCTGCAGGCACCGGTCCAGTCCGGGATGCTGGTCAGCGGCGGCTGGTCCCGGCTGGCCACGACCGTGGAACGGTGTGGGCCGGTGCTGGACCGGATGGCCATCGTCGACGCGGGCCGGCTCGATGAGGGCTCCGGCTGGCCGGTGGTCGGCGCCTGCGACGTCGTCCTGCTGGTGGTGCGGCCGACCGCTCGGTCGGTGCAGGGGGCGGTCGTCGCAACCGAGGGGCTGCGTCGTCGGCTCGGCGATCTGGAACGGGTGCGGCTGGTCGTCAACGGGGCTGGCCCGTACGCCTCGGAGCAGGTTCGCGAAGCCCTGGGGATCGAACGGGCGGACCGGGTCGACCGGCTACCTGCCGACCCCCGTGCTGCCGCCGCCTTGGTCGACGGGTCTCTGGCCACCGCGTTCGGGCTGCACCGGACCCGGCTGGTCCGCGCCGCCGGCCAGCTGGCAGACCAGATCGCCGCCCAGGCACCCACCTCTACGGCCGCCGAGCTCGCCGCAAGTATCGCTTGCGCCAACAGTGCACCTCAGCCAGAAGGGCGGAATGAGTCATGAGCGAAAGATCCCACTCCCACCGTTACGACCCGGCCGCCCTCCCTGACATCTGCGACGACTGGCCCCCCCGGCCGCCCACATCGAGCCGCAGACCCGAACGCCCGTCGAGCGAGGACCACGGTCCGTCCTGGGCAGCCGGTGAGCGGCTGACACCCGAGACACCGTTCGTCGGGCACCGTGACTTCACCGACGCGGTCTCCGAGCTTCAACAGCGGGTAGCGGCTCGGCTGTCCGCAGACGGGGCCCGCTACGCCGGCATGGACCCGCTCGGCAAGCGGGTCCGCTCTGAGGGCCTGGTCGTCGAGGAGCTCGAGTCCTGGGTGTCGCACCGTGCCCAGATCGGCCTGACCGTGCTCACCGACTCCGACGAGGAGGCTTTGGTCGCGTCGGTACTTGCGGCGCTCGGCGGGTACGGGCCGCTGGAGCCGCTGCTGGCCCGTGACGACATCGAGGACATCTACTTCCACAGCACCGACCCGACGGTGCTGCGGCTGGCCGGCGGGAAGAAGGTCCTCGGGCCGCCGTTGGCAGCCACCGACGCCCAGCTGCAGCAGATGCTGCAGATGCTGGCCGGGGCCGGGCTGGACGACTCGGCGGGCCGGGAGTTCTCCACCGCCCGGCCGCTGCTGCAGCTGCGGTTGAAGTCCGTGGGTCTGCTCGGCGCCCGCATGTCCGCGGCCATGGACGTCACCCCACACCCGGCCGGCACGATCCGGGTGCACCGGCACGTCGAGACCTCCCTGCCCCAGGTGCGACAGCTGGGCACCATCGACCAACCCATCGAGGAGCTGCTGGCCGCCACCGTCTTGGCCGGGGGAAAGATCTTGGTCTCCGGGGCCACCGGTGTCGGCAAGACGGTGCTGCTGCGGGCGCTGTGCCGGGCGATCCCTTTGGACAAGATGATCGTCACCGTCGAGGACGACCGCGAGCTTGGCCTGCACGTCGTTCCCTTCCGCGACGAGCACCGGCAGGTGGTTTACGGACCGGACGGGTCGATGCGGCGGCTACGGCCGGCGGCGCTGGTCCGCTCCTACGAGGCGCGCCCGGCCAACGCCGAAGGGCGGGGCCAGATCACCATGGGCGACCTGCTGAGGCAGTCCCTGCGGGACTCACCCGACGTGATCGTGGTGGGTGAGACCCGCGGCGACGACGGAGTGCACCTCCTGGACGCCGCCTCCAACGGGGTCGCTGGCGTGATGGCCACCATTCACTCGGTCTCGGCCCACGGCATCTTCGACCGGCTCGTGCAGATGGTTCGCACCGCCAACCCGCCGCTGCCGGCGGACTTCGCCCTGATGGCGTCGACGTCGCTGGACCTGATCGTGCACGTGTCCCGCAACCGGGACCACCAGCGTTTCGTCTCCGAGATCGTCCAGGTCCACACCGGGCAGCTCGACGAGCGCGGGTACCCCTCCACCGAAACCTTGTTCCGACCTGGTGCGGACGGCCGCGCGGTACCTACCGGCCGCAAACCCGACGACGACCTCGGACAACGGCTCGCCGACGTTGGGTTCGACCTGGGCTGGCTCAACCCTGGCACCTCCACCTGGCGGTCACTGGACCACGACGACACTGCTGACCCAACCGACTACCCCGACGACGGGTGGGCACGATGAGCTGGCCATCCGTCACCGCACCCGTGTGGCTGGCGGTCGCGGTGATGATGGTGGGAGCGGTCGTGCACGCGGTCCATCGGGCCCGAGCCGCAGTCGCGATTTCGACGGTCCAGTCTGGGACGCTCGGGCGCCGTCAGCAGCAACTGTTGGTCGAGGCTGCTCGTGAGCTGCTGGTGACCGTGCCGTTGGGGCTGGTCGGGCTCATCTTCGCGTGGGTCCTCATCACGGTGCTAGACGCCTCTGACGGTGCCTACGTGCCGCATGGGGTCATCCGATGACGCTGTTGATCGCCGTCGGCGGCATGCTGGTCCTGACCGGGCTGGCCCTGGGGATCGCCTTGGCGGTCGGGGTGCAGATGCCGACCCGGGAGCCAGCATCAGCGGACGGTCACCGCTCTTGGCTGTCCCGGCATTGGCAGCAGCTACTGGTCGCCGTGCCGGTAGGGGTGGTGGCATTGATGGCCACCGGATGGGCCGCAGCCGGTTTCGGGGCCGCAGCGGTGGTGCTGCTCGCGCCGACGCTGCTGCGCCCGTCGGTGGCGTTGAAGCAGCACGTCGCCCGCCTCCAGGCGCTGTCCTCGTGGACCCGTCGGCTGTCCGACCTGCTCGGGTCCGGCGCCTCCCACACGCTGCAGGACGCGGTCACCCGCGCCGCCGCGACCAGCCCACCGGCCATCGCCAAGGAGACGCAGGCGCTGGCGTCCCGGATGGGACCGCAGGGGGCAGAGCCGGCATTGCGGCAGTTCGCCAAGGAGATCTCCGACCCGGTCGGCGACCACGTCGCTGTCGCCTTGATCGTGCGGCACCGCCACGGGGGAGTGGGCCTGGCCGACGTGCTGGCCCAGCTGGCCGGTGACGTCGACGAGCAGGTGCGGATGCGGCGAGACATTCTGGCCGAGCAGTCCAAGCAGATCAGCAACCTTCGCGGGATCCTCACGGTCACCGTCGGAGCCTGGGCCCTGCTGACGATCTTTGCCCGCCCCTACATGGCCCCCTACAGCGAGCCGACCGGGCAGGTCGCCCTCACGGTGATCGTCACCGGGTTCGGGTTGACGCTCGTCTGGTTCGCCCGGCTGGCTCGCCCGGTGCTCGGAGTCAGGTTCCTCGAGGACCTGCCGACCATAGAGCCAATCGATGAGATGGCGGCCCCGCAGATCGCGAGGAGGCCTCGATGAGCGCCCTGTACCTGATCGTCCTCGGGGGGATGCTCATCCTGGCCGGCGCAGGCCTGGCAGTCCGGGCGGTTCGTCCCGCACCACCGCGCCTGTCGGCGGTGATGGCGCAGCTGAACGCTCAGCCCACCCGGCGCCTACCAGGCCCGGTAAAGGCACCGGGCCGTCAGCGGTCCTGGATCCCGGCCGTCGTCGTCGTCGCCGCCGAACGCCACGTTGGTGCCAGCGAGGAGGACCTGGCCATCCTCGGCCGCTCGCGGGCCGAGCTCGCCATGACCAAGGTGGGCTGGGCAGCCGGCGGTGCCCTGTTCCCAGCCGTGGTCAGCGTGATGCTCACCCTCGGTGGAGTGCACCTGCCCTTCACGATCCCAGCGGTCGCCTGCGTCGGCCTGGCCGCGTTCTGCTGGGTGAATCCCTCACGGCAGCTGGCCGAAGACGCCGAGAAGGCCCGGATCGAGTTCCGGTCTGCGCTAGCCGCCTACCTGGCGTTGGTGGGGCTAGAACGCAAGGCCCGCGGGTCTGCTACCGAAGCCCTTGAGGAGGCTTCCCGGGTCTCCGGGTCCCGTCCCTTCCGGCTCATCCACACCGAAGTGTTACGCGCGGAGCTCGACAACGAACTGCCGTGGGCGGCGCTGAAAAGCCTTGGTCGACGCATCGACGTCGACGAGCTGGTCAACCTGGCCGACATCGTCAGCGTCGCCGCCGACGGTGCCGCTGTCTTCGACACCCTGATGGCCGAGGCCCGCAGCATGCGCAACGCCGACAACGTCGCCCAGCTGGAACAGGCCGGCAAGGCCAACGAACGCCTGGTGGCCCCCAACGTCGCCCTTCTGACCTGCTTCGGGGCGCTGCTGGTGTACCCGGCCGCCGCCCGAATCATCGGCGGCGGATAACCCACCCCTCTCATCGCGGTACCGCACCACACAACCCTGCTGGATTAGCGCCTGCAAATCACGAGAGAAGGAACCACCATGAAGAACCGCACACACCGCACCCGCATCGCTGCTCCGGCCGTCACCACGATGGTCACTAGGACGGCCAGCACGGTCACAACAGCCGTGACGATCGCCTATGTCCTGGTCGCTGCGACTGTCGCCAGCGGGATCGGGCTGCACACCGGCCTCTCCGCCGGCCTCGACCGTCGACTGCGGAGCCGGATCACCGACGTCCGCGACCGGGGCGCACTCAGCCTCGAGCAGGCCATCCTGACCGCCGTCCTGTCGGCGGCCGCAATCGCTCTCGGCGCTTTTATCCTCGCCGCGATCCTGAACCACCAGAACCAAATCCGCTGAAATCGACACACCTGTCATGACCACCATCTCGCGCGTCAAGGCCCGGCCCCGGCCCCGATCTTGGTCGAGGCCGGACCTCGACGCGCCCGTCAACTGGGTGCGCCGAGCAATCTCGACGCGCCTATCCCGGCGCGGCAGCCGGGACCGGGGGGCTTTGAGCCTGGAGGTCGCCATCCTCTTCCCGTTGGTGCTCATGCTGACGTTCGGGGCGGTACAGGTAGGCCTGTGGTTCGAGGCCCGCAGCATGTGCCAGGCCGCTGCCGAAGCCGGGGTACGAGCCGGGAAGGTGCTGCACGCCCCCACCGCCGCCGGGGCCACCGCCGCCCGGGCCTACCTGACCGACATCTCCAACGGGCTGGTGGTGTCGCCCAACGTAACCGAGACACGAACCACCGCCACCGTCGACGTCACCTGCACCGGGCAAGCCCAGAACGTAATTCCGTTCCCCGGCCTCAACGTCGCCGTCGTACAGTCCGCACACGCCGGCGTCGAACGGTTCACCCAATGACTCGGCCGGGGTTCCTGACCTGCCGCCGACTAGGGCGCCCCGACGCCGGATCTGCCACCTTGGAGATGGCGATCGCCGCCCCAGTCATGCTGCTGCTGATCTCGCTGCTCGTGCTAGCCGGGCGGGTCGCCATCGCTGGTAACACGGTCACCACCGTAGCCGGCAACGCCGCGCGAGAGGCATCGTTAGCCCGCAGTTCTGGCGCCGCTTCCGCGGCCGCCACCAGCTCGGCCCGGGCCGCCCTGTCCGCTCAGGGGACCAACTGTCAAGGCGGCGGCACAGTGGCGGTCGACGTCTCCGGGTTCAGCGCAGCCGCCCGCGGCGTCCCCACCCAGGTCGTCGTGGTCAGCATCGACTGCGTCGTCGCCATCTCCGACCTGGGCCTGCCCGGAGCACCCGGGACCCGCACCCTCTCGGAGCGGGCCGTCAGCCCGCTCGACCCGAACCGCTCCCTAGGCGTCGAACCGTGACTCGGAAAGAGCAACAGAACAGCAGAGCCGGGCAGTGGCGACGGCGGGTGGCCGCTGCCACTCCAACCCGGCTGGCTCGGTTGGCAGTCCCCGGTCGCCGGGACCAGGGGTCGATCGCCCTCTGGGTGGCCGCCACCTTCATGGCCATTGTCGCGGTGGCCGGCCTGGTGGTCGACGGGGGCGCGAAGATCCGTGCCGGGGAGCGTGCGGACCAGGTCGCCGGGGAGGCAGTGCGGGCCGCCAGCTTCGCCAACGGGCCCGACAACGTCACCCGAACGGCCGCCGCTGCGGCCGCCGCGCGGAGCATTCTCACTCGCTCTGGCCTGTCCGGCAACGTCACCGTCACCGGACCGGGCCAGGTCGCCATCGCCGTGCAGGCCAACGCCACGGGCCCGATCAGCGGCCACACGTACACGGTCACCCGCAACGCTCAAGCGCAGATCCTGCTCGGCCTACGAACAGGAGGCACCCCGTGACCCCACGCCGCCCCACCCAGGCCGACCATCGTGCCCGCCAGGACAGGCCAGCGCAGAGCGGGCGCGTCAGCGTTGTCGTCAAGGGCCTCGGGGCCCTGCTGTTGGTTCTCGCGTTCATCGCCGGTGTGCCATACCTGCTGATCCGCATCGGGGCACTCCCGACCACCATCCCTGACCCGGCCGCCCTCTGGCAGGCCGCGATCGGGCCAGACGTCTCCGGTCGAGCGGTGTTCGTCGTCCTCGCCGCCATGGTGTGGATCGGGTGGGCCTGGTTCACCCTCTCGGTGCTCCGGGAGACCGCCGCAGCCATCCACTCCCGCGGCCGCCGCCCCGCCCGCACCCTGCGGTTGATGTCGAGCCGCGTGTCGTGGAGCGCCCAACCGGCGACGATCCTGGTCGCCGCCATCGTGGCAATCTTCGTGACCACTCCCCTGCTGGCCGCTGGTGCGCCTCAGGCGTTAGCGGCCACCGGGCATACCGGTAACGACCCCGTCCACCGACCTGGCACCGTCGCCACAGCCACCCTCGAGAACACCGCTGCCTACTCCGTCTCCGCGTGGGCTGGAAGCGCCGGCTCTGCCGCGGCCCCCATCCACCACACCTCGACGGCGCCGAAACCCGGCGGCATCGTGACGTCGGCGAGTGCCAGCACCAACCCAGACGCCGTGACGACGACGTATACCGTCCGCCGGTACGACACCTTGTGGTCGATCGCGAAGAAGCAGCTGGGCGACCCAACCCGCTACCACGAGATCGTGACCCTCAACCCGCACCTGCAGCGCGACACCACCATCCACACCGGCGAGACCCTCACCCTGCCCCACCACCACAGCGGCTCCACCGCCTCAGCCAAGCCTGGACACCACACCGCCCCCACGAATACCGCCACCTTGGACACTGGGGGGCAGACAGTCGAGCACGTGACGGTGCAGAACGGCGACACGGTGTCCGGGATCTCCGCCGAGCATGGCGTTCACGACTGGCACACCGTGTGGGCCACTAACAAGGGCAGGATCGAACCGGGCGGGAAGCGGTTCACCAACCCCGACCACATTGAGGTCGGCTGGACGTTGGACGTCTCTCACTCCAACCAGGCCGCCTCCGCAGCGATCCCGGGCGAACAGGCCAGCAGCGACCACGCGAACCCGCCCGCCGCCACCCCACCCGCCCCGGCCACGGCTGCACAGGACACCACGCGGACGCACGATGAGACCTCCGCGGTCGGCGCCGATCACCGGCATGGCCTAGCCGACGACCAGGCCGCGCCGCCGCAGAGCAGCAGTCAAGTCCCGGGGCCCTTGCTAGTTCAGCCCGCCGGACCTCAGGCCGCGCCGCAGCCCGGGCGGCAGCAAGCACTGGAGGCAAGCCCGCCCTCGACGCAGACACAGACCGAGCGCTCACTGGCCACCGTCGCGGAGTACGTCGCTGAGTACGTCGCTGGGGGAACGGTCCTGGCGGCCGGGATGTTTGCGGCACTGGTCCTGGTGCGGCGGCAGCAGTGGCGGGTTCGCCGGCCAGGGCGCACGATCGCCTCCACCCCTCCGCAGCTGATCCCCATCGAGCGGGCCATTGTCGCCGCCGCCTCTCCGTCCGCGGATGAGACCGCGCGGGTCGACCAGGTGCTGCGACGAGTCGCCGCCACCGACATCACCCCCCTGCACGTGGCCGCCGTCCAGTTGACCGCGGGTGACATCACCCTTTACCTCAGCGAACCAGTCAGTCTGCCGGCTCCGTGGCGCGCAGGGCCGTCCGGGTCGGTGGCTGCAGCAGGGGCGATGCCCGAGGGTGCAGGTGATCACCTCGGCGCCACTTCTGCCGGGGGAGTGGTGTGGATGTTCCCAGCCGGGGAGGACCCTGAGGCGGCTGGCGTCGACCCCGCGATCGTCGACGCGATCGCGCCCTACCCGACGCTGGTGCACGTCGGGTCCGACGCGACAAGCGCGTGGCTCCTGAACCTGGAGCAGCTCGGCGGCCTGGTGCTGACCGGTGACCGGGACCGTTGCCTCGCGCTGGCTCGGGTGATGTCCGCCCAGATGGGCGTCAACGCGTGGGCCGAACTGGTGACCGTCACGATGCTCGGGTTCGGTGAGGAACTAGTCGAGACCGCGCCGTCACGGCTGCGGCATGCGCCCGTCGAGCAGGCCGGTGCGGTCCTGGCGTCAGCCACCGCGGCGGCCACCACGACCGCCGAGTACAGCGACAAGCTCGGCATGCCCGTCGTCGAGGCCCGGCGCATTGCCGCCAACGACGAGGCCTGGGGCGTCCATGTCCTGGTCACCGCACCACCGGTCACTGACGACCCCACCGGCGGCCACCCAGACGAGCGGCCCGGGGTCGCCGAGCTGCTGGACGTGCTCCACGCCCGGGCCGGCGCCACCGCCGCAGCCGTGGTGGTGATCGACGAGCACCCCCGCGGCCCAGGTTTCTCCGGCGCCACCGTCGCGCAGCTGGACGCCTCCGGCACCCTCACCCTGCCCGATGTCGGCCTGACCGTGCAGGCGGTCGGCTGGGACGAGGAGACCAGCCGCGGAGTGGGGATGCTCATGGCGCACCTGCGCAACGCACCCAACGAGGCGGTGCCCGACTCCCGCGGCAGCCAGCCGTGGCAGCAGCTGACCGACAATGCCGGCGCACTGCGAGCCGACCTAGTCCAACCAAGATCCACTCCCACCGTGCACGACAGCAGCCGGCCCACCGGCGCCACCACCCTGCCGTTGGCCGACGAGGCGTACCTGAGTATCGCCGCCACCACCGCCGAGGACCTCCAGGTTCTCGCGCCCACCGTCCCGGCCGACGTGCTCGAGAAGGTGATGGCGGCCGACCCCACCCTGGACGACGACGTGGCCGCCTGGTTCGATCAGGACAGCACCCGGGCGAAGCTGGTCGTACTCGGCCCGCTGGCCCTGACCACCACCCAGCCGCCGCCCAAACGAGTCGCCTACTACGCCGAGCTCGCCGCCTACCTGGGCTTCCGCAAGCATGGCGCCACCGCCGACCAGATCAGGACGGCCTTCAGCCTGACCACCGGCACCAGCCGCGCCTACCTGAGCACCCTGCGCGAGTTCCTCGGCACGGACCCGCTCACCGGCGAGCACTACCTGGCCGCCGCCAAACACAGCGCCGCCGGCAAGGCCCGAGGCGTCGGGGTCTACCAGGTCGACGGGCTTCTCCTGGACGCCCACCTGTTCCGGCGGCTGCGGGCGCGCGGTGAGGCCCGCGGCCCCGCCGGGCTCGAGGACTACGCCACCGCCCTGCGGCTGGTCACCGGACCCCCTTTCTCCCAGATGCGTGACGAAGGCGGAGCTTGGTTGCTCGAGGGCGACCGGGTCGACCACCACCTGACTGTCGCCATCGTCGACGTCGCCCATCTCCTCGCCACCAGCGCCCTGGCCGCCGGCGACTCCGCCTCCGCCCGGGCCGCCGTCGACATCGCCCGCCTCGCCGCCCCAGACGAGGAAGCACCACGCCTGGACTCCGCCGCGGTCGACCGGGCCGAAGGACGCGCGGCGCAGGCCCGCCGGACCCTGGTTGAGCAGGTGTGCAACCGCTCCGACGATGGCGAACCGCCGATGGACCTCAACCCTCGCACCAGGGAGATCCTGGCCCGCCACCGCGACTGGCTCTCCCGGGCCAGCTGACCTCCAATGCGGAGACAACCGACTGGGCCTCACTCACTAAGCCGTCGACAGCAAGACCTCGCAAATCACCGCCGAAGGGGTAACCATGGGAACACCAACCCGGTCGAACGCGTCACACCCGACGCGGATGCTGGCCTCACCCCAGGAAGGAGGTAACCCATGAACCCCAGACGCACCACCCTCACAGCCGCCCTGTCCACCGCAGCCGCGGCCGCCGTCTGCGCAGCCCTCGCGGGCTGCTCTACATCAGCAGACGCCAACCCCGCCCCCAGCACCACATCGACCGCCGCCGCTACCACCGCCGCGACCCCTAGCACCTCGACATCGACCACCGTCGACGCCGCAGCCCGGGAGAAACAGGACCGGCAAAACGCCGAGCTGGTCTGGCGCAAGTTCCAGGCCTTGATCATTACGTCTCCCTCGCTTCCGCAGGACCAGGCTGAGCGAGCCTTCCAGCAGGTCGCTGTCGATCCGCAGTTGTCGCGAATGCGCACCGGCTACGCCACATTAAACTCACGCGGCGAAACCGGTTACGGCACCGTGATTTCGTTCATTAGTTGGCGCCAGCCCATTAACGGCAGCGACACCGCAACGATCTATGACTGTCAGGACGGCTCTCAGGCCGGGTACTTGAATATCAAGTCCGGCAACAAGCTCACGGTTGGAACGCCTAACACCCCTTCACAGGGAAGCCTTCTGCGCACGCCTCAGGGATGGCGAGTGGCCGATGCGGAACTCGATCAGGTGAATAAGTGCACGCCCGGCGAGTGACCCGTTGGGCGCGTGCCGCACTCCTTGCTGGTCTTCTTCTGGAAGTGTCTGCTGGTCATGCGCACGCCGTTGACCCGCCCTCTCCTCCGATCATCGTCGGTCCCGGAGAGGGAACGGTGGGCATCTGGGTTCATGGCGCAGGGAGCGGCGGCACGCCAACAGGTCCCGGCGGCGGTGGGACCCCGGTTCCGATCGGGACCGGCGGGTCAGGACCGGTCGGTGGGAACGGGAACCCGTTCATCCCGGGGAACTATCCAGTTAACCCGCAGTTCCCCCTTGGGTGCCCACCCGACATCAATAACGCAGCCTGGGTGGCGTTCTGCAACCAGCCTGCGGCGCCGGCCGGTGGCGGTCCTGCCGCACCGCCACCACCTCCACCGTCGATCGCCCTGGCCACGGCGGCATACGGCCAACTAGTGATGCCGGCGCCAGCGCCGTCGCGTTACCCGTCTGGGATCCTGAAGGAGGACGGTCACGCGTACACGCTAGTCAACTCGAACACTTGGTTCTGGACGACCCCGGCAACCTGGCAGCCGGTCTCCAGGACGGTGTCGGCTGGTGCCGTCTGGGGCAAGGCCACGGCTACCCCGGTCAGCCTGTCCTTCACGCCCGGGGACGGCTCCCGGGCCGTAACCTGCCCAGGTCCGGGCACTCCGTTCGTGGCCACCGTGGACACCTGGGTGTCCCCGGTAAACCCTGAGGGCTGCTCCTACCGGTACACGAAGAACAGCCTCGGGGTCGGCGGCGACGATCAGGTGGCGGCGACGTACACGATCACCTGGCGGGTGGACTGGACCGGTTCAGACGGCACCGGCGGCACTTTCAACAACCTGCGGACCCAGGCCGTCTCCCGGTTCGCGGTCGCCGAACTGCAGACCGTCGTGACCCACTAGGTGGTCTTGAGCCGGACTTCTCTCTGGTGAAGTTCAAGACCAGCTCCACCATGAAATGGAGCGATGGACGAAGGCCCCCGCCGACCCTGTCGGCGGGGGCCTCTTCAGTGTTGGATCCGTTCCAACAGGTGGATAGATTTGCCTACGTGGGAAGGGGGGTGGGCCAGCGGGGCAGGACGCTGCTTTCTGCACTAGCCGAGCATCCTGGCAAGTTTGTGCCGGTGCATGAGTTAGCTGCGCCCGATGTGCGGAACGTGTCCTGCGACATGACCAATGCCCGCCAGACAGTGCGTGTGCTGGAGCGGCGTGGGCTGGTCGTCTCGCTGAGTAAGTCTGACCCACGCAAGCTGGTGCCGATGTCGGTGGTTAGGGGCGGCCCGCACTCTGCCTGGGGTGAGGACTATCGGCAAGTGGTACTAGGTCGCGTCTGGCATGGCACGTGGGTGCGTATCACCTGGCAGGGTCTGGCCATGCTGCAAACGTGGGGGGCCTGGCCACCCCGCTAGCGGTGTCGGGCCAGTCACAACGGTCGCTACTCTGACGCCTCCCCGAGGATTCGCGACGTGGACATCGCCATGGGGTTTGGCTACGCCGGTGGCCAGGGACTTCGACACGCACTCTGAGATCGGGCCCCGTCATCTCGAGACGAGAGTGCCACTGCCCGATTCGGGGCCGCAGGTCCGTTACCCCCTGCCTGTACTCGGGGCCGCAGGCCCGTTACCCCTGCCTGTACTCGGGGCCGCGGGGGGCCGTGCACCCATTTGTGTGCCCCTCAGCCACTAGTAACTGAACTGTGACCTAACGTTGCCGATTTCTGGCTGGCGCCCCTCTGACCTGGGCGTTTGTGGAGAAGGCGGGAAGCGTTACCCCCCCTCGCTGGCCCGTGGTTAGGCACGTTACCCCCCTTTGGGGGTAACGAAAGCACCAACGTTTGCGGTCCAGCGTCCCTCTCGTCAGCTCGACGAGAGAAGGGGACGCTGGGATGTCGATCGAGCAGGTTTTGGGGCGTTGCGCCGAGCAGGCCGCGGTGGCTGACGCCTCCGGCCGTTGGGACGCCTGGGCGTGCGCGCAGCCGACGCTGGGCGAACTGGGCTCGGCGGCGGCGCTGGTCGATGTGGTCCGTGACCGGCAGCAGCCTGGGCGCGCGAACCAGCTGTTGCTGGCCCTGGTGCGCGCCGGCTCGGCCGACGGGGGAGTGGACGAGGCCGCGGCGACGTTCGTGGCGTCATTGTTGGCGCCGGGGGCGAACCGGATCATCCGCAGCCTGTCGTCGCTCGGCCCGGAGGTCGGCGACATCGTGGCCGGGCAACTGTGGTTGCAGGTGCGCGACTACCCGTGGAGAGCCAAGCCCCGGGCGGTGGCCAAGAACATCCTGATGGATACCCGCCGGGCGGTGCTGCGCGACTACGGCGCGTCCACGTATCGCCGCGCGACGCTGGTGCCGTTGGCCACCCCGGACGAGGCCTCGACCGCCGACCATGCCCTCGAGGTCCAGTACGAGCAGCAGGTCCCCGACCTGGCGCTGCTGCAGATGCTGGTCTGGGCGACCGCCTGGCGAGTCCTGCGACGCGATGACGCCGCGCTGTTGTGGGACCTGGTCCTGGTCGACGTGCAGCTGGCTGCCGACCCCGAGCCGCGGGTGCGGCAGCGGCCAGGACACGGGGCCGGGTCCGAGCTGGGCGCCGCGACGCTCGCCGCCGCCCGCGGCATGACCTCCCGCCACCTGCGCCGCCGGCGCGACCACGCCGTGTCGGCCCTGCGCGACGCCAGCGAGAAGTTCCGCAGTGACTTCGACATCGGTCTCGCCGTCGGCGCCGCCACCCCCGCGCCGGCTTCGACGCGCGGCGAGACAGCTCGGCGACTTCAACACGTCACGGCCAACCCCACATCCGAAAGGCCACGTTCACGACCGACCAGAACACCAGGGAAGGGCAACCAGCCATGACCGAATACCCACCAACCGCGGCCACCCCCCATCGAGCCGAGTCCAAGGCACGGGCGCGCCTCACGGCGAGCCACCCGGGCGGTATCTCCCTCGAGGAGGTCACCGGGCTTGTCGAGCGCGCATCCGGCGCGGACGCCGCGGCGATCGACGGACTTGAGGAGATCGCGGCGGCGCTGCGCCGAGCCCGCGACGCCCGAACTGAGCTGGCCGCCCGGGTGCCCCCCGAGCTGCTGCGGCAGGTCCTCATCGCCCGAGCGAACACCTCACCTCTTGGTCAGCCTGACAAGGCCCAGCAGTCCGGCGGAACCGAGCTGCTCGCGGTAGTGCCTGACGGGCGGTCGCTATGACGACCGACACGATGCCCGTCGACACCGGCTCCACCGTTGCCGGCGCCGCGGCCCCGACCGCGCCGACCTGGGCGCCGGCACCGCCGACTGTCTATGAGCTGGACCTGGCGTGGGCTGCGGTCAGGTCGGGCCGGTTCCGGGAGGAGGGTCTGGCGTCCCCGCTGCGGCTGGGTGCGTCGACCTGCGGGCCGACCGGGCTAGTGGTCACGGTGGTCGGCGCCCACGGCTGGTCCGGGGCGTCGACAACCGCGCTGCTGCTGGCGGAGGCGGCCGCCCGCCACGGTGAGCAGGTCCGGCTCCTTGACGTCGCCGATCCCGTCCGGTCGGGCCTGGTCGGGGCGGCGGTCACCGAACACGGCCACGACGACTCCGGCCAGTGGCGATGCGGGGCCCGAAGCGCCCACCCCGGCCCCGGCCAGGTCAGGATTGAGCGGCTGGACCAGCGCATCGCCGGGCCGGCATCCGTTCCCTCCGTCGCCGCAGCCGGGGCGGCGACGCTGACAGTGGTCGACGCCGGCTGGCCGCTGGCTGACCTGCTGCGGCTCGCCCAGGAACCCGCCCAGGACCGGCACTGGCTCGGTCAGCTGATCCGGGTCTCCGCCCTGGTGCTGACTGCCCGGGCCAGCGTGCCCGGCGTCCAGAGACTTGCCGCTGCCGCGGCCGAACTGGACCGGGTCCGCGACCTCGACCAGCCGCGTGCAATGGCCCTGGTCGGGGCGCACCGGCTGCCTCGTCTGCTCAGCGAGGTCGTCGCCGCCTCCTTGCCCGGTACCTCACCCAGCGCCGCAGATCCGGGGCAGGTGGTGCTGCTGCCAGGAGCGCGTGACCTCGCCATCCACGGCGTGACCTCGTCCGACCTGCCCCGGCAGCTCAGCCCCGCCGGGATGCGGCTGCTCCGGATGGCCGGGCACCAACCCAGCGGCGGCCCAGGTCTGCCAAGGCCTGAGCAACGCCGTCACCGAGGTGCGCGGCGATGACCGGCCGCATTCGACCCCGCCGCCTTCCTGGCGGCGGCCACCTGCGACCTGCCGCCAATGACGCTCATCGTCGCTCGACCCGCGCCAAGGCCGCACCACCCGTACCCACACCCAGCCCGAGCCCTTAGGGCTTCCATCCACCGAGCCCGTCCCCGGGCGCACCACTTCACGAAAGGCCAACCGGTCATGACCACGCTCACCACAGTGCCGCAGATGTACACCTCCCTCACCAACCACGTGACCGTTCAGGTCACCACGGGCATGCACACCCTCGCGGCGGTATGCCCCTCCGCCCCGCCCGGGATGCAGGCCTACCAGGACCAGGTCATCGGCTGGGTCAAATGGGGCGTCATCGGACTGATCATCATGACCGCGCTGGTCTCTGTCGGAGCCATCGGGGTGGGCAAGATCTTCGCGATGCCGCACGCCTCCTCGCGCGGGGCGATCGGCGTGGCCGTCGCGGTACTCATGGCCATCATCTTCGTGACCATCGTCGCGGTGATCAACGGAATCGTGGGATCCGGATGCTGACCCGCGCTCGACCCACGGCGGCCACCGCGGCGCCGGGGGAGTGGGGCCGCGCCCGGCTGGTCGCCGCGCTGCTGCTGCTGCTGCTCATCGGGCTGAGCCTGGTAGGTGGGGTGGTGCTGTGGGTGGGGCTGCGTCTCCACCCGGCGGCCGGCTCCGACGGCGACCGCCCCCCGGGGTCAACCCGCGCGGCGGCCGGCTCCAGCGGATCCGCGGGTCTCGGTAGCGGTCCGAACGACGAGGTGCAGGTTCACCGGGACACGCTGGCGGCCGCGCCGATGACAAAGGCGGACCTGCGGGCGGCGCAGCCGTCGACCCTGTCTACCCGGGACCCGGGCGCCATCGTGCTGCCGGCGTCGACAGGCAACGGTCCGGCCGGGATCCCGTCTGGGTTCCCCCACACCCCTGACGGCGCACTGGCTCAGCTGGCAGCGATCGACGCCGACGTGCTGAACAATGCCAACCTCGACCACGCCCGCCAGGTCATCACCGCCTGGGCCGCCCCCGGTGGCCCCACCCCTCAGTCGTGGACCGGGGTGCAGGCCATCGCCGGGTTCCTCTCCGCGGCGAACCTCTCACCTGCCGGTGCGGCGGCCGGATCAGGTCTAGCGGTCCGGGCCACCGCGTTAATGGGCATGGTCAAAGCCGTCGACGGGCCGGACTGGGTCGTGGTCTGCGTGGACTTCGAGGTCGACGCGACCCTCAAGTCCAGCGGGCAAGTCGCGGTAGCTGACTGCCAACGGATGGCCTGGGATGCCAGCGGCCCGGGCCGGTGGCTGGTCGGACCCGGTGCCGAGCCGGCGCCGGCACCGTCGATCTGGCCGGGCACCGACGCGGCCATCGACGCCGGCTGGAAGGACCTGCGCCATGCCTAGCCTTCCGCTGCTTGCAATGACCCCGGCTGCGACACCTGGGGTGATGCCGGCGTTCGACGTGCCGGGTTTCGACTGGCAGACCCTGTTCCCGATGGCCTGGCTGGGTACCCAGCTGCTCGGCGGGGTGGCGAACAACCAGTGGCTCCAGGCGATGGAGTCGCTGTGGGCCGGGGCGTTGTGGATGACCCAGTTCGCGTTCAAGCTGGTCGACTCATTCACCACCCCGGACCTGTCCGCGGGCGGCCCGATGTCCCAGATCTACCCGGCCACCTTCGCCATCGGTGGGGCGTTGGCCCTGGTCCTGGCCTTCGTGCAGATTGGGTTCGCCGCCTGGCAACGCAACGGCCAAGGAGTGGCCCGCGTACTGGTCGGGGTCCCGCAGTTCGGGCTGGCCTGGGCCGGGATGCTCGGGATCGGCGCGCTGCTGACGGTGGCCACCTCCGGGCTGACCCAGGGCCTGCTGCAGCTGGCCCTCGGCTCGCCATCGTTCGGCAACCTCAACATGATCCACCCCTGGACGGCCCGCGACGGGGTCGACTCCGCCGTCGCCGGCATCCTGGGCATCTGCGGGGTCCTACTCATCCTGGCCGCCATCGGCTACCTGGCGATCATGCTGGTCCGCGCCGGAGCGCTGGTCCTGATCATCGCCACCTCCCCGATCGCCGCCGCAGGCCTGGTCGCCGAAGGAACCAGGACCTGGTTCTGGAGGGCGCTGCGCTGGTTCATCGCCGCGTTGATGATCGCTCCCTTGGCCGCCTTGATCTTGGGCATCGGCAAGAAGCTGACCGACGGGATCATCTCCGGGGCCGGTGACTCCGTCCAGGCGGCCGTCGGCCAGAGCGTCATCGGCACCGTCCTGGTCATCATCGGCGGGTTCGCGCCGCTGGTGCTGTTCCGGCTGTTGGCGTTCGTTGACCCCGGCACCTCCTCCGGGCAGTCGTTCCGGGCGTCCTTGGACGCCGCCGGCGGACTCCCAGGCCTACTCAGCGGCGGACAGAACGGTGGGCAGGGTGGCCAGGGCGAGCAGTCCGGTGGCGGCAGCGGGGCCGCTACCGCCACCAGCGGTGACGGGAGCAGCTCCCAGGGTGAGGCCGACGCGGCCGCTGCCACCCAAGGTCGCCTCGCCTCGGCCATGGGGCCGCTCGGCTCCGCCCTGGGCGGCCTGTCCAGTGCCGGGCAGGGTGCGGCAGCGTTCGGTGCCGACGTCCTCGGCGCCGCCGGTGTCGGTCACCCGCAGCCCTACTTCGCCACCCCAGCCAACAAGCAGTCGGACCACAGCCAGAGAGCTCAGGACGGCTCGGCGCCGGACCAGACCCCGACGGCGGACACCGACCCGTCGACGATGCCTCCGCCGTCTAAGGACCCCGTCGCCGGACTGCCGGTACCTCAGCCTCCGACACCGGGTTCACCCGGAGCTGGCGGCCAAGGCCCGGCAGGGGGCTCGGGAGCCGGCAAGAGCGGCGGCACTGGTGGCGGCACTGGTGGCGGCGCCGGTGCCGGGGCCGGGGCCGGCGCGGGGGTTGAAGGCGCGGCCGCGGTCGCCGCGTTGTGACTGCTGGCGTCGCCGGCACGCAACGACAGCAGTGTCACGACTAACCAAGACAAGGTGACGCCCTCACAGGGAGGCGACGCCGAATGAGTGCGCAAGGAATGAGGAGATGGCGATGAGCGTGGAGTATGCGGATTACACCAGGGACCGGGTCGGGTTCTTCTTTGGGATGACCGGCCCGCAGCTGGCGACCGTGATGGTCTCGGGGGTGCCGCTGCTGGTGGCGGTGGGAGTGCAGCGGTGGGTCATGGCCGGGCTGTGCCTGCTCGGGTTCGCCGCCGTTGTGCTGCTGGTAGTAGTACCGGTCCGCGGCCGGTCGGCGACTCAGTGGGTCGGTGCCTTGGCCGGGCACACGGTGGGCCGTGGTTTGGGCTGGTCGGCTTTTCGGGGGAAGGTGGCGGCCGGTGAGCCGGCCGCACCGGATGACGCGGACCTGCCCGGGATCCTGTCGGCGGTGCAGGTGCACGACGGGCCTCCGCGTGGGGCCCGGCTGACCCGGGTGGCGATCATCCAGGACCACGCCGCCCAGACCTGGGCGGCCACCGCGCGGGTGGTGCACCCGGGGATCGGGATCGCGGAGGCCCGAGAGCGGGACCGGATGGGGGAGGGCCTGTCACAGCTGCAGGAGGTCCTGGCCCGCACTGACCTGGCCCGGATGCTGGTGGTGCAGGTGCGTACGGTCCCCGACGACGGTGCCGAGCGGGCCCAGTGGGTGGCAAAGAACCGCCGCGCCGACGCCCCGGCCCTGTCTCGGCGGGTGAACGAGGACCTGGCCGTGTCGTTGACCTCGGCGGGGGTGCGCACCGAGGCGTTCGTCACCGTGGTGGTGGCCGAGACGAGCATCGCCCGCCCGGCCCGGCAGGCCGGACGCGGGCTGACCGGCCGGGCCAGGGTGCTGTACGGCCTGCTCGCCGAGGTGGAGGCCCACCTGCTGGGCGCGGTCCGCTGCTCGAGTGTGGAGTGGCTGGACTCCCAGGACCTGGCGGCCGCCGTGCGGACCGGGTTCGCACCGGCCGATCGGGCGGTTCTGGTGCAGGCGGCCGAGGACGCGGCTTCTCATCCGGGCACCGAGACCCGGGTGCCGTGGGCGGTCGCCGGGCCGGGCCAGGCATCGACGCCGGTGCGCTGGTACGACCACGACGCGTGGTCGTCGGTGTCGGCGGCGGTGCTGCTACCGGACCGGGGCGCCATCCTCGGGGCGCTGGCCCCGGTGCTGGTGCCTGGTAGCCCGGGGGAGCGGCGCTGCTACACGGTGTTCTACCCGCTGATCTCGGACCGCAAGGCGTCCCGGTCTAGTGCCAGCGCGGAGATCTCCGCCGCCACCGGCGGGGCGCTTCGCCAGCGGCTGGGCCAGCAGACCCGGGCCCGGCAGCGACGTAACGAGGCCCAGACCCACGCCGTCGACGCCAAGCTGGCCCGCGGCCGGGCGATGGTCCGGCCCGCCGCCGTCGCCTCGGTGACGGTGCCCCGGACGTGGGCGGTCGACGACTACGGGCGGCAGCTCGAATCTTCGATCCGCCGCGCCGGGTACGCCCCGCAACGCCTCGACCTGGCCGCCGACTCGGGGTTCATCGCCTCCGCAATCCCGCTCGGCGTCGGCTTGAAGATCTCCCGGAGCGCACGATGAGCCGCCGACCGGGAGCGGGCCGAGCGATCGGGCAGCTGCTCGCCGACCACGGCCAGGCCCTGCCCCAGAAGGTGGCCCCAGAGCCGGAGGTGGCTGAGGGGAAACTGTTCCCCCGGTTGCGGTCCCCGCGTGGGCTGCGGGAACGGGGTGCCGGCTGGACGCCGGGGTCTGCCCCCTTGCCGCGGTACCGGATGACGTCGGACCAGGCGCCGGTGTTCTGGCCGTTCATCGCTGCCCCGGTGTTGCCGCCTACCGGCGCGCAGATGGGGATCGACGAGTGGTCCGGCGGGTCGTTCTACTGCGACCCCAACGGATGGGTCCTGGACGACGAGATCCCGGTCACCAACCCCAACGTGTTCGTGATGGGCAAACCCGGCACCGGGAAGTCCTCCTACGTCAAGGAGTTCATCATCCGGATGCTGCAGTTCGGGTACCGGGCGCTGATCCTCGGTGACGCCAAAGACGAGTACGAGGCCCTCTGTAGGGCATTCGGGGTGACCCCGTTCGCCATCGGCCCCGGCCAGCCGACCCGGGTCAACCCCCTCGATGTGGGGCCGCTCGGCGCCGGCTGGGCCCGGCTCAGCGGGGAGGAGGCCAGACGTCGGGCCGCGATCATCTTCTCCCGCTGGCTGGTCCTCGTCCGCGGCCTGGTCGGCTCCCAGCACATTGGCGAGGCCCGGGTCCCGTTCTCCCCCTCCGACGAGCGGGTGGTCGACACCGTGCTGCGTCAGCTGACCGGCTACGGGGTCGGAAACAGCACCCTGGCCCCGGTGACCATCCCGCAGCTGTGGGCCGGCATCGACGAGCCCACCGAGCAGCTGGTCGCCGACTGCCGGTACGCCAGCCGGCAGGACTTCCTCGACGGCACCCGGCTGCTGCGGGACGCCCTGTCCCAGATGGTCACCGGACACCTGGCCGGCATGTTCGACGAGCTGACCAACATCGACATCGACTGGGCCGCACCGATCCAGTCGCTGTCCCTGAAACGGCTGCAACCCCTCGGCGACGACGCCGTCGGGGTGGCGTTGACCTGCCTCGGCGCGTGGGGGCGTGGGCAGCGTGAGGTCGCCAGCGCTGGAGACCGGCGGATCGTGGTCCGCGACGAGATGTGGAAGCAGATGCGCCTTGGACCGGAAGCCGTTAAATCGCTGGACTCCGACCTGCGCTTGTCCCGGGCCGACGGGGACGTGCAGATCGCGGTGGCCCACAAGCCCTCCGACACCCGGGCCGTCGGCGCCGAAGGCTCCGAGGCGGACCGGATCGCCCGGGACCTACTGCACCTAGCCGACACCAAGGTCCTGCTCGGCCAGGACCAGTCCGTCGGCGACGAGCTCGGCGACCTGCTCGGGCTGACCCCGATGGCCCAGGACCTGGTCACCGGTTGGGCGATGTCCGGCAAAGGACGAGCGCTGTGGATAGTCGGCGACCGCAAGTACAAGGTCCAGTCCGTCCGACACCCCCTCGAAGAGGACCTCACCTACACCAACGACGCCCTCGTCGGGGTGGTCTAGATGTTCGTCGAAAGATTGAGGGTTACGGCCCACCACCAGAACCGACCCCACCTGCACCGGGAACTCCCCACGCCCCGGGAGGTGGCTCCATGATCCGTCGCTACCTCGTCGACGGGGGGCCGGCCGCCTCGGCGAGCCGGTGACGGGATGACCAGCTCGGTCCGTACCATCGTGACCACGACGGCCGGGATGCTGCTGCTGGTGGTCGTGTTCGTGGTCGGCGTGCCGATGGCCGCTCTGGGGGCGAGCACCGACACGGGGGCCTGCGGGCCCGGTGGGACCGCGCAGACCGTTCTGGACCAGCACCTGGACGCCGAGCAGATGGCCAACGCCACAACCATCGTCCAGGTGACCGCCGCGAGGGGCCTCCCACAGCGGGCGGCGGTGATCGCGCTGGCCACGGCCTACCAGGAGTCCAAGTTTGTCAACTACACCGTGCACACCGACAACACGACCAGCCTCGGGCTGTTCGCGCAGATGACGATGTACTACGGCGCCGACGTCGCCGTCGACCCGGCCAAGGCCACCGGCGCGTTCTTGGTCCGGCTCATTCAACAGCCGAATTGGGCGACCCGGCCGTTGACCGAGGTAGCCGCCGACGTCCAGAAGCCCTACGAGCCCTACCGTGGCCTGTACGCCCAGTGGGAACCGCTGGCCACCCAGCTCACCGCCCAACTGTGGCCCGGCAGCAGTGCCGATGGCAGCCCGGTGACCTCGACTCCGTGCCCGGGCGACGGCGGCGACGGGGGAGCTGGCGGCCCGGCCACCCCCACACCTGGACCGAACGGCCTGACGCTGACCGGCAGCCCGGCCGGAAACGGCGCCGTTACCTTCGCCCTGGCGCAGCTGGGTAAGCCGTACTTGTGGGGCGGTAACGGACCGGCCGCGTGGGACTGCTCCGGCCTGACCCTGGCCGCCTGGGCGACCCAAGGTGTCTCCCTCGGCCGAGTCACCTACACCCAGGCCGTCCAAGGCACCCCGGTCAACCTGGCCACCGCCCGCTCCGGTGACCTGGTCTTGATCCCCGGCTCCGACGGCACCGCCGCCAACCCCGGCCACGTCGG
Organism: Lapillicoccus sp.; assembly: GCA_965277795.1. Lineage (GTDB taxonomy): Bacteria > Actinomycetota > Actinomycetes > Actinomycetales > Dermatophilaceae > Lapillicoccus. The sequence continues at coordinate 751,906 of OZ255840.1, forward strand.
CATGGTCGCCGGCGTCGACGCCGTCGGCAAGGTATGGCTCGTGGAAGCTCCCCACACCGGAGCTTTCGTCCGGCTCACTCCGCTGGCCAGCTGGGCCAACCAGATCGTCACCATCCGCCGCATCGGCTGACCACCCGCCCACCGACCGCCAGGACAGGAGACCCCGTGATCGACCACGCCGAGACACCCCCGTTTGACCCAGAACCCGACCCAGTACAGCCCCATGACTTGACCGACGAGGCACTGGAGCTGGCCGAGATGCAGGCGGCCGCCTGGAGTGAGCAGTTACGACAAGAGGAGCTGCGCTACCGCTACTGCGACGATCCGTTCTGTCCCTGCACACCAAGCAAGCTCCGCTTCCTGAAACTGGTTGGAGTGCTGGATTACTGGGCCGGCCTGACCCGGTACGGCGAACGGATCGAGTACATGTGGAACACCGATCCGGCCGCTCAACCGTGAGGGCGGGTAAACCCCCCATGTCGGCGCGTTCGTTTGGCTCACCCCGATCGGTGCCGGGGCTGAGCGGATCGTCACCGTCCAACGCACGGCTGAGCACCCGTCCACCCCTGAGGAACCTGACCCCCTCGAACGCGTCCGTGGGGAGACGAAATTCGTCAAGAAAGTCTGTCAACCCATGTCCAGTAAGAGGGGGGGTCGGTGCTTAGCAGGGCATGAGCCCTTGGAACCCCCTGAGCAGCGCTGTTGGTGGCACGGCAGGTATCGGCAGGCGCGCCGACCTGCTCATCGCCGAGAACGCGAAGCCGTAGATCGTGAAGCTGACCCGCTGCGTCGACGGCAAACCCGGGCGGCAGTTGCTCGCCGCGCAGGCTGGAGCAAAGGCTCGGGTCGGCGCGGCTCGAGGACGCCAGACGCCGATGTTCGCCCGGACCACTGCCGCAGTGCAAACCGCGCACCAGCTGGACCTCAGTCCGGTCCGTCCCGCCAGCGCCGACAACGCAGGCCACGGCTGGGACGACGGCGCCGGTGCCTCGGTGGGTGTGCCCAGCGGTCGAGGCGGTGACCGGTCGTGGTGACCCGCCCCTTCCCGGAGGCCGGCCGTCTCGTGCAGGCCGCCTACCGGGAGCTGCGTACCGCCCAGTTCGGCACCGACGAGGAACGGGCCGTCCTCGGCCCGGTCGAGACACTCGGCCGGCCCTGGGACCCGCCTTCCTGTAAACCCGCGGTGCGCCAGCAGGTCTGGGTGTGGCTAGATGAGGTCGCCGCCTGGGTCAACCACGAGTACGGCTGGAACGTGGACCGGCTCATCCCGCCGTGCTGGCCCGCGCACCCGCACATCGCCCACGAGCTGGCCGTCCTGGCCGACCAGCGCCGCGCCGCCGGCCGGGCGCTGACCGGCGACCTGCTCGAGGAGTGGCACCGGTACAGCCTGCCCATGTTCCTGGACCGGCTCGTCGCCCGGCTGGGCAACCGCTGCGTCAACAAGCACGACGAGTGGCCGTCCAGCGCCCGGTACCGGGCCTTTGTCAGCGACCCCAACCAGCGGGCCCGGACCGCCTGGTTCGCCGACGACCTGACTACGATCCGCCCGCCGATCCCGGCCGCCGCCGGCTACCCGGCCGGGCTCGCCCTGCTCGACCTGGCCACCGGCGAGCTCACCGACCCGGACCGGCCCAACGGCGGCCGCTGACGCTGACCGCGGAAGGGACCAGAGCATGAGCACCGCAACCGAGCAGCCCGTGACCGGGCGCAGCAGCCGACTGCCGGGGCACCGGCGGCGCCTTCACCAACCTGCAGACCCAGACCACCTCCCGCCTCGCGGTCGCCGAAGTCCAGACCGTCGTCAACTAAGGAGCAACACCTCATGACTGAGGAGACACAGACCGCGCTGCGCTATCCCGATGTCCTTGACCTGCCACCGAGTCAGGCGTTGCGGCTCGGCGTCGATGGCAACGGACCCCAAGCTAACCGAGACCGGGCCGCGCGGGCCGAGGCGATCATCGAACAAGCCGACACCGCTATCAACCGGGCGTATGCGAACTCGCACTGGATGAACGAACCGGACATGCCCGAGCCTCAGATGGTGCACGTCCTGGCCCGGAACGACGGCGACATGGTTCGGGCGGTGCAGGACCCTCGAGTAGTCGAATACGTTCGGGATGGACTTGGGTTGAAGCAGCAGGTCGTCTCGGTCTACGACGACTGGTCGGACGAGCCCCAACCGATCTTCGGCCGCGACCGCATCATCGACCCGCTGCGGGACGACCCTGCAGCCCTGAGCGAGCTTCGCGACGCGGTCAACACGCTGAGAGCGCAAGTCGGCGTGGGCCCGATCGACGAGGCGAACCTGCGGGTCGCGTCAGGGGTAGACCGGCCCGACTCGTCACCCATCCAGGACCTGGCGGAGGCACGCTCGCTCACCGCCAGATCGCGCCCGGCCGCCGCACACCAGAACATCCCCGGCGGCCGCCCCGCCCAGGGCCGGGGCATCGACGTCCCGTTCTGAGATGGAGAGGGGTTGCTCGATGCCTGTTGAGCGCGGCCGCCGGCGCGGACTCTCAACAGGCGTTCACCGCCGGCGCAGGCACACCTCCAAAGGAGCACAGCCATGAGCGCAGCCCCGGAGCGCCGGTCCTCGGGCGGGACCAGCCGTCGGCCCAGCCCGCGACCGGGCCTTGACGAAGCCACACGGGGGAACGGCTGGAACAGTTCCACACCACCCTCAGCGAGAGGGTCCTGTCGTTGACCACCTCGACTGCGTGGACCGACTGGCTACGCACCGCGGCCCGCTTCCACCACTATTCGTTCAACAATCGGGGTGGGGCCAGGTCAAGCCGTCACAACAGCGCGTCGCCCACTGCGCGATCCCGTTCGCGAACTTGACCAGCTCGGCCGCCTCGTCCTTGATCGCGACGAGCGTTCTCAATGCGGTGAAGTGGGGCAAATCAGACCGGACCATTCTCAACGGATCGAGTACCTGTGGAACACCGATCCGGCCGCTCAACCGTGAGGGCGGGTAAACCCCCCATGTCGGCGCGTTCGTTCGGCTCACCCCGATCGGTGCCGGGGCTGAGCGGATCGTCACCGTCCAACGCACGGCTGAGCACCCGTCCACCCCTGAGGAACCTGACCCCCTCGAACGCGTCCGTGGGGAGACGAAATTCGTCAAGAAAGTCTGTCAACCCATGTCCAGTAAGAGGGGGGGTCGGTGCTTAGCAGGGCATGAGCCCTTGGAACCCCCTGAGCAGCGCTGTTGGTGGCACGGCAGGTATCGGCAGGCGCCGCCCTGATCCGGTGCCGTGGGGCTGGGAAATTCCTACGGCTGGTCTGCTGGCTTGGGTGTGCGTGGCTGGCGCCGGGCTGCTGGCCGGCCAGGGCATCGCCTCGTGGCTGAGCGGCCACGGCTGGATCTGGCCGGACTCGCCGCACCTGTTTCGTGCCGTGGGCGGCCTGCTCACCGGGCACGTCGGCGCGGGCGTCGACGCCCCGGTCGGACTACCGTCCCCTGTCCTGGTCGTCATCGTCTCGGTGCTCCTCGAGGCCGCCTTACTGGTGGTAACCATCGCGGCTGCGCGCTGGTTCTGGACCACCGCCGGCCCCGGCCGCCGGCTAGGGATGGCTACCCGGGCCGACGCCGAAACCGCCCTCGGCCCGGGGCGGCTGCGCCGGGTCCGAAAGCTCGTCCGCCCCGACCTGTACGGGGTCTCCAGCACCGCGGCTGTCAGCACCGGGGGCTCCGGCAACCACTGTCGTCGGCGTCGCTGGGGCCCAGCCCGGCGCCAGCCCACCGACCTGCGGCGACCGGGTGACGTCGCCGCGGTTGCCTCTGCTGGTTCAGCCGCCGACGTCGCCGACGTCGCCGACGCCGGGATTGCCGTCGCCAGCGCCAACCGGCTCCGGATCGCCACGAGGGCAGCCGACAGGACCGCCAACAGAATCAACGACGGCACCAGGGATGGGGCGGTGCACCGGGCTGTCATCCGCACCTGTGCGGACTCGAACGCGGATGAGAACCCCCAAGGGCGGCAACGGTTCTCGGCGCACCAGGTGGGGTGGCGGATCGGGTCCGGGGCCGTACCCAGGACGGGTGAGCTGTGGGTGCCGTTCGATCGGACCACGGGCGTGTACGGGCCGCAGGGCTCAGGAAAGACTCTGGACCTGCTCACCCCAGCACTGCTGTCCGCGCCGGGCGCTGCGCTAGTCACCTTGACCAAGGCCGAGGACCTGCTGCTGACCGTCGACGACCGCTCCGCTGGTCTCGATGGGAAACCGGGCGGCCGACCGGTGGCGGTGCTTGACCCGTTCGGACTAGCACCGGGTTTGCCGGAGCTGGTGTGGGACCCGGTCGACGGGTGCGTGGACTCGATGGTCGCCGAACGCCGGGCCAAGGCGTTCACGGCCGGCACCGTCCGCGGGGCGGTCGCGCAGGGCTCCGGCGACTCCGCAGCGAGGTTCTACGCCGCTGAGGGTGCCAAGGTGCTGCAGGCGTACTTCCACGCCGCCGCCCTGACCGGCCGCAGCCTCGAGGACGTCCTGGAGTGGGTAGCCAACCCCCGCGGCGCCACCACCCCCGAGGAGATCCTGCGCACCCACCCGCACGCCGCCCCGTTCTGGCACGGCCTGCTGCACGGCGCGCTACACGGGGACGACCGGACCGCCGGGAACACCACCACCACCGTGCAGCAGTCGCTGGCCCTGTTCTTCCAGGCCTCCCTGCGGGCCCGGTGCACCCCCGGCCCCGGCCGGCCCGCCACCAACCTCGCCGACCTCATCGGTAAGGGCGGCACCATCTACCTCCTCGGCCGGGACGACCCGTACGCGTCCGCGTCCCCGTTGATGACCGCAGTCGCCGAACACGTCCTGGACACCGCCCTACAGGTCGCCGGCGCCTCCCCTTACGGGCGGCTCTGCCCACCGTTCCTGGCCTGCCTCGACGAGCTGCCCTCCACCGCGCCACTGCCCACCCTGCGGACCCGGATGGCCAACGAACGAGCCCTGGGGCTGTCGTTCATCTACGCCGCCCAGACCTGGCGGCAGCTGGTCATCTGCTACGGCGAGGACGAGGCCCGCGCCCTGTTCGGGCTGACCAACGTCATCGCTGTGTTCGGCGGCAGCAAGGACGGGATCTTCAACAAGGAGCTGTCCGACCTGATCGGCACCTCCCGGGTCTCCCGCACCACCTACAGCCGGGGCCGGAACTCCGGCGGCACCTCCTACGCCGGCGCGGACGAACCGATCCTGCGGCCCGAGGAGATCCGGCTCCTCCCCGAGCGACACGCCCTCATCGTGGCCGAGAACGCAAAACCGTTGATCGCGCGGCTCACCCGTTGCGTCGACGGCAAATCCGGTCGCCGGCTCCTGGCCGCCCAGGCGGCCGTCAAAGCCCGGGTGACCGCGGCCCGCGGCAGCCAGCAACCCGTGTTCGCCCGCACCACCGCCGCCGTCGCCGCCGCCCAACAACTGAACCTCAGCCCCACCAGGGCCGTCGGCCGGCCGCCGAACCAGCAGCCGAGCAGCGTCGATGACGCCATCGAGCACATTGGCACCCAGGCGAGTGAGCCGGCTGCTGAACAGGCAGCTGGGCCGGTCGGGCGTCGGTCATGGTGAGGCCGGCCGCGGACCGGATGGTCGAGCCGTTCCCGACGCCGCCTCGGCTGGTGGAGAAGGCATACGCCAAGCTGCGAGTCCTCGACACCGGTACGGACGAGGAGATTGAGGCGCTCGGAAGGCTGGAGCTGCTGGACCAGCCCTGGGAGCCCACCAGGTGTGCTCCGGCCGTCCGGCGACAGGTGTGGGATTGGCTCGACGACGTCGCCGCCTGGGTCAACCACGAGTACGGCTGGGGTGTCGAACGCCTCATCCCACCCTGCTGGCCGGCGCACCCACACATCACCCACGAGCTGGCCGTCCTGGCCGACCAGCGGTACACCGCCGGTCTGGCGTTCCACGGCGGCCCCGCGGAGGAGTGGCACCGGTACAGCCTGCCGATGTTCCTGGAGCGGATGAGCTACCGGCTCGGGAGCCGGTGCGTCAACCGACACGACGAGTGGCCGGCCGCCGCCCGCTTCCACACCTTCACCTCGCCACCGGCTACCGCCGAGCGGACCGTCCGCTTCGACGACGACACGGCAACAACCCCGCGACGTCTTGCCCTGGTTGACCTCGACACCGCCGAGCTCGTCGACGGAGACGAACCGCGATGACTCTCCACCCGCAGACCCCGCAGACCCCCCAGACCGCGTTGAACGCCGAGCTTGACCCCCACCCGGCCGTGGTCGACGTGCCCGCCGACGCCATCTGGACGACAGCAACGGTCGCGGACATCCATGCCGACCACGTCATCCGCCACCCCGGCACCGGCCAGCCGGTCGCGGTCATCGCCTGGCGGAACGCGGAGCTTCCCGGCCCGCTCGGGCCCGACCCCTGGTGGCGACGGCCCCGTATCCCCGCCCGCGAACTCACCCTCGCGCCAGCTGGAATGTACGCCGACCTGATCGACATCACCCTCCCCAGCTCAACTCCTGTGCAACGGCTCGACCGCCTGCTGAGGGAACCACCCCGGCTGAACTTCCTTCCCGAACCCTCGACGCCTGACCCCCAAGCGCCCGACCCGCCGCCGCCCCACCGCCCGACCCGCCCGGTACCCGACCGCACACCCAACTCCCAGGCGCTGGACGGTGCCCTCGCCCAGCGACGAACCGGACAGCCAGGCGGCTCGGCTGGTCCGGGGATAAGCCGATGACGCAGGTGGAGGTTCTCGCCGCACCAGGCCCCCGCGGGGATGCCCCCGGCACGGGCCAGCTTGGTCTGGACAGCGTCACCTCAGGCTACCGGGGACCAGCCTTCGACCTCCGTCCCGCGGCCACCTCCAGGGACCAAGCGTGACCCCGCGCAACGCTGCTGGCCCTGCGCGAGGACGCAGCCGGTCTGCCCCGGACGAGGCAGCCCAACGTGAGCGTCTGGAGGCCTTCAACCAGCAACTGACCGACCAGGTCCTTGCCTTGGCCTCCGGCCCGTCCTGGACGGCGTGGCTGGCCACCGCGGCCAAGTTCCACCACTATTCGTTCAACAACACCGTGGCCATCGTCATGCAGCGGCCCGACGCGACCCAGGTCGCCGGCTACCGGACCTGGCAGTCAATGGGCCGGCAGGTCCGCAAGGGCGAACAGGGTATCCAGATCCTCGCACCGGTGACCCGCCGGGTCGCCGTCGACGCGGCCACTCGAGAGGGAGCCGACCCCGGCGTTGTGCCACGCCCACCCGCGTTAGGAGTGGCCCCGTCGACCGGAGTCCCGTTCTCCGGACACGGGGGTGAGGCGGGCACCGCCGCGGCGGGGCCCGCCTCGGCGGATCCGACCCGGCGGCGCCTGGTCGGGGTTCGCATCGCTTTCGTGTTCGACGTCTGCCAGACCGACCCGATTCCTGGGGCCCCGCCCCTGGCCACCCCGCCGCCGGCGCCGCAGCTGCTCACCGGACAGGCCCCGCCCGGCCTGTGGGACGGGTTGGCGCGCCAGGTCGACGAGGAGGGCTTCACCCTGGCCATGAACGACCCGGGTGGCGGCGCCCGCGGCCGAACCAACCACGTCACCCGCCAGGTCGAGGTTGACCCCGGCCTGGATCCCGCGCAGCAGGCCAAGACCCTGGCGCATGAGCTCGGCCATGTGCTGCTGCACGCACCGGGCAACGTCACCCTCGCGGACCTGCACCAACCCAACACCCGGGCCAGGATCGAGGTGGAAGCCGAGTCCGTCGCGTTCCTTGTCTCCGCCGCGCGCGGCCTGGACACCTCCAGTTACAGCTTCGCGTACGTCGGCAGCTGGATGCCCCGCAAGTCCAGTCTCGAGACCACCCTGCGCGAGACCGCCGCCCGGGTCCTGAGCACGGCGCACGGCATCCTTGAGCGCCTCGACCGCGACAAGCCCGACCTCGGCATCCCGGTGGAGGACCGGGCGTCGGCGCCCAACCTGGTCACGCCGAGAGTGGACGGCGCCAGCGTCGACCGGCGGGCCGGCGCACCGAACGACCCCGCCAGACAGTCGAACGTCTCCTACGGGGACCGGCCGCGATGAGCGCCCCCGCGGTCCACCGTGACCCGGTCACACCGCAACCGATGTCGCCCCGGCCGCAGCAGCGTGACCAGTCCTGGCGGCGGCAGCCCGAACACCGCCCAACGGTCAACGCCTACGAGCGGGACCGCTACCAGCAGCAGCAGGCCGGAACGTGGGCACCGTTCACGGGCACCGGCCCGGTGCGTGAGCATGTGGACCGTCTTCGTGAGGCCGGGATGACCTCGGAGCAGGTCGCCTGCACCAGCGGGGTCAGCGTGTCCACCCTGACCAGGCTGTTCAAGGTCACCCGGATGACCGCCTCGGCGGCGGACGCGATCCTGGCCGTGCAGCCACCGGAACGGGCGAACCCGGGGCGCGACCCGTCCCGTCAGCTGCAGGGCCTGGTCGCCGACGGGTGGCACCTCGAGCAGCTAGCGGCAACGGCCGGGATCAATGAACGGACCGCCTGGCAGACCCTGCACGGTTACACCACGCCTTCGGCCCGCACAGCGGCCGCCGTGGAGAAGGTCTACGAGGCTCTCAAGTTCGAGGACCCCGGCGACGGCGCCGCCGCCGTTCGTTCACGCCTGCGCGCCAAACGCCAGGGCTGGAACCCCACCACCAGCGAACCCGACGCCCGGATCACACAAGAGGCCCTCGTCGACCAGGTAGCCGTCGACCGCGCCGTCCACGGAGACCCGGTCACCTTGCGGCCCTCGGAGCAGCAGGCCGCGCTGCGCCGGCTCGCCGGCGGACACTCCGACGACGAGATAGGACGGCGCCTGGGTGTTGCCAGCCGCACCGTGCTCCGCCAGCGCATGAGCCAGGGATTACCGGCCTACTCGCCTTCGTCGGACTCACCGACGGGCCCGTCTCGCTGACTCCTCGACGACAGCCCATCGTCAACGAGTGTCACGCCGGTAAGCCCCCGCCGGAGCTGGGTCTGTTCGGTGAAACGGCTCGTCTTACCGGTCGCCGCCGGCCTTGAGTGGGTGGGCTTGGATGAACGCGGCTGTGTCCTGGTAGGCCTGAGCGACGTAGGTCTCTAGGTCGACCCTGCCGACCCTCCACTGTCCGCGGCCGCCGACCTTGATCGCCGGCAGCGTGCCGGACCGGACCAGGGCGTACGCCTGAGCGAACGAGGTGCCGAGCTCTTCGCTGACCTGCCGCAGCGTCAGGAAACGTGGGCCCGGGGCTGAGTCGGTGTCATTGCTGGTCATGATGTTCATCCTTGCTGGTCGGCCCGGCTGCCGCAGACGGGTCGACGGCCGCCTGGGGATAACCACAAAAGGGGTTACGTCACCGTTCTGGGGACCTGCCGCGGTCGGGGGTGGAGGGGTCAGGGCTTGTCGGTGGGACGGGGCGCCGCGGACCTGCAGGACGGGCTCTAGGCACGGAGCTGGATGCCTGGGCGCGGTGGATGGCCAGCCAGTCGGTGGGCTGCGGGTCGAGGTGGGCCAGCAGCCGCCACTTCAGGTCGGTGCCGGGGTCGTGGGGGTCCAATGGGCCCTGCGCGAGAGCTTCATTCAGGGAGGAGGGCACGTCGTGGCCGGCCCGGTGGGCCTGGTCTACGGCGGCCGCTAGGGGCGCCCAGCTGTTGTCCCGCACCAGGCGCGGGTCGACCTGGCGGACCAAGGACGCCCAGCGCTGCGCGGGTGACAGCTGATCCTGGGCGGTGATGCGGTCACGGGTCTGCTGGACCGCGTGGATCTGGTGGTCGCTGGTTGCGTGCCGGTCACCGTCCCAGCGTCCGATCTGCTGGACCAGCTCGGTGAGGGAGACGGCGAGCGGTGTGTGCAGCCGCCCGGAGACGTCCCGGGTCCGTGGGCCCCACTGGTCGGCGTCGCCGGCGGCGATGACGGCGGCAGCCGCGGGCAGGGCGGCGCCGGGCCGGAGGTGGCTCAGGCGTTCGTCGACGAGGATCTCGGCTAGGGGCTTGGTGGCTGCGGTGAGCCGGGTGGCGAGGGCGGCACGTCCGTCACGCCGCAGGAGGCTGGCGGGGTCGTGCCCCGGCGGGAAGGCGAGGTGGCGGGGGTCGACGCCGCGGGCGGTGAGGATCCAGTAATCGCGTTCGGCGGCGATCTGACCGGCTAGGTCGGCGTCGGTGGCCACGACCAGGTTGACGTGGCCACCGGCACCGGCTGCGTCCTTCAGGTACGGGATCACCGAGTCGGCCTGGGTGTCGGTCAGGGCGGTGCCGAGGGGGGCCAGGCCGACGTGGTCGGGGCTGGCCAGGGAGACCGCGATCGCATCGAGGGGGCCTTCGACGATGACGGGGGTGGCGCCGGCGTCGAGCCGGCCGGTGTGCTCGGCGAACCCGTACAGCTGGTTGCCTTTGGCGAACAGCACGGTCTCGCCGGTGTTGAGGTACTTCGGCCCGGCTTGCATGGCGCCTACCGTGCCGGGCTCTACGTGGTCCTGGGTGGGGTTACGGCGGCCGACGAACCCGACCACCTGCAGGGACGGGTTTCCGTCGGCACCTGCTCCGGTCGACGTGGCGCGGATGGGCAGGATGAGACGGTCCCGGAAGGTGTCGATGAGCCGGCCGGTGGAGGCCTGCTTGGCCAACCCGGCAGCCAGCAGCTCCTCGTCGGTGGCGCCGTGCCCGCGCAGGTGGGTGGTCAGCGCGGTCCAGGTGTGCGGGGCGTATCCGGGCCGGACGTGTTCGTCTGCGGTTAGGTCGATGCCGCTGAGCCGGTCGGTCAGGTAGGTCTGGGCCCAGGAGCCGCGGTAGGCGTGCTCGTAGAAGGCTGCGGCGTGCTCGTTGAGGTTGGCGATCCGTTCCGGGCTGACGGGGGCGAACTCGGCGTCGGCGATGCGGGTCAGCGCCCGCTCCTGCTGCTCCTCGCTGGGTTCCCACTGGATCCCGACGCGGGAGCGGGCAGCCCAGAACAGCTCCTCGTCCAGCTCGGCCTCGCTGAGAGTGATGTGGTCGGACGGGATCGTCTCGTCCTGCAGCGGAGGCAGGGGGTCGACGAAGCCGGTGCCTGCGGTGCTGTAGTCCAGCGGGGGCTCGGCCATGTTGTCGGTCTGCCGGTCGGGGTCGGTGTGCAGGTTCGTGGCCATGTACAGGTCCTCTGGTGGCTCAATGTCTGCGTTGTAGGGGTCGTCGGGTGGATACGGCTGACCGGGCTCCTGCTCGATGTCGCCGGGGTTGGCGGGGTCGACGGGGTCGTCGGGGTCGTAGGGGGTCGGGTCGGTCAGGACGGTGGCCCGGTAGATGAGGGCGTCGGCCAGTGCGTGGCCGGGGACGGGGGCGCCGTCGGGGCCGGCGGGGTAGCGGAACAGGTCGGTGTAGCTGATGCCGTGCTCGCTGGCACGGGTTAGGGCGGTGATGACGGCCGGCCAATGCGGGTCATGGATGAGAGCCGCAGTTGCGGCGGGGTGGGCTGGGGTGTCTAGGGCGGCGGCCAGCTGGGGCAGCCAGACCGGGCGCAGCGGGTCGGATGGTTCGGCGCCGGGGTCCGGGGTCAGGACGGCGGGGGCGACGTGCCGGGCGATCCGCCACCAGAGCGCGGCGGCCTGATACTCATCGGGCAGGGTGGTTTCGGCGGCGGCACGGCGTAGCAGTGCGGGGGCGTCGGCTCCGGCGCGGGACAGGGCGGCGAGGTTCTCGGCCAGGACCGGCCAGTGCGGGTCGGCGCCGGGGGAGAGGCCGACCTGTTCGGCCAGCGCGGTCCAGGTGGTGCGGTAGCTGGTGTCGATGGCGGCGTTGACGCGCTGGTTGAGGTCGACCTGGGCGCGGCGGTCGGCGGCGGCCTGCTGCCGCGGCCCGGTCGGGCGGGTGTCATCGTCGGTGACGGTGTGGCCGGCCCGGTAGACCATCAGGTCGGTGAGCAGGTCCCGGTGGCGGGAGTCGAGCAGCTGCCGGGCCCAGGCTGGCGCGGTGGCCGCGGTCAACGCGCGAGCGGTGTCACGGACTTGGGTGGTGGCCTGGTTGACCAGGTCGTGCCGGGCCTGCAGGTGGTCACCCCACTCGGGGTTGGTCCGCAGACGCGGCGGAACCCCGGGCAGCCACGGCGCGGGCGGCGGGTTGTCGGGGGTGCTGCTGGTGCGGGTGTGGGTGGGGTCGAGGCGCCAGTCCAGGACGGCGGCGACGTCGGCGGCAGTGCCGATCTCCCGTTCCCGTAGCGCCACGGTGAATGCGGCCTCGGGCTGGTGTCCGTCGGCGGCAATGAGAGCGAGGTGTCCGCGCAGGGTGGGCCAGGCGGGGCTGTCCACGATGCCGGGCACCAACTGCTCGACGTGGGCTTCGAGGGCCTGCATCCGGTCGGCGCCGAGGAGGTCGGCAGCGGCGGTGTGCAGGCTGTCGAGGTAGCGGGCGGTGGCCTGGCTGAGCGCGGTGTGGGGGTTGTCGACGCCGCGCGCGGTGGTGGTGGCGGACGGTTGGGCTTCGTCGCGGGACAGGATCTGCTCGAGGAGGTTGAGCGCGGTCTGCGGGTGGGTGGCGGCGGGGGTGATGATGGTGTGCTCGTCGCCGTCCATGGCCGCGTTGAGGTACAGGTGGTTGGCGTCGCGGCCGCGGGTCAGGGCGACGTACAACTGCTGGCGGGACTCGACGCCGACGGTGACGGTGTGGCTGGTGTCGGCGGTCACCCCTTGCGCGCCGTGCACGGTGGTGGCGTAGCCGAGCTGCACATGCTGGGCCACGTAGTCGGCCGGTAGCCGCAGGTGCCGGCCGGTCTGGACGTGGACGACGTCCAGCGCGCCCCGCAGGTCGGGGTCGGGGTCGGCGGGGGTGTGGGCGGCGGTGACGGTCCACCGGTCGCCGTTCTTGACGAAGTCGGTGGCGGAGGTCCGCAGCTTTCGCTCGTTGCGGCGGGTGATGACCGTGTCCCCGGCTGAGGCGGCCGAACCGTCGACCAGCTCAACCTGGCCAAGCTGGTCGAACCGGCTGGTGGCGTCGGTGCTCGGCTCGTTCTCAAGGGCGGCGAGCCGGTCGGTGCGGGCCCGGATGTTCAGGCCGGTAACCAGCTCGCGGGTCGGGGCGAGCATGATCGAGTCGAGCCCGGCGGTCCGGTCGGTGGTCCAGGCGTTGTAGGCCTGGTCGGTGACGGTCGTCAGGTCGCCGACGTGGACGCGGTCGTTGTCGATGTAGAAGCCCAGACCGGTGGTGTCGCCGGTGCGGACGGCGAGGCCGGCGGCGGCCTCGGCCTGGTCACGGAACCGGACCAGCTCGGTGAGGGTGACGGCGCCGTGGGTGGCCTGGATGTCCCGCAGCACGCCGCCGGCGGCGATCGCGGCCAGCTGCCGGTCGTCGCCGACGAGCCGGACGCTGGCGCCGCGGTCGAGGGCGAACCGGGTCACGGCTGCGAGGTCGCCGGTGGCGGCCATGCCCGCCTCGTCGACGACGATAAGCGTCTTGTCATCAACCGCTGCCGCCCACGCCGGCAGTGGCGTCAGCGCCTGGTGGCGCAGGTGGTAGACGAGCTTGGCCAGGGTGTCGGCGTGTGTGCCGGTCTCCTCCCGCAGCACCCCTGCGGCGACCGCAGACGGGGCCAGCCCGAGGACGGTGCCGCCGCCGGCACCGTCGTGCAGGCCGTGGGTCCACGCCGTGGTCAGGGCAGACATCGCGGTGGTCTTCCCTGATCCGGCCGGCGCGATGGCCAGCTGGACCCGGGCCCCCGAGGTGGCCATCACCCGGACCAGGTGCGCCTGCGCGGTGTTCAGGTTCAGGCCGTTGGCGACCGACTCCAGCAACGCCAGGTCGACGTCGGTGTCAGCGACGACCCGTCCGTCCCGTCGGCCGGCAGCGTCAACGAGGAACTGCTCGTCGGCCAGCACTACCGCCGAGGTGTACAGCTGGGAGCCGGCGACGTCGTACACGCTGGACCCGTCCCGACGCCGCAGCGGGGAAGGTGAACCGAGGGTGGCGTGGACCGGGTCGGGGCGGGTCAGCGTCACGGACTGGTCCGGGTGCAGCACCCGGGCGACGACCTCGTCGACCACCGCGTCGACATCGACGCCGGCGGGTGCGTTAGCCCGAACCTGACGCTCAGCTTCGGAGCGGACATGCCACACCTGCCACGTGGACCGTCCGGCTTCGATCGCCCCCCGGGCTCTGCCTGTGAGCGTGTCAAGCAGGTCGTCGGAGACTGTGACCGCGCCACCTTTGACATCGCGTTGGCGTGACGTGGGGCGGACCGGGCCAGTCGGGACAACGGACTTGACCAGCTGGTCGAGCTGTTCCGTTGACCCAAGCAGATGGGATGCCTCGGCGCGCCAGATCGCTCGTTGCTCCGCTTCAGAGCGGGGTTCGTGTTTCGCGTCCCTGGTCTCCAAGGTGGCCTGCTGGGCCAGCTTCAGGGCCTCCACCGGCGTCGGCGGCCGGCCGTGTTCGGCCTGGAACGTGGCCGCTAGAGCGGCCCGTCGCACGTCAATCCGGGCCCGTCGTCTGGACCACACCTGCACCAGTTCCTCGGGGACACCCGCGACCTCGCGGACCATCCGCTTGCCCGCGGCGGCGGCCGCGTCGGCGTCCGAGCGGGGCTGGAACGTCAGGCCGAGCCGCCGATGCAGCTCGGCCTCGACGCGGGTGTTGTAACGCTCCGACGCGGTCACGGTGGCCTTGAACAGCACCCGGGCGTCCAGGGCCAGCCACCGGTCGGGGGTGCCGTCGGCACCTAGGACGCGGACCTTGGAGGAGACCGCGACGTGGGTGTGCAGGTCGGGGTCGCCGGCGCGGGAGTCGCGGTGGTCGAACGCTGCGGCCAGCAGGCCGGTGGCGTCCAGCTGCTGCACCCCGCCCTTCCCGCCCCGGGTGTACGTCGCGTCCCGTTCGAGCCACGCCAGGACGTCGTCGACGGCGGCGTGGTGTGCGGCGGTGATCTGCTCGGCGACCTCCCGGGGGGCGATCGCCCACAGCGCCGACACCGACTTGACCGGGGTGAAGGTCAGGTCGAACCCGGCGATCGCGCTGGTCGTCGACCGGGAGTTGCGGGCGATGAACGAGGACAGCTCACGGGGGTCCTTGGGCGCCCGGCCGTAGGCCTCGGTGAACATCTCCCGGCCGACGTCGGTGCGAATCCTGGCCCGTCCCGCGGCCGCGAGCATGGTGTCACCGGGCGCACCGTTGGCTACGTTGACCTCCACTGCACGCCGCGCGACGGCGATCTGGAAGGCGGGGGTGTCCTCGGGCGCCGGGAACGGCTTACCCAGCTCGATCGCCGCTTTGAGCTGATCCGCGCTGGCATGCGCCGCTTGTAGCTCGTCGCTGATCTGGTCGGCGTTTGGATGCCGTCCTTCGGCGAACAGGGAGGCCATCTGATCTGCAGTGACCTCCTGCCCGACGTGCATGTCGACGTCGGCCAGCGCTGACCCGGCCCATCGGCCGGGGGACTCCCCGCGCTGGCTGTAGTAGTCCGCCAGGCCGGTGTGTTGCTTGTCGGTCGCATCCAGCGCAGCGACCTGCCGGGTCAGGTACGCGTACCCGTCCCCGGCGGTCAGCTTGTGGATCGACATCACGACCTCTTAAGCACCGACCCCCCCTCTTACTGGACATGGTTCGGCATACTTTTTCTTCGAATCTTTGTTCGAACACTGTCCGGCGCGGAGGGGGTAACGTGGCAGCCCGCGAGATCCCGTTCAACGGGATTCAGGGGTAACGGACCGAGGGTGCAAGAGGTGTGTCAGGTTTGGCGCTCGCTTCGCGTGCGTTCCGGAAGGTCACGGGTTGGTCACGGGAGGTCGGCGGGCGGCGGGGTTGACGTGAGCCTGGCGGGCGGCCTGGCGTGAGCGGGCGGACGGGGTGTGTCGGTGGTGGCCGCAAAAATAGTTGGCGGCGGGGTGTCCAGCCGGAGGGTGTTTTTCTGCTTACTGAGGTAGAGGGTGCGTTGTGCGCCGTCACGTCGGTGGGAGGAGCAGGTGATGGGTCACAACGCGAGCAGGTCGCAGCAGGCGAAGGCCAGAGTGCGGGAGGCGCGGCTGGGGTTGCTGTCCGAGCGGCAGGCTCAGGACGAGCGGATCGAGGACGCGACGGTGCGCACGGTGCTGGCGTGGGAGGACGCGGCGGCGGCGCACGCAGTGCTGGACGCGGCGGAACGCAAGGCTGGGCAGGCGCTGGCGGCGCTGGTGAAGGAGAAGGTGCCCGTCGCGCAGATGGTGACACTGACCGGGATCGGCAAGCCGCAGTGCGCCCGGCTGTTGAGGCTCGCCGCAGCGCCGGCTGACGCGGACGCGTCTGCACTGCACGCCGTGCCAGCTGCGGTCGAGGGTGACACCAGTATCGACGGTGACGTGGGCGATGTGGGCGGGCAGGTGGCGCGCTGATGCCGCTCGGTGACCAGGCGCGGGCGCTGTTGACGGTGGCGCTGCGTGATCCGCTGGTGGTGGCCCGGTACCGGACCAAGATGGTGCAGGTGCCGGGCTCGGATTGCCTGTGGTGGCGCGGTGCGGTCAGCGGCCGTGGTCACGGACGTTAGTGAGCGTTATTGCAACAGACGCAACAGCTTCGAGTTTGTAGATGTTCTGGTTGGCGCCATCACTGATGGCGCCAACCAGAACGCAAGGGGGATCAGAAGGTAGGGAGCACGTGAGCAACACCGGCAAGTTGTTAGATCAGGTTCGATTGCAGTTGGCCCCGTCTGAGGAAGCCCTGGGGGAGGCACGCAGACGGCGAGACATCACGAAGGACGCGGCGCTCGGCTTCAGCGGAGCTGCGCGCGCGTTCAATTCGGGATCCCTTGCGCATGCAACGGCCAATTGCCCCGTGCACCATCGTGATCAGGGACTGGACGCCGACTGTGGTGTAGTCCTGGACCGTCGGCGATTCCCGTCCCTTGGCCCAGACGGATCGGGCGAAGGCCCCGACGCGATCGTCCATGACATCGCGGATGAGGTGCTCGCAAAGGTCCGGGCAGAATATCCAGCGGCCGGCGTGGCAGTCACCAAACGAGCGATCCTTGTGAGCTGCAACAAGCCTCTCTCGACTGGTGAAGACCCGACAGTCGACCTGGTCGTCGGGCTTGATCGCCGGCTCGGCGCTGGCTTGTGGATCCCGAACACGGAACAGCACCGGTGGGATCCCTCGGACCCGGAGGAGCACACCCGCCTTCTGACGGCCGAACCAAAGGCGCTTCGTGTAACACGGGCGCGTGCCATCCGGTTGGCGAAGGCAGAGAACAAGCGGGACGCCCAAGTTCCCCTCTGCTCGTTCAACTTGGAGGCCTTCGGGCTGATGTTCGTCAGGCCCGGCGAGGATGTTGCGTCCGCGTTGTTGGCGCTATGGGAGAACGCGGCCAGCGACCTACGGACGCGCTATACGCCGGATCCCGCGCAGGTGTCGCCTCCGATCAAAGTCGCAGACCGTGGTTTCGCGATCGATCGGCTGGAGGCTGCGGCCGGGAGCCTCCGCACGGCGCTGGAGCACGACTATGACATGAGCGTCGTCTCGGCTGAGTTGCGGCGCCTATGGCCGGAATTCGTCGCATCCACGGACGGCGGACTGTCCAAGGCTCAGACCCTCGCCGAGATGAAGTCGCGCAGCACTCTTTACGTGACCAGCGCTGGGGGGCTGTCGGCGGCAGTGGGGGCTCCGCTGAAGAACACGCGGTCGTACGGCGCGGTCCTTAACTGACCCGTGGCCAAAGGCAGATCGACCAGAGCGGAACGGCACGCCTGGCGTGGGCGAGCCGCGAGGTCGTGGCTGGAGAATGTGCCGCTCCGCGCGCGGCTCAGCGATGGAGCTAGGAGGACGTATAACGACTTCGCCTATCGCCGTCAGCGCACATCGGACGACACCGCCTACTACTTCTCCGCCACTGTCCCAGTGGAGGGATTCGAGTCGCGGCGGATCGTGGTCCTGTTCCTGGGGGGATCTCCTACCACTCCGATCGTCATGGCCGACGGCCCAGATTGCTCCCCTCATCGATACATCCACGGCGCTGACCGCCGTCGACTATGCCTTTGGTTTCCGGGGGATCCCCTTGCGCAACGGTGGATACCAGAGGATGGACTTCTCGCTCTGTTCGGCATGGCCACGATGCACCTGTTCAAGGAGGCATGGTGGCGGGAGACCGGCGAGTGGGTCGGCGAGGAATACCCTCACACTCAGCACGAAACGCAGGATCCGGGAGCGGCTGCATGACCGGCGGCATACTGGCGACCCTCTTCTCCACCACCTTCCTCGCCGCGGTTGTCGGGGCGATCGTGAACACTACGATCGCGCGGAAGAAGTCTTTGGAGGAGGAACGGTCGCGTGTCAGAACCACGTACGCGGAGGCGTTTGAGGCGGTAACGGCATACAAGGAGATGCCTTACGCCATCCGCCGGCGACAAGGCGAAAAAGGTCCAGAGGAACGAGTCCGACTCTCGGAGCTGGCGCGAGAGATTCAGGGCAGGCTGTCCTACTACCGGGCATGGACCAGGGCGGAGTCCGACGAAGTCGGGGAAGCCTATGCGCGCCTTCTTGACAGGCTCAGAGCGACAGCGGGCTCGGCGTCCAATCGTGCTTGGAAGGAACCGCCCGTCGCTTCCGACGCGGGTATGAACCTGAGTACGGACAAGGTCGATCTCGACGACCTGGCGACCTATGAGGAGGAGTACATGGCCGCCGTTGTTCGGGACCTCCGGAACCGGGGAACGTGGCGCAAGTCGCTGCCGCTTGGCTCTCGCCGAGGTAACCGCCCATCTCCTACTTGACGGACGCATCAATGTTGTGTTTGATGCAACCGTGTCGATCGAAGGCTTGGCGGGCTCCGCAGCCTCAGTGATCCGTCCCGGCGTGGGGCTGCTGGATCCTGCTCCGGCGACATTCGAGGAGATGCTCCAGGGGTGGGCGCTGCAGCAGCGAGCCCGCCAGCTGAAGGCCACGACTGTGGCGATGCGGGCTGCGGTGGTGCGCAGGTTCGCGCAGTTCACGAACGAGTACCCGTGGGGTTGGACTGCTTCCGACGTGGAGGCGTTCACTACGCAGACCCACTCGGGTGGCGGGGTCGCCGTATCGACCGCTCGAGGGCATCAGAACGCGTTGCGCCTGTTCATGGAGTACCTGTGCGACCCGCGCTACTCCTGGTCCGATGTGTGTGTGGAGCGGTTCGGGACGCGGCCGGTGCAGATCCTGCACGAGTGGAACAGCGTGGTCCACACCTCGCCCTACGAGGGGAGCCCGGGCCGTCGCCCTCTGTCGTTCGACGAGGTGCAGGCACTGTTCGACGCCGCGGACGCGCTGGCGGGGCAGATCCGCCACAACGGTCGCAAGGGTGCGGCCGCCGCGCAGCGCGATGCGACGTTGCTGAAGGTGATTTACGCCTTCGGGCTGCGGCGCCGAGAGGCCTGGGGTTTGGACATCCAGGATCTTCGGCACAACCCTCGCGCCCCGGGCCACGGTCGAGCGGGTGCCGTGTTCGTTCGGTGGGGTAAGAGCTCGAATGGCAGCCCGCCGAAGCGTCGGACCGTGCTGCTGGTTCCGGAGATGGACTGGGTGGTGTCAGCACTCGACCGATGGATAGACGAGGTTCGCCCCACCTTTGATGACAGTAAGGACGGGGCGATGTGGGTGACGGAGAGGGGTTCGCGGATGTCGCCGAGGTCGATCAACACGGCTTTCTCGAACGCCCGTGACGCTGGCGGGCTGCCGCAGGAACTTGACCTGCACAACCTGAGGCATTCGTACGTCACGCATCTGACTGAGTTCGACTATCCCCAGCGTTTCGTCATGGACCAGGTAGGTCACGTCTTCGAGTCGACGACCGCGATTTACACCGGAGTCTCGGACGAGTACCGCAACCGGCTGTTACAACGATCGTTGGACCGCAATGCTGATCGTTGGGAGGCGCCGTGACTAAGAAGATGACCACGGTGTGGCGGCTTCGTCAGGTGATGGCGGAGCGGGGAATGTTCCAGACCACGGAGCTGGTGCCACTGCTCGCCGAGCGGGGCGTGGATCTTTCCCGGGAGCAGGTGTTCCGGCTGGTGACCCAGCCTCCGCAGCGACTGTCGATGGACACGTTGGCCGCCCTGTGCGACATCTTGGACTGCGCCGTCGGTGACCTCATAGAGGTCGTGCGCGCCCAGCCCGCTAAGCGCATCAAAACCGTTGGCCGCTCAACTGATTCGCCCGTGCCCCGGACCATCATCCGCCGTCCGTCAGGCCTGTGAGCAGTCGAGGCGACGCGCCGGGCGCAAACCTCGAAAGTCACATTATCGAGGCGGTCCTGACACAGTTGCCGGATCGACCTGGTGCTCGTCACAGGGTCACGGCCGCAGTCGAGACCCTCCAGCTTGGAACGGCTAATGCGGAAAGGCTCTTGGAGTACCTGAACGGCGATGACAGGGCGCTGGTTTCGGGTAAGTCCGACGGCCCACCGCAGCGGTTCAAGCTCCTCAACGAACTGGCCCCAGGTTTCCCCGATGACGTTGTCCTGGCGAGGTGCGTCGACTGTGGACGGGCCGGTCAGCTAAAACGCAAGCTTCGAGACCAGCGTGGGTGCGGCACCTGCTACGCCAAGTCCCGGCGCTGCACCTGCACCCGCTGCGAACGTGACGGGATCATCGCCGTTCGCGACGGCGACGGTCATATGTGTACGTCCTGCTTCAACCGGGACACCTCCCGCTGGGAGCAATGCGCCGGGTGCGGCAAGACGGCTCGGGTGGTGCAGCGCGAATCGGGCCATGCCTTATGTCAGACCTGCGCGACGAAGCCGACATACACCTGCAGCGGCTGTGGACGAGCGGGTCAGAAGGCTCACGCACGGACACCAGACGGCCCGCTCTGTTCGAATTGCTACCACCAGTCGAAGACGGCCGAATGCGTCACCTGCCACAAGGTCACCGCCGAGGTCGCGCGACGCCCGGACACCGGCACCTGGCTGTGCGCGTCCTGCTGGTCCCCTGACCCAGTCGTGTGTACGCGCTGCGGCGAGCTGCGTGTTATCAAGGCGTCACTTACTGGTAAGCCCGTATGTGGCTCGTGCCGCGCCACGTCTCGTGCCCGTCGCCCCTGCATCGAGTGTGGTCAGCGCAAGCCCGTGCACTCCAACCTGATTCACGGACCCGTGTGCGGCGCGTGCTACTCCCACATGCGTGATCACAAGGCACCCTGTCCGGTTTGCCAGCTGGTGCGGCCACTGATCGGGCGAGACCGGTCCGGGCAACTCCTATGCGGACCATGCGCCGGCGACCCCCGAGATTGGATATGTCGGGCCTGCGGCCGGTTCGACGCACTGTTCGCCGACCATCGATGCCGGTCCTGCGTGGCCGGCGAGAGGCTCCGCCAGCGCATCACAGGACCGGACGGCAACCTTCACCCCCAGCTGGCGCCCGTCTTGGATCTCATCGATGCCAGGTCGAACCCCGTAGCGATGATGACGTGGTTGTACGCCTCTCAGTGGGGTAAGGCGCTCGGCCACCTCGCCGCCCTCAACGCCACGATCACCCACGACCTCCTCGACCAGCAGCCCGGGTCGGCCCGGATCGTCCACCTTCGAGCGGTCCTCACCTACGCCGGCGTGCTCCCCCCGCGAGACGAGTACATCGAGTCATCCGTCGCCTGGCTCGACCATGTGCTCGCCACACAGACTGACGAGATCGTCACCGTCATCCGTCCCTACGCCACCTGGAGTGTGCTGCGTCGTGCCCGACACCGGGCGCGACGCCGCGAATCCAGCCGATCGGTCACGAAGTACAACCGCAACCTGATCACCCTGGCCATCCAGCTCATGAATTGGTCAGCGGGACAGTCAATTCCGCTCAGCTTATTGACCCAGGCGGACCTCGAGCGCTGGCTTGTCAACGGCAGCATCAACCGACAACGGGTCCGCGACTTCCTTAGGTGGACCTACGACCAGGGCCTGAGCCGCAAGCTCACCATCCCCGTCGGTAGCCGAACCCAACCGCATCAGTTCCTTGAGGACGACCACCGCTGGCAGATCCTCCGGCAGTGCGCGCACGACACAACGATCTCCCCTGACCTGCGAGCCGGGGCGGCCCTCGTCCTGCTTTTCGGGCTGACTCCCACGCGCATCACTCGGCTGACCACCCACGACGTCACTAGCAAGAATGGACGGACCTACCTGACCGTCGGCACGAGCCCCCTCACGGTCCCTGCCAGCATCGCACCGCTCTTCACACAGCTGGCCGACCGCGCGGGACGGCATCGGCCACCCATCATCGACCGCCCAGATCAGGTGAACGCCTGGCTTTTCCCCGGCTCCCTCCCCGGGCGACACACCCAGCCAGCGACACTGACCTCACGGATGGCCAGTGCATTCGGCCTAAAGATCCGCACCGCGCGGAACGCCGCACTATGCGACCTCGCCCAGGACATCCCCGCCCCAGTCCTGGCAGAGTTACTCGGCCTGCAGATCGAAGCCGCCATCCGCTGGAGCGAGCTCGTCAAGACAGACTGGTCGGCCTACCTCGCTGCCAGACCCCAGCCACCGACCCCGTAGCAGGCCACGACGGGGAATAGTGCACATCCGAATGTCGCGTCCCACCAGCATTTCACGTCGGGACCCTCCCGGCCGTGGATGGTGGGCCGGGAGGGCGGGACCTGTGCGTGATCGCGCACCGGTTCGGCTACGCGCTGGTCTATGGGGCGGCGGTGTTGAACGAGGTCCCGGTGTTGGGTCACCGCTGCGACAACCCGCTGTGCCAGCGGATCGGCCCCGGTCATGTGCAGGCCTCGTCGCACGCGCTGAACCGCCGCGCCTACCTGGCGCGACGGTTCGTGGCGGGCAGCCCGTTGGGGGACGTGCGCGGCGCCCCGGGCAGGTCGCGGGAGTTACGGGACCTGACCCGGGCCGACCCGGCAGCCGTAGCAGCCGACCAGGCTCGGCTGCTACGGCTGGGCTTGCAGCTGCCTCTCTTCGATGTGCCGGCGGACGGTCGGTGAGGGCTGACCGACCGCCCGCCGGGGGTCACACGGCCGCCGGGCGCATCCCCTCGGTGACCATCCGGTCCAGCAGGGCGGCCAGGAAGTAGCCCGGGTCGGCGGGCCGGGCGCGGTCCAGGGCGACACGGGCCACGGCGCCGTTGCCCTGGTGCCAGGCGGTGTGGGCCAGGACGGTCAGGGCGGGGACGGCATAGGTGTCGGGGAGGCACCCGACCACCTGGATGAGTCGGTCCAGCAGCCGGGCCTGCGTGGCCGCGTCCGCTGGTACCGGCCGTCCATCCGACCACGGTAGTGGTAGGTGCTGGTGCAGGCCGGCCTGGCTGTGTCAACCCTGGTTGGCCCCACGTGGACGGCTTGACTTGGCCCCTGCAGGGCTGGGACGTACTCGACCGCCGGGGTGGGTGTGGTCACCCGGCTGACCTGTTCGAGGGCCGTCCTCAGAGCACAGCGACGCCCCTGAGCTTGGCCCTGGACGACCGCCCGCCCGGTGGGATAACCCGTTGACGGGGCGTGCCATGGTGAGGCCATGAGGTCGGAGCCGCGCCCCAGCAACATCCGGGTAGCGCGGCCGGGAGACCAAGACGCGATCATCAGAGTCGCGCGCGCATCTGGGCTGTTCCCAGCCGAGGAGTTGGCGGATGTCGAAGCCACCCTCGACGCGTTCCTCACCGGCGGGACCGAGAGTGACCGCTGGCTGGTCAACGACACCGCCGATCGCGTCACCGCGATCGCCTACTACGCGCCCGAACGGATGACAGAAGGCACCTGGAACCTTTATCTCCTCGCCGTTCACCCCGACCACCAGGGCCAAGGCCTGGGTTCTGCGCTCGTCCAGCAGGTCGAGGCCGGCCTTCGAGAAGCAGCTGTTCGGGTCCTTCTGATCGAGACGTCGGGAGTGCCGGACTTCGCCGGCCAGCGGGCGTTCTACGTCCGACTCGGCTACCACGAAGAGGCCCGCATCCGCGAGTTCTACGGCCCCGACGACGACAAAATCATCTACTGGAAGCACCTGCAGCACTGATGACCATCGCTGACCCGTGCCAAGCCACACGAGTCGGTGTCCGCGCGCCGAGAGCTGGTCCGCCTCACTGCTGGACCCAGTCCACATCTCAGCCGACCCGACCGCGCTCAAGCTCGCGCTAGCTCCGCTTGGCCCTCCGCATCCACGGTCGATCAAAACCATCCGAGCTGGGCCCAACATTGACGCCGATGAGTGGGGCCAAGTCACTTGACGAAACCGGCGGGGGTGTGGCGGTGGGCTCAGGCGGCGTGTTCGACGTGGTACTGCTGGAGCACTTGCGGTACGCCGGCGGTAAGCATCTTGCGGCGCACGTTGCCTAGGAGCTTGCTCATCGCGAAGCCTCCGGCACCGGTGAATCCGGTGTGTTGCCAGGTGAACCGGGTGCCCTTTGGGGTTTCCTCGAGGGTGTAGACGACGTCAGTGACGTCGTCGCTGTCCTCCTCGCCTTTCCAGGTGTAGTGCAGGAAGCGTGGGGCGGTGACGTCGATGACCTCGCAGTAGACGACGCCAGCCCACCCCATGGTCGGTTTGCCGACGAAGGTGAACTTGGTGCCCGGGATGGCTGCATAGTCGACGGGTCGGCCTCCCTGGCCAGTGGTGGTCCACCGGGCCACGTACTCGGGCGCGGTCAGGACCTGCCATACCTCCTCGATGGGGTACCGGTACTCGCGGATGACGGTGTACTCGCTCATGGCGGGTCCTTTCCTGGATGGCTCGCAATCCCAGCCAAGTTACCTACCGGTGGGTTGACTGTCAACCCACCGGTAGGTAAGCTCAGTCATGGCCTCCGGTATTGAGATCCGCGCTGTCCGTCGTAACGGTGTCGAGACCCGCCGGCAGGCTCAGCAGGTCGCGCTCGAGCTGTTCACGACCCAGGGGTACGAGAACACCGCGTTGCGGCAGATCGCCGACGAACTCGGCCTGAACAAGGCGTCGCTGTACTACTACTTCGCGTCGAAGGAGGCGATCCTGCAGTCGCTGTTCGACGAACGAGGCACCGAGGCGGAGCAGCTGGTGGCCTGGCTGCGGGAGCAGCCCCGGGACCCGGGCCTACTGGAGAGATCAGTGCTGCGGTGGGTGGAGTCGTTCACCGCGGAGAAGCTGCGCGGAATTCGGTTCATGACCGCGAACCCCCTCGTCACCAAGGACATCGCCGATTCCTCCGGCGACCGGGTCGGGGCGACCCTCAACGCCTTCGCCGACGAACTAACCGCGCTGCTCCCGGTCCGTGACCCGCCGAGCATGCTGCTGCTTCGGATGTCGATCCTCAGCATCAACGCCGCTGTCCAGGCCGCCGCCCATTCCGAGGTCGACGATGCCGACATCATCACCGCGGCCCAGCAAGCGGCTCGCGCGTTGATCCGAGAGATCGGACCCCACCGATGAACACCAACCTCCAGCAGGCCCACACCGTTTCACGGCTCGACGCCTCCCACGGATGATGATGGGTCCGCTTCTTGTCAGCGGGCTGGTCGCGGCCGCCGTCGCCGTAGCGCTGCACGTGTACGTGTTCGTCGCAGAGAGCGTCGTGTTCACCCGTCCAGCCACCTTGGCCATGTTCGAAGTCGCCCCGCAGCACGCTCAAGCGGTCCGGCTGTGGGCGTTTCACCAGGGGGTGTACAACCTCCTGGTCGCCGCCATCACCGGAACCGGCGTGATCGGCATCGCCATCGCCGCAACCTGGGGACCGCCGCTGCTGTTGGCCGGAATGGCCACGATGCTGATCGCTGCCGTCACGCTGGTCGCCGCCGACCCCCGCAGGAAACGGCTCACCGGACTCATCGCCCAAGGCGCCCCATCGCTGATCGCGCTGGTCTTAGTCGGCATCAACCTTTTCCCGGGAGGAGTCTGACGCGGGCGGGGCGAGTCATTCGTCGACCGGAACCGCCGGCCCAAACCTCACTGAACCGCCCCGGGATGTCCGGAGACTCCGATTGTTGGGAAGGTTGGAGTCATGCCAGGAGATTCGAGGAAGCGGTATCCGTCGGAGTTGCGGGAGCGGGCGGTGCGGATGGTCGCCGAGGTCCGAGCCGATCACGACTCGGAGTGGGCGGCGATGGCGAAGGTGTCGGAGTTGCTTGGGGTCGGGACGCCGGAGACGGTCCGCAAGTGGGTGCGCCGGGCGGAGGTCGATGATGGTTCCCGGCCGGGAGTCACCAGCGAGGAGTCAGCGGAGACGCGCCGGCTCAAGCGTGAGGTGGTGGAGCTGAAGCGGGCGAACGGCATCTTGAAGGCTGCCGCGGCTTTCTTCGGAGCCGAGCTCGACCGGCCCTCCCGTTGATCGTGGACTTCGTCCGCGTGCACGCGGGCCACCGGGATGCCGGTGGCCTGCGGTGGGGTGTCGAGCCGATCTGTAGGGTGCTGACCGAGCACGGCCTGCCGATTGCCCCGTCGACGTACTACGAGCTGGTGAACAAGCCCGCCACGGCCCGTGACTGGGCGGATGCGGTGTTGGTCAACGAGATCCGTCGGGTCCACGCCGAGAACTACGGCGTGTACGGGGCGCGGAAGGTGTGGCTCCAGCTGAACCGGGAGGGTTTCGCGGTGGCTCGTTGCACGGTGGAGCGGCTGATGCGCGGGCAGGGCCTGGTGGGCGCAGTCCGGGGCAAGGTCAAGCGCACCACGATCGCTGGGCAGGGCGTGGATCGGGCCGCGGATCTGGTGTGCCGGGACTTTGGCTCAGTCGCGCCGAACGTGCTGTGGGTGGCCGACATCACTTATGTCTCGAGCTGGTCGGGTTGGGTGTACGTCGCGTTCGTCATCGACGCCTACGCGCGCCGGATTCTGGGTTGGCGCTCCGGCGCCTCGATGAGTAGCCAACTCGTTCTGGACGCGCTCGAGCAGGCGGTTTGGACCAGAAACCGTTGTGGGGCAACGGATCTGACCGGGCTGATCCATCATACCGACAGGGGCAGCCAGTACACGTCGATTAAGTTCAGCGAACGCCTCGCCGAGGTCGGGGTCACTGCTTCCGTTGGCAGCGTGGGCGATTCGTACGACAACGCCCTCGCCGAGACGATCAACGGCCTCTACAAGACCGAGCTGATCAAGAAGCAGGGTCCCTGGCGGACCGTGGAACAGGTCGAGCTCGCGACCGCGGAATGGGTCGACTGGTATAACCACAGGCGCCTCTACGAGTACTGCGGCGACATCCCACCCGCCGAGCTCGAGGCCGCCTACTACGCTCAAGACGGAGCCCAGCAGACCGCTGAGCTCTCACACCCCTGAGTCCCCGGACTCACCGGGGCGGTTCATTCCACGGAGCAGCCAAGGAACTCCGACCGGTTCACAAGCGCCGCGGGCATGGGATGTCCATGGCCGGAACAACATGAAGGTCGGCCGCCGCCGAACCCAACTGCTGGGTTTCCAGTAGGCGATCCCGACCGACCACTGGCGCCGGGCCACTTATGTCAAGGGCTTTCCGGGAGTGCTCGAGGTCTTTGACCACGCTTGAGCGGGTGACTACAGGAGCCGTCGGGCGTCCGCCGGCTCTGCTGTGTTGCGGACCGACGGTAGTTTCGAGGTTTGTCCGGGGGGTGCGAGGCGGGCTAGATGTTGTCCCCGCAGAGGTTGGGTACACGGCTCGCTGGTGAGAGGCCTTTGAGCGCGGTGTGGCCGCGGTGGTGATTGTAGGTGTGCAGGAAGGCTGGGAAGGCGGCGACGCGCTGGGGCCTCGCTGGTGTACGCCCGGGCGTAGGCCCACTCTTGTTCGAGGGTGCGGTTGAACCGTTCGACCTTGCCGTTGATCTCGGGCCGGTACGGCCGGGTCCGTTTGTGGGTTATCTCGCCGAGGGTCTCGGCGTACAGCGCCGAGCGGTAGGCGGATCCGTTGTCGGTCAGGACGCGTTTGACGGTGATCCCGCAGGAGGCGTAGTAGGCGTTCGCCCGGACCCAGAACGCTGACGCGGTCTCCTTGCGTTCATCGGCGAGGATCTCGCAGTACGCCAGCCGGGAGTGGCAGTCGACCGCGTTGTGGATGAACGCGGTGCCCGGCTTGGTCGTCTTCTTGATCCGGTTGCCCTTGGCTCGCCCGTGGACGCGGTGCCCGCCCCCGTCCGGGATCCGGCCCAGCTTCTTGACGTCGACGTGGACCAGGTCGCCCGGCGCTTCGTGCTCGTACCGCTGCGGTTTGGGCTTGGCCCGCAGCCGAGCCCCGGTGGCCGGGTCGGTCCAGGCCAGCGGCGGCGCCTGGTAGCGGCGCAGCACCTTGTGCACGGTCGAGGGGTTGAGCCGCAGCCGGTAAGCGATCCGCTCGGGGCCCCCCCGCCGCGAGACCCGCAAACCGAGGATCCGCCGCTCGGTGCGGACCTCGAGCTGCCGGGGTGAGTGGTGCGGCCGGCTGGAGCGGTCGCCCATGCCGCCCTTGCCGTGCTCGCGGTAGCGCCCTGCCCAGCGCTGCGCGGTGGTCACGGACACCCCGTGCCGGTCCGCGGCGCGCCGCAAAGGCCAGCCGTCATCAACGATGCAACGGGCCAGACGCAGCCGGCCGGTCGGGGTCAGCGGGGCGTTACGGTGGGACATGAGGCCTCCAGGGTGAGATGAAGCGGTTGCAGCTCTCACCTCACCCGGAGGCCTCACCTATGTCCAGCACCCAGCCCCGTGTCACCAACCTCCGTGGTCAGTACAGCTAGAGGGACCGAGGGGCTTCGGTTGGCGGCCGGTCTCGCGCAATCCCATCCGAGGCACGAGACTCGATAGCATTCAACGGCAGGCGGATGAGCGTCGGCGAGCGCCAACCTGGCGGAACGCCGTCTGGGTCGCCGGCGATGCCACGGCTTGGAGGTTCCTGGTTTGAGGATCGGCAGTGCGGCGGGTTCGATCACCCGGCGGGTGGTGCAGCTGCTGTGTGTCTCGTTGACGGCGCTGCTGCTGCTGCCGGTGGCGGCCGCCTCGGCGCAGGCTGCGCCTGTCCCGGGTATCACGCTGGCGAAGCAGGCGCCTTCCTCGGTCCTGGCCGGCCAGCCGGCGACGATCACGTTGACTGTCGCGAATCCTGCCTCGAACCCGGCGGCGGTGCCGGAGTACAACACCTCATTCCGTGATGTGCTGCCGCCGAATGTGCGTTACGTGCCGGGGTCGACGTCGCCGGCGGACGCTGGGGAGCCGGCGGTGGTCACTGACTCGCTGACTGGGCAGCAGACGCTGCTGTGGGTTGACACCTTCGACCTGCAGGTTGCCTCCTCGGGGAGGCTCTCGTTCGGGGTTACGGCCGACCCGGTCGCGCTGCCGGTGGGCAGCAGCTTCAGCAACACCGCCGACGCTTACGCATCCAACCGGCCCCGGGTGGTGCCCCGCTTCGACGCTGCCGGCAGGCCCATCCCGAACCCGTTCGTGCAGTCGTCGACGAGCAATACCACGACGACGGCGATTAGCGCGCTGGTGGTGGCCAAGGCCGAGCCCAGCCCGGAGTCCAAGCTGCTGCGCGGGGTTCATGACCATTCGACGGTCTACACGCTGACGGTCACCGACACGGACGTCGCGCCGACCAACAACGTCACCGTCACCGACTACTTGCCTGCCTCGTTAGAGTTCCTCGGCTGCGGCGGGGTGGACAACACCTCCGGCGGGGCTGTGGAGTACCCGGGTGCGCCGCGGTTGACCGCCATCCCGCCGGTGACGCCGTGCCTGGCGCCGACCTCGGTGGACACGGTTGTCAACCCGCCACCGGACGGGTCCGTCGGGTACCCGCCCGGGGTCTACACCAAGGTGACCTGGACGCTCGGTAACCTGGCGGCCCGGCAGGTGGCCAGTATCCGCTACGCCGCCGGCATCCCGCTGCGCGCCAACGCACCGTTTGCCGGCACCCCGCCGACGTCGGGGTCGTTGGGACAGGCCGCGAACCTGGACAACAACACCGGCCCCTCCACCCGGCAAAACGGTGACGCGGCCGCGGTACGCAACTTCGTCCACGCCGCGGGCACCTACACCGGCCCGGTCGCACCAGGCGGTTCCACCGCCACCACCGCCGACGGCGAGCACACGGTGACGGCGAATGATCTGCGGGTCATCAAGTCGGTCAACCCGTCCGGTTTCACCGGCGGTGACGTCGCGACGTACACGCTTACCGTGTCCGCCAGCGAGTACGTCAGCAACGCCGGCATCACCGTCACCGACATCCTGCCGAACGGGGTGTGCCCGCTGGACACCACCACCAACCACGTGACCGGCGCGCCGGGCGACTGCGCCCCCGGCGCCGGGTTCGCCCCGTCGGTGCCGTTCCAGTCGGTCACTCAGGACGCCGACGGCACCTTCACCGTCGTGTTCGCCCCGATCGCGGTCCCCGCGAACGGGGTCAGCACCATCACCTACCAGGCCCGGATGCGCACCGTCTACACCGGCGGTCCGCTCGCCGGTGAGCCAACGGCGTCCGGGGATGAGTTCACCAACAGCGCCTCCGAGCAGGGCACCTCGACCCCGATCCCGGGCACCGGCGAGTCCGGCCCGCTGCCGGTGCGGGATTCGACGAGCGCCAGCCAGGGCACCGGGCAGCCAAGCCTGAGCAAGGACATCGCCGCCCGGGCGGACCCGATGGACTGCGCCACCGGCAGCTACGGCCCGTCGGCCTCGTTCACCCCGACGCAGATCACCTTCCGCAAGGGCGACCGGGTCTGCTTCCAGGTCACCATCCCGTTCCCCAGCCGCACCCAGACCCGCAACCCGGTGCTGACCGACTTCCTGCCGGTCGGCACCGAGTTCGAGCCCGGCTCCTACCGCCCCGGTCCGGCCAACACTCTCGATCCGGCGCTGGTCTCCTTTGACGAGACTGCCGCTGAGACCGGCGCGTTGACCTGGGTGCTCGGCGCCCGCAGCCCGGACGGGTCCTACGACGTGCCCGCCGGTTCCGTCTTCCAGGCACGCTTCAGCGTGGTCGTCGCCAACCCCGCCAGCGGGACCCAGCCGGACAAGCTCGGCAACATCGCCAAGCTGCGGTCGGAGAACAGCGCCGGCCAGGGACAGTCGTTGCGGGCCGAAGCGGACGTGCTCATCGCCCCGGCGCCGCCGGTGACGATCCTCAAGGGCGTGGCCAGCGTCAACGGCGCGCCGACGCCGGTGAACCCGCCCAACGTGGACCATGTGCGGGTCGGCGAGGGTGATGTCGTGGTCTTCCGGGTCGACGTGGCCAACGCCGGTACCGCAGCGACCAGCTCGAACTATCCGGTGCAGGCGCTGCGGACCTGGAATGTGCTGCCGGCGGGGATCCGCTGCGCCCAGGTCAGCGCGATCGACCGGGGCGGCCAGTGCACCGACCCGGGGTCGCCGACCCAGCCGACCTTCGCCCAGCGGGACACCCTCAGCGCCATCGTCTGGACGGGGTCACGAGCCGAGAACATCAACCCGGGCGGGTCCACCACCTACACGTACGCGGTGACCATCCCGGCCGGCACCAGCGTCTCCACCGACCTGGTCGACACCGCCTCCGTGCGCTCGTACGAGGTGACCAACAATGTCCCGGACCGGTTCACCAGCTACTACCCTCAGCACAACGTGGACACCACGGTCGCGCCGGACCAGCAGGACGTACCCGCCGCCAGCGACTCCTCCGACGTGTACCTGGCCGACGTCGCGGTCGCCAAAGGGGTCCAGTCGGCCATCGCCGAACCCGGCAACGTCGGCGCTGAACCAGCGCCCGTACCGGGCACCCAGGCGGTGATCGGCGAGGTCGCGACGTACACGCTGACTGCTACCGTGCCGGCGCACACCACCGTCTTCAACGGCAGCTTCCGTGACCTGCCCGCAGCCGGGCTGACCGTCCTGTCCGCGACGGCCGGCTGGACACCGGACGCGGCCACACCGCCCAGCCAGCCGCTGCCCGCCGGGGTCACCTTCGACCCGGCCACGTTGACCATCGGGCTGCCCGGCACCTACGACAACCGAACCGGCAGCGACCAACGGTTCGCCATCACGCTCACCGCCCGGGTCACCCAGGACGCCAGCAACAGCCACGCGGTGGCGCGCCCGGACACCGCCCAGTTCGCCAGCACCTTCGCCGCGGACCCGGCCTCCCCGGCCGTCCCGGCCCGGACCGCGGCCGCCGCCGTGACCATCGTGGAACCCGCCCCGACGCTGGCGAAGTCGAACAGCGCCACCGGGCCCGTGGCTGGCGGCCAACGCATCACCTACACCCTCAGGGCCGGCAACACCGCCGGCCGGCCGCCGCTGCACGCCTCCTGGGTCGTGGACTGCCTGCCGGCCGGGCTGACCTTCACCGGCTACGGCACGCTCAGTCAGGGAAGCACCGTGCCTGCCGAGCCAGGCAACGGCAGCAACGGCTGCCCGACCGGTTTCACCCGGTTGGCCTGGAACGTCGGCGACCTGCCAGGTGGGGCGTCGGCGACCTTGGCCTACACGGCGAGCGTCGACCTGACCTCCACCGGCAAACAGCAGTACACCAACCAGGCAGCCGTATCCGGCAACGACCTGGCCGGCGCCCGGACCGCCCCCACCGACCCCGGCAACCCGGCCGGCCGGCTCTACCAGGGGCCCGCGAGCAGCACCGTCACCGTCGCCGGCGCAACCGTGACCAAGAGCGTCGACCCCAAGGCCGCCACCATCGGGCAGACCGTCACCTACACCGTCACCGCCGCCCTGCCGGCCAACGTCGCGTTCTACAACCTGGCCCTGGTCGACGTGGTGCCGGCTGGCCTCGACGGCGCCTCCGTGCAGCGGGTCGGCCCGATCACCTGCACCAACGCCGACGGCACCGGGTGCCCGCTGACCTTCGCGACGCCGCTAGGCGGCGTGGCACTGTCCGGAGGTCGCACCCAGGTCGGGTGGCTGCTCGGCGACGCCGCCGCGTCGGGGCAGGCGCGGACCGTGACCTTGACCTACTCGGTCAAGGTCGCCGACGTCGCCGCCGCCAAACGGGGCGCCGTCCTGAACAACTCCGTCACCGTCAAGTGGGACAACACGGCCGGCATCCCGCCGACCAGCGCAGGCGCGCCGTTCACCCAAACCAGCAACAGCACCGTCGCGGGCCTGAGCGTGCAGGAGCCGCTGCTGGCGATCGTCAAGGCGGTCGAGGTCCCCGCACCGCAGCCCGGGCAACGGTTCACCTACCGGCTGACGGTCAGCAACTCGCCTGCCAGCAACGTCAGCCCCGCCTACACCGTCACCGTCACCGACCGGGTACCCACCGGTGTCCTGGTCGACCCAGCGTCCATCTCCGGCGGCGGCACGATCACCGGCGCCAACCCGCAAACCGGGGC
Organism: Lapillicoccus sp.; assembly: GCA_965277795.1. GTDB lineage: Bacteria > Actinomycetota > Actinomycetes > Actinomycetales > Dermatophilaceae > Lapillicoccus. The sequence continues at coordinate 784,969 of OZ255840.1, forward strand.
CGGCACCATCAGCTGGACAATCCTCGGCCCGATCCCGGCCGGGACCAGCGCACCGGCGGTGAGCTACACCGCGACCCTGGCCGCCTCGGCCACCCTCACCACCGGAAGCGCGCTGACCAACACCGCAGCCATCGCCGGCTACGACTCGCTGCCCGCCGGTGGGCGCCACTACACCGGGCCGGGCGCCACCGCGACGGTGGCACCGGCGTTCCCGCTGGTCGCTACCGTCAAGACCACCCCGGGCGGGGCCACCGCCTACGTCGGGCAGCCGTTCCCGTGGCGCATCGACGTCACCAACACCGGCGGCGGCACCGCGTACGCGCTGGGTAGCGCCGACACCCTGCCGCCGAACTGGACGTACGACCCGGGCAGTGCCCGGGCCTCGGTCAACGGCGCCCCGGCAGCCGCCGTCGAGCCGGTGGTCACCGTTACCGGCGCCACCCAGACGCTGGCCTGGACCGCCCTGGGGACGCTGCCGCCAGGCACCGCCGCGACGATCACCTTCACCGCCACCCCGACGTCCGGCGTGCCCGGCAACCCCGGGGTCGGCCTGGTCGTGCCGCACACCAACACCGCGACGTCAACGGCCCAAGACGCCACCGGCGCCGCCGGCAACGCCGCCGGTCCCTACAGCGCAGGACCGGGCACCGCTTCAGCCCGGATCGCCTCCGCGGACCTGGCGGTCAACAAGACGGTCGGCACCGCGCCGGTAGCCGGGCAGCGAGGCAGCTGGACCGTCACCGTCCGTAACAACGGCCCGGACCCGGCCACCGGACCGTTCACGCTCACCGACGGCTTCACCAACCCGTCGCCGCCCGGAGTGTCCGCGGTGACCGCGACCGGGCCCGGCTGGTCCTGCACCACCACCGCACCGCTGACCTGTACCCGCACCAACCCCGGCGACACCCTGACCCCCGGCGCCGGCTTCCCGCCGATCACCATCGGCTACACCCTGGACCCGGCCGTCGCCGACGGCACCACCTTGACCAACACCGCAACCGTCACCGCACGCAGCTACGACCCGGACCCGGCCAACAACACCGCCGCCGCCGCCGCCGCCGTCACCACCCGCGCCGACCTCGCCGTGGTCAAGCTGCTGTCCTCGCCGCAGCTGGTCGCCGGCGCCCCCGCCACCTACACCATCGCCGTCACCAACAACGGGCCGTCAACCTCGGCCGGCCCCATTACCGTGCGCGACCCCCTGCCGGCGGGCACCACCTTCGTCTCCGCTAACGGTCCGGGGTGGACCTGCGCGCCGATCACCCCCGGCACCGTGGGAGCCACCCTGACCTGCACGCACGCCGCCGCCCTGGCCGTCGGTGAGGTAGCCACCGAACTCCAGGTGACAGTCGGCATCCCCTCCGCCGCGACCGGCCCGGTCACCAACACGGCCACCGTCACCGGCACCACCCCAGACCCGGTCGGCGGCAACAACACCTCGACCGTGACCACGCAGCCGGTGCTGGCCGCGGACCTGGCTATCCAGAAACGGCACACCGCCCCGCTGGTCGCCGGACGGGACACCACCTACCGCATCGATGTCACCAACAACGGCCCCTCCGACGCGACCGGAGTTCAGGTCCGCGACCTGCTGCCGGCCGGCCTGAGCTATCGTTCGCTGTCTTCGCCCGACCCGGCCTGGTCCTGTACGGCAGCCGGTCAGCTGATCACCTGCGCCCACGCCGGCTCGCTACCCGCCGGCCGGACCACCACCGTGGTGTGGAGCGTGGCCGTGGCCGCCAACTTCACCGGCACCGCCACCAACACGGCAACCGTCTCCGCCGGCACACCGGACCCCGACCCGAGCAACAACACCGACTCCGACGTCTCCGACTCCGCAGCCTTGGCCGACCTGGCGATCCACAAGAGCCACACCGGCACAGCCACCGCGGGCCTGCCCCTGACCTACACCCTGCAGGTGACCAACAACGGGCCGTCCGACGAGGCCGGCCCGGTGACCGTCACCGACGCGTTGCCCGCCGGATTGACCTTCGAGACCGCCGCCGGCAGGGGATGGACCTGCTCCTACTCCCCGCCCGCCCGGCTGCTCACCTGCGACCGGGCCGGCGTGCTTGCTGCTGGCGCGGACGCGGCCCCGATCGCCCTGAGGGTCAGCGTCAACTCCGACGCCGGACCGGCCATCATCGAGAACACCGCCGTCGTCCAAGGCACCACCAACGACCCGGCGCCCGACAACAACGCCAGCACCGACCAGACCGTGGTGGCCGTGTCCGCCGCGGTCCGCCTCACCAAGACCCTGGACACCCCCACCCCGGTACTCGCCGGCAGCACCGCGACGTTCACCCTGACCACCGCCAACGACGGCCCCAGCGACGCCACCACCGTCCTGGTCACCGACCGGCTCCCGGATCACCTCAGCTTCGTCTCCGCCACCGGGCCCGGCTGGGCCTGCACCGACCAGGGCCAAGACGTCATCTGCAGCAGGGAGCGGATCACCGCCCACCAGGTCTCCGCGCCGATCACCCTGGTCACCAAGGTCGACCCGTCCACACCGATCGCGCCGCCGGCTGGGACCACGACCCTGCACAACACGGCCACCATCGACACCGCCACACCGGGCACCATCACCAACCCACCGCCGGTGCCGGTGCCCGTGGCCGCCAGGGCCGACCTGACCCTGACCAAGACCGGTTCCAGCCCGACCGCCCGCTCCGGCGACAGCTTCACCTGGCAGCTGCAGGTCACCAACACCGGCCCCAGCGACGCCGCCGCGCCGATCAGCGTGACCGACACGCTGCCCGGATACCAGACCTACCTCGACGAACTCAGCGGCCCGGACTGGAGCTGCACCCCCGGGCCAGCACCCGACCCGCCAAACCCGGACAGCCACCAGAGCATCACCTGCACCCTGAACCGGGTGCTGCCCGCCGGCGCCAGCGCACCCCCGCTGCTGCTGCTGGTGACGGTCGATCCCTCCGCACCCAACGGCAGCTACACCAACACCGCCACGGCCACGTCCCCCACCCCCGGTGCCCCCGGCCAGGGCAGCGCCGACGTCCAGGTCCAGCAGCGGGCCGAGCTGACCCTGTCCAAGACCCACGACGGCGTCGCACAGGTCGGCGGCCAGGTCGTGTTCACCCTGACCGTCGGCAACCTCGGGCCCTCGGTAGCAACAGGGGTCACGGTCAGCGACCCCCTCCCCGCCGGCCTGACCTTCGTCGGCGCCGACCAGGGCGCAGACTGGAACTGCAGCGCCTCCGTCGCCACCCAGGTCAACTGCACCCTCAACCAGCCGCTCTCCCCACGGCTCGCGCCCGCGCAGCTACGGGTCACCACCGTCGTCGACGCGGGCGCCTACCCCTCAGCCACCAACGTCGCGACCGCCAGCGCCGGCGACGCCGCCGCAACGCAGGCCAGCGACACGGTGCAGGTCGCAGCGCTGGCGCAGCTGTCCATCACCAAGGCCCACGCCGGCGCGTTCACCGTCGGCAGTAACGGCAGCTACACCATCACCGTCACCAACGACGGACCCACACCCAACCCCGGCCCGGTCACCGTCACCGACCCCGCCCCAGCCGGGCTGACCTACCGCGCCGCCACCGGCGAGGGCTGGATCTGCTCGACCACCGCAGCCCTGCTCACCTGCCTGCGCAGCGCGCCCCTGGCTGTGCACCAATCCACCGCCATCACCCTCGTGGTGGCCGTGCAAGCCCCGGCCTACCCCTTCGTCACCAACACGGCCACCGCCACCGCACCCGGTTCCACGCCCAGCACCGCCACCGACACCGCCGCAGTCACCCCGCTCGTGCAGCTCATAGCGCTCAAGTCGGTCACCTCATACGACTCCGGTGTCGTGCGGTACGCGATCACCATCCAAAACCAGGGACCCAACGCAACCGTCGGACCGACCACACTGACCGACAACCTGCCCAGCGGCCTGAGCCTGACCAGCGCCGCCGGCAGAGGCTGGACCTGCATAACCACCACCACCCTCGCCAGCTGCGTGTACGCCGCCTCCCTCCCCGTCGGCGACACCGCGCAGGTGCTACTGAGCGCCAATGTCACGGCCACCGCCGGCAGCATCCTGCCCAACATCGCCGTCGTCGCAGGCGGAGGGACTACATCGCCGGTCAACAGCAACCAAGTAACAATCACCGTACCCAGCCCCGGCACCAGTCCAGGCGGTGACGGTACGGGTGGTGGCGGCTCCAACGGGGCCGCCGCCGCCGGCTCGGTCAGCGGCTCCGGCGGCGTGCTCTCACACACCGGAGCCGACGTGCTCCCCCCGCTTCTCGTCGCGCTAATACTGCTATCCGGCGGGGCTGCCCTGGTTGTGGCGAGTCGACGCCGTAGGCCATCACCGCGCTGATCCGGGCGTTGACCGCGGCGGGACCTCGGCGCGGTTAGCGACGGTCACCGCACGGCCGCACCTTCAGGTCCGTGCAGGTTGATGCCCAGCCCGGCGAACCGGGCGAGCAGGCCGTGCAACTTTGACTGTTCCCGCACCGGGCCGGTCAACTGCGAGCAATGCCCGTCGAGCCGCACGGGCACGAGGTCCGGAAAGGCACGCTCGAGACCGACTGACGCCGCGCAGGGACCCTGAACTCATACTCACGCATCGCAGCGCGTCTCCGGTCTCCGGACGCTGGCCACTGTGCGACCAAGACGCCCCACGGCATCGCCCGATCTGGGTGAGAACTCACACTCGACTGCAACGACGATCTCACGAGTGTGAATATCCGACATGAATCACCATGCGTGTGGCATCGCACACCCCTTCGGCGCCCTGCGTCTCTAGATCAACCTGCCCGGTTCGCCTTGACTTGACAGACGGTTCCGGTCGCCCGAAGGCTGCGACGGCGGCGAGGCCGGGCCGTGAAAGACCGTGTCGCAGCACCGTAACCGACTCTCACCACCTGGCCCGCGGGGCGATCGACCTCGCCTGCTCCACCGCCATGTCTGGCGGGTACGTCCAATGTCCGCCGGCAGCCGGTCAGATTAGTCCGACCTCCCACTATTGAAGGCGCCGACCCCGGGCCGCGTCCTCGGTGGGCCGGTTCGCTTGGCGTCGGGTCAGACCGACTTGTGGGTGACCCTGCCGTAGATGAGGATGCCGACGGCGGCGAGGATGGCGCCGACGATGATGGCCAGCCACGGAACGCCGCCGTTGTTGTTGTTGTAGGCGAACGCGCCGAGGATCACCCCGCCGACCAGGGAGGCGACGATCCCGATCAGTGTCGTCATCAGCAGAGAGATGTTCTGCCTACCGGGCAGGATGAGGCGCCCGAGCAGCCCGATCACCAAGCCCACGATGATGGTCCAGATGATGGAGGAGATCATGGGTGAGACTCCTTCTGGTCGCCGCGGCGACCGTGTGGCTCTATGCAGGCGCACCGAGCGCCAGGTGTGACACGCTCCATATCGCTACAAGGTACCCGCGATGCCCGTCAGGCGCGACGGACTTTGATGGTCCGCCATCCGTTGCGCCTGACCCCGGTCGGGCACGGTCACCGCTACCGTGTGAGCACGGCCCGTGAGGGCACGCCTACCTGATGGGAGTTCACGCGGTGACTGACTGGACCACAGACGTCAAGATGTACGCCCCGGACGCGGACGACGCCGCCATCGCCGGCATCGTCAAGCATTGCGGCATCGCCCTTCAAGGGCGGGACTCCTCCCTCGTCTCGTTCTCCGACAAGGCAGAGACCGACCTGGTCCGGGAGAGCTTCCTGAAGAAGAAGCTGGGCCTGACCGACGACGACGCCACCCTCGACGCCGCGGTCGCGGCGGTAGGCCAGCAGATGAAGGCCGACCGCACCAAGAACCGGGTCACCGTCTACTACCTCCTCGCGGACAAGTTCAACAAGCTGCCACTATTCCACTGACCCTGTCCGTCACCCATAGCACCGGTCGGGGGCGCAGGGTTGGTTCATCAAAGCAGGCTGCCGCGGCCGCGGCTGCGCGCCCAAGGCGGCCCACCTACGTGCGGCGGACCCGGTAAGAACCCTGCTCCGGCGGCTGCTGAAACGCACGCTCGCCGGCCGAACGATCACCAAGCGCAGGGCAACCGCGCTTGATGTCCGTAGGCGGATCCCTTGCGGACACGCCAGGAGGGACGCCCAGCCGCGACTAGGCTGCGCGGAGTGAGTGCGATGGTGACCCTCGAGCCCTGGGACAGCGGAGACCTGCCGCTGCTCGAGCGGCTGATGGGTGACCCGAGTATGACCGAGCACCTCGGCGGCCCCGAGAACCCAGACAAACTGCGCGAGCGTCAAGACCGCTACGAGCGCCTCGCGGGCGCTGATCGTATGTTCAAGATCGTAGATGTCGCGAGCGGCGCCGGCATTGGCTCGGTCGGCTACTGGACGAAGCCATGGCGTGATGAGCAGGTCTACGAGATCGGCTGGATGGTCATGCCGGAGTTCCAGGGACGTGGCGTCGCGGTAACCGCGACCGCGCAGGCAATCGAGCTCGCCAAGCGCGACGGCAAACACCGCGTCGTGCACGCCTTCCCGAAGGTGGACAACGCGCCGTCGAACGCGATGTGTCGCAAGCTTGGCTTCGATCTGGTCGAGGCGTGCGAGTTTGAGTTCCCGAAGGGGCACTTCATGACCTGCAACGACTGGCGCCTGGACCTGCGCGGCGACAGCAACCGCGGATCGCTAGAACATCGCCGCGTAGGGATCCCCCTGCGGGCATCGTCAATCCCGGTCCCGAGGGATTCCGACAAGTTGGTGGGACAAATGCGTTGACACGAAAGTGAGAAGCCGCCGGTCACAGGCGCGGAGCTTCGACAGGTCCGGCGGATTCCTACAATGGGTCGTTGTCGGATGGGGTTCCGTTTGCGGAACACACTCTCGTGCCGACGAGCGGTCGGCGGGATTCGATCTGGGGAACCCGCTCGTACCTGTCTCAGTGCACTGGCACCATCCGATGCATGACCGAGGTCTTGACGACGACCAGCCCGTGCATCTTCTGTGCGATCGCGGCGCGGGAGGTGGAAGCCAGCGTCATCTACGAGGACGAGACGGTCGTTGTGTTCATGGACCTCAACCCAGTGACGCCGGGGCACCTCCTCGTCGTGCCCCGCAAGCACGCTGTCGGCCTAGGGAAGCGCTGATTTTCTGAGTGGTGCGGGGTGGCGTGTGGCTCGAGGTCGGGGGTCACGAAATCATGGGTCATGGACAGCGATCAGCCGAGTTTCACCGATATCGAGTATGGCAACCGTCGACGTGTCTCGCGCCGGGAGCAGTTCCTGGACGCGATGGACGCGACGATCCCGTGGGCTACCTGGTGGGGTTGATCGAGCCTGTTTACTACTCGGCCGGGCCGGGGAAGAAGGGCCGTAGGGTGTCGCTTGCCAGCGTGATGGGACCACGTCGTTGCCACGAGCATGGGACCACCTGGAGGTGTGAGTGAGCATCACTGGACCTCACGGTTGGTGTCAACTGCGGTGCGCCGGTGGAGTGGGTCTCGTTGCCGGTAGGAGGGTCCTTCGATGATCAGGGTGTGTGCTCCTGAGGTGAGCCGGTCGACGGCGGACTGGGCGAGCAGAGCGTCGCTCATCATCGTCAACCATTCGGCTGGTTCCCTGTTTGAGGTGACGATCGTGGAGGCCTTGCGGTGCCGCTCGACGACGAGCTCGTAGAAGTCGTTGGTCTCGGTGGCGTCGAGCGGCCGCAGCGCGAAGTCGTCGAGGATCAGGACGTCGACGCGGGCGAGTTTGCGCATCTCGGCCTCCAGGCTGTTGTCCAGGCGTGCTGCGCGGAGCCGGGTGAAGAGTTTGTCGGCGCGAGAGGCATGGACCGACAGGCGGCGTCGGATCGCGATGTGGCCCAGCGCGATGGCCAGGTGGGTCTTGCCGACCCCGACCGGCCCCAGCAGCAGAGCGCCGTGGCCGGCCTGGGTGAACCTCAGGCTGGTCAGGTCCGAGAGCAGTGTCCGGTCGTAGGTCAGGTCGTCGGGTTCGTCCCAGGTCTCCAGCCGCATCGTGGGGTCCAGTCCCGCGGTCCGCGCGCGCAGCATGGCCGAGCGGGACTCCCGTCGGGCGACCTCGTCGGAGAGCAACAGCTGCAGGAACGCGGCGTGGCCCATCTTGCGTTGCCGGGCCAGGACGAGCCGTTCGGGCAGGGTCGTGGTCAGACCACCGAGCTTCAACGCTCGCAGGGTCCGGGTCAGGTCCGGCCCGACGGGGTCGGTCGGGCCGGTCACCTCGGTGTCCGTGCTGCTCCTGCTGGTGGTTGTCGTGGTCATGGGGTGGTCTCCAGTTCTGTGGTGACTGTTGGGGTGAGGGTGCCGACGGGGCCGTCGACGCCGCCGCGGATCAGGGCCAGGTGGGTGATCGCGGGCAGTGCGTACTGGGCCGGGTCGCGGGCGAACCGTCCGGTGGGTGCGCCGGCCGCCAGGGGCAGCACCGGCTGCTCTGCTTCGATCGCTTTGGCCAGCATCGAGGCGATCTTGGTGACCGAGACGACGTCGAGGTCCAGGGAGCGTGAGCAGGCGGTCTCGACCGGGCCGGGTCCGTAGCGGCGAACCAGGCCCAGGAGCCGGTAGACGCTGCGCATCCGGGTCCAGGGCAGCGGATCATCAAGGAGCCGCTCGGCGTAGATCCCGATGTTGGGCCCATGCCCTGCGCACGCCGCGATCAGCGCTGACAGGTCCCGCATCGCATACCCCGCCTTGTGTTCGGGCAGGTCGAGGCGGTCGGTGGCCCGGCCGCCGGGACGCTGCCGGGGGTGGGTCTTGACCAGCTGCCCGCGGGAGTAGAGCTTGACCAGGTCGGAGTCGGCGCGAGCATCCAGGTGCTGCCCGATCCACTGCTCGGGCACCGAATACAAGGCCCTGGCGACCTCGACGTGGAAGTCGCGGTGCACCTTGACCCGGGTGAAGGTCGGGACGTCATACGGTGCCGAAACCGTGAGTAGGCAAAGGGATTCGAGCTCGTTGAACAGCTCGGACGGGCGCTGTGCGGTGGTGCCGTGGATGCGCATACCGGCCCTTTCAGCACACCAAGCGGTGACCCGGGCCTGGGCGTCTTGCAGGTCGGTGAACGTCTCCCCGGCCCAGAAGTTTCCACGGACGTACTGCACGGCACGTTCGACCCTGGGCTTGTCCTGAGGGGTCCGGACTCGGGCCGGGTCGGTAGCGAACCCGACGTGCTGGGCGTAGTCCAACCAGCCCGTCGAGAGCCGCGGGTTGACCGCGTCCGCGGCGGTGACCACGGCCTTGAGGTTGTCCGGGATCAGGACCTTGAAGACACCGCCGAAGAATCCCCAGGCCGCCTCACACCCGGCGATCATCGCGACCAACGTCTGGGAGTAGGTCAACCACACGAACATGTGCCGCGACATCACGGCGGTGAAGATCAGGGCATGCACCCGACGCTTCTTGCCGGTCTCGGGGTCCACGATGAACCCCATCTGGGCGAAGTCGATCTGGCACTCCACGCCGGGCTCACCATCGGCGACGCGGACGGTGGTGGTCTTGACCCGGAACCCGCAGCGTTCGACCGCGAACCGGTGCAACGTCCGATACGGCACCCGGCAGCCCTGCCGGGCGAGCAACTCCTCGATCTTCACGATCGACAGCGGCGGCTGCCCCTGCCCGCCGGCGACCCAGCCACGGATCTGCTCCTCCCGGCCGAGCAGGATCTCCCACGACGCGCCGCGCCCGTTGGGTCGTACCGGACGGACCGCCGTCACGACGGCCCCGATCAGCTCGTCCGTCAGCGCGTCGACGTCGGCCTCCCGGACAAGGCCCTCAACCTGCGCGGCCGCCACATAGCGGCGAGCAGTCTTACGGTCCACACCCGCCCGCTCGGCCGCCTTCCGGAGCCCGGCTCCCTCCAGCCAACCGCGGAGCACCTCACGCACCTCAACCACACTGACCTCCCTGAATCCCACTGATGACCTCCACGTCGGAATACGCAACGTGGCGAGTCAACGAGCGAACCCAGAACCCACCGACCAGGCGCGCCGGGTGGTCCCATGACTGGCAATCCAGGTGGTCCCATGAAACTGGCAGAAAACCGGTCAGGCCGGTCCCATGCTCATGGCAGGCGACAGTGCCGACGCCCGCGCTGAGATGATCGTGCAGCGCTGCCTGCTCGCCTTCCAGTCCAAGTCAGTTCCGGAGCAAGGGAAGGACGCGGGATGTGCCCGTGGGCACATCCCGCTTGCTGGGGCGCATTCCAACAGGCAAGTCGCTGTGAAGACGTGTTGGCTCGCCGCAAGGGGTACAAATGCCTCATGTGGAAGAGCACCGCCTTGTCCGCCGCGATACTCGCGGCGGCGTTGGCCGGATGCTCCTCATATCAGACGCCGCCGACGGTCACCCAAGCCAGCATCATCGGCGGCGCGTCCGCCGGCGTCTCGTCGCCCCCCGGCTCTCCCGCCGGAGACGACCGCAGCCGATGCGGCGTGTTTATGACCGGCTCGAACGTCCGCGTCGTCGTCTCGCCCGGGGATGACGCTGAGTGCCAGGATCTAGCCAAGGCGCTGTCCCGAGATGGCTCGTTTTGGACCGTGCGGGACCAGCCTGTCGAGGATGGCCGCCTGACGCTTGTGTGCGCGATGACGAACGGCGGCTACCGCGGCTACGTCGAGGACACCGGCGGCCAGATCTACGGACGGGGGCTGTGCAGCCGGTTCCTGTCGGCGGGCTGGACTGAGGACACCGCGGTCGAGGACCAGGCATCGGCACAGGCCTCCTCGGCAGCGCGGGCGCAGGCGGCGGCCGCAGCCTCCGCCGCGGCGGTGCAGTCGACGGCTAGTGCCTCCGCCGCTGCTGCCGATCAGTTGGCGAAGGATGAGGCGGCGGCGGCCCAGCTTGTCACGTCCATCCCGAGCGACATCCAGCTGCTTGCCAAGGACCTGTCCGGGATGGACGGTGACGTGACCAAGGAGAACGATGACCTAGCTGCGCTCAGGAGAGACGCAACCAAGGGCCGGGGCACCAGCTGCGACAACGTGCCGGCCGTCACGTATGACGCTAGCCAGAACGTCGGCTACGACGCGCACCAGAACGTCGGCTACGACGCCAACCAGAACGTCGGCTACCACATCAGCTCGCTGCGCAAAGACGTGTCCGACCTGCACGACGCGGTGCAACGGGTGGCTGATGAAGGCGGACCCGCCCCCACCGGGGCGGACTCAGCCCAGGTATCGGCCAACAGCGCCATCAGCGACGCGATCGCGCACGCCAACGCCGACATCGACAAGGCCAACTCGATCGCTGTCTCAGGCTTCCAGATCGCAAACCAGCTCGCGACCGGTGACTGCTCAGGCAGCGGCCCAGGCAACTACCAGCCGGTGCCCCACATCAACTGATCAACCTAAGCAATCCGTCGCACGTGCCGTAAGCCGAACGTCCTACGGGAACGGCCCACCCGGGCCGGCCGCGGCTCCTCCGCCAGCTCGACAAGCGCAGATCGGCCTCAGACCGATTCCCGTACGAACCGCCCGAGTTAATGCCCGGTGAGGGTGGGCTAACCGGGAACACTGTGGGGATGACCGCGATCAAGATCGGCTACGCCCGAGTCTCCACCGACGGGCAGGACCTCACCGTGCAGCGCCAGGCCCTGGCCGACCTCGGTGTGCAAGCCGACCGGATCTACGTCGACCACGGCATTAGCGGCACCCACCGGGCCCGGCCCGGGCTACGAGAGGCACTGGCTGCCTGCCGGCCCGGTGACACCCTCGTGGTCACCAAGCTCGACCGGCTCGCCCGGTCCGTGCCCGACGCCCGCGACATCGTCGACGAGCTCACCGCCCGCGGCGTACGCCTCAACCTCGGCGGCTCCGTCCACGACCCCACCGACCCGATCGGCCGGCTACTGTTCACCGTCCTGTCCATGATCGCGGAATTTGAGGCCGACCTCGCCCGGGCTCGCACCCGGGAAGGCATGGCCGTCGCGAAGGCCAAGGGCCGGCTGCGCGGTAAGCAGCCCAAGCTCAAGCCCACCCGCGAGGCGCAGCTGGTCGCGCTGTGGCAGGCCGGCAACCACACCACCCTCGACCTCGCCGAAATGTTCGACGTCGCCCGCTCCACCGTCTACCGCGCCATCCAGCGCGCGGGGCCGTCAGCTGCGCAGCAGCCACAGACAGGCGCGCAGCCAGACCCGGCACCGGCCACATAGCGTCGCCAGAACCGCGCCATATACCGCTGCAAGTCACATGCGCTAAATCGCGGGATGGAGCACCCCCGCCACGCGTCTCATTGGACGATCCTCGTACGGGCGCCCTGCTGCTAGTTGCTGGCTGTCGACGCGGCCGCGCGCAGCAGTTGATCGCGGTTGGCGTCCAACTCGGTGACTGCGCGCTCGAAGGCCTCTGCGACGCCTTCCTCGACCAGGGCGGTCGCCGGGCCGTACCCCTGCCGTGCTGCCTCCCGCAGGCCCTCGGCGTGCTCCATAGCCCGCTTGCGCACGGCGGTCAGGACCTCGGAGGGGGTGCCCTGCCAGCCGTAGGCCTGCAGCAGCAGCCGTAACCGGCGGCCTCGTAGCTCGACGGGGTCGACGCCGCGGTCGAGAGCTGCCGGGAAACCGTCGCCGGCCGCTACGTCGTTGGTGGTCAGCGGCACCCACGTCAACGCCACGAACGTCAGGTCCCGCAACGGTGTGGAAGGACCGGCCAGGTCCCAGTCGATGAACCCGACCAGCACCCCCGCGGTGGTGCCGGTCTGAACGTCGAGCTCGTCGTCGACCCCGGCCGTGACCGCGGGCTGCCATACCACGTTGTACGGGGCAGCGTCGTGGTGACCGATCACCTCTCCCGCCCGCAGGTCGTCGTGGTCACCGAACCACCGCGCGCCCGCTGGAGGAACGAAGGAGGCCGAGGCGGCGTGGAAGGCGCGAAGCCACTCCCCGGCGGCGACGAGCGCCGCCTCGCTGTGCGCCCACTCCGGCCAGGGACGGGCCTCACCGACGGTCTCACCCGGCAGGAAGGACAGCACCTCCCGGCCCTGCTCGTCGATGCCCAGCACCCGCGGCGCACGCGAGAAGCCCGTCGTGTGTAGGTGCGCCAGCAGCGCATGCACGCCGAGGGCGTGCTCCCCAGTGCGACGGCGCACCGTCTGGCCCACGCGCACCGCCCCGTCATTGCGCCCACCGGGCAAGCGCTCCTCCACCCGGCCAATCTAAGCCAGGCACCACCCCCTAACCCCTCTGCCCCTGCGAGTTCGACGACCAGGCCGGCCCGGTCAGGGATCCCCTTTGCGGGCATCGTCGATAGTCGACCTCGGTCTCCGACGATTCCGACAAGTTGGTGGACTGACTGGTAGGTCGGCGGGTGTTCGAGGAAGACGCGTCGGGGATGGTGCCGTGTGGCCGAACGACGGCGACACCGGGGTCGCGCGCGGCCTGAAAGGCTTATCCTCGATCCACCGATCGATATGGCTCGTGAGGGCGGTCGGCGCGTCGGAACGTGAGGATGCCCCTGTGTTGCAACAGGATTGGAGTTCTTCGGGCTCAATCACGTCGCGCACAAAGGGGCATCTCGTAGGTGAAACGTTCTCACACCCTGACCCGGACTTCCGCAGTCTTCGATGACCCGAACCTCGTGTCATCGGCCGGGCTGGTGCCGGTGATGGCGCTGGCCGATGCGGCTGGCCTGCACACCCTGACCGATGAGCGGCTGAGCGTGGCCACGGATAAGGGCGCGAACGCGGGGCTGAAGGTTGCCTCGCTCGTGGGTGGGATGCTCGCCGGCGCGGACAGCATCGACGACATGGCGCTGCTGCGGCACGGCGGGATGCGCAAGGTCTTCAGGTCTGTGTACGCGCCCTCCACGCTCGGGTCGTTCCTGCGCGCGTTCACCTTCGGGCACGTACGGCAGCTCGACGCCGTCGCGGCCCGGTTCCTGCTCGCCCTGGCCGGACTGACCCGCCTGCTCGCCTCCCCGGTTGAGGAGGAAACCTCCACGAGCGGCCCGAGCGGCCCGAGCGGCCCGAGCGGCCCGACCGGCGCGAACGGCGGGTATGCGTTGGTCGATGTCGATGACACGATCATCGAGGTCCACGGCCACCAAAAACAGGGCGTCGGGTTCGGCTACTCGAAGGTGCGAGGCTTGAACGCTGCCCTGGCCACCCTCACGGTGACCGGGCGGGCGCCGGTGATCATCGCGCAACGCCTGCGCAAGGGCTCCTGCGGCTCTCCGCGCGGCGCGGCCCGGCTGATCGGCGACGCGGTCAAACAAGCCGGCCGCCTGCTCGGCCCGGACCAGCCGGTCCTGGTCCGGATGGACTCCGCGTACTTCGGTGGCCCCGCCGTCCGGGCAGCGCTGGCCGGCGGCGCCGCCGTATCCGTCACCGTCCGGCTGACAAGCACGATCAAGACCGCGATCGCCGGCATCGACGACAGCGCGTGGACCACGATCGAGTACACCGACGCGATCCGCGACGAGACCACCGGGACCTGGATCTCCCGGGCCGAGGTCGCCGAAATCCCCTTCACCGCGTTCGCCGCACAGAAGACGGCGCACCAGGCCCCGGGCCGGCTCATCGTGCGCCGCATCCCCGACGCCAACGCCGAACGGAACAAAGCCAACGGGCAGGGCACCCTGTTCGACGTGTGGCGCTTTCACGCCTTCTTCACCACCACCGACCCCGACACCCTGGACACCGTCGCCGCCGACAAAACCCACCGGCACCACGCGATCATCGAGCAGGTCCACGCCGACCTCAAGAGCTCCGCGCTGGCACACCTACCCTCCGGGAAGTTCACCGCAAACGCCGCCTGGCTCGTCCTGGCCGTGATCGCGTTCAACCTCACCCGCGCCGCCGCCACCCTGACTGGCGAGCCCACCCTGGCCAAGTCCACCACCGCCACGATCCGCCGCAAGCTGATCGCGGTCCCGGCCCGCGTCGCGTCCTCCGCCCGACAGGTCACCCTGCACCTGCCCCAGGACTGGCCCTGGGAGAACGCGTGGACCCAGCTCTTCACCCTCGGCTGCGGGCCACCAGCACAGGCCGCACGGACCTGACCACCCCCGCCGACAACGGCACCAACGACACCCACCGTGGAACAACCCCGGCAGCGAGACCGGGCGATCACCCACGCCCCCACCCAAGCGTCAGCCCGCAAGCCCGACCAGGACCTCCTCCACCAGCCCATCGGTGGATCGAGGCTTATGCTGGCAGCAGGGCTGCGCCGAGTCCGGCGGCGACGAGTTTCTGGGTAACCACGCACGGCTCGAGCCGGTCGGGAGAAGCTGCGTGACGCCGGTCAGTGTTCAACAAGCGTTGGTGGTCTCAACCGGTCGACGCACTACCCGCTGCGTGACGGTTGGGCCCGTAGGCTGCTGGCGTGGACACGGTCCGTGGTGTCGTGACCTGGCGGCCGTTGACCGCTGCCGACCTCCCCCGGCTCGCTGAGTGGCTGCGGGAGCCGCAGGTGGCCCGCTGGTGGAACCACGAGTACACCGCACCAGCGGTGGAGCGGGACTTCGGAGCGAGCGTGCGAGGCGAGAAGCCGGGCGAAGACCTCGTCGTATCGCTCGACGGGCACCCGGTCGGGCTGTTGCAGCGCTCACTGATCAGCGACTACCCGGAGGAGGTCGCGGAGTTCTCCGCCATCGTTGACGTTCCCGAGGGTGCCGTCGAGTTGGACTACCTGATCGCCGATGCCTCGTTGCGGGGGCGCGGGCTCGGGACACGATTGATCGCGATGGCAGTCGAGAGCACCTGGAGCGACTACCCAGGCGCGCCGGCCGTACTCGTCGCTGTAGTGGCTGCGAACACCGCGTCGTGGCGCGCGCTGGAAAAGGCCGGGCTCCAGCGGATCGCCGAAGGCGACATGAATCCTGACAATCCGGTGGACGAACCTCGCCACTACATCTACCGCGCCGACCGGCCCTCAGCTCGCCATCCCCTTTTGCGCCGTGCTGTGTCGGTCAGCCGTCGCCGTGCGGGATGAGCAATCAGAGGGGGGTCGATCCGGGCCAAGCGCGGCGAGCGCCGGATCGCGCCGGGTCAGGACTCCCACCTGGCATCCATTGAAGAACCCCTGCTATACCGTGCTGCGACTGGTATCCGTATACTGGTCGGGTGAAGGTGGGTCGGCTGGTGGTGTTGGGGCAGTTGGCCGAGCACGGCGCGCTGCACGGTCATGAGATCCGGCGCCGCGCCGAGCGGACCGATGTCGCCGAATGGGGCGGGGTGCCGATCGGGTCGCTGTACCGGGAGCTGCACGCGATGGCCGAGGAAGGCCTGGTCGTCGCCGCGCGCAGTGAACAGGTCGGGCGCCGCCCGGCGCGCACGGTCTACGAGATCACCGCGCCGGGCCGCGATGAGCTGGCGGTGCTGAGGGAACAGGCGCTGCGGGAGTTCACTCACCCGCCCGACCCGGTCGGGGTGGCGCTGTTGTTCGCCGGCGGGCTGACCGTCGCCGAGTGGACGCAGCTGCTCGCGCCCCGCCGCCGCCACATCAGCGCCGTTTTGGCGAGCCTGGCCGAAGAGCGGGAACGGCACACCGCGCACGGGCACCTCGGACCGCTCGCGGTCGCCGCGTTCCGCCGCGGGGAGCTGCGCCTGCACGCCGAACTGGCCTGGTATATCGAATGCGACCAGCTGCTCGCCGACCTCCCCGACATCAACCGCGTCCAGCCGAGCGAACCGAACGCGGAGGTGAGCGCGAAGGACCCGACCAAGGGGGCTCCCCGTTCGCTCGACGGCACCCGGCCGGCAGAGCCGTGACCGGTATCGCACGAATCCCCGCCGGCCTGCCCCCACCGCAGGACGATCGGACTACCGCCGCCAGGCCGGGGGCGGTGCCCTCGGCGCGGATCCTGCGGGCGGCTCTGGCGGTTCAACTGGCCTTGTTCGCCGCCCAGCTGATCATCGGCATCGTCGTCAACCTGTACGTCAAGGTTCCCGATGTCCATCCCGGCAGCGCCAGCGCCGCGCCCACCACCGGGTACCTCGACGATCTCGGCGCCGTACTGGCGTGGGCGCTGACCGCCGGCCCGTTCCCGCTCACCCTGCATGTCGTGCTCGCGATCGTGCTGATCGTGATCGGGCTGGCACTGATCCCACTGGCCCGGCGCGGCGGTCCGGCCCAGATCATCCTGACCACGTTCGCCGCGGCGTGCACCATCGGCGCCGCGTTCAACGGCGGCAGCTTCCTGATCTTCGGCAACGACGACAACCTGTCCTCCCTTATCATGGAGAGCCTGTCCACCGCCGCAGCGGCCTGCTACGTCACCGTCCTCGTCCGCGCCGCCACCGCCGCCGTCCCGTCGCCCCGAAATGCGCGTCGCGCACCAGGTTCACCGCGCCGCGCATCATGACCAACGTTCCGCCCGACTCCGGGTCGATCCCGATGGGAGAGGTGTCGGTCATGATCATGCCGGGTGAGCCCCACGATCGGTCCGGCCGTGGGCTGAGCCGTTGGGCCCGCGTACCCCTGCGCCGCTAGGCACAGACGTGAATCCACTCAGAAGCCTGGCCCAACACCCGATCAGCTACCGGGTGAGCTTGAAGAGTGGCGCCCTCGTCGAGCTGATGGAACGAATCCTGCGGACGCTGACAGACGGCCGCGTTGGGGTGATGGACCTGGCCGGGCTACCGTCGCTGCGCCTTACCGTGCCCGGACGCAAGACCGGGATCGCGCGCACCACGACGCTGACCTACATCCGCGACGGCGGACGCTACCTGGTCGTCGGCTCAAACTGGGGCCGGGCCGCACACCCCGGGTGGACGGCCAATCTTCTGGCCAGCCGACACGTCGCCATTGCTTGCCGTGGGAACCAGTTCACCGCGGCACCGCTGCTGCTGCTCGGTGCAGAACGCGACCGAGCCTGGCACACGGTCCTCGCCGGATGGCCGAATTACCGCATCGCCCAGGAGATGGCCGGTAGCCGGGAATTTCGGATCTTCGAACTCCTCCCCAGCCCGAACCAACCTGCGCCAAAGCCCACCCCAGGGGGAGGTCAAGTGAACGTCGCAACCCGACGTGCCCCTGACAGGCGTGGAGGCGATCGTCGGCGTCACTGACTCAAGCGCGCGCAACGCGGCATACGAGTGTCTTGCGACGCACCCGCTCATGCATGGGCGAGCGGGCGTGACTTCACGTACGCGGTTGGGGCGGAAGCTAGGCGATGTTGGCAGCCAGGTCCTGATAGGCAGGGACGAGCTCGTCCCACCTCGTCTCGCTGTCCCCGCGTTCGCGCCCGGCGAGGTGGGCGGCGAGGTTCTCGGCGTGGATCTGCCACCCGGCCCCGTAGAAGGCGATCTTGTCCAGGGGCATGCCCTGGACCTGGATGACCAGGCTTGTCTCGTCGCCCACCGCGGTCAGGGTGGCCTCGATGGTCTCGTCGAAGGGCGGCGCACCGCGACCCTTGCGCCAGGACTCGTCCGATTCCCTGATCGTCACCAGCAGCCGCCTCGGGGGCTCGCACGCTTCCACGCGTCCGGTGCCGTCCCACTCGACGTGCAGGCGGAACTGTCCGCCGGGTCGGAGGTCGCCTGCTACCCGGCCCCACCAGCGGGCCAGGCGGCGCGGATCGGTCAGTGCAGACCACAGGTCGTTGATATCGGTGTCGTAGCGGTCTTCGATGCGCACGACGCCCGAGCCGTCTGCCGATCGCAGGCTGCCCAGGATGCGGAGGCCTCCGCGGGTGTTGCTGGTCATCTGGTGCTCCTTCGTTCGCGTTTCCCCCGGACAATCTCGGTGTGCAAGGCGTCCAGTCGCTGGTCCCACAGGGCCCGGTAACGGCCCAGCCATTCGTCGATCTCGGCGAGCGGTTGGGGGCGCAGACTGTAGACCCGCCGCTGCCCTTCCCGGCGAACCTCGACGAGCCCTGCCTCGCGCAGCACCCGCAGATGCCGGGATACCCCCGGGCGGGCAATGGGTAGCAGTGCGGCCAGTTCGCCGACGGTGGCCGGGCCGCCGGACAACCTCTCCACCATGGTCAGCCGGCTTGGGTCCGCCAGCGCCCGCAGAGCAGCTTCCACCACATAACCGTACCGCGATGGTTACGTAACCGGCAAGATACTGAATGGTTACGCGCGCACGCTCCAGTGGTACCGCCGTCGCCACCAGCGGTCGGTATCCGGGGTGGTCATGTGCTCTGGTGCGGTGCCGCTGGCCATGCTGGGCGTCGATGCTTGGTCGGCCGGAGTGCCCGCCCAGATTCACTACACCACAGGCGATCCGTTCCGACAGGACGGGTGGGCGGAGAACGTGGCCGAGACCGTCACCGCCGCCGCCGCCCAGGTGGAACTGTTCGACTACCCGGGCACCGGCCACCTGTTCACCGACGCGAGCCCGCCCACGAGTACGACCCGGACTCCGCTGAACTCCTCTGGCAAAGCGTGTACACCTTCTGCTAGCGGAACGACTGACGACGTCCCAGTCGCCGATCCTGTTGCGGGCAGGGACGCCCGCCGGAAGCCTGGGGTCGACTGGGACTTCACGGGCGAGGTTTTCGAGTGGCGGGGGCCGGCCCCGCATCACTTCGTTGCGGTTCCCGATGACGCGGACGCTTACCTTCATGACCACCTCG
Source organism: Lapillicoccus sp. (assembly GCA_965277795.1). GTDB lineage: Bacteria > Actinomycetota > Actinomycetes > Actinomycetales > Dermatophilaceae > Lapillicoccus. The sequence goes on from OZ255840.1 coordinate 804,429, forward strand.
CCGAGCTCAGCTTATGGCTGGGATTGCATCCTTGCCACGGTGCGGGTCGGGGACACCGGGGAAACCACGGCTCTGATCCCCCGAAATGGCCTCTACCTTGTGCCGCTCAAGGCGCGCCTTCGCCGGGCTCGGGGGATCGATGTCGGCGACGTCGTAGCGCTGAGGCTCACTGCGGAGGACATTTGAGTCAAAGCGTCGACAGCGCGGATCCGGCTTGGCAAGACAGAACGGAAGGCGATGGCGCTTGAGCGAGCCTCTGAAAGCCGATCGGACTTGACCGGCCGCCTTTGGGCGATGCGCTGGCCGGCACCGAACGCGGGCCGGAGATGCGGCGCGTCGGTAACCTTTGGAGTTCACCACGACGAGCGGAAGAGGTTCTCCAATGCCGGCACACAAGCTCGCGCACATCGATGACATTGAGGAGGCGAGCGATGGCGGGTGCGCCTGGCGGCCAGTCAGGCACCGTCTCGGCATCACGGCGTTCGGCGTCACGACGTGGACGGGCCGAGCGGCGGGTGACCGCATCCTCCCTGCGGACGACGAGTTGACGCGCGAGCCGGGCCACCTGCGCGCCGAAGACCCGGCCGATGATGCCAACGAGCAGCTGTACCTAGTGCACTGCGGTCGGGCGCGGTTCCAAGTCGACGACGAGCAGGTCTACGCGGCCGCCGGCACGTTTTTGTTCGTTACGCCCGGCGCCTCACGCACAGCTTTCGCCGAAGAGCCGGGCACGACCATCGTCAGGATCGGAGGTGTCCCCGGAAAGGCGTACGAACCCAGCGGCTGGGAGATCTGGAAGCCTCTGCATCCGTTCTTCGCGGCGCAGGCCTATGACGATGTCATCGACCGCGGTCGCGAGCTGATCGAACGAACTGGCTACCCAGAACCGCTGTTCAACCTGGCGTGCTGCGAGAGCCTCACTGGGCGGCCCGCGGATGCGATCAGGCACCTCCGGCAAGCGCTGGAAGGCACCGTGCGATATCGCGAGCGGCTGCGCTCGCTGGCCGCAGTCGACTCGGACTTCAACCCGATCCGCGACGAGCCGGAGTTCGCGGAGCTGATCGGATCGGCCCACAGGACCACTGCGGTGTAGAACGGCTGATCGGTCCTCCTGATTACGCCCCACGGCGCCGAAGACCGTCGTTTGAAGCCACATCGCATAACCAAGCACAGCCCCCGACGCCGAACCGATGAACCCGACCGATCCGGTCAACGATCCGCTCTGCTCGATGGCGGCCACCGGACGGCGTGCCGCCGCAAGGGGATCCGCTTACGGGCCCTCGATTGCGCTCGCTGGCGGCGCATTGGGCGGCGTCGTTTTGATGCTGGGCCTGGCGGTCATGTCGAGCTTGACTTCGCCATAGGGCAGCACGTGCTGCCAGAACAGCGGGGTGAGGCCACGGCGATCCTCGGCGGTGAGCGTGTCGGCCCAGGCGTCTTCGGCGAGGACGTCTTGGAGCAGGAGGGTGTTCACGTAGACGAGTGCGGCCTGCAGGATCCGCAGGCACACCACGGTCATCTCCTGCTCTTCCTTGCGGTTGGAGGCGATCTCGCCGCCCTTGCCGTAGTAGATGACCGAGTTCGCGCCGTTGAACGCCTCGACGACGTTGAGGCCCTCGGTGATCTCACGTTGCAGCTCACGACTGCGCAGGTAGCGAGCGACGAAGATGGTGCGCTGAGCACGGCCGACCTCCAGCATCGCCTGATAGGTGGGATGGGACGCGGATCGGGTGAAGCGGCGCAGGATCGCCTCGGTCGAGGCGGTCCCTTGCCGGATCGCGGTCGCATACTTGATCATCTGGTCGTAGTTCTGCTCGACCAGGTCCCAGCGGATCGGGCGGGTCAGCACCGGGATCAGGTGCGGATAGGCGTCGGGTTGCCCGGGAATCGGCCGGTACATGCGAACCCGGTTGATCTGCTTGATCCGGGGCAGCAGGTCGAAGCCGAGCAGCCGAGTGATCCCGAACCCGATCTCGGACTGACCGTGGGTGTCGACGTAGTTGCCCTCGACCTTCATCGTGGTGCCGTGCCGGATCGCACCCTCGACCATCGCGTGGACCTCGGACGCGGATGCGCGCAGGGTCTGTGAGTGCACGACCATCGACCCGCGGTCGACGTGCCAGTAGATCAGGATGCCGCGGCCGCCGTAGCGGGAATGCCACTCGGTGAAGATGTTCTGGTCGTAGGAGCGGAAGTAGGTGGAGTCCGAAGCGACGGCAGTCGAGCCCTCACCCCAAACGGCCTGTTGCCTGGCCGCGAAGGTGGCGTTGGCGATGCCGATCGCGACCGCTGCAGCTGTGTCACGGGTCAGGTAGCGCCGTCGCACGTAGCGGAGCTCGTCCTCGCTGTGCCCGTGGCCACCGCCGGCGGCCACCGCCCGGATACCGGTGTTGGTGCCGTAGGCGTAGATGGCCAGCATCAGCCGCTCGGACAGCACCTCGACCGGCAACGTGCCGCTGCCTGCCACGGCGCTGATCTGGTTCAAACATCCGGTGCGCAGGACCGCCTCCTTGAGGATGTCGATCAGCGTGACAGTTCCCCAGCGCCGACGTACCTCATCCTTGATGCGTCGCAGGTTGCGCGGTTCGGGTGCCGCCTCGTACTTGGTCAGCTTGATCGCCCCTGAGGCGCGGTCGGTGATGTCCAACCAGTCCAGCGCCGGGATCGCCGCATCGAGTCCGCCCAGCGCGGCCGTCATCTCATCGCGCAGGTCATCGATGAACACCGCGGGGTCCAGCGGTTTGCGCAACTCCCGGTAGTTCTCGGCTCTCCGGTCCTCGAAGTCGGCGGGCAGGTCCTCGTCGGGGTTGCGCCAGGAGTCGGCACCGACCACCCAGATCTCCTTGCAACGCAGCTGTTCGCGCAGCGCCTGGAACGTGACGACCTCGTACACCATCCGGGCGACGCGGTGCCGACCCTTCGTGTCAGTCCGGTGGACCAGGTCGGACCAGTCCCCGGTGGCACCCCGATGGGCCGGCACGTTCTCCCCGAGCGGTAAGTAGGTCAGGTTGCCGGCCTTGGCGTACCGGCCGATCAACTCCAACGCGTCGATCACCGGTCTGTGCGCGGTGTTGTTGCTTCGGAACTTCAACACCTCCAGCAGCGCGATCAGCCCGCGCCGGTAGTGGCCCGTGTAAGAGGCCTTCAGCGTGGTCTGCACGGTGCGCCGATACACCGGACCCTTGGTCTTGAACTCATGGACCAGCTCCCGCAGAGTCGCCTCTCCGCCAGTCACAGCCGGGAAGACGACCGCCCGCACGGCATCGTCCGGCTTCTCCAGTGCCGCCTCGGCGATCGAGAAGAGGATGTTCTCCTTACCCGAAACGCGCTTGAAGGCGTTGATCAGCTCATCGGTGACCCTGCGCTCGGCACGAGCGCCGATGCGGTGGACGGTGGCGATGAGCAGTTCCACCAGCGTGTCGGTGATCTCCCGTTCCCGTTGGTGGACCAGCGCGGCCAGGAGCGTGAGGGTCAGTGGCTCGGCGTGCCGCCGCAGATGGGAGGGCGCCTCGACGGCTGCCCTGGCCCGCCAAGCGTCCAGCACCTTCGGCGCCACGTCAGCGAAGATCCCGGCGGGTAGACCGATCGCACGGGCCGCCTCCAGCTTGCTGACCTCGGTCATCATCGATTCCAGGCTGACGTTCCCTGGCGTCGACCGGATCAACCCCAGCACGGTCTCAGATTCGTGAGTTCCGTCGTGGTCGTCGCCGTCATCGAACTCAGCCTCCGTAGCGATGAGGTCCAGCAGGCGGGCCCTCACCGGCGGGTCCAATCGGGTCGTGATCCGCAGTGCCCACGTCTGCTCGGCGGTGCGTAACGCCGATCGCACTATCCGCAGCACTCGTCCAGGGGTGGGCGGCTCGAGCTGTTCCATCCGGAACTGGGCGAGCAGTTCTTCACGGACCCGATCAGGCCGGCGCTCGGCGTGGGCCACGTTGGTCGCCAGCCACGCCGTCATCTTCTCCTGGTCGTTGATCGTGGCGACCCGGAAGCCCAGATGGGCACGGATCTGGCTGCGGTGGTACTCGATCGTGCTGCCAGACTCATATGTCGACGATCACGTTATTCCCAGGGGTGGCGGTCACGTAATTCCCCATGGTGTGGTCCGTGTGTTGTGTCTACTCCGGATTGTGGGTGGATGTCGAGTCGGCGGGCCGGGGTCGTTTGCGGGGCCTGTAGCTGGGTCCGTCCATGAGGATCTGGTGGCTGGTGTTGATGAGCCGGTCCAGGAGTGATTCGGCGACGACGGGGTTGGGGAACAGGGCGTACCAGTCGGCGGGAGCCCGGTTGGAGGTCAGGATCAGCGGTCGGGTTTGGGCGGCTCGTTCGGAGACCAGCTCGTAAAGGTCGTCGGCTTGGGGTGCGGTCAGCTCGCGGATGGCGAAGTCGTCCAGGATCAGGACGGCGGGGCGGGTGTATTCGCGGAGCCGTCGTTCCCAGGTGCGGTCGGCGTGGCCGCCGGCGAGGTCGGCTAGGACTCGGCTGGTCTTGAGGAAGCGGACCTGCCCTCCGCGGCGGATCACGTTGTGTCCCAATGCTTGGGCGATGTGGGTCTTGCCGACGCCCACCGGCCCGTAGAGGATGACGGACTGTCCGGCGTCCAGCCAGCGCAGGGCGGCCAGGTCGCGTAGCGCCGCGGCGGGGAGTTTGGGGTTGGCGGTGAAGTCGAAGGATTCGATGGTGGCCTGTTCCTCGAACCGGGCCAGCCGGATCCGGCGGGTCAGGGCGGCGGAATCGCGGCGGGCGACCTCGTCCTCGCACAGCACCTGAAGGAAGTCCAGGTGCCCGAGCTGCCCGGCCCGGGCCTGGGCCACCCGGGTGTCGAGGGTGTCGAGCATGCCGGTCAGCTTCAGGGTGCGCAGGGTCTCGTGCAGGGCGGGGGTTAGGACGGTCATTGGGGTACTCCGATCAAGGTGGTGGGTAGCTGGGCTGGGTTGGTGTGGGCGAGGGCTGGCAAGACGCCGGCGGGTTCGACTAGGGCGGCGGCCCAGCGGGCGGGTTCGCCCCGGCAAGTGGGCGCGCAGCAGGAAGTCTCGAGCACGGACAGGGGCGTCAGCCGTGCTCGGCGGGGTCGACGCGGTCGGCGGTGTTGGTCAAGGCCGGCGTCGAAGGCCGGGTGTCGACGGGCGTGGTCGTGGTCGCGGCGGCCGTGGTCACTCATGCCCGGACCGCCCGGTTCGGTTGGCCAGTAACGGGTTTGGTGCTCGCGCCGTGGCCGGGCAGTTCCAGCACCGGTGCGAGGTCGTCGTCGCCGCGTGCGAACAGGGCTTGAGGGCCGTGTAGGAACGCGGGGACCTCACGGCCCCGCCGGTCGATGCCGGTGTCGGCGGCGTCGATGCTGTCGGTGGTTTCGGTACCGGCGATGAGGATGCCCTTGATGGTGCGGTAGGAGGGGTCGCCGACGGCGATCGCCTTGGCGCAGGCGGCTTCCAGCCGGGCCGGGGTGTGTTTGTCGCGCAGCCCCAGCACGCCTTGGGCGGCGCGTAGCCGGAACAGGGCATTGACGGCCAGTAGGTCGCCGACGACGGCGGCACAGGCCGGGCCGACCTGCTGCGCGGCGTGCCGGCACCAGGTCGGGGTGCGCATGTGGAAGGCGATCTTCTCCGACGGGTAGTGCGCGGTGGTGGTGGCCCGGCCCCGTTCACGCCGCACGTGGGTGGCGACCACGACACCCTCGTGGACGACCTGGACCATGGTCGCGGTGGACCGGGCGTGGACCTGCTGGCCGATCAGCCGCCATGGCACCGAGTACAGGCACCGGCCGACCTTGACGTGGATGTCCGGGCCGACCTTGCCGGTGGACCAGGTCGCCAGCACGAACGGGGTTGATGGCAGCGGCCGCAGCGCGGGGGCCTCCACGGCAGCGAACACTGCCGCCGGCGAGGCCCCGTCCAGCGGCCGCGACGACCGGGTCCCGGCCACGTCACGGGACCACCGGACGGCCTCGGCCTGCATCGCCTCCAGGCTGGTGAAGGTCCGGCCCCGCCAGTACGAGTCCCGCACGTACGGCATCGGCCGCTCGACCCGGGGCTTGTCCTTGGGCTTGAACGCCCTGGCCGGGTCGACCAGGGTGTCGTAGTGCGCGGCGAGCTCGGCGTAGGAGCGGTTGATCTTCGGGTCGTACAGGTCCGGCTTGTCCACCCCGGTCTTGAGGTTGTCCGGGACCAGGCGGGCTGGGACCCCGCCGAAGAACGCGAATGCCTCCACGTGGCAACGGGTCCACGCCTCCTGGTCCATCCGCAGCACCGGGCACACGAACATGTGCCGGGAGCAGGACAACACCATCACGAACGCCCACACCGTGTGCCGGCTCCCGGTCTCCGGGTCGGTCCACATCCCGAGCCGGCCGTAGTCGATCTGTGCCTCGCTGCCCGGCTCAACCGCCCCCGGGCGCAGCACCCGCACCCGGGCACGGCGAGCCTCCTCCGGCAGGTTGCCTGCCACCCACCGTCGAAGCGAGGCCACCGAGCACTCCAGGCCGTGCTCGTCGACCAGCCGCTGATGGATCGTAGCCACCGTCACACCAGCCTGAAGCTGGCCGGTGATGAAGTCCCGGTGCGACCCGATCGCCGGCCACGTCACCTGCCGCAGACCCTTGTCGACCACCTGCGGGAACCACACCGCCGCCCGGCCGCGCCAGTCCGCCTCCGACATGAGCGGCGGCCCACCCGGCACCAACCCGGCCGCCGCAACCGGCGCCAGGTACTTGCGGATCGTCTTGCGGTCCATCCCCAGGCTGTCCGCAATCTGAGCCTGGGACCGGCCCGCGGCCCAATGCACGTACATCTCGATCAGGTCGATCATCTGAAACGTCCTCCTCGCCATCGGCTCCCTCACTCACCTCGTCGGTGAGCGCGAGCCTGCTTCGGTTGGAGGACCACACCCGGGACGCCACGCACGTCGTCCCCATGGGGAATTGCGTGATCGGCGGGGGTGGGGAATTACGTGATCGAAAACCTCTCACAACGGGGGAATTTCATGATCGCTGACACTCATAGGAGACGAGGTCCGCCGGGGGCACGGCGACCTGGCGGGCCACAAACTCGACCACGCCATCCGGCACCTCCGCCCGACCGCGCGGAAACCGGCCATGCCGGCTGTAATGCTTCAGCAGCAGCGCAAACCCCAACGCCGTGGCGCCTCGCCTGCCCTCCAACAGGACTCGGTCCTCATCGAGCAAAGTCCAGAATTCGACCATCTCGTCCACGTCGTCCGTCAGATGCTCCATGACGAACCATCATCGCCGCCCATTGGGGCTGGTGACAGCAGCGTTACCGACACCCCACCACCGATCGACTACCGCAGGCGACGCGCCCGGATGCGGACACCGCTACGGGTGCGCCGCGGCCTCGGGCCGCACTGGCGCGACCTCACCCCACAGCAGCAAGCCTGGCTGTGGGAACACCTCACCGGCGGACACATCACCCTCGCACCCCCACCATGGCAGGCACTACTGCAGGACCCCCGCCAGCCCACCGAACCCCTGCCCGACGACCACGCCAACCGGATCTGGCACCAACTGCACAACGCCTGGCAGCTGGACGAACCCGCGACCTGGCGCCCGCCCTGACTACACGACTACCCGACCGCCACCCGATCAGCGCTGGCGGACGAGGCAACCGCCCTCCTCCCCGACGACGGCGACCCAAGACCCGCCGTCCCGCGCCTGCGTCCCTACCTACCCCAACGCCTCGACATGCCGCTCAACCAGCGCGCCCTGCCCATCTGCAGCCCGGATCGTCACTACCAGTCCACGAGCACGACGGCCACTACGTGAGGCTTTGGCTCCACCGACGCTGTCGCCTGCCCCATCGGGCCCGTCCCCTCAGGGGCCACCGGAGAGGCTGTACTGCCAAGCTTGGCCGTTGTCGAGCACCACGATCCCGGTGCGTGCGTAACCCGGTGATGGAGGTCCGACATAGATGGGCGCGCCGCCTGAGGTCTGACCGGCTTGCTGCATGCCTTCGATGGACACCGGACCCAGGTTCGCACGGATGTAGCGCCGTCCATCGAACCCGACGCGGGGAGGGGCGGCCGACGGCCAAAGCCTCCATTCGGTTGTCTCACCGTGCACCTGCGCTACGCGCCATACGGCAGCGCTGACGACCATGACGAGGAGCAAGGCCAGCCCGGGTCCGAGCCATCTGAAGGACCTTGACGTCATGCGGTGATGGTAGAGGTGGGGCGGTTCCCCGCCGCTCCCTTAGGACTCGTCAAGCACCAGGGGGCGCATCGCAACGATCGCGAGTGCCGCGGGGGACGTTCGATTGTGCCGATGTGCGCTTTGCAAGAGTCCGCCAGGTGTGGACAATTCGGGCTCTTCCAGTGCCGAGGTCCCTCCGCGAGAGCCGGTATCCTCGCGGCACTCACTTGTGAGCTCTGGATGGCCCTCGACTGCCGCTTTCGCGTGCTGGAGAATGGCGCGCGTGCATCTGCCGCGATGGATGGTCAAGGTGATCGACCCGGTCACGGGCTACATGCAGGACCGCACTCGACGGAGGGGGGCCATGTTCCGCGGCGGTGCGGTCTTCGGGCCAGGAGTCCCGGGCGGCGCCCGACAGGCTACCGCCGAGGAGCTAGCGGAGATGCGTGCCGAGGCGGAAGCAGTCCGCCGCCGTACTGAGGCCCGGCAAAGGCCGCAGGTAGACCCCGCGGTGACTGCAACCGCCGGCCAGCAGCTGATCGATGAGGGCATGACCTCGATCCGCTGGGGTGGGCGCGAATTGAGCGCACAGATCCGGACCTTCTGGCACGGAGACTCTCTCCTGGAGATCTCCGTTCATGGACCCGAAAGGGACTCGTCTTCCAGTGGCAGAATCCCGCGTCACCTGACCGGCCAGCACTTGTCCATGCTCGCGGCTTACCTCGCTCACGCACTTCAGGTCGACTAGCTCTGGCGAGCCGGGACCGTCCGGCTCTGCCGCCGAGGGGTCGCGACCTTGGGCCTCACCAAGTGCATTGGGCGGTTGCATTTCCCAACCGCCTCAACACGTTCGGGACAAATCTATGACGCGGAACACGTTGTGGCAGAGAGCATTACGCAGTTCCACTCTAGATAACCTGGTGTCGGGTCACCGGCGTGTCCGAGCTGTCCATGGCCATGAGAAAGTCCCCACTGGTGGCCAGGTGAGGTCCCCGCCGGTGGCCAAGTGAAAGTCCCCACCCCTTGCTCGAGGAGTCGTGTCGATCCGGAGCGTGAGCCCCTGAGCGGTGGACGGTGGCGGTGTCTAGCCAAGCCACTGCCACCGCCCAGGGAGAGCTCCATTGAAGAGCATGAGGGAAGAGATGGACATTGTTGCCGCCTACCAGCTGGTGGGCTCCTACCGTGGCGCTGCGGAGATCTGCGGCACCACCCACAAGACCGTCAAGCGCGTCATCGAGCGGACGGTCGTTACCGAGACAGGACGAGCACGTCCGGTCAAGAGCCCGCGTCCGAGCAATTACGAAGTCGTCCGGGTCCTGGTCGCGGACGCGGTCAGCGCCGGGAAGGGCCGGGTCAGCGCGAAGCGGCTGCTGCCGAAGGCGCGGGCGGCGGGGTACGCCGGGTCGGACCGCAACTTCCGGCGCCTCGTCGCGGCGGAGAGACGCCGGTACCGGCGCGTCAACGGGCATGCCCGACGCCCGGCGGTGTGGGCGCCGGGTGAGCACCTGGTCATCGACTGGGGTGTCATCGCCGGCGTCCACGTCTTCTGCGCGGTGCTCGCGTGGTCGAGGGTGCGGTTCGTGCGGTTCGCCGCCGACGAGAAGCAGGACACCACGCTGCGGCTGCTGGCGGAGTGCTTCGAGGTCCTCGGTGGGGTCCCGGGCGTGGTGCTGACCGACCGGATGGGCTGCCTGAAGGGCGGGGTCGTCGCGAACCGGGTCGTCCCGACCCCGGATCTCGTGCGGTTGGCCACCCACTACCGTTTCCGACCTGACTTTTGTGAGGCCCACGACCCCGAGTCGAAGGGCGTGGTCGAGAACCTCGTCGGGTACGGCAAGGACGACCTGCTGCGGCCGTTGATGCTTGACCTCGCCATGCACGAGAGTGCCTCGATCGACGAATCCCGTGTGAGCGCAATGGTGCTGGCTGACCTGCCGGCCGCGAACGCGCAGGCTGCGGCCTGGTGCGCGCAGGTCAACGCGGCCGTGCACAGTGAGACGTGCGCTGTCCCGGCCGAGCGGCTCACCCGGGAGCGGGAGCTGCTGAGCCCGTTGCCGTCGCTGCGGCCGAGTATCGGCCCGCCGCCGGTGACCCGCAAGGTCGACAAGATGTCCACGATCCGGCTCGGCTCCGCCCGGTACTCCGTCCCGACGCGGCTGCGCGGGGCCACCGTCGCGATCGTGGCCGACGGACCGCGCGTGAGCATCCTCGACCCCGCCACGGGCGAGGTCCACGCGCAGCACCCACTCGTCGCGCCGGGTGAGGCCTCGATCCTCGATGAGCATTACGGCGGCCCCCGCCTGGCACCGCGTCGGTCGGTACGACCGAAAACGGCCGCGGAGAAACAGTTCTGCGGGCTCGGACCGGCCGCGGAAGCCTTCATCGTCGGGGCTGCCGCCGCCGGACACACCCGCCTCGGACCCGAACTGGCCGAGCTCAACACGATGGCTGCCGCCCACGGCGAGACAGTGTTCATCGCCGCGCTCGAGCGGGCCACCGCGTTCTGTCGGTGGCGTGCAGCGGACGTCCGTTCCATCCTCGCCGCCGGCACCGGGACCCCGCACCCTCGACCCGCTGGCGACGCTCTCGTGATCGACCTGCCCGTCACCTCAGGTCGCCCACTGAGCGACTACACACCCGCGTCCCAACCTCAACACTCAACGGCAGTAACGGTTCCCGGCCGAGCGGCGGTGTCGTCGTGACCGCCAAGACCCCGCCCGAGCTGCCGGCCGACCTCGCCGCGGGACTGCGACGGCTCAAGCTGTCCACGATCCGTCAGCTCGCCCCCGAGCTGCTGCTGACCGCGAAGACCCAACGCTGGACCCCCGAAGAGATCCTGAGGACCCTGATCGAGGCCGAGGTCGCCTCCCGTGACGCCTCCAACACCGCCGCCCGGCTCAAGGCCGCGACGTTCCCTGTGAGGAAGACGGTCGAGGAGTTCGACGTCGCGGCGTCCTCGATCCCGCCGCCGACGTGGGCGTACCTCACGTCGTTGGAGTGGATCCCAGCCCGGGAGAACCTGGCCCTGATCGGCCCGGCCGGCACCGGCAAGTCGCACACCCTCATCGCCCTCGGGCATGCCGCCGTCGATGCTGGGTACAAGGTCAAGTACGCCGCCGCAGCCGACCTCGTCGAAACCCTCTACCGAGGACTCGCGGACAACAGCGTCGGCAAGACCATCGAGACCCTGCTACGCCACGACGTCCTGCTCGTCGACGAGGTCGGGTTCGCCCCGCTCGACGACACCGGCACCCAGCTGCTGTTCCGCCTCGTCGCAGCCGCTTACGAGCGCCGATCCCTGGCCATCGCTTCGCACTGGTCGTTCGAGGACTGGGGCCGGTTCCTGCCCGAGCACACCACCGCCGTCAGCCTCCTCGACCGGCTCCTGCACCACGCCACCACCGTGGTCACCAGCGGCCAGTCCTACCGCATGCTCGACGCCAAAAACCGGACAGGAGGTCGCCTCACCCCCTGAACATCACCGCAAGGGTTGGGGACTTTCACTTGGCCACCAACGGGGACCTGAACTTGGCCATTGACACGAGCCGAAGGGTTCGTGTCACCGGCGGACGACCGCTGGCATCCCCGGCCTCTGCGGCAACGGATCTCAAGTCTGGGGATCACCGCTACCGCACTCCGTCGGGTTTCCCCTCATCCGGCGCCACCAGATCTGGCACTGCACCTGGCCGACGTCGGCGGGTTGACCGGCAAGGCTTCCCAGGAACGACGGCGCTTGCCGAAGACGGCTAGGACGGGTCCGCGCTGAGGTTTTGGACAAGGTAGTGAGACGGCGGCCTTCACACCAACTTGTAGCGTCGCTGGTCAACGGGCCGCGCCTGCGACAGATCGCGCGCAACCTACATGCGCTTCTAGGAAGTCGGATTTCATGTCCCCTTCTCAATTTATCTGGAGCCCTCCAAGGGCTGTGTCTGACGTAGCTCACGGGTCTGATTGGGTGCGTCAGCGACACGTTATCTGGAGCGTGTCTACGACGGGAGGACTGACCAACTTCGTTGTTCTGCAGCGCTTTTGGCTCATGAGACGGCGTGCCCGAGCTGCGTCGAAGACATGTCTCTGACGCAAGTGCGCAGGTCAGAGCACTGTTTCGCGTGTGGGCTCCAGATAATCCACTTTCGTGTCACCGCCGTGTCCCAGCCTCAGTTTCGTGTCACCCGTGGCCATCCCCGGCCACACCACACTTCAGAATGGGTGTTGCGACGACCGATCGAGCTCGCCATCCCCTCAGGGGCATCGGCACCTGCGCGAGAAACCGGTGCCCGGGTGCTTGCCGAGTTCGGAGACGCTCCAGGCCGGTGCGCCGACACCCGCGCCAGGAAGAACTACTTCGGGATGGCGCCGGTCACGCGAGCCGAGACGGAGGGTCCGCGGGTGACACGCAGGGGATCAATCACGTCGGAGAGGTGAGTTCACGCTGCCAAGCGGGAGAAGAGAGTGGTGGGGCTGACGGGCTCGAAACCAAGCCGGACATAGATGGCCAGTCCTGCCGAGCTGGCGTCCAGGCTGGCCATCCGAGCACCCGACCGATACCCCCAGGCAAGAGCGAAAGCCGTCATGGCCGTGGCCACACCCTTGCCCCGCCATTGCGGGTCGGTGTTGACGAAGAAGGCACTGGCGTCGGCGTCTTGAGCGCTGCAGCCGGCGGTCGCGCGCACCACTCTTTGAGCATCGACCGCTGCCAAGAGTTGGGTCGTCGGCGGTAGGGACCGCAAATAGCTGAGGAAGCCCGGCAGAGGGACTGCAGCCATCTGCGGGTCGGCGTTCAGGCACGCTTGTGCGGCTTGCTCTAACGTCACACCGTCATCCGGGTCGCTGGGCACGCGGCGAACACGGCGAAGCGACAGCCCCTCCGGCAAACCCGTGGGTGCTGGAACGGCAGACAGATGCCGGCAAACCATGGCGGTCGCCGGTTCGGCGCCTTGCCAGCGGGCCGACTGCCGCACCAAGTCCATGCAGCGCGCCGCACCATGGAAGACGTTCACCACCCGCGGGTACAGAACTGGCAGAAGCGCCTCCATTAGCGGCGCAGCACAACTCTTCGCCTCCTCACCCGATGACCGCAATCGTGGTCGGACAGACGCGGGTGGTCACCCCACCATGCAAGTGTGGCCATTGGGGCAACGTCGGGTCTGTACGCCAAACGGCATCCGTTCGTCGGACAGACCCGAGGATCCTGCGCCGTGCGACGTGCATCGCCTACGCGAGGTCGGCTTCTCCGACGTCGCCGGCGTCGCCGACGTCGTCTTCGAGGTCGCGGCGCGGGCCTTTTTAACGAAGGACCTCGACGGACTCGGCGCCCAACGGGACGCCACACTGCCAAACTCTCGACCCGCACCTCCTCGCGTGGATGGTCGTGGGGTGTCCCGTTGTCGACGGGTGAGGACCCTGGAGTCCCGACAGTGGCGAACATTCAGTGGGTCCAATCACCGAGACGCCTCAAGCGAGAATTTCGCTCTCCTAGTCACCCTGGGCGGGACTGTCAGCCAAACGGTGTTTCTGGCCCCAACACGCCGACGGAGTCGGCGAGGAAGGCTGGTCACCGATGACCGAGAAACTCAAGGGCATGAGTTCGATGCCCAAGGAAGCGAAGAAGACCACCACACCGGGTGAGGCTGAGCGGGCCGCCGTGCGCGAGCTGGTCAAGGCCACCCGCGCTCGTGGGGAGGAGCTGACCGGTCCGGGCGGGCTGTTGAAGACGATTACGGCCACGGTGCTGCAGGCCGCTTTGGAGGAGGAGATGACTGAGCACCTGGGCCACGAGAAGCACCACGCCACCGCGGCCGATGACGGCAACGTCCGCAACGGGTCCCGGCCCAAGACGGTGTTGACCGACGCCGCCGGACAGGTGACGATCGAGGTGCCTCGGGACCGGGCCGGCACGTTCGCCCCGGTGATTGTCAAGAAGCGGCAGCGGCGGCTCAACGACGTGGATGCGGTGGCAATCTCGTTGTATGCCAAGGGGTTGACCACTGGTGAGATCTCCGCGCACTTCGCTGAGGTGTACGGCGCGTCGATCTCCAAGGACACCATCTCGCGGATCACCGACAAGGTCGTGGAGGAGATGCAGTCGTGGGCGTCACGGCCTCTGCAGGGCGTCTACGCGGCGATCTTCATCGACGCGATCTACGTCAAGGTCCGCGATGGGCAGGTCGGTAACCAGCCGTTCTACGCCGCGATCGGGGTCGACCTGGCCGGTCACCGGGACGTGCTCGGGCTGTGGGCCGGGAAAGGTGGTGGGGAGTCGGCGAAGTTCTGGATGAACGTCCTGGCGGACCTGAAGAACCGGGGTGTGGCCGATGTGTTCTTCGTGGTCTGTGACGGACTCAAGGGCCTCCCGGACAGCGTCAACGCGGTGTTCCCGGCAGCGATCGTGCAGGCGTGCGTGATCCACCTGATCCGGGCCACGCTGCGGTACGCCTCGCGTAAGTACTGGGACCTGCTCGCGAAGGACCTACGGGCGATCTACACCGCACCCAGTGTCGACGCGGCGTGGGCGGCGTTCGAGGAGATGGAGTGGGGGTCCCCCCTCTGGGGGAGAAGTGGGGTAAGCCGTACCCGGCGATCCCGAGGCTGTGGCGGGCGGCGTGGGAGGAGTTCACCCCGTTCCTCGCCTATGACGTCGAGATCAGGCGGGTCTTGTTCTCTACGAACGCGATTGAGTCACTGAATGCCCGGTACCGCCGGGCCGTGGGGGCTCGGGGTCATTTCCCCACCGAGCAGGCCGCGCTCAAATGTCTGTACCTGGTCACCCGCGGGCTGGACCCCAAGGGCACTGGGCAGGCACGATGGACTATGCGGTGGAAGCCCGCGTTGAACGCTTTCGCTGTCACCTTCGCCGACCGCATGCCGGCCGCCGAAACCCTCTGAAAATCAAATGCCAGAAACACCGTTCATCGGACACACCCCCTGGGCCGCGGCACAGGGCGGAATCTGTCAAGTCAACTGAGACAGTTGCGGTCAGTTCATTTGGGGTTCGATCTGCGGCTGGTTGATCCAGGATTGGGTTGGCATCAGCGGTGGGTGTGGTCGGTGGCCGAACCGTTCGGGGTGGGCGTGGTAGGCGGCGGTGAGGGTGTTCTGCCGGTGCTGGTCGATGGCGTCGGCGGTGCCGAAGTGGACCGAGGCGGGGGTGTGCCAGGCGATCCCGGAGTGCCGGTGGATGTAGTTGTACTCGTGGAAGAAGCCGGCGCAGAACTCGCGGGCGTGAGCCAGTGAGGCGAAGGCCCTGGGGAACTCGGGCAGGTACTTCAGGGTCTTGAACTGCGCCTCGGAGAACGGATTGTCGTTGCTGACCCGAGGCCGTGAGTGGGAGCGGGTCACGCCGAGGTCGGCGAGCAACGCCGAGACGGGTTTGGAGGTCATCGAGGTGCCGCGGTCGGCGTGCACGGTGTGCGGGGCGGCGCCGTTGCGGTCGATGGCCTCGGCGATGAAGTCGGCCGCCAGCCCGGAGTCCTCGACCGGGGAGATGATCCAGGACGGGTTGAACCGGGAGTAGATGTCGATCAGCACGTACAGCTGGTAGAAGATCCCCTTGGCCGGTCCACGGAGCTTGGTGATGTCCCACGTCCACACCTGCGACGGGCCGTCGGCCAGCAGTTCGGGTTTGACCTTGGCCGGGTGGGTCGCCAGCCGCCGCCGTTCCCGGCTCTGCCCGGCGTGGCGGGCGATCCGATACATCGTGGACATCGAGCACCAGTAGCGGCCCTCGTCGAGCTCTCGCGCCCAGATCTGGCCGATCGACAGGTCCGCGTAGGCCGCGGTGTTGATCAGCGTCAGCACCGCAGCCCGCTCGGCCGTCGTCAGCGCCTGCCCGTTCTCGGGCACCAGCCGCGCCGGTCGTGGACCGTGCACCGGCCCGCGGGCCTGGCGGTAGTGGGTGGCCCGGGGCCGGCCGAGCAGCGCGCATGACCGGTTGACCGGCACCGCCGCGGCACGCAGCTCGGTGAACGCCGCGCTCATCGCCTCCTCGACGACGTCTGCGTGCCCGTGCTCTCGGAGATGTGCTCCAAGAGCCCTTGCAGTTTTCCCATGATCTCCACCACCGCCGCCGACTTCGCCAGTTCGCGGGTCAGCCGCTGGTTCTCGGCCCGCAGGCGGGCAGGATCGTTCTTCCCACCTGCCGATCCCTGGGCTGGCCGATGCGGTCGTCGTGGGGGCGCCGCGCCCCGGGTCACTGCGTCCCGCGCGTGTGTCCATTCCCGGATCTGGGACTGGTAGAGGCCCTCACGGCGTAACACCGCAGCCTTGCTGCCGTGCGGTGCCGCCTCGTACTCGGCCACGACCTGGGCCCGGTAGGCCGCGGTGAACGAACGCCGGACCGGACGGGGCGCCGGATCCACTACCTCTTCCGAGCCAGGCCCGGAATGGTCACCGGCACCGGGAAGAACTGGATTGTTGCTGCTCACGAAACTGTCTCCTGTCACCACCCTCCACGGTGGACCCGGGGGCTCCGGGGTGTCTCACTACAGCCTGACAGGGAGGGGGGCGGTACTGCTGGAGCGGAGGGTCGACTCCGCTCATGGTTGTCGCCCTGTTCGTGGCAGATCCAGGCATCGGACGGTCTTGGGTCTAATCGCAGCTCCCTCGGGGCGGTCTCGGGACGAAGTGGTGGAGCGGGTCTCGGTGCGATGCCGGCCGTGCCGGCTTGCTGCTCTAGCAAACTGGCCACATGGAACGTGTGCTCGGAATCGGTGGGTACTTTATCCGGGGTGCCGACCCGCAGGCCCTGAGCGCCTGGTATCGCGAATGCCTGAGTCTGGACGCCGATGAGAACGGCCGCCTTGGGCTCCAGGTTCGGTCGACGAGGGCAGTTAGGGCGGGCCGGTTACCGGTGATCATGCATGACGGACGTAGACGGACGCTACCGCCAGTCTGAGGCGTACATCTGACTTGTTGCGTTCGCGGCGGCGATGTCTGGTCGAGTCGTTCGAGGTGTCGCTTCCCGGGAGGGGAGCATGGCTCGCCGGCCGGGGGGCCGTGACTCTGGTTGATTCCATCTCAGTAGGTCGGTGATCAACGCATGCGTTGCGGCGTTCTGATGCTGAGCTCGGCGGTGACCGCGGCCACGGCGGTGGCGGCGTCCGGCAGGATCCCGCGCAGGATCGCTGAGGAGCGGGTCGACTGCCAGTCCACTCCGACGAAGCGGAGTGCGGGCATACTCACCGCCCCGCCGTTCCCGTCGAGTAGCGGTGGACCATAGCGGTGCGCGAGGGGGAGCCCCAGCGGGTCAAGGTAGGAGAAGTCGCCGCCGAAACCGGTTGCCCAGATCACGGCGGTGATGCCCTCGTCGTCCACGTCGAGGCTGCCGCGGCCGTCGATGTCGGCTGGACCACGGCCCCGGTCCGGGGCGGCGGGCTCGGCCATGAGCCCGCGGGCAGCGATGTGGCCGTCGACCATCTGTTCGTAGCCCTGCGCCGTCGAGTCCCCGTACCGGACCCACTCGCTCACGTCGCCGGCGAAGCCGAACCGGCTGCCGTCCACCTCGACCAGCCGTCCGAGCAGCCGGACCCCGAGCCCAGACAGCAGTGGCAGCCCGAGCTCCGTACCGTCGCCACCGAGCAGCGGGGTTGGGTTACGTGCGGCGTGGGCATCGGGCAGGTCCTCCAGCCGCTGGTCCCAGAACCCGCAGTCGACGTGCCATTCGATCAGGGCCCTTCCGCGGTACTGCGCGGGATACCGGCCCACCTGGCTGGCGGCGAGCCACACCTCGCGCCCCGCACTGACCAGGTCGTGCGCGATCTGCCCGCCAGACTGGCCGCCGCCGATGACCAGGACCGCACCTGCGGGAAGCGTTGCGGGCGAACGGTACTCGGCGGTGTGCAGCGAGGTGAGGTGCAGGTGGCGGGCCTGCTCCGGCCGGCGCGGGACGTTCTTGGCTCCGGAGGCGACGATGACCGTCCGCGCCGACAGCTCCTCGCCGGGCGTCGCGAGCAGGAACGTGTCACCGTCGCGGCGCACCGAGGTGACCGGGGTATGCGTCCGGATCGGGAGACCGGCGGCCTGCTGACGCAGCAGGGCGATGGTCTCAGGCAGTGACGAGTAATGCAGCGGGCCGACGTCGCCCAGGAGCACGTTCATGCTGCCCGGCGTGTTGAGCATGAACGAGTCCCAGCGCTGGCTCAACAGCGTCTGAGCGACGTTGGCTCGCTCAAGGACAACGTGCTCGACGCCGGCGTCGCGTAAGAGGCGGCTGACCGTCACTCCAGCCGGCCCGGCACCCACTACAACACAATCACAAACCATGGGACACAGGATGCCTCAGCGGCGCCGTTGACGACGGAGTTGGGCCCGTGTCCGGCGAACAACCCGCGTTGAAGGGGTTGGGGCTGAAGCCCTCGAGCACAGCAGCAAGTCCGGGTGAACGAGGGACGAGAAAACGCAAGACACGATGCCAGCCTGATAAGGAGGCAGAGTTCTCAACACCCTTTCGGCCCCTTCGTGACACCGACCCTCGATCCAAGTAGGAAGCGGAAGGACCCTGTGAACCGCCTCGGTGAGTCCGGAGACTTACTGGTGTGAGAGCTCAGCGGTTGGCTGGGCTCGGTGTTGAGCGTAGTAGGCGGCCTCAAGCTCGGCCGGTGGGATGTCGCCGCAGTAGCCGTGGAGCCGGCGATGATTGAACCAGTCGACGTACTCGGCCGTGCCCAGCTCGACCTGGTCGACGGCCTTCCAGGGCGCCTGTGGCTTGATCAGCTCGGTCTTGTACAGCCCGTTCGTGCTTTCAGCCAGGGCGTTGTCATACGAATCACCCTTGCTGCCAACCGAACCCGCGATCCCAGCCTCGGCCAGCCGTTCGCTGAACCGGATCGAGGTGTACTGCGACCCGCGGTCGTTGTGATGCACCAGCCCGGTCAGATCCGTTGTCCCAGAACGACCCCGAACCCAGACGGCCTGCTCGAGAGCGTCCAGCACGATCGAGGTGGTCATCGTGGTGGCGGTACGCCAACCGACGATCCGACGAGAGTAGGCGTCGATCACGAACGCGACGTACACCCATCCTGACCAGGTCGAGACGTAGGTGATGTCCGCGACCCACAAGGTGTTCGGGGCGGCCGGGGCGAAGTCCCGGCAGACGAGGTCCCGAGCCCGTTCAGCGGCCGGATCGGCGATCGTGGTCCGCTTGACCTTGCCTCGCACCGCACCGGCTAGGCCGTCGGCGTGCATCAGCCGCTCCACCGTGCACCGGGCCACCCTGTAGCCCTCCCGGTTCAACGCCAGCCACACCTTCCGGGCACCGTACACGCCGTAGTTGTCGCGGTGCACTCGACGGATCTCCGCCAGCAGCAGCACATCAGATCGCTCCCGGGCAGACGGTTGACGGTTGACGTGCTCGTAGTACGTCGACGGGGCGATCCGCAGCCCGTGCTCGCTCAGCACAGCGCAGATCGGCTCGACACCCCACCGCAGACCACCGGGGTCCCGGTGGCCTGCGTGGACGCGGATGAACTCCACGATCAGCGGGAGGGCCGGTCGAGCTCGGCTCCGAAGAAAGCCGCGGCAGCCTTCAGGATCCCGTTCGCCCTCTTCAGCTCGGCGTTCTCCCGTTTGTGAACCGCCCCGGGATGTCCGGAGACTCCGATTGTTGGGAAGGTTGGAGTCATGCCAGGAGATTCGAGGAAGCGGTATCCGGCGGAGTTGCGGGAGCGGGCGGTGCGGATGGTCGCCGAGGTCCGAGCCGATCACGACTCGGAGTGGGCGGCGATGGCGAAGGTGTCGGAGTTGCTTGGGGTCGGGACGCCGGAGACGGTCCGCAAGTGGGTGCGCCGGGCGGAGGTCGATGATGGTTCCCGGCCGGGAGTCACCAGCGAGGAGTCAGCGGAGACGCGCCGGCTCAAACGGGAGAACGCCGAGCTGAAGCGGGCGAACGGCATCTTGAAGGCTGCCGCGGCTTTCTTCGGAGCCGAGCTCGACCGGCCCTCCCGTTGATCGTGGACTTCGTCCGCGTGCACGCGGGCCACCGGGATGCCGGTGGCCTGCGGTGGGGTGTCGAGCCGATCTGTAGGGTGCTGACCGAGCACGGCCTGCCGATTGCCCCGTCGACGTACTACGAGCTGGTGAACAAGCCCGCCACGGCCCGTGACTGGGCGGATGCGGTGTTGGTCAACGAGATCCGTCGGGTCCACGCCGAGAACTACGGCGTGTACGGGGCGCGGAAGGTGTGGCTCCAGCTGAACCGGGAGGGTTTCGCGGTGGCTCGTTGCACGGTGGAGCGGCTGATGCGCGGGCAGGGCCTGGTGGGCGCAGTCCGGGGCAAGGTCAAGCGCACCACGATCGCTGGGCAGGGCGTGGATCGGGCCGCGGATCTGGTGTGCCGGGACTTTGGCTCAGTCGCGCCGAACGTGCTGTGGGTGGCCGACATCACTTATGTCTCGAGCTGGTCGGGTTGGGTGTACGTCGCGTTCGTCATCGACGCCTACGCGCGCCGGATTCTGGGTTGGCGCTCCGGCGCCTCGATGAGTAGCCAACTCGTTCTGGACGCGCTCGAGCAGGCGGTTTGGACCAGAAACCGTTGTGGGGCAACGGATCTGACCGGGCTGATCCATCATACCGACAGGGGCAGCCAGTACACGTCGATTAAGTTCAGCGAACGCCTCGCCGAGGTCGGGGTCACTGCTTCCGTTGGCAGCGTGGGCGATTCGTACGACAACGCCCTCGCCGAGACGATCAACGGCCTCTACAAGACCGAGCTGATCAAGAAGCAGGGTCCCTGGCGGACCGTGGAACAGGTCGAGCTCGCGACCGCGGAATGGGTCGACTGGTATAACCACAGGCGCCTCTACGAGTACTGCGGCGACATCCCACCCGCCGAGCTCGAGGCCGCCTACTACGCTCAAGACGGAGCCCAGCAGACCGCTGAGCTCTCACACCCCTGAGTCCCCGGACTCACCGGGGCGGTTCACCCAAGTGAGCAGCCGCGCTGAGAGCGACAACCCCAGACACCTAAACCGCAACCCGGCCGGGCAACGGTCATGACGCCCATCAAACAAGTAGCCGCACTGGGAACACGCTGCCCGTCCGCCTTTCCCGCGCTGAGGACGGCCACGCTGGGCCGACATTTTTGCCGCTGACCGCGGCTCTTGACGGCGGCCGCGGACCGGCGCACCCTGTCGATGTGGAGTACTGGACCGTCGAGGTGCTTGACGGCGAGCTGTCCGCCCTGCGCTGGCGGAATGCCTACGGTGACGCCCTAGTCGAAGCGGCGCACACCAATCTGGTGAGCGACTGGCGCTGGACCCTGCAACCGTGGGGCGTCGCGTTGGAGCTGGGCTTCGGTGATGAGAGTCACTGGTTGCGGTTCCGCGACCTGCCGGTGGTCCGGGCCGCGCTGGACGCTGTGCCAGACCGGGTCTCTGGCCTGTTGATTTACCCGGGACGCGGCGGCTCTCAGGGGTCGATGGTGCCTCGCCGCCCTCGTCCTGCCCCGGCCTCGAGCGCGGCCTCGATCCCTGCACCGGTTCCGCGATTTGAACTGGACGTCGCCACGCGCATGGAGCCAGCGCCGTTTGCGACCGCCTCACCCTGCCGCTGACGTCCGGAACTAGCCGCTGTCGGGAGGGGGGACCCCCTTCCTATGCCGCGGAGGGCGGTGACGCTCGCCAGCATCTTTGCCGCGCCGCGTGCGGTTCTATGGAGCCCCTCGCTCGGGCGTACGTTTACTCCTTATGAACTGGGCTGAGGCTGTGCTCATCTTCGCCATCACTTTCGGTGCCGTCCTCGGCACCAGCTGGTGGCTCCGCAGGACCAAGTGAGTGAGCGACCCGCTGAGGTGGGTCAGGTGCCCACTTTCTTTCAGGCTGTCACCAACAGTAAGTGTGCCCGATCGCGTGCTGTCAGTGGACCGCTCCCTCATCAGCGTGAAGGACGGCTGCGCTCGTCCGGAACTAGCCGCGTTGAGGGAGCTCACGGTGAGATCGTCGAGACGATGGACGGATGAACTTCGCCGGCGGTAGGTGTCGGAACCGCCTCCTGCCCCATTTGAAGAAGCCGGATGACACTGGCTGGTGAGACACGCAGCTGCTTCGCTATCGCCTGAAGGGTGGCCCCGCGCAGCCGGAGCTCTCGCGCGAGGACTGCTCGTTCCGGGGTGACCAGCCTTGGACGCCCGATCGGCTTGCCGGAGGCCCTGGCGGCGGCCAGGCCAGCCTTGGTCCGATCGACAAGAAGTTCACGCTCAAACTGTGCGACGGCTGCAAAGACGTGAAACACCAACCGACCCCCAGGGGTGGTGGTGTCGATCGACTCGTTCAGGCTGCGAAACTCTACGTCCCGCGACGCCAACAGATTGACCTGAGTGACGAGGTCGGTCAACGACCGACCGAGACGGTCAATCCGCCACATCATGAACACGTCACCGGCGGCCACCGCCTCAAGCGCGGTGGTGAGCTGCTGTCGGACCATGGTGGCACCGGTAGCGTAGTCGACGTAGATCTCCTCCGCACCCGCCGCCTGCAGGGCCCGGACTTGAAGGTCAGGGTTCTGCTCGTCCAACGACACCCTCGCGTACCCGATCACTGGCATGACCTTGAGGCTTCCACCATGCCAATGAAACGTGGTGGAGGCTCAAGAGTTCTGGACACGGGTTTTGAAACGAGTTCTGACGGGCGTGTCGCCGGGGGTTCAAAAGGGATCCCTTTTGAGGCACCCAGATGCGAGGCTCCTGCTGGGACGACGGGGCAATGATCCACGGGGGGACCTATGGCCTGGCGGCGCCCCGCGGTTCCTGGGACGACGGGGTAGATCTGCAGGGTCGTGCGCTAAGCGGGGTTCCGGAGCTGGCGTCCGCGGCAGCGCGCCCGTCACGCGCGGACCGGCATGATCGGATGTATGGCCGGGACCCAGGATGCTTCCCCAGCCGACCTGGCAATATCCCTGGCTTGGCGCATCGATCCCTCGGGGATGCTCATCGGTGTCCTGCGAGCTCGTAACACGGCCCGTCATCCGGTCCGCATTGCTGGCAAGCCGGATCTGCAGCCTCTCGGCGGCGCTGATGGAAGTCCTCTCGGTGCCGACTGCATCGTGACCGCTGAAATGCGGCGTCCAGGCTACGTAGACCCTCCGCCCGGGGGGGAAGCGGTCAATTCCGTGTGCTGGGCGGGGTGGAACGGCGCCCCCGCGAACGGCGACTGGGTGATCGTGTTGCCGGGCGGCGCAAGCCGAGTGCGCGCGACCGGACCGCTTCAGCCCGAACGCCGAGGTCCCGCAACCAATCTGACATCAACCTGGTGGGAGCCCTGGACCGCGGACTGAGCGAGCGCTCAATGCGGCATGGCCGGACTCCGCCCCGACAGCGGCTAGGTCAGTGCGATCGACGCTCGTCTTCCTCAGCGGCTCGACGGGCGGCACGCGCTTGTCCAAGGCCGGGGGGACGGAACGCCGAACGTGGTCCGAGCGGCCGCCACCACCGCCGGCGGACCCCTTTGGTCAAGTGGGTCAGCAACGCTCGTCTTTCCGTCGCCTTCCCCGCCAGGCGCAGTCGCGCTAACTCGACATGCTCCAGGCCGATGTACGGGTGCTCGAGAAGGTCCGCCTCCCGGTCCGTCATCGCCAGCAGTTCGTCCGAGAGGCGACCGGCGTCGATCAGTCGACGGAGGCGTCGCGAAGGGCCTCTGTTCACGGTCTCATCATCGTCGATGACGTCAGGGACAGGGGCCCCGAGCCCATCCCAGCAAACCGACCGACTGCCGGTGAGCGACCGCTCGGCCAGCGGCAGATCCGGGCGAGCGTAGCCGCCCTCAACGCGGCAGAGTCGGACGTTCAGTACCCCGGGCCGCCGTCGCGGTCCGCTAGGTTCGGCCGGTGCCTCTAAGCGACTTCACGGTGCGAGCGTCAATCGCGGTCAGTGACATCCACCGGGCTGCGGACTTCTACGAGGGCACTGTTGGTCTTCCTGTGGTGCAGTCCGGCCCCAGCGCCAACATCGCGGACGGTGGGCGCGTCTACGGATCTGGTGGGGGTTCAGCCTTCACCGTTTTCCAGTCTGAGACGGCCGGCAAGTCACAGGCGACGATGGCTACGTGGTATGTCGAGGATCTCGACCAAATCGTCGCCGAGCTGACAGCAGCTGGCGTCGAGTTCCTTAGGTACGACGAGTTGGACCACGACGTTAAAGGCATCACTGACAGGGCGGGCGGTGGACGCATTGCCTGGTTTCAAGACCCGGACGGCAATACCTTCGCCATCGAAGCCGACGTTTAAGCACCCTGCCCAACGAACCCGGGGCGTCCCGACGGCGGCAATTCCGGATGTTCGGTCCCGGCCGTGAACCGGGCAAGGAGGGGTAACGGTCAGAGCAGGGCGCCCGCGATCCGTTCTCTCCCCGGCCGACCGGCGTAAGGCTGGGCCTGTCGGTCGGCTGTAGCCGGGGGTCGACGCGCGGGTTCTGCGATGGGACAGTGTCCGCGGAGGTGAAGGCGATGCCCGACTATGAGCCCTTCATGGTGAACCCCCCTCAAGAGCGGGACCGTCCGTGGCGGGTGGTGGTCCACCACCAGCGGACCGGGGGGATGTCGTTGGGTGAGGCGAGGATCCCTCCGGGGACTCCTGGCCCAGGACGACACGTGCACACGCGCGAGGACGAGGGCGTCTACGTCTTCGCTGGGACGTTGACCTTGGAGGTGGGAGACCAGCGTTTCGAGGCCGGGCCGGGGTGCTTCGTGTTCATGCCGCGCGGGGTACCGCACGTCTTCGAGAATCTCGGTGAGGAGGAGGTCCGGGGGGTCGGCCTCCTGAACCCTCCGGGACTGGAGGACATGTTCGAGGAGCAGGCGGCGTATTTCGACGCCCTTGACGGCCCACCCGATCCCGGGTTCTTTCACGAGCTGAGCGCCCGCTACGGCATTCACCCGGTCGACGGGCCACCCCTGCGGTGAACCTTCCGAACGGCCAGACTCCGGCCCAATGGTTGAGGCTCGAAAGCGGCTCCAAGGATCAGTGACCGGGACAGAACATGAGGATGTTGCCGGCGATGGTCTGTGGATCGGAACTGGCGAGGGATGTACGACTGCGTGGCCAACGCGGCTTGCGTCGATAACTTGTGAGATGCCTAGCCAAGCCGTCAGGGGGCTGTAACGACCCGAAGGTTGGTTCTCTCGGAAGCGGTCAGTCGGGGGCGCGGCTGCTCCGGTGTTGCGTGGTTTCCGGCCGCAACATGACGGTCCAAGTGGCGAGCAGCCAGCGTTCGTAGTCGTCGGGTGTCCAGTGCAGGAGGCGGGTGCCGAGGACGAAGGTGTCGGCGGAGCCGAGCAGGGCTGCGGTGTCCACAAGCCACGGGAGGTCGACGTCGTTCGGGAGCAGTCCATCGCCAGCTGCGGTGGCCCAAAAGTGGCGAATCTGGTCTCGGGTGGCGGTGCGGGCTGCTGAGGCTGCTGCGGCAATGGCGGGTTCAACCGCTGCGGCGGCTTCGGCGACCGGTAGCAGCGGCCCAATGCGGGCCATGATGTCGCGGGCGCCGCGAGCAGCCAGCCGCATCCGCTCGTCCAAGGTCGGCGCGGTCAGGGAGCGTCGTGACCAGTCGCGGTGAGCGACGTCAACCTCTGCAGTGTCACCGACCACCGCGACGTCCATGACGCGCCTGAACAGCTCAATCTTGGTGGGAAATCGTAAGTACACGGTCCGCGGCGCGAGACCTGCGTGGGCGGTCACCGCGGCGAGCGTCGTCCCGACGTAGCCATCGCGGAGGAACAACGTGGTTGCGGAGGTGACCAACCGGTGTTCGGTCCCTGCGATTTGCTCGGATCTTTTTGCGCCCGATCGGGCATTGACACCACGTACCATGGGTGCAGTCTAACTGCACTACAGTCCTACTGCATCCGAGGCGCATCATGGAGACTCCTGTCCTTGACGGCATCCACCACATCAAGATCCCCGTCACCGATCTCGACCTGTCCCGTAGGTGGTATGAATCTCGGCTGGGCTACCACCTCGAGATCGAGTTCGTGGAGCAGGGCGCCCTGATGGGGATCGGTCTGGTGCATCCTGCCGGCGGCCCCAAGATCGCGCTCCGGCTCGACCCTGAGCGATCAGCCGGCCTCGGTGACTTCGACTTCTTCAGCATCGGCGTCCCGGACAAGGCATCCATCGAGGCGCTTGCTGAGCGTTTGGTCAGCCTCGGCGAGACTCACGCCGGCGTCCACTTCGCCGGGATCGGATGGATCTTGCCCGCACTTCACGACCCCGATGGCCACGAGGTCCGCTTTTACACCACAGACCCGCACACCCAGATCGGCCCGGACCAGGTCATGCGGCTTGAGAACCCAATTGAGACGTCGCAACAGCGCGAACAAGAGCACGCACGAACACATACGACGCCGTGAGGGTGCTCAAGCGGACCACCTTGGCTCCAAGGAGACAGGCGCTGTTGGAGATGCTCCGACGGGGCGGTGTCAGCGGACATCCGACTCTCGCCATGTGAGGACGTCTCGTCGCGCGTCGACACGCCGGCTCGCGGCGGAGTGGGGCAGGTGTCGATGAGCGCTGAGCAGGTCGCCAATGATGTCGGCGTGGTCACCCTTGACCCGACCACGCCGCCAGACTCGATGCTCCGCTTCTGTGCGACAGACCCACCTGATCTCCCGAGTTGATGTTGAGAGGCAGTAGTTGCATCTGCGTCCTTCGCGACCTGCCGGACGCTCTTGACGTCGGCGCTACCCTGCTGGTTCGAAACGAACCATGCCGAGATGAAGGGCCGCGATGTCTGCTGGCGTGACCTGGTGTCCGGGGATCACCTTCAGTCCGAGGGCTCGCCCTGGAGTGCCGTGCGCCAATAGTTCGTTCACCGCCGCGGCGACATGCTCGGTATCGGCGTCCAAAACGCCCTGACCCTGGATATCGACACCGCCATGCCGCACCACCAGGGGGGCTCCACCCTTGAAATTGTGGCGCCACGGGAAGGAAGAGATGATGACCGCTTTTCCGTCAAGTTCGTGCCAGGTCACCACGATTGTGTAGGGCGTGCCGGTCTTCCTGCCCTTGAAGCGCAGCACAGCCTGGCGAGTCATCCGTCGCCCGAGCCGAGACTGCAGCATGAACCGCCCGACCGGGTTGACGATCTTCAGGATCGCAGCCGGTGGGTGCGACGCTTGCACTTCGCGAGTCATGTCTGAACACTAGCCAGATCCGGCCTCTGGGAGTGTGCGTTCACGGTCGGCGCAAAGGGTTCAACGCCTTCGCCGGCGCCTCCCGTCAATCGCGGACCTCAGGCGGCGGGCAGACGCGGGGTTCGAGGCGCCCCTCTAGCGGCGGAAGGGGGCATCGTGAGGTGCTTTCATGCCGCAAGGCAAGACATGCGCGGTTAACTCCGGCATGGGAGTCTGAGCTTTCACGGGTGCTGCCCGCAGCGAGGAGGCCAACAGTGGCGCACTGGGACTTCGCAGCTGACGTTGCGGGCCTACTGGACAAGATGAGGCTGGGAGAGGGCCCCCGGTCGATGTCACAAATGATCGAGGCGGCCGAGGCAGTAGTCCGGTCCGGCCGGTCGCACTCGAGCGAGCTCCAGCGATGGTTAAACGACAATGCCGAGAACTTGATTGGTCAGCAGATTCTGGTGGCTTCCGTGGGCGCCCAGTCATCACCCGAGACAGAGCTTCCCAGGGTGGTGCGTGCGTGGTCCAGGGGTGCTCCCAGGCGAACGGCCGCAGAGGCTATGGAGTGGCTGAAGGAGGAATACCCGGGGCTGCTCCGAGCATGGTTGCTCTCTCGGGTCGAGGAACTCCTCGACGCCGAAATAGCGGACGGATAGCCACGGGCCAACTCTCGCCCGCGCCGGCACCCTCAGCCCGCTCTCACGAGGACGACTAGCGGCGTTGTGCGCCAAGATCTGGCCGCAGCGGTTGACTGCTGGCTGCTCCGCGACTACGGCGTTCGCGGCGCCGGTGCGCCGCCGCCGGTGGCGACTCGACGGGCGGCCCCGTGGCAGCCTCAGGCCATCGTCACGGCAGGTCGGGGTCGTGGTGCGCTCGCTCGAACTGTTCGACGGCGTCTTCGTCGATCAGTCCCTCATCGGCCAGCCAGTGCACGGCGCGAGACCGTGCCCGGGCATCCCTGAAGGCGTGCCAAACGGAGATCAGCTCGGGATGGCGTTGGTAGAGCTCGTTCTTGAATCGCCGGAACGCGCCCTTGCCCTGCAGCGAGCGGTGCAGGGCATTGCTGGCGGAGTGGTTGCTGATGCCGTCGGCGAAGTCGACCATGTCCTGGTACCAGACGTAGGGCGGAAGGGGTCGATGAGGATCAGGTCCAGCTCGTCGAGCTCGACGGGGTTCTCACCGTCGATGCCGGTATCGCTGGTCCAGAACGCGATCTCGCCGGTCCTCGGGTCGATCAGCCATCGGTGTTCGTAGTCGGTCGGGTCCGCGAGGGCGGTAGCGATCTCCTCAACGTCGATGGCATACAGATCGAGCACCGAGTGAGCGTATGACTACAGCCGGCCGCGGCCAGCCCGAAGCGCAGAGTCGGGCCGCCCAACAGGCGGCGGAATGGGACACCGCCGCTCTCGCGGCGCAGTTCCGCTTCACGGGGGTACACGGCCTATACGGGCTACTGGCGGGGGCGTTCCAGTACGGGGCGGCCTGCGGACCGTAGGCTCGCCGTTCCCCGTCTACGTCGGCTGCCGGGGCACGACGAGGGGCAGCACGAGCCCCTAACCATCGCGGTCTGTCTCATGCACATCAGCGGCCTGACGCCGTAGGGAGGTCACGATCTGGGCGGTGGAGACGCCCAGTTCGCGGGCCAACGCTGCGAGTATTCGCTGATCATCCAACGGCGGGTCGAGGCCGGACTCCCAATTCAGGTATGCGTGTAGCGACACGTGCACCGTCTGCGCCAGGTCGGAGGCTCCACGCCCGGACGCGAGCCGTAATGCCTTCAAGTCGATCCCATTCGGCAGGAGAAGGAGCTGCATTGGGTTCACCCCGAGCGCCTCAGCCAGCGCCACGATCATCCGGGGGTTCGGCTCGTTCGCGCCTCCCTCGAATCTAAGGATGCGCTCCCCCAAACCGAGGTGAACCATCCGCGCGAGCTGATGGTGGGTCAACCCCTGGGTGGACCGAGCCCGTTGCAGGGCCTCGCCGTCGAGGCGGGTGTGCACAGCGCCAAGGTACCGAACGGCCGCCGTCAGGTGGCTGACAGTGGCCGACTTCAGTCCCGCTCGGGGGATGCCGTCTCAGGCCGTCCGGCGTGGGTCCCCAGGGCCGGTTGCTGCGTGGTTGGCGGGCGACCGTCCGGGTCGCCGCGACGACGGCGGGCGGTATCGTCTGAGTGTGCCGCCGGAGCGTGGCTTTTCGAGTGGTCACCGCGTTGCGCTAGTCGCCTCGGTGTTCGCGATCATCCTTGTTGCTGTCTGTTTCGGGTGGCGGGCTTCGGGGGTCGACGATGCCTGGGGCGGGCCGTTGTTGCGGCCTGGGCCGCTAAATCCCCCTGCGGGGACTGCCAGTGCGATGGTGATGGTGATGACGGGCTCGTCTAGTCCGCCGCCTGAGTTGGCCGCGCCGGGCCGGGCTGATGTGGTGCGGTCGCCGTCCGCCGCTGGGGCCGCTGGGGCCGCTGGGGCCGCTGGCCAAGCATCCGTGGTCCGGTGGGATGTGGCAGCGGCGGGGCAGACGGTCATGTTGCAGGTGTGTCAGCAGCTGGTGGTGACTTTGGGCCCGGGGTGGAGCCCCGCGCTCACGGCGGTAGGACGTGGAGCACTGATCTCCTTGTAGCACAAGGGCGAGCTCGATGTTGGGCGGCAAGTCGAAGCCGCCACGTTCGAGTCTGTCAAAGCGGAAATGAGCGTGGGCGTCGTCCCACCGTCGGTGGGCGATGGCCGACCTGCCCCGACGCTAGGGCTATCGCACCCGAACGCTTAACGATCTGGGGTCACGTTCATCCCTCAGGTGCTGCCGGTGGGTGCGACGAGGCGCGTGCCGTGCCTGGCCATGACCTTGCTGACGGTTCGTTCGTCAGGTGGACCGGCGCTGGCCAGTTGACCTAGTTCCTCGACCAACGGCAAGGCCTCTGCGGTGGTGATGGCAAGGATCCGGGCCGGCTCGGGTCCGGGGTTCATGAACGTGTGGGCCGTGCCGCGCGGCGCGAAGATGCTCGACCCCATCGGGCAGGTGAAGATCTGACCGTCGAGGGTGAACTGCATAGTCCCCCGGAGCACGTACCAGGCCTCGTCGTAGTCTCGGTGAACGTGCGCCGGGGGGCCGGGGACCCCGGGCGGCTGGGCGCCCTCGAACATCGCAAAACTTCTCTGCTCACCGGACTCAATCTTCACTTGGGGGGTGGAGCGGCCCGTGGAGAACCTGCGTCCCTCACCCGGGAGGACAACCAGGTCGTCGACAGCCATAACCTGTCCCTTCATCGACACCCGGAGCCACGGCGGCATCCAACGCCGCCATTGACCCGGTAGGGAATCTAAGGTCACCACACCTCACAGGAACGGTGCAACTGGGGTTCTCCCGCCGGATACCGACCTCTTGCGCAGCGAACTCGTGCACGAAAGTCCTACCCGGTCGGGGCGCCTTGCGAACGGCCCGCCTGCTAAGTGTGGCCGGGCGCCTTCCGGGTAGGTGACCGGCGCCGGAGTGGACGGCCGCTCTCGCGGCCGGAAGGACGCGGGTCTAATTTGTGCCGCTGTGGCGGGAAGGTACACGCGGCATCCGCAGGGTGGGTGAGCGTGCCGTCGGCGCTGGCCTCGGGCGGTGGTCGCGCGATGGCGTTCGATGCGTTTGACCTGGTCCGAGCCAATCCGATCAGGTCGGGCGTGCTTTCAGGGTTTGGGTGGGCGGTGGCCGGTTCCGGCGATGAGATTGGGGCTGATCACGCGCGGGCCGCCGGTGGTTAGACGGTCGCGGAACTCGTGGACGTCGCCCGTGCTGATCAGTCCGGCCCGTTCCGCGGCAGGTGCCAGCTGTTCGAAGGAGAGGCGGAAGAAGTCATAGCCGGGGTGGGTGGAGTCGACAACCAGGGATCGCCCGGCGCCGTGCACCGGGGTAAGACCCGCGGTGGTCAACAGGCCCACGAGCCGGCGGCCGAAGGTCCGGTCGAAGCCTGCTCTGGTCATGAAGTCCAACAGAGCCTCGGTGACCCGGACGTTAAGGTCGTCGCCGCCCTCAAAACCGAACCCGCTCCAGTCATAGTCCTCGATCACCAGTGTCCCTTCAGGGGCTAGCGCGCTGGCCAGTCTGGTGACGATGGCCGCCGGGTCAGGGAGGTGCTCGAGCAGCAGCCGGGCATGGATCACGTCGAACTGCGTCACCGGAAGTTCCATCGTGGTCACGTCCGCCTCGAGGATCTCGACGACGTTCGATGCCTGGTCCGCGACAAACCGCGCGTCGATGTCGAGGGCGACGACGTGGCCGGTTTCACCTACCTGTTCGGCGAGCCATTGAACGATCGAACCGCCGCCTGCCCCAACCTCCAGAACCCGCGCGCCGTGGACTACCCCTGCTCCCTTGAGGACATCGACGGTGCCGGGATCCCACAGGGCCTCAATGCCGGCCAACCGGGCCCGTTCGTCAGCCCAGCCCTGGTCCATCACATAATGCGAGGCCACGGCTCGGACACTACTCGCGTGGTGCTCCCGGCGAAGTCGGATCAGCGGATGGCGAGCCGGACCCAGCTCGTAGCCCGGCAGCCGGGGGCTCGGCCCTCATTGGGGCGGATGTCAGCCGGATCCGACGCGACGAACAGGAGCCGAACTCGGGCCCCACCGGCAAGCAGTAAGTAGCGAAGAGAGGCGCGTCTGGACCGCGCACCCTGCGGTGGAACCCCGCCGGCTCGGCCTCAAAATTTGGGGCTGCTCCGTTCACTTCAGCGGTGGAAACCACTCTTCCGCGGACCGGGTGACCGCCTGCGCGCGCTCTGACGCTGCGCCCGGAGGCCGATGGCCGCGGAGAGCCGCCAGACCCAGAAGGGCGCCAAGCGCCGTGCGTTCACTGGGAACCTGTCCGTGCGCTCCCCCGACCTGCGGAGCCGTCCGTGGGAACTGCCCCCGGCTTGGGTCAGTCGGTCCTGTCTACGAAGTCAAGGCAGTAGGTCGCTAGCGCGGCGCGATCCGCAGCAAGCTTGTCCAGCTGAGACGACGGAGGACTCTGTAGGTGTTCGAACAGCATGCTTGACAACCCGGAGAAGATCAGCATCTGCAGAGCGTGAAGTCGGTTGACGAGCGCTGGGTCCACGACCATACCCTCGGCGGCCAGTCCTTGAACGTACCCCGGTACGACGGCCGCGTCCGTCTCTGCCAACGAGGCCGCCGGTCGGCGGCCGAGCTGAACCTCGCCCAGCACCAACTGGCCGAGGTCGAAGCCGAGAGGAAGCGGTTTCCAGAATCCGAAGTCGATCAGAACAAGGCTCTCCCGGTCCGGCGCGCCCATGAGGTTGTTCGGGCAGGCGTCGCCGTGTCCGGTGACCACCGGTGCCCCATCGAGCTCCGCAACCCAACGCGGCGCCTCCTCGGCGGCACCGCACATGCGCTGCCGCAGCTCAGGGCCAAAGCAGCGAGCCAGCAGCGGGTGTGACCAGAGCCGGTCGTCGTGAAGCATGGGCACTACCTGGTGACGGAACCGTCCCTCTAGGTAGTCCTGCACGGCCCATTTGTGCGCCCCTATGTCGGCCAGCGGAGCGACTGCGGGGCTGCCAGCCAGGCGTCCCAATAGGTAGGCCGCACGGCGGTAACGATCGAGGTCCCACGGCCAGTCGGTGGCCGGGACCTCGGCCAGCCAGATCGACGCAGAGAGCTCGTCGAGGTCGTAGACACCCAGTACCGCCGGCATGGAGAGCCCGGCGGGAAGTCGTTCGGCGAGTTCGGAGCGGTAGACCAGCGGCTCGGTGCGCCACGGGACGCCCGCAGCCGCCATCTCGCGGATCTCGGGCGGGACGGGCGCAAAGAGCGGGGACCGTGACCAGCACTGGACGTGTTTGACAAAAATCCGAAACGGCCGCGGACCGTTCGCCGTCGCCGCGTGACCGCTGACCCAGTAGCGACCGGCTGTGGTGATCGAGGGCAGGTCGTAATCGACGACCGACACCTCGAGGTCAAGGACCTCGACCGGCCCCTCGCCGAGCAGCGAGGCGACCATGGTGGTCAGCTCCTCATCGCTGACGTCGGCTACGCCCAGCAGGGCCCGCGAACTCATAGCGAGAAAGTTACTTTACCACCACGTGAATGTAAAGTGACTTTATGACCACCCCGGAGCGGCACATCATGCTCGTCCTCGGACTGTTGTTCCAGCAGGCGCGCGAGCTGGTGCTCAATGACGCGGCTATCGACCTGCGTCCCTCCCAGCTCCGCGTCATCGGCATGGTGCCGGAGGAGGGAATCACTGTCACCGACCTCGCCGACCGGGTCGGCATGACCAAGCAAGGGATAGGTCAGTTCGTAGGTCACCTCGTCCACAAGGGGTACCTGACGGCGGAGGTCCACCCTGACGACCGCCGCGTTCGAGTGGTACGTCGAACCTCACTGGGTCAGCAAGCATCCCGCCAACTGGAACTCGTCTTGGCCGATCTCGAGAGTCGCTGGGCCCAGCAGATCGGCACTCGCGTCTACGGCGATTTTCGTGCGACCCTCGACCAACTAGCCGGCCTCCCCCCAGGTTGATGGCTCGGCCCAAGAGCACACAACTACGTTCGCGAAGTCTGCCACGGCATACGCGCTGCCGTTCGCACCGTCGAGACGGCGACTTCGTTCCTCCCTTCCTCACTCGTCGCGGAGGCCCTGGAGGCGCGTGTCTTCGTGGGAGAAGCGTGCTGGTGAGGTCCCGCCCTACAGACGCCGGCGACGTATCCGGTGAGGAAGTGGACGCCGTAGCGGTCACGATCTCGGGGCTTGGGTTAACGCGGTAGGGACGCCGCGCCAGCAGACTAGCGGGGCCGCCGTACGAACAGGGTAGTGTGCCAAGACAATCAGCTTGCTGATCCCGGTGATCAGCTGGATCCCCTGGCTGGTTTTCCGTTGCGGCGCGGTGCTAAGCCTCGATTCACCGACCTACGCTGAAGAGCGGTCGAGTTCGCACTGAGTCGCGGCCGCGGAGGATTGGTGTGGCTGTGTTTCGGATCTCGTCGTCCGGGATGGTCCACGCGGTGTCGGTCGCGCCGTGTCGGCTGGGTGGTTAGGGGGCGACCGCGTCGGGCTCAGGTGCGGGCGGTAGCGAGGTGTGAGTGGACCTTGACTGTGGGCGCTTTCGGATCGGCGGGCTGCGGGATCGCTTGAAGAGTGATCGAGGCGAGGGCTCCGGGCTCGAAGACGAGGCAGTGGGTGCTGCCCCCGAACTGGAAGTAGCCGAGCTGCTCAGCCTTCGCGAGGTGCTGGCCCTCCTTGACTGTGATCGTGCATGACGAGACGTCGCTCATGCCGATCGCGGTGAAGGCGACGTGGCCCAGTGCCGGGTTGTCAGCCTTCAGCACGATGATCGCGCGGGTGGCCACGTGGGCGAGGTAGCCCTGGGAGTTGGGGGACTGGTCGACACCCGAGCCGACCGAGTCGGCCTCGGAGAAGTAGGTGCCGTCGACTACTTTGGCGGTGACCACCTTGCCCGCGACTGGGGCGTGCCAACGGTGGTAATCAGTGGCCGACAGGAACGCCTGGTAGACGGTGCCACCGACGAGCCGCCCAACGGACTGGTCGCCGGCCAGCATCTCGTGCAACGAGTACGGTTGACCCTTCAGCCAGAACCGGTCCCGTCGCTGAACGTCGGAGCGCAACGCGTAGGGGGTGGACTCGCATGCGGCGACCACCACCGAGTCGTCATTGGGCGCCGCGACCGGGCGCTGCCCGGGGCGGAAGCGGCGGACGAAGAAGTCGTTCCAGGACGTG
Organism: Lapillicoccus sp.; assembly: GCA_965277795.1. GTDB lineage: Bacteria > Actinomycetota > Actinomycetes > Actinomycetales > Dermatophilaceae > Lapillicoccus. The sequence continues at coordinate 839,381 of OZ255840.1, forward strand.
AAACCCCAGTGTTCGTCGTCCGGGTCGTGTTCGAACTGGTCCATCCCCACGTCGGCCACGGCCTTCTCGCTCTTCCAGCCGTTCGGGCCGTCGTGCAGGACATAGAGGGAGTCGGGGCTGTTGAGGAACTGGCACCAGTCTTGCAGGATTGCCTTAATTGCGGCGTTGATCCGGTCGTCGCGGAACGCGGCTAGGCCGGCTGGGGTGCCCATCGACCAGTCGAACAGTGCGCCCATCGGTAAGGTCACGTTCTCCTCGCCGTATTCCGGCGCGAGGTCCATGGCGGCGTCGACCAGGGCCAGCAGATGGTCGACGTCGCGGATGTGGCGGGCGTGGTACTCGCGGTTTTCGGGCTGCTGTTCGACCATGCGGTGTACGAGCATGCCGACCACGGGGTCGGACTCGATGAGGTCTCGGAACGCGGCTACAGAGGGCCGCAGTGGGCGGTTTCCGGCGGCGTCCACCCGCTTGACGTGGCCCTGCAGCCACGCTTCGAACTGGGCCCGGTCACCTGGCAGCCACCCGGCGCGGTTACGCACATCATCGCTCATGCCCGCGACCCTACGGGCCCAGGGTGGGACATGGGCACGCCCACCTGACGACGGCCACGTTCGGGTAACGCCGGTTCCAGCCGGGCCAGTTTTACCGGGCAGCGTCCGCGGTCCCCGCGCCCGCGCCCTCGAGGCGGGATGATGTCGTCGACCCGGCGCTGAACATGGCACTGGCCGGCGCGGACCTGGAGGTCACGGTCGAACAGCTCCATGCTCGGCAATCGGGTCCGCCTCACCCCGTACACGCCGGAGATCGACACCGTCCGAACGCGGTGGACCGCTTTGATAGCCGTGTGCAGGCGTCAACACGGTCGACGGCGAACCGGCCTACCAGGGGCCTGGCGAGCCGCTCCGGGAGCATCCGACAGCGGTCTGAGACGCCTTCGCGACTAGACGTTGCCGTCTGGTGTTCGGACGACGACGGAGGGGCGGGCGCACACCCCTAAAGCGTCTTTCGTCCTCGGGGTCATGACAGGGTCACGATCCGGTGGCCGAGCGCAAGACCATTCTCATCAGAGCGGGCGACGTCATCCGTGTGGAGGGCAAGTGACCGCGCCGTCAAATGTAGTCGCGTCGTGCGTGACGAGCTGGACGGACTCTCGACGGCGGTTACGGTCTGCGCAGGCAGTCGGGTAAGTCAGCGCAGATTGCGCAGGCCACCGTCGCGGCTCTGACTCCGACGCGCGGACTCCGCGGCCTCCTGCGTGAGTTTGGGCGGCATTGAATCTGCCAGATGGTCATGATGCGGTCACGGCGTCGGCTGAATCGGTTCGACGCGGAATGGGATAGCGAATCGACAGCCTCCGCATCGTGACCGACGAGCAGTCCCAGTGCGTCGGCCGGGTCGTCTAGGGGCACCTGCGGTTGCCTGGGGTGGTGTGATCGACGGGACGCCCTGAGGATCAGGCCGGCGGCTGGCGGGCTCGGGTGCCGCCGATGCTGTGCTCGCGCTCAGGTGTGGGGGTTGTTGCGGTAGTAGTCGCGCCAGATGAGTCGGTGGATGGGGATGAGTCTGGGGATTGACCTGACTCCGGGGATGAAGGGTACGAGCGCCAGCCCGAGGGTCAGGAGCATCATCAGGGCCCACACCTGGGCGTCGGCGTTGTCCGAGGTGGAGAATGGTGGGACCTGGTACCAGAACGTGTAGAGCCACATCCACGGCTGGCCGGGGTAGTTACCGGTTTCGTTCATCATCCCCACTGGTCCCCGCCGAGGCTGCGGGCCCGGGCCTGGTCTTCGAGGTACGCGCCGTCGGAGAGCAGCAGGATCGACTTCGTCGCGTCGCCGCCGTAGAAGTTGCCGGACGAGGTAAGCACGCCCTCGAGCCCACCGGTCTTCGCCAGGCCGAGGAGCCCGGTCGCCAACGCCGGGACCGGGCCGTAGTCGCCGGCCGGGACCTTCGCCGCGTCACCGTCGGGGGCCTTGCCGAGGGCGTCGGTGTAGGCGGTGGCCCACGTTGTCTGCTGGTCCCCGGACCCGGCATCCCAGGCGGTCAGCGCTGTCTTGACGGCGGGGTCACTGACGGTGCGCAACGGGGTGAGAACGAGGTCGTTCGCCGAGTCGACGGGGATCCGGACGCCACCCCACTTCTGCAGGGTGAGCGGGCCGGCGACGCTCTGCCCGTCGGCGGCGGTGTTGTAGGGGGGACCATAGCCGGCGCTCGTCGTCGTCCCGGCGAGCTCGCCGGCGGCGGTCGCGATGACGTCGTTCGGGGCGGCAGCGGCCCAGTCGCTCATCGTGATGGACTTCTCGTCGGGCGACGAGAAGACGGCCGCCAGGCCCACGGTGAGCAGGGTCACCGCGACCAGGGCGATGACGAACTCCTTGATCAGGTCATAGGGGCGGGTGGCGAACCCGTGCGAGTCCGGGGTCCGGTCCGTGCGGCGGGACACCGTCCGGGTCTCGGTCTTGGTGCTCATTGCGGTCACATCCCTTCGGCGTCGATGGGAGGCACCACGCCGCGGCGTCGAACCATGACGACGTGGGCTACGACGATGACGCCCAGCACAAACGGCAGCAGGGCGACGTGCCACAGCAGCATCTGGCCGGGGTTGAGGACGTTGAACCAACCGCCGACGCCGATGGAGTTAATGCCGTCCTTGGCCTGTGCGCTGATCCACTGGGCGTCGAAGTTCGCCTGTGAAAGGTAACCGGTGAAGGCGGCGCCGATGGACCCGGCGAAGGCCACCACGCCGGTGATCCAGGTCATCGCCCGGTTGCCGCGCCAGGCGGCCATCCAGAACTTCCCCCACAGGTGGACCACCATGAACACGAAGAACAGCTCAACACTCCACAGGTGCAGGCTGTTGACGAAGTGGCCGACGCTGGAGACATGCCACCAAGTCACCCCACCGAGCGAGAGGATCCCGCCGGAGACGATGACAACGGCCATCGCAGCGAGGGTGAGCACGCCGAAGACGTAAATCCACGACGTCACATACACCGGCTGCCGGTCCGGCAGCACCTGGCCCGGCGGGACCACCCGCACCAGCCGCTCACGCAGCGCGTTCGTCCAACTGCCCGGGTCGGGTTCGCTCACGCTGCGCGCGGCGACGTCGACCACGGCCGGGTCCGCCACCGGTCCAGAGGCAGGGTTGGCGGTGGTCATCGCGGACCCTGGCTGTCCTTGGTGTGATCCCGCGGGAACGGGATGACCACAGCGAGGACAAAGAGAACCAGCATCACGCCGATCACCGCGAGGTTTGTCGCCGAGATGTGGATGACTCCCCAGTCGATGTAGGCACCGCCTGGGTCGGTCGCACTGAGCAGGGACTGTGGCATGAGCCGCTCCAAAACTGGTTGTCGTCGGTCACGCCCAAAGGGCGACCCACGTCCCCCGAGTGATGCAGGAAACCTAACGCGGGCCAGACAGGTAGAACAGGGACTAACGTCCCGACAAACTCTCGTCTGACGCCTCGTCAACTTCTAGACAGAATCCCAGCAGAACACCTCACGGAACAACGTTCCTCGCTGAGGAAAGTCAGGTGGCTGGCCGTGCGCGCGCCCGGCGACGTTTTTGCCGTGGTGCAGCACGGCCAGGAACTCGAAGTCGTTCACTGCATGTTGTGGCAAAACTGCCCGCGAAAGTTCGAGATCCCGGGACCTTCGACCCTGACCAGGCTTGACCCCGGCAGGGGCACTCTGATGGTGGGGTCGATCTCGTCGCGCGTCAACCAGCACTGCATGTCGTGGTTCGAGACGTGGGGCGGCGGTGGCACGGGCGATCCGGCGAAGGCGCGCTGGAACACCGCCAGGAAGGCCTCGACGGCAAGGTGCGCCGGTGCTCCGGGATTGACGCGAAGCTCCACCAGCACTGCCTGTCGCTGATCCGCTGAGGTACCGCCCACGGCATGTCCGGTACGTCGTTGTCCCGGTAGGCGTGGAACACCGGCCCATCGCCGCCGAACAGCGTCGCTACGATGCCGAGCAGTTCGAAGTTCAGACCTTGGTACCCCGCCGCGATCCCCACCCTGGCCGTGCTGTTGTTCATCCTGCCGATCCTGATAACCTTCCTGCCCACTTGCTGGCACCGCGACGACATCGCCCGCTGGCTACCCTCGAACGCAGGATTCCAGATCGTGGAAAACACGCCCCAGCCGCTGCAGTTCACCCCGTGGGCGGGACTGGCCGTGTTCGCCGGCTAAGTCGCCCTCGGCCTGGTATCCGCACTCACCGTGATCCAGCGACGCGACGTGTAGAGAAGGCCCAGAAAGCTTGGCGCTTCTCACCGAATAGGCCGACGAGGACGGGCAGGACGAGCTGTTCCCCACTTGGCTCCATTCCGGGTTCATCGCCAGCATCACCTTGAGGCTGTGTACCCGGGCAGACGACCAGTCGGCAGCCAACCTGTCGTTTCTGGGGTGAGAGGTGCCACGCGACGAGCATGCCTGGCACAGCGCGCCACGTCATCCGCCTCGAGAGGGATCCGGCCACGGCTTGTGTCCGACAGCTTCTCGGAAGTTTGTTCTCCTGCGTCGCTTCCGAGTGCGGCGGGAATGCGCTCAGGTAGTGAGGCGCAGGTCGTCAAGCACCGGCGGGGCTGGATTTCACGGTCGACCGTCCGGGTCCGTGCTGGTTAGACCCGGTTGATTGTCCAGGTGACCTCGTACTGGGAGTTGCCGCCGCAGCCGTCCGCCGAGTCGGTGCCGGGGTGGCTGGTGGTGCCGGTCAGTGGTACACCGTCCGTTTTCAGGTATAGCTCGACACCGGTCATGGCCAGCTGCTCGGCCGCTACCAGGCCGTCGCAGTCCGCGAAGACGATGCCACCCAGCTTGTCCAACAGCCAGCCGGCGAGGGACCCGAGCAGGCTGCCGATAACCGGGGCGAGGATCGTCCCGGCGATCTCCACGCCGACGATGACGCCAACCCCGGCGCCCAGGCTCTTGCCGAGGGAGTCGGTGCTGTCGGTGGTCAACGCCTTCCCGGCGCTGACCAGGGCAGTGTCGATCGTCTTCTGGTCAGCGTGCCCGTTGTTGACGACCAGGTAGTTGAAGACCACCGCCTCGCAAAGCTCGACGGTGACCGGTTCAAAGTTCAGCAGGTTGGTCTGCGACTCCTTCGGCGTCGACAGGCCGCCGATGTCCCCGATCCACTGGGTCGTCGTCTGCGGCGCCCAGTTGCCCGCACCGACGGACGCCTGCGCCGCGTCCGTGTCCGCGTCCAACGAGCGGGTCGTCGTGACATGAACCTGGTCCACCGAGAACCGGTAGCGGCCCGGCAGTGCCACCTTGACGGCGCCGACCTGCTGCCACCCCGCCGGCTGCCAGCTGCCGCCGTCCCAGGACTTCGTATACATGTCGCCGTCGCTGCCCGGTGCCACCAGCTGGATCCTGTCCGCGGCAGGGCTGACCGCGCTCGGTCCGGAGGTGAAGTCGCCCCCGAAACTTTCCCGGCCCGCCCACGCGCCGTTGCCCCACCAGTAGTGCCAGATCGCCCGGTCAACGCCGAGGGCGAAGACGTCCAGCCGGTCAGGTCCCCAGGTGACCGCGGCCGGGGTGGCCGTCAGAGTGCCGCCCAAGTCCTCCCAGTCGCTCCACAGCTGCCCGTCCCACCACCGGTGGATCAACCCGCCACTGTTGCCCACCGCGAACACATCCAACCGGTCGGTGCCCCAAGAGACCGCCACCGGAGGCGACGCCAACGGGCCTCCCAGGTTCTGCCAGTCACTCGACCAGGTGAAACCGAGCAGGGAACGGTGTCGCAAAGTGAAGTCCGCGCCGCGAGCGAAGACGTCCAACTGTCCCAGCTCCATCGACGCCGCACTGACCGTCGAGCTGAACGTGCCGCCCAGCCGCTGCCACGTCCCGGTCTTAGCGCCCAGGAACCAACGGTGGTACATGGCGAGGTCCAAACCCACCGCGAACACGTCGACCATCCCGTCCGGGCGCTCGAACGCGCCGGGGCCACTGAGGAACTTTCCCCCTAAGTGGTCAGGATCGGAAGTTCGTCGGGGGTCATGCGGCGTGGTCGGGGTTGGCGCGCTGGTGGTGGTCGAGTCGGGTCAGGAGGTCTTCGAGGTCGGTGGCGGTGAACTTCCAGTCGAATGGTCCGGCGGTGGCGTTGTAACGGGTCTCGAAGTCGGACAGGCGTTTCTCGACCTCGGTGAGGTCGATGAAGTCGTTGGGGGACAAAAGTTTTCGTTGGATGATGGAGAAGTAGATCTCCACCTGGTTCAGCCAGGACGCGTGGACCGGGGTGTGCACCATGACGGCGTTGGGAAACTGTTCGGCGAGCCGGTCGATGGCTGCCTGTCCGCGGTGTGAGGAGCCGTTGTCCACGACCCAGAACACGCGCTTGGCCGAGGCGTACGGCTCTTGGGTCATCACCTGGGTGACCAGCGCGGTGAACGGGACGATGCCGGTGGTGTCCTCGCAGCGGCCGAACACCTGCCCGTGGTGCACGTCGTAGGCGGCCAGGTAGGCCAGCGCGCCGCGCCGTTCGTACTCGTGGTTGACTCGCATCATCCTGGCCCGGCCGGGCGGCAGGGACGGGTGGCAGCGGCAGCGGGCCTGGATCGAGGTCTTCTCGTCGGCGCTGATCACGTACTCGTCCCTCCCGAGCGGGCGCCCGTCCCAGCGTCGCTGGTACAGGTCCAGGACGCGGGTGGCCTTGGTCGCAAAGTCCGGGTCGCGGATGAAGATCCACGACTGGTGCTGCCAGGGTTTGATCGCGTCCTCGGTCAGCCACCGGCGCACGGTAGGTGCCGAGATCGACGCGCAGATCCCGCCGGTGACGGCCTGGCGGGCCAGCTCCGGACACGACCAGCGGGAAATCGGCACGGCGGCATCGACCGGTGGGGTGCAGGCCAATGCCTTGACCTGGGCGACCTGCACCGGGGTGAAGGACGCCGGGCAACCCGAACGTTTCGCGTCCCCCAACGACGCCGTCCCCGGATCGGTCGCCCAGCGGTGCCGCCACTTGCGCACCGTGTCCACACAATGGCCCACGATCATGGCGATCACCTCGTTCGAGCGCGCCTCGGCCGCCAGCAACACGATCCGGGCCCGCGCCGCCAGCCGCTGCGGGGTCCGACCCGCGCGGACCAGCCTTCCCAGCTGGTGGCGCTGGGCCTCGGTCAACACGATCACATCCGGGCTGGACGGCGACATCAGCAACCTCCTGGAGCAGGAAAGCCTCACCAACCACTCCAGCCTCACCAGCCACACGCGGTCATTGGTCCGCGACACGCCGATCGGGCAGCATGACCCTCATGGCCTCCCCGCCGGAATCAACCAAAACCTCCCTGCACCAGCGTCTTTCGACCCACACCCGGCAGCGCTGGCCGCAGCTGGCCGGGATCGACGTGCGGTTCCGGGCCAACTTCGCCTACATCACCGCCCGCCTGCCCGACGGTGACACCCTCCCGCTGATGCGGCTGCGCTACGGCGGCTCCGCGACACGCTGGGGATTCGCCATCTACCTAGCCAGCGCCAACGGCTACCAAGACTCCGTACTCCCCACCGGCCAGCTCGCCGGCACCCCCGAAGACGCCCTGGACTGCGCCTGCGGCCTCTACCTCGGCGACCCCACCGCCTGGACCTGACCCCCGACGAACTTCCGATCCTGACCACTTAGGTCCGTCCCCGCCGAAGGTACCGACTCCATGCCCGGCCGGCTCCAAATCAGGGCGCCGAGCGGCTCGGCGCTCACCCAATATCGTCGGTCGATTCCAACCTCCCGTCCGATGGTTTTGAGGCGTCGAACCGCCTCCCCCAAGAGACGGCGGCCCGCAAGAAAGTGGCTCACTTCGCCGCCTGCGGGCGCCGAGACTGGCGGACAAGCCGAGACGGCCGCTGGGCCTACCGATGCCCCCTGCCCAGGGTTGGCAGGCCACCCCCCATCACCCATCGCGGGTCGCCGTCGTACCCCACCGGGTAACGACCACCTTGCTCGGGTCCGACCTCGGCACGCCTTCCCGCTCACCATCGATGCGTATGGAACCAGTCGCTGCGCGTCGTCGGGTCTGAAAAAACCGCCACAGATTCGACACGACCCCTATGGGCGGCGTGTGAGCAGGTTCCTCCGTCCCTCTCGCCCAAGTCAAGATGCGGCAGTGTCCCTTCCCGCCGCGACGGCGGTAGTGACCCATTCCGCCGCGAATGCTGGAAGTCGCTGGCCACCTGCCGCTCGTTCGGAGAGGATCAGGCGTCTGAGCGGCGACCAGCCCGGCTGGTGGTTCGGTGCGGGCTTGACGGGATGAATCGAGCCCCGCCCGTCGAGATCATGGGACAGTCGGGGTCACCGGCTGTGACGGTGGAGTTGTTGGTCGTCCCGGGTGAGGTCGAGGTGTTCCATGGCGATGGCCTGGCGGGCGACCCGGGTCAGTCCGGGAGCAAGGGGGCGAGCGGCCCAGCCCAGGGTTCGGACCACAGGGGTGGGCAGATGGCGGGGCGGTTGGCCGGTGAGGCGGGTGGCGAGGTCGGTCAGTGAGAGGTTCTCGGGCCCGTCGACCTCGATACACTGGCCGCGACGGGCGTCGTCGTCGAGGGCTCGGACGACCGTGGCGGCGACGTCGGCGACCGGGACGAAGTTCATCGGGTTCCGGGCTGGGCCGAGGAGTCGGGCGCGGCCGTCGCGGCCCGTCGAGGCGGTGATGATGTCGGTCCAGGTCTCGACGAACGCGGTCGCCCGCACGATCGTCCAGGGCAGGTCGCTGGCCTTCAGGTGGGCCTCGGCGGCGGCTTTCATCCGGAAGAGCTCGATCGGGCTGTCGATGGCGGCTCCGACGACGGACACGAGAACGAGGTGGCAGCCGGACTCTGCAGCGGCGTCGATAAGAACGATCGCCGCGTCGCGGTCCACGGCCCGCGGCCCGGCGCCATGACGCGGGTCCATGCCCGTCATGGCCGCCACGATCGCCGTGCTGCCGTCGACCACGGCGTGAACCTGGCGCGGGTCGCCGACGTCCGCCGCGACGAGCTCAGCCTCGGCCCGCTCAGGGTCGGCGCCGCTGGTCCCGGCGTGTCGGGAGACGACCCGGACCGCTCTGCCCTGCGCCACCAGCACAGCGGCCACCGCCCGGCCCAGGCGACCGGTGCCCCCGACCAGGGTGATCACGGCTGCCCGGCTGCCTGCTGGACGGCGCCGTCGGCGTCGGCACCGGCCGCTTCGACCGGCTCGACGTAGAAGCGGCAGCCGCGGATGAGGCCGTCGCGGACCGTGAAGACCTGGACGCCGGCCAGGTGCACGGGCATCCCGTCGCGGCGGGTGCCGTTCATCGTCATCTCGACCCAGACCTGCTCGCCATCGACGACGACCCGATGCGCGAAGACGGCGAGGTCTGGGACGCCGGCGAACAAGCCGGTCCAGTTTCGGCGGACCTGACCGGGGCCGACGGAGTCGCGGGTCGGATGGACCGGGTTGCTCAGCGTGTAGTCCGGCCCGAAGCACGCGACAAGCCCGTCCAGGTCGTGGGCGTTGGTTCGGTCGAACAGCCGAGCGACCAGGTCGGCCGGCGTGGCAGTTGGGTCGGACACGAGCGCTCCTCATTGATTCCAGTAGACTGGAGCGGATAGGGAGGATGATCCACTTGCCGACACCGCACGTCAAGGCCCGCCGGTACGACGCCACCGGTCGCCGTGAGGGGGCAGCGGTCCGCCGCGAGCGGATCGTGATTGCCGCACGTCAGCGGTTCCTCACCGACGGGTACGCCGCGACCACTCTCGCGTCGGTCGCGGCGGACGCGCAGGTCTCGGTCGACACGATCTTCAAGACCTTCGGCGGCAAGGTGGGGTTGCTGGAAGCGGCCTGGTGGCATGCCCTGGAGGGTCAGGGAGAGCGGCCAGCCGAAGAACGGGCTGACACCGCCGCCCAGGAAGGGGACGCCGCAGCAATGCTCGCGACCTGGGCGGCGCTCTCGGCGGAGGTCGGTGCCGAGACCGGCCCCTTGTTCGCCCTCATCCGGTCCCTGGCCGTGGTGGACCCCGCCGTCAGCGACCTCTACCACCGCATGGAGCAATCCCGGGCCGAGCGGATGACGCACAACGCGCAACTGCTCGCCGGGACCGGCACGATGCGGCCCGGGCTCTCGACCGCGCAGGCCCGGGACATCCTGCTCGCTGTCTCGGGCCACCTCCCCGAACCCCTGCTGGGGCGGGCCGGATGGTCGAGGCCCGACTACGTCGATTTGGTCAACCGACTCCTGCAGTCCGCCCTCCTCGACGCGACGCCGGGACCGCGACCCAGCACGTAGGGTCCACCGAAAGCTGCTTCAGCACGACGCCAACATGGAGGCTTGCAGCGGACGCGGATTGGGCGAATCTCAGAATCATCTTCCGTCGTCACGGCCAAACTTGTCGACGGCAAAACGTCCAGGTACCGCGGCACATGGGACGAGAACGCAGCGAAGTCCCCAGAAGAACCGCTCCTGCCGCCGGTCGCTTGTCAGTGCATTCCCGATAGCGCGTCCCGCCCTTGCCTGCGGGTCACACGCCGTCGGCGGCGGCTTCGGACGTCCGACAGCTGGTCCTTTGGGTCCCGTTCCGGCTGGCTGCAACGGGGTAGGTAGCTACTTCCATCTGAAGTGGACGAAGACCCGGCCGAAGTTGTCGGAGTCCTTCTCGACCCGGTGGTAAAGGGTTTTGATGTCCTTGCGATCCAGGAAGCGCAGCACGCGCTTCTTGAGCTGACCGGAGCCTTTCCCCGGGATGATCTCCACCAGGGGTGCCTTCTTCTCGATCGCCTCGTCGATAACCGCCTGGAGTGCTCGCTCGATCTCGCCACCTCGATTGTAGATCTCGTGCAGGTCAAGTTTGAGCTTCACGACAGGATCCTGCAGCACCGGCGCCGACGACGCCAGAGCCCAGCTGCAGGGCGCCACACGTGGCACGGCACCCGACGGGAGCGCCTGGACTCTCAGGGAGGTCCGTGGACCCACCGAACCCACCTCACCCTCGTCTCTCCGCCGCGAGCCGGCCGTCTCTGAGGTGACTCACTGCGCCGCGTATTGCACGGGGGACTAAAATCGGAAGCCCGCGATCGCACCGGGCCTACGCTGACTTGATGCTCGACCTGAACGCCATCGACGTTGAGGAAATCGCCACCGCCCCGGCAGACCAGACCGACTACGAGCATCGATGACTGATCGACCCGAGACGTGGTGAGATCGCCAGTGGACGATCGACACGGGCATCGACGGCGAGAACCCGGTCGAGCTGGACCTCGTCGTCATCGAGCCCATTCCGTCCTACGTCTGGTACCAGGACATGGTCGACTTCTCCGAAGGCATCAGCGACCGCGCCGCCGGGGACAGCCTGAGCCGTTCACTGCAAGGCAAGGGTGCGTTTCGGCGCCTAAAGAACGAGTTGCACCAATGTCATCCCGAGCTGATCTCGGCTTGGCAGGTTCTGCGTGATGTGAGGGCTCTGGCCCGGGCTGTCCAGTGGTTAGCGGACGAGATGCTGATCGACGAGGGCGCCGCTGGGCAGTTCAGGTGCAACAACGCTGAGCCCGACTTGCCGTGACGTTCGTCGGCAAAAAGCTCGCGGTTGGAACGACGCCGATAAGGGTGGCTGCTGGAGGGCTAGAGAAAACTCGACAACGACGTGGTGGGCGCCAGCAAGCACCACGCGGAGGCCCCCGCTGTCACTTGTGCGCGAGGCCTTTGCTACTGAGCGCGAGGAGGAGAGCTGCGGCGGCGCTGATGGCGGTGGCGGCTAGGGCGATATGGCCGCCTCGGTGGGTGATGAGCAGGCCCGCCGTGAGGGGTGCTGCGGCTTCGACGACGCCGACACTGGAGATGACGACGCTGATGGCTCGCCCTTGCAGGGGTTCGGGGGTGGTGCCGGTGAGCCGGCTGAAGATAGCAGCGTTGAGGGCTGGAGCGAGAAACAGGGCGATGGTCATAGGTAGGACCATGACCATCTGCCCACTGAGAACGGCGCTGGCGGCCAGGCACCCGGTAAGGATGGTCACGGCGGTGATGATCAGTTTCCGGAACGGCAGGAGACGCTGAACCCGGCCGGCAGCTACGGTACCGAGGAGCCCGCCGGTCGCGATCACGCCCTGGGCGCGTCCGACAGTGCTCGGGCTGTAACCGGCCTGGTTGAGGATCACCCCGGACCTGTCCCAGTGGCGGTGAACGCGAAGTCGATGAACGCATACACGGCGATGACTGCCCGCAGGACCGGCTGGCGCGAACGTTGGCGAGTCCCTGGCCCATCTGGCGCAGCAGAGAGGTCCGCGGGTGGTTGGCCCGTTCGCCCTGCAGGGGCCGTCGGATGGGCAGCAGAGTCAGGAAGGAGATCAGGTAGGTGACCGCATCGAACAGGAACGGGGCGGTTCGGGCGGCCCCGAACAGGGCGCCTCCCAACGGTGGCCCGGCCATCCCGGCGGCGAAGCTGCGGGCCTCGTTGGCTCCGAACGCCTGGGGCAGCTGTCCTGCCGGCACCAGTTGTCCGACAGCGGCGATCGAGGCGGGTTCGAAGGTGACCGCAAGCACCCCGGTAGCGACGGCGACGGTGGCGATCACGGCGGTGGTGGCGTGGCCGGTGATCACCAGGGCGACCAGGGTGCTGAGCAGGATGATGCGTATCGCGTCGCAGACCAGCATCAGCGTGCGTCGGTTCCACCGGTCGGCCAGCGCGCCTCCAGGGACCCGGAAGACGATTCCCGGCACGCCGGCCGCGGTGGCCACGGCGCCCGCTGCCACCGCCGACCCAGAGATCGCCAAGACCAGCATTGGGTAGGCCAGGCCTGATGCCGAGGATCCGAGCGTCGACGCCGCCTGCCCGCACCACAGCAGCGTGAAGTCCCGGCTCCGCCTCAGGGGCGGGACCTCGCCGTCGTCGCCGCCGCTCATCTCCTGCCGGCTCTCAGCTCGGTCCGGTCGGTGGGGTGTGGCTGGCAGCGATCGACGTCGGGTACGGGTCCCGCGTGCTGGACATGCCGACACCTGGCAGCGTCGTCCCGGTGACCGATCGCGGCGCGTCGAGCAGCGGCAGGTCCTCCGCGGCGATCAACGCCACGAACGGCCGACCATGCCTGGTCAGCACCACCCGCTCACCGCCATACGCCACCCGGTTCGCCAGGTCAGCCAACTGCGCGCGCGCTCTTCCGACATTGCCATCTCAATCGTCACAGCAGTAATGTCCAGAATTAGCAGAACGTACTCATGTGAAGGAGCGCTTCACGGAGGCCTCAACTCTCCTCAGTCGTACTCTGTCTGTCCCGAGGATTTGGACAACTTGGTGAGGGGCGCTGCGATCGCGGTTTCGTCCCGCTGCAGGTCAGCGGTGCCCCGGACCGCCAGATCGCGCGGGAACCTACATCGTTCGTCGTTGTGGGATCTCATTTGATCTACCGGAATCTCACCCCTCTGGCGGTGGCGTGTCGGTGATCTCACTTATTTGGCGGTAGGTCCACGCTGGTTCCGTTGCCGAATCTTGGACGCCGAGTCGGCTCAGCAGCCCCGTCAGTTCGAGCGCGACCTGGTCCGGGTCGTGGAGCATGTGCAGGTGGCCCGCGGCTAGCGTTGTGGTGGGCCAGCCGCGCTTCGCCGCGTCGGCGCGTTCGGCGGCATAGGTGTCGCCGAAGGCGAGGTAGGCCATCGGTCGATTGTCCCAGGCCGGCGGTCCGCTGAGGGTGTCCTCAAAATACGAGAGTGGCAGCTGCCGCTGTTCTCGCTCGACCAGGGCGCGAGTCGCCGCGTCGGGGAATAGGGACGCCACGTCGTCTTCCTCCCACCACCTGGTCCACGGCGGAAGCAGCCCGGCGGTGTCAGCCTTGTCGCGCAGGAAGTCGAGGAACGCTGGCGGCGCGAGCGGCACGAAACCACCAGACGCGGCGGGTAGCACCGCGTCGATGAAGACGGCCGCGACGATGGGCCGGCGAGTTACCAACGATGGCAGATAGGCGCCCACGTTGCTGTGCGCTACGAGGACCAACTCCTGCCTCGTCGGGAGTCCGGCCAGCATTTGGGCCATTACGTCGTTGCCCGTACGACCCGGGCCGCGCGGCCACCACCTGGGTCCACCACCCCGCCCGCCGAAGCGCCTTCTCCAGGGGTCGCCAGACGGCCGGCCCCAGCAACGGGCTCGAGACAAGGACCAACACCGGAGGCATCAAGATCACCGTAAGGCGCAAGCACCGCCCATTGCCCACTGACGAGTGGGGTGTGGTCACCTTGTCTGGCCCCGGTTGAGGTTGACGAGCCCCGCGCTGACCGTTGTAGTCGCGGGTGTCGTCACCAACTTGGCGGAGGTCGACTGGGAGCGGGGGGCCTACGTCCCCGCGAGGATGGAGCGCTGACATGACCAACCTGCCGCGGTCAGTTCGTTGGCTGGGCACATGGTTTGGTGGCGACCGGTGACTCGCGATCTCGGACACCGTGTAATGCCGGACCGCGGAATGCTGCTGATGCGCGCTCTGCCGCGCTGATGTCGACCCCTAATCGCCTGGGCCCGGCTTCTTCAGCCTCGATCCACCGATGATCTTGATGGTGTGAGCGTGCCGAAACGATGAGATGCCCTGCCGTGCTGGGAGATTGGGACATACCACAGCTCCAATCAGACCAACCCGGAAGGGCATCTCTCGGATGCAACCAGGACCAGCGGTGGGTCTCCGAGGCGCAGGTCGCCGAGACCACCTTGACCGCGTTCACCTCCCACCCCGTCCGGCGACGGGTGACCTGCCGGCTGGTGGTACGCCGGGTGCCGCATCTGGGCCGGGGCGCTGTCCCCGCCGCCGCGGTAGGCAGGGGGAGTTGTTCAGCCCGGACCATCACCTGCCCACCGGCCCGGACGCTCGGTCAGCAGCGACGGCGTCCCCGATCAGGCGGGCAGCGCCGTTGGGTGAGGTCGCATCGGGCGAGGCCTGAACCTACTTGGCGCGAGGCGGCGGCAGCCAAAGTTTGACGAGGGTTATCTGAGCGCCTAAAACGTGCTCTTGTTCTTCATCAAAACCTAACCGAAGGAGAGCCTCATGGCTGCTGAAATCCCGTCCAATGTCGACGCATTCCAGGACAACTGGGCGTTTTGCGACTACTGCTACAGCCTGTGGTGGAATGGCCGCCCCGACAACGGCCACTGCCCTGCTCCGAACGCCCCCCAAGGGGTGCATCACGGCCCAAGCTGGAACTTCTTCCTGCCTGCCCAAACGCAAAACCCTCACATGTAGGGGACTGATGCCCTTTCCCAATTCCTGTCAAGCGGCCGTAGGAGCAAATCGTCCGCGCCGAGCGGGACTCGTCCCGGGACAATGAGAGAGGCTTGCTGCTCGGTCTCCCTGGGGCATGTCCATGGCCATGAGAAAGTCCCCACTGGTGGCCAGGTGAGGTCCCCGCCGGTGGCCAAGTGAAAGTCCCCACCCCTTGCTCGAGGAGTCGTGTCGATCCGGAGCGTGAGCCCCTGAGCGGTGGACGGTGGCGGTGTCTAGCCAAGCCACTGCCACCGCCCAGGGAGAGCTCCATTGAAGAGCATGAGGGAAGAGATGGACATTGTTGCCGCCTACCAGCTGGTGGGCTCCTACCGTGGCGCTGCGGAGATCTGCGGCACCACCCACAAGACCGTCAAGCGCGTCATCGAGCGGACGGTCGTTACCGAGACAGGACGAGCACGTCCGGTCAAGAGCCCGCGTCCGAGCAATTACGAAGTCGTCCGGGTCCTGGTCGCGGACGCGGTCAGCGCCGGGAAGGGCCGGGTCAGCGCGAAGCGGCTGCTGCCGAAGGCGCGGGCGGCGGGGTACGCCGGGTCGGACCGCAACTTCCGGCGCCTCGTCGCGGCGGAGAGACGCCGGTACCGGCGCGTCAACGGGCATGCCCGACGCCCGGCGGTGTGGGCGCCGGGTGAGCACCTGGTCATCGACTGGGGTGTCATCGCCGGCGTCCACGTCTTCTGCGCGGTGCTCGCGTGGTCGAGGGTGCGGTTCGTGCGGTTCGCCGCCGACGAGAAGCAGGACACCACGCTGCGGCTGCTGGCGGAGTGCTTCGAGGTCCTCGGTGGGGTCCCGGGCGTGGTGCTGACCGACCGGATGGGCTGCCTGAAGGGCGGGGTCGTCGCGAA
The DNA here is from genome assembly GCA_965277795.1 of Lapillicoccus sp. Classification (GTDB taxonomy): domain Bacteria; phylum Actinomycetota; class Actinomycetes; order Actinomycetales; family Dermatophilaceae; genus Lapillicoccus. The sequence goes on from OZ255840.1 coordinate 855,429, forward strand.
CCGGGTCGTCCCGACCCCGGATCTCGTGCGGTTGGCCACCCACTACCGTTTCCGACCTGACTTTTGTGAGGCCCACGACCCCGAGTCGAAGGGCGTGGTCGAGAACCTCGTCGGGTACGGCAAGGACGACCTGCTGCGGCCGTTGATGCTTGACCTCGCCATGCACGAGAGTGCCTCGATCGACGAATCCCGTGTGAGCGCAATGGTGCTGGCTGACCTGCCGGCCGCGAACGCGCAGGCTGCGGCCTGGTGCGCGCAGGTCAACGCGGCCGTGCACAGTGAGACGTGCGCTGTCCCGGCCGAGCGGCTCACCCGGGAGCGGGAGCTGCTGAGCCCGTTGCCGTCGCTGCGGCCGAGTATCGGCCCGCCGCCGGTGACCCGCAAGGTCGACAAGATGTCCACGATCCGGCTCGGCTCCGCCCGGTACTCCGTCCCGACGCGGCTGCGCGGGGCCACCGTCGCGATCGTGGCCGACGGACCGCGCGTGAGCATCCTCGACCCCGCCACGGGCGAGGTCCACGCGCAGCACCCACTCGTCGCGCCGGGTGAGGCCTCGATCCTCGATGAGCATTACGGCGGCCCCCGCCTGGCACCGCGTCGGTCGGTACGACCGAAAACGGCCGCGGAGAAACAGTTCTGCGGGCTCGGACCGGCCGCGGAAGCCTTCATCGTCGGGGCTGCCGCCGCCGGACACACCCGCCTCGGACCCGAACTGGCCGAGCTCAACACGATGGCTGCCGCCCACGGCGAGACAGTGTTCATCGCCGCGCTCGAGCGGGCCACCGCGTTCTGTCGGTGGCGTGCAGCGGACGTCCGTTCCATCCTCGCCGCCGGCACCGGGACCCCGCACCCTCGACCCGCTGGCGACGCTCTCGTGATCGACCTGCCCGTCACCTCAGGTCGCCCACTGAGCGACTACACACCCGCGTCCCAACCTCAACACTCAACGGCAGTAACGGTTCCCGGCCGAGCGGCGGTGTCGTCGTGACCGCCAAGACCCCGCCCGAGCTGCCGGCCGACCTCGCCGCGGGACTGCGACGGCTCAAGCTGTCCACGATCCGTCAGCTCGCCCCCGAGCTGCTGCTGACCGCGAAGACCCAACGCTGGACCCCCGAAGAGATCCTGAGGACCCTGATCGAGGCCGAGGTCGCCTCCCGTGACGCCTCCAACACCGCCGCCCGGCTCAAGGCCGCGACGTTCCCTGTGAGGAAGACGGTCGAGGAGTTCGACGTCGCGGCGTCCTCGATCCCGCCGCCGACGTGGGCGTACCTCACGTCGTTGGAGTGGATCCCAGCCCGGGAGAACCTGGCCCTGATCGGCCCGGCCGGAACTGGTTAACACTGCGCAGTCCTTTCTCAGGGTTGATCGAACAGTCCAGTCTTCTGGGCTGTTACGTTTATTCGCAGTCCTTTTCGCCGTCCTTGGTTGACTTGGACGGCTTCCAACTCGCCGCGTTGGACCTTGTGCAACACGGTTTGGCGGGCCACGCCGAGGGTCTTGGCAGCATCAGCCAGCCGCAACCAGCCGTCGGGGACTTCGGGGACCAACCGGTCACGGACGGTCCTGTCGATACGGATCCGCCACGGAGCACCGGGCGTGAGTTGCTCGCCGGTGAGGAACCCGTCGGCCAGCCACCGATAGATCGTGACCTTGCCAACACCCAGGAGGCGCTCGGCTTGAGGGACGTTGACCACGGCGACATCCTGCTCGTCGGCACCGACAGGGGTACTGGCTGGCCCGTAGGCGGGGATCTCGCGAGCCACCCGCAGGCTCTTGACCCGGGTCTTGGTGAAGGTAAGGCCGGTTCCAGTGCGCCGTCTTTGCCGGCCGAGGATGAGCGCGATCGTGGTGTCGTCGTAACTGCCCGCCAACCGCCGGATCAGGGACACGGTGTCCTCGTCGGTGGTCCGGGCGTGACCGCCGGTCTTGTTCATGACGATGGTCAGCTCGGTGGTTGACCCGCCCTGCCAGATGATTCTGACGGCGGCGGTCTTCTTGTCTTCGGCGACGGTCAGGACCACCTCGCTCAGGACCGACCTCAGCAGCTGTTTGCGTTCGCGAAACGTCGTGCTGGGTGCGGCGAACACCGCGCGGACGTCAGCGCCGGCCCGGGACAGCCAAGCGAGTTCTTCGTCGCTGAGCTTGACTGGTCGGCGAGCCTGGGCTGCGAGCAGGTCCCGTTCGGTTTGGCGCTGCGCGGTCCGCTTGTCCTCCAGCGCCTGCTCCAGGGTGCGGGTCACGAGCCGGTTTTCGGGCTCGACGGCGTCGTACTGGCGCCTGGCCCGGTCGGCCTCGAACCGGGCCCGCTCGACCGACAGGGTGAACCCGCGCAGGTTGGTGGCGTGAGCCGAGTCGGCGTCGCGTAGGGCTTGGGCGGTCGCGGCCAGCGAGGCCGGGGCCAGCACTTCGAATACCTCGTCCAGGACGCGCTGCTCCAGTCGGCGTCCGCCGACGCTCTGACATCCGTGTTCGCCTCCGTACAGCTGATTGGCGCGTGAGCAGACATATCGTGGGCAGTTGCCGTTGGTCCCGGAGTATCCGGTTTGCATCATCCGCCCGCACCGCCCGCACCGGATCCGGCCTTGTAGCAGCGCGGCGCCTTCGCGTGCGGCGCCGCCTCCGGAGCCTCGTTGCGGGCGCCAGTTCGCGCGCAGCGCAGCGGTATTGGCCTCGTAGGTCGACCAGTCGGTGAAGCCGGGATGATGGTCGGGGATCAAGACCTCCCACTGCTCCCGGGGCAGCGCAACAGTCCGGGTGATGACCCGACCGCTTGCGTCCAGGCGCTTCTCTGAGCGGTTGCGACCAAAGACAAACGCCCCCGCGTAGCAGGGGTTAGTCAGGAAGTCGTGCACCGCCGGATACGTCGCGGTCGCCCACTGGATCCGCCCGGTCCGCGTCGGGCGCCGCGGCAGCAACAGCCCGTCCTCGCGTAGCGACAGAAGTACCTGGCGGGTCGAGCCGAGCTCGGCGAAGCGCCGGAACACGGTCGCGATTGCCTCGATGACGGCCTCGTCCGCTGCCAGCACCACCTTGTCGTCGGGGTCGTAGTCGAACCCGACGGGCAGGCCTTGACGCAGCTCCCCACGCGCGGCCTTGTGCCGCAACCCGGCGGTGAGCCGGGACCGTATCAGGTGGAGCTCGGCCTCGCTCATCGTGCCCTTGAGGCCGAGCACGAGCCGGTCGTTGAAGTCCCCGGGGTGGTAAACCCCGTCGGAATCGGCGATCAGCGTGTTCGTCAACGCGCACAGGTCCAGCAGCTGGTACCAATCGGCGTTGTTGCGAGCCAACCGGCTGACCTCGATGCCGAAGATGATCCCGACATGGCCCAGCCCGACGTCGGCGACGAGCTCCTTAAATCCTTCACGGGCGGTCATCTCCGCCCCGGAACGACCCAGGTCGGCGTCAATGACCCTGACCTGGTGGGCATCCCAGCCCAACGCCACCGCCCGTTCCCGCAGCTCGTATTGCCGAGCCAGGGACTCGGTGTGTTCCCGGACCTGGGTCAGGGTTGACTGACGGACGTACACGTAGGCGTCACGGCCGAGGTGGACCGCCAAGATCTTGGTCGGGATCAGGGTCGCGACATCACTCATCACCCACCTCCATGCCAGCCTCGTCCGGCTCTTCGAGGAGCACACCGCGGGCGATCAAGGCGGACAGCAGGCTCAGCACCTGCACGCGCGTGGCTTCCGGCAGTTCCGACCACCGCTGCGCGGAATCGATGGCGATGTCGGGTAGAGCGAGTTGAACAGCGTCAGCGGCTACTCTCATGGCACGCAAATAGGTTCACCTTCCCAGGTTCGTTTGGCGCGATCAGGGTGAGGTCGAACCTATTTGCCTTTCTCCTCTCGGACCCGCTTCGAAGGGCGGGGCCTCAACCGGCCGACCAGCTCGTGCAGGGCCCGCAGGCCATCCACGTCAAGGACCATCGCCACAGGCGCCACCCTCGCGCCCAGGACATCGGTGGAATCCGCCCGGATCGTGCCCGGACTGCCGTCAGGCAGTTGCACCACCAAGAAGACAACACCATTCATCCGTTTGAACCCGGCGGCGGGCAGCAGCCTGCCGAACAGCGGATGCGCCGATGCCGTCACGCGCACTTCACATGGCAGCACAGCGCGAAGATGTTGCAGTCTGTCGGAGTCACTGTCGGCACCGGCAAGTCGCACACCCTCATCGCCCTCGGGCATGCCGCCGTCGATGCTGGGTACAAGGTCAATTACGCCGCCGCAGCCGACCTCGTCGAAACCCTCTACCGAGGACTCGCGGACAACAGCGTCGGCAAGACCATCGAGACCCTGCTACGCCACGACGTCCTGCTCGTCGACGAGGTCGGGTTCGCCCCGCTCGACGACACCGGCACCCAGCTGCTGTTCCGCCTCGCTGCAGCCGCTTACGAGCGCCGATCCCTGGCCATCGCTTCGCACTGGTCGTTCGAGGACTGGGGCCGGTTCCTGCCCGAGCACACCACCGCCGTCAGCCTCCTCGACCGGCTCCTGCACCACGCCACCACCGTGGTCACTAGCGGAACGCAAAGGTGCAACTGACGGTCACGCTGACGCCGAGCGAGCCGGTGCCGGGGCTGCATCTCCACCCTGATCACCGTCGCCGCTTGCGGCGGCCGGCCGTGAGGAGTGAACTCTGATGTCTAGTAATGACTGCCGCATGTCAACTATTGAGTGCCGCACTTGGCTCTACATCGCTTGTCCTGAAGACAGGGCGTCGCAACTGCTCACGGCTGAAACGCGACACGCGGCAGTCAATACTAGACGCTGGGCTTTATTCGTCCTAGCGTTCACGTCTGGAGGTGGGCGAGGTGAGCAGAACGAGCCGGCTGGCAGCGCTGAGCGATGTCGGGCTGTTGCACGCGAACCCGGACGCGGTGCGGGCGGGGTTGTTCACCGGCGGCGGGGAGTTCTTCCTGCCTGCGGACAAGGTCCAGGTCAAGTACGAGATGTTGCGCGCTCATCTGGTCGACGCTCAGCCGGTGACCGATGCGGCGGCGGCGCATGGCTACTCGCGTGCGGCGTTCTACTTGGTGCTCGCCTCGTTCTCGGAGTCCGGGATGTCCGGGCTGCTCGACGAGGCGCGTGGCCGGCGTGGCCCGGTCAAGCTGCGGCCGGAGATCGTGGCGTTCGTCCGAGAGTCCGCGGACGGTGCGGGCGAGTTGGTCGAGCAGGTCGCCGACCGGTACGGAGTGCGACTGCACCGACGCACGATCGAGCGGGCCAGGCTGCGATGAGTCCCTGGTCGTTCTGGCCGCCGGTCGAGGCAGCTCAGGTCGACTACGAGGCGTTGCGCGCTCATCTGCTCGAGCATGACCGACTTCCTGATGATCTGGCGGCGGCCCGGTTCACGCGCCGTGGTCTGCACGGGTTGATCACCTGGCCAGTCAGCGAGCCGATCTTCATCGCCGAGCTGGCAGGTGCGTCCCGCTCGGCGTGGAGTCCACACGCCGATCCGCGCGGCGACGCGTTGGCTGCGGGCTACCAGTTCCTGCTCGATGCCGCCACGGCACTACAAGCGTCATCGATCACCATGAGCGGCGGTGCGCGATGAAGGTCGCCCTCTACGCCCGCGTGTCCACCGAGCGTCAAGCCGAGCGCGGCACGATCGGTTCACAGCTGGCCGTGCTGCGCGAGCACATCAGCGCCGATGGGCACGAGGTGGCCGGCGAGTACATCGATAACGGGCACTCCGGGGCACGTCTGGACCGGCCCGGCCTGGACGCGCTGCGTGATGGCGCCGAGGCCGGTCTGTTCGAAGCGGTGTGGTGTCTCTCACCGGACCGGCTGGCCCGCGTCTACGCCTACCAGGTACTGGTGCTCGACGAGCTGACCCGCTTCGGTGTCAAAGTTCACTTCAGCGACGCTCCCGACCTGGCCACCGACGACCCGCAAGCCGTCCTGCTCACCCAGGTGCAGGGCGTGATCGCCGAGTACGAGAAGGCCAAGATCGCTGAACGCTACCGGCGCGGCAAGCTCTTTCGCGCCCGCACCGGAGAGATCACCACCTGGAAGGCCCCCTACGGCTACCGGCGCATCACGCGCAGCGCGGCGAGCGGTCCTGCGCACTTGGAGATCTACGAACCCGAGGCCGCAGTCGTGCGCCGCATCTTCACCGAGCGCGTCGGGGGCACGACGATCCGTGAGCTCTGCCGGCAGCTCAACGCCGACGCCGTGCCCTCACCGACCGGTCGGCCCACCTGGGGACACTCCACACTGAGCCGACTGATCCGCAACGAGGCCTGCGTCGGCCGGGTCTACTACAACCGCACCGAGACCGTCGCCGCACCGGGTCCGACCCGGCGCACCCGGCAGGTCGCGCGTTCGCGTGAAGAGTGGATCTCGATCGACTGTCCGCCCATCATCACCGACGAGCAGTTCCAAGCCGCCAGCCGAGTTGCCCACGACAACAGCCAGTGGAGCCCTCGGCGCGCGGAGCCGGGTGCGTTCCTGCTCAAAGGTCTGGTCAAGTGCGGCTCCTGCCGGGTGGGCACCAACTGTCACAAGATGCGCGGGCGCAACGGCACCTGGCACCGCTACTACTACTGCCGCAACCACGACCCGCTGCGCGCCGGTGGTGAAGAACGCCGATGCCCCGAACGCAACATCCGTGCCGACGCCCTCGACGAGTTTGTCTTCGATCAAGTCCGCGCCGCGCTCACCAAGCCGGCGCTACTACTGGCCGGCGAACAAGCCGTCGCACTCGCCCAACCGATCCCCGACAACGAGCTACTCGCCGCCGAACTCGCCCGGCTCGACCGCAAGATCGACAGCGCGACCGCCGAACGACGTCGCCTCGTCGATCTCTTCCAGGCCGGGCTGATCGAGATGCCCGAGCTGCAACGACGCTCCCGTGAGGTCGTCGCGCGCAACGACGAGCTGAGCGCCAAACGCAGCGCACTCGCCGTCGAGAGAACCGCCCTGGCCCACGGCAACCAGCTCCGCCGCCGAGTAACCAACTTCGCGCACCAGATCCACGACGTCATCAATCAGCTCGACCGCCCGCAACGGCAACAGCTGATGCGCCTACTCATCGAAGACGTACACGTCACCGGCTCGCACGTCGAAATCCAGCTGCGCATCCCACTCGACCCACCCGATCCCAGCGGCACAGGGCCACACACGCCCGGCCCGAAGCCCACCGGCCGATCAGTGTCCAGCCAAGACCGTTTGCGTTCCCTCAGTGGTCACCACCGGCCAGTCCTACCGAATGCGCGACGCCAAAACCCGGACAGGAGGTCGCCTCACCCCCTGAACATCACCGCAAGGGGTGGGGACTTTCACTTGGCCACCAACGGGGACCTGAACTTGGCCATTGACACCGCTGCAGGCCCGTAACCGCAATCGGTCACCACCCCGGATAGTGGTGCTGACATCGACCACGCAGTATCCGAGTAACGCAAAGATCAGCCGTCTTCACCGTCAGCGCTGGCCCGGACGCCTCATCGGTCCCGTCGCACGCGTCGAATGACCACGCGCACTGCCCCGGCTTGACCAAGGCAGTGGGTACGGTGCCGCCTGGGGCGGGCTTTCAGCGAGAGGCACAACATGGCCCAGGAGCTCCACCGCACTGGACCGGGGCGGTACGTGGTTCCTTGTTCCGACCAACTCGGACCGGGCGGCCCGCAGCGCCATTGCCCGACACCGGCCCGACAGGCGCTGTTTGCTTGACGGTTGCGCGCGCCACCCCTCGCACACTCGTTGAGATCTTCCGGGAGACCGTGGGACGCCAGCCCCTCAGCCAGCGCTCTGGACAACGGCGCCGAGGTTCTCACCTACGCCGAGTTCGACGAAGCCGGTGAGGTCACGCGGGCACTCGCCGGGTGGGCGTCCGACAGGCGACCGCGTCGGGGTGCGGCTGCCGTCGGGTATCACCGACCTCTGGTAGGTGATCCTCACCGCCCGGAGGTACTACCCCTCAAGGGTTTTGGTGCACTATTTAGTCCAGCACTCGCGGCGTGATGTGCTCCGCCTTGAGCAATGATCAGAACCTGTGGATGGCTCTCGGCGGGGTGACGTGAAGGAGCGCACCTTCCCGAGGAATGATCTGAAGCCCATAGAAGTCTGATCAAGAGCCGGCGTTGACGCGCTGGTTCGGGAAGGTACGCCCATGCTCAAGGTAGTCCACGAGGAAGCCGAGACCAACGCGCACGCCCCGGCAGCTGTTGGCGGGTCGCTGCTGGATGAGCTGGTCCGTGACGGCGCGCGGGCGATGCTCGCGGCGGCGTTGCAGGCCGAGGTCGGCGCCTACATCGACGCTCATGCCGACCAGGTCGACGAGGCTGGCCACCGGCTGGTGATCCGCAACGGGCACCACGCCGCGCGGGAGGTGGCCACGGCCGCGGGTGCGGTGCCGGTGCGGGCGCCGCGGGTCAACGACCGGCGCATCGACGCCGAGACGGGCGAGCGGGCGCGGTTCTCCTCGGCGATCCTGCCGGCGTGGGCGCGGAAGTCCCCGCAGGTCGCGGAGGTGCTGCCGTTGCTGTACCTGCACGGCTTGTCCAGCGGCGACTTCTGCCCGGCGTTGGAGCAGTTCCTCGGGTCCACCGCGGGCCTGTCTGCGGCGACGATCATCCGGCTGACCAGCCAGTGGCAAGACGACGCCGCGGCGTTCAACAAGCGGTCGCTGGCCGACACCGACTACGTGTACATGTGGGTCGACGGCATCCACCTGAAGGTCCGCCTCGAGCAGGACAAGGTGTGCCTGCTGGTGATGATTGGGGTCCGCGCCGACGGGACCAAGGAGCTGATCGCGCTGGCCGACGGGTTCCGCGAGTCGTCCGAGTCGTGGGCCGACCTGCTGCGCGACTGCAAGCGACGCGGCATGCGGGCCCCGGTGGTCGCGGTCGGCGACGGGGCGTTGGGGTTCTGGAAGGCGGTCCGTGAGGTGTTCCCCCAGACCAAGGAGCAGCGCTGCTGGTTTCACGCCGGTGGCAATGTTCTGGCCGCGTTGCCCAAGTCGGCGCACCCGGGTGCGAAGGCCGCGCTGGCGGAGATCTGGGGCGCCGAGGACAAGGACCACGCCGTCAAGGCCGCCAGGGCGTTCGAGGCGGCCTACGGGACCAAATGGCCCAAGGCGGTCGCCAAGATCACCGAGCACCTCGACGTCCTGCTCGCGTTCTACGACTTCCCCGCCGAGCACTGGATCCACCTGCGCACGACGAATCCGATCGAGTCGACCTTCGCCACCGTCCGGCTGCGGCAACGCGTAACCAAGGGGCCCGGCTCGCGAGCGGCCGGCGTGGCGATGGCGTTCAAGCTCATCGAGTCCGCCCAGGCCCGCTGGCGTGCCGTGAACGCACCCCACCTCGTCGCCCTGGTCCGCGCCGGCGCCACGTTCGAGAAGGGCAAACTCGTCGAGCGACCCGACGAGTCAGGAGGCAACCAACAAGTCGCGTGACACACCAATCCACAGGTCTTGACAATTCCTCCTCCGCCTTTCCAAGCGGTGCTTGTCGGAGCGTCGTCTTGAAGGTAGATCGGGCGACCGTCAGATCGTTCGCATCGGCCGCCATCGTGGGTGCCAAGAGCAAGGTCATTGCGAAGTCTTCGCCATCTGGGGTGGGAAGGTGTCGACCGGGTCGGTCGGGTGCCGGACCACGACGACGGGGCACGGGGCGTGCGCGACGACGTGGGTGCTGACCGATCCGAGCAGCATCCCGACGAACCCGCCGTGACCACGCGAGCCGACGACGAGTAGGTCGGCACCCTCGGCAGCGGTGAGCAAGGCGTCTGCTGGACGGCCGCACACCACCCCGCGTTGGACGGATTCGTGACCGTCGGGCAGGGCCGCCACCACGGTCTTGTACAGCGTAGTGATGGCCTTGCCTTCCCAGTCGATGTCGAGGGTGTTGATGCTGGCCCCGGGACCGACCCCCGCGCTAAAGCCGGCGTGCGGCTCCCAGCTGGTCACCGCAACCAGGTCGGCGCCGGTCATCCCGGCGTAGCGGGCGGCCCACCTCACCGCGTCGATGGACGCCGGTGACCCGTCGACCCCGACGACCACGAGGCTGGCTTTCGACTGGTCTGTCATGACTCTCCTCAGGCGGCCTGTGCTGGCCAACGCGGATGGTGCTGGGGGTGATGGCTGGGCCAGATGGTGGGTGGTCATTCGGCATCGACTTCGCCGACGGTGCCGGGCCGGCCGAGGATCCGGTAGTCGGCGTGGGCCGCGTCGCCCCAACCGCCACGGTCGGCAGACGGCCCTGCTGTCATACTCAGATCCGATCGTTGAGTTCCGGTTCGAAGCCGAACGGTGGCCGGCGCAGCCGCGTCCACGACGCGTCGTGCGTGTTTGTGGTGCGGGCCGCGGCGGCGCCCTGCCGGTTAGCGGTTTTGGTTCGCTGTGGCTCTCGTACCGTCGAGGAGGGCGCGCGAGTCGGCCATCCCTGTCCCGGTGGATGTGGGCGTGGCCTGTCCGTCGGCGGCCTGGGCGAGGAGTTGTTTGATCTGCCCGGCGAGGTGGTCGCGGAGGGTGGCAAGGTAGGTGAGTAGCTGTTCGGTGTTCCGGAATCTGGTGTCGTTGTTGGCGGATCCGCTGGCTAGCGCCGCCGTCTCGATCGTCAGGGTGTCGGTGGCGAACTGACCAACGCTTGAGTTCAGCTGCTGGTACGCCGTGGCGAGAGCCTCGGTGTCGCGCAGCGCCTTGGAGGGTTGGCGCAGGGCCTGGCTGATGACGCGGCCGTCGCTGAGATAGTCGTCCTTGAGACCGGTAAGGTGGAGCAGAGTTGGTCGAAGGTCGGTCTCCTCGACCCAGGTGCCGACCCGGCTGGCCTGCGACACTGTGTTGGTGGAGTTGGGGTCGGACGGCTGGTTGCCCTGCGCGGGGGTGGGACCGTCGACTCCGCGGTGGGCGACCCCGGGGCCGACGAGCGCTGACCAGGTGATGTCGATGTTGGGGCTGTAGTAGCCGTGGTTGTACGCGTAGGCGTTGTTGATGCTCACGGTGGGTCCTGTGGTGGACAGGTAGTAGTCCGGTTTGGGGAACAGGGTGTAGGTCGGGGTCCGCAGCGGGTCCGCGGTCTGCAGGTGCAGGATCCGTTGCTCGAGCGATCCGGCCTGGTAGTTGATGATCCGTTCGCCGGTCGCACGGCTGTAGGGGTTGTTACCAGTCATCGAGGCGGTGTCCCGTTCAAGCTGTCGCAGGGCCGGGTCCGCGGGCCCGGGCTGACCGTGGACGTAGACCGCGGCGCCTTGCGGCTCGAGGTCGAACGAGGTGGCGGCGCTGGGGGTGCCGGCGAGCAGTCCCTTGATGTTCGCCTGCAGTTCCCCGATCTGGGCGGCGGTGTAGCTGCACGGCGTGGTGACCCCGTTGCACCCAGCCGGGGTCGGCGTGGTCGCTCGTGCCGCGTTGGCGCCGGCGAACTGGTCGTTCTCCTCGGCGCTGATGACGAACGCCGTGTTGGCTGGGGTGATCCCGTCCTTAGCCAGCCGGTCGAAGAACTTGACGAACGCGGCGTCATAGCTGGCGGCGTTGCTGACGTAGCAGCTGTCTCCCGGACCTAGTGGCCGTCCGGTGGCCGTCGCCGGTGTGGTGGTGCATCCGCTGGTACCGGCCTTGCGTTCGTGCAGGTCGGAGATGTAGCCGTAGGTGACCGGGATCCCGCTCTCCTGCATGTCCGCGAGGTAGGCCAGGCTCTGGGTGGCCGTCGGGCTGAAACCGGGGAAGCCGGGCTGGTTAGCGTACGGGTTGACCAGCGCCGTGCCGTCCAGGTCCGTGAGGTTGCCATGGGCGTCGGTGACTGGGTATCCGGACCTGGTCAACGAGGGGGTGCCGGCGCCAAGTTGCGGGGCGACGTAACGGTGCCCGAACAACGCCTGATACCCGGTGTACCCACCCGGTTCAGTGGGCAACCGGTCCGGGACCGCGGTCGGGGCCGGGGAGGTCGCACCGTACTTGACGCCCGCAGCGGTGGTGCACACCCGGTCGGACTTGGCGCAGTGCACCGCGACGCCGACGTAGTCGGCGGTCTCGGCATCCTTGTAAGCGGATGGGTCAGCGGCATACTGCGCCAGCTCGGGCGAGGTTTGGCCGAAGACGTTGGGCAGGTCCAGCTTGGTGTTCTCCAGAACCATGTTCGCGGACGAGAAGTTCCCGACCGAGCACCCGGCCCGGGTGAAGGGAACCCACGGCGCCGGGGTCTGGCGACCGGTGACTCCCGTGGTGGCAGGGACCCGGTCTGAGTACACCATCGTCGGGCTGGTGTCGTGACCGGCGGCGGGGGAGTTCGCGGTGTCGTAGACCGGAGAGGTCCAATAGGCGAAGGAGCCAGCGGGGTCAGTGGTCCCGTCCGGGTTGTAGGTGCGGTAGGAGTTGCTCAGCGGCTGCCCATGCCGGTCACCATATAGCCCGGTGTAGATCGTCAGGCTGTCGTCGGCGGTGTGCGCGATCAGCGGGGTGTGCGTATTCGACAAGACCGTGCCGTTGGACTTCAGGAAGTTCAGCAGGTGAGGCATCTGCTCGAGGTCCGACGGCACGTTCGGGTTGTCCCGCGAGAAGTGCACGTTGTCGAACACTATGTTGATCACATGCTGCACCCCGTTGCCCAGCCGACAACGCGCCGAGTCTGAGCGGGCCGAAGCGGCTGGTTTCGCTGACGTGGCTGCCGCGGCCGGGGAGCCGGCGACGGCCGAGGACAGCAGCCCGGCTGCCCCCAGTGCGGCAGCCACGAACGCCGTGACCGCGCGTCGAGCCGGGAAGTCCATACGGGAAAACACCATGGGATCTCCTCCAGAGGGCAGACGGACGCGCGACCACGATGCTCCCGCGACCGGGGACGGCCGGGGGTGAAGCGACGGCGAACACTGGATGGTCATTAGGTGGGACGCAACTGCCGGTTCTGGCCGGCTTGGAGGGTGGCTCGCGCCGATCCCTTGACGACGCGTGCCTCCCCTGTCACGATCCTGTCTGCCGTGCTGGGCTGGCCGCGAAGCCCCTGCTGTCGTGGCGGTGAACAGTCGTGAAACACCGCACCTAGAAGCCGGGCGCATCCCCGGCTTGGCCTCGCGCTCCATGTGACCGACGACTGCCGGCACCTCGCGCACCCACTTTGCCTTCAGTGTCGGTGCGACCGACCGCGGCTACTGGCGACCACGTTCCACCGAAGGTGCCCTGTGGCGCCGGCGGGGCGGTCTGATCCCAAAGACCGGCTGGGCAGCGGCACAGGGATGTGGCCGCCGTAAGCGTCCGCCTCTGAATTCAGACAACCGCAAAGCCGTTGATGATCAACGTGATTGACCAACTAGCGGAGTGAGTCGACAGCCGCCTCCGGATCAGGGTCAGAACGGCTGTGGTGAACGGTCGACTGTGTACCGCGGGCGCGACGGGCCGGGGGACCGCTCGGCATCTTCTGTTCACCGGCTATTCGTGCGGGTGCCCACGCGACCCGGTGCGCGCAGGGCTTACAAAGAGGTTTCTGACCGAAACCGGGCTGTACCTGCGGAAGGGTTACACGATGAAGGTTCGTCTGGGAGTTGTCGCCGCACTCGCCGGAATGGGGGTGGTCACACCCGTTGCAGTGGCTGCCGCAGCCGCGCCGTACCCCGACGACACCACAGGCCGGGACCAGGCACGTCACGTGCTGCTGCTGTCGGTGGACGGGTTGCACGAGTCGGACCTGGCGTACTACATCAGCCGCCATCCCGGTTCGGCGCTGGCGGGCCTGACCGGTCAGGGCATCACGTACACAGGTGCTCAAACCACCTTCCCGTCTGACTCTTTCCCCGGCATGGTGGCCCAGCTGACCGGGGCCGGCCCGGGCACCAGCGGGGTGTACTACGACGACACCTACAACCATGCACTGCTCCCGCCCGGTACCTTGGACTGCACCACCGCATCCCCCGGCACCGAGGTCGCCTGGACCGAGGCGGCGGACCGTTCGCAGAACCCGATCACCCTCGACGCCGGCCAGAAGCTCACCGATGCTGTGTTGACCCGCCTGCCGACCCAGACCAAGGCCCAGACGCTCGCCGACGCCGCGGCCATCCGGACCGCGATCGTGAAGATGACGCCCACCCCGCAGACGTTGCTCGACCCGGCCGCGCTGCCGGTCGACCCGAGCACCTGCCTACCTGTGTACCCGCACAGCTACCTGCGGGTGAACACCGTTTTCGAGGTCGCCCGTAGCCACGGGCTTCGCACTGCATGGTCCGATAAGCACCCCGCCTACGAGATCCTCAACGGGCCGTCCGGGACCGGGGTTCAGGACCTGTTCACCCCCGAGATCAACAGCGTCGCGGACAACGCCGGCGACGACTGGACCACTGACAACGCGCTGACCCAGCTGTACGACAGCACCAAGGTCGCCGCCGTCGTCAACGAGCTGGAGGGCTTCGACCACTCCGGCACTCGTCGGCTGGGCACCCCAGCGATTCTGGGCATGAACTTCCAGAGTGTGTCGACTGCCGAGAAGCTGCCGCAGTCCGACGGACTGGCCGGGGGTTACCTACCGGATGGCACCCCAGGACCGCTGCTGTCTCGGGCCCTTGACTTCGTCGACGCCCAGATCGGAACCCTGCGTGAGACGATCCGCCGGTCTGGTTTGGACGGTTCGACCGCGGTCATCGTGTCCGCCAAACACGGCCAAGCCCCCACTGACCTGAGCACGCTGCGCCGGGTCGACGACGGAGCGATCATCGCCGCCCTGAATGCCGCCTGGGCGTCCGGGCACCCCGGGGCGGCCCCGTTGGTGGTGTTCTCGGTCGACGACGACGGGATGCTGTTGTGGCTGTCGGACCGCACCGCCGCCGCCAAGGAGTTCGTCAAGTCCTACCTGCTCACCCACGCCGCACCGGCGAACACCGCTGGCGACGCCAAAGGCGTCTACTCCACCACCGTGGCCGCCTCCGGGGTGACCGGCGCCTTCACCGGCGCCAAAGCCGACGCGCTGTTCGGCGCCAAGAACGGCGATACGCATGCCCCCGACGTCGTCGGCATCGCGCAACCCGGGGTCGTCTACACCGGTGGCGTGAAGAAGATCGCCGAACACGGCGGAGCAGCACCCGCCGACCGGAACGTGGCCCTGGTGATCGCCGGAGCCGGAATCCCCCACCACCGCCCCATCACCCAGACCTTGCAGACCACCCAGATCGCCCCCACCATCCTTGACCTGTTAGGGCTGAACCCCCGAGAACTGCAAGGAGCCCGCGACGACCACACCGACACCCTCCCCAGAAGCTGACCCGGTCGACGAGGTAAGGCGAAAGGCCAACGGATGCACCGGGGCCTCCGGACCGTGAGTTGAAACGCCGATCAGGCCTCAGCCGGTACTGAAGTAGGCGGCAACCTCGGCGTCGCTACCACGCTGTTGACCGAGGCCAGCATGGCCGACCTCAGATGGGGAGTCCTTCCCGACGCCCGGGCCAGTCCAAGGCGGAGATCTCCGGCTTGCGGCCACGACTCAGCACGGACACAGCCGAACTTGACCAGTCCCTCACTGGCGAACCTGTCGTGCCAGATGCGGGCCGTGGCCGGGCTGACCATGGGCTGACCCCCACGGCCGCGGCGATTGAGGAAGTTGGCGACACAATCGGCAGCCATCAACAACACCCTGGTCCGTGCCGCCTCCCGATGGGCCGCAGTCGAGGACCTCGCCAGCACAGCATCCCGCCCCGCGTCGTCCCCGCGATCATCGAATTCGCCTTCGTTGACCTGGCACGCGAGCCGCCCCGCGTCGGGAAAGCACTCGAACGCGAGCTCTCCGGGCTCTTCGGTGCACACCGTGGTCTCTACCGGTTGCTCTACGGCATCGACGATGATGTGAAGCGCGTATGCATCGTTCACATCGCTACCGCGCGGATGCATACCGCCCGCGTTGAGCACACCACGTATGCGCCGCTCGATACCCTTGACGCCCTGGCCCGCCCATCGCGAGTCGGCCGGGACACCAGGTCGGTACCGCTAACTCAAAACTATGTGCGTACCTGGAGTGGAGGACCAGGTACGCCCGCCCGCGGCGAGCGGGTGTGCGTCCAGAATGACGGTGTGCCGACTTGGGAACCGTGCGCCGCTGTTCCGTCCGCCGACATGTGGATGTGTTGGATGAGCGCCGCCGCTGCCGACGCCGAGTGCAACGCAATTGCCTCGACCCAAATGGGTCCCTGCGCCTATCAGGCCACCGTTGTCTACGGCGCGATACTGCCCCAGCAGCTGCGTCGGTTCCCTAGGCAGCCGGGCCCTGAACCGGCAAGGACGATCACGGCTGTGCTGTACCTGCGCGAGGTGGCTACGCGGCGCTGCCGTGCTAGCGCTGGTGGGAACACCGCGCGCACCTTCAGCGCGCCATCGACGACCTCACCGTCGATGACGTACCGGCAGCAACCCGGCAGGCACTCAAAGCCGTTCAGCTTCAGCGCGAGCAGCCAGTAGTCGAGGTGCCAGGCGCGTCCCTTTACGCATCCGACGACGAGGTTCGGGGCGGACACGCGATGCCGCGCGGCCGGACCCCCGAGGCACCGGTAGGTGATGTCGGGGTCGCCTGTTCGGCTTCTCTGGTGCTCACTGCGGCCGTTGGAGTTCTCGGTGCTATTTGGACGCGGGTTGTTCACCGTTTAGCCAGCCGGTTGGGGGACGATGGCGTGGTGACCTCGCTTCCGAACCACCGAGTGGTCGTCTTCCTGCAGGAGAACAAGACGACGGACTTCTACTTCCCGACGATGGCGAAGTGGGGTGCGGTGGTCGCCGACCACGGCACCGTGCTGTCGGCACCGCCGAACTACGACCAGCCGCACGACCGCAACGCGTGGGTGCACTACGCGATGGGTGACTACCCGGGTCTGCCGGTGCAGGTCGACAACGACACGGTGATCCCGTACTACTCCTGGCTGGCAAAGCAGTTCGTGTTCAGCGACCACCACTTCGGGTCCGGGTCGAACTCCACCCCGGGGCACATGCTGGCCGTTGGCGGGCAGATGCCGACGATGAAGAACCCGCCCTTCGTCGGGCCGCACCCGGTCTGGGACATCCCGTCCATCTTCACCGCCGCCCAGGCCGGCGGTGTGTCCTGGGCCGCCTTCCCGCAAGAAACCGGTTACCCGACGAAGTTCTACACGACGCTGACCACGGCGCCGGGCGCTGCCAGCGTGCACCCACCGAAGGACTTCATCCCGATGGCGAAGGCGGGGACACTGCCTGCCGTGTGCTACGTGTGGAGTCCAGGCGGGTACGACGAGCACCCGCCGTTCGTGTCCGACCCCGGCTACGTCACCAAGGGCCAGAACCTGGTCTGGGACCGGGTCCAGGCCGTCATCGACGGGGGCGGCTGGGCGGACACCACCTTCATCTTGACCTGGGACGACTGGGGCGGCTACGCCGACTCGGTGCCCACCCCGGACAGCGAGACCGTGCCCGACGCCCTGCACCCACAAGGCTTCCAGGCGATCGGCGGGTCACGGATCCCGTTGATCATGTTCGGCGGCCGAGTCGTCCAGGCCATCGACCCGCAGTGGCACTCCCACGCCAGCATCCCCAAGACCGTCATCGACCTGCTCGGACTGCCCGCCCTCGGCGTCCCCCGAGTGGACAACGCCCCGTCCCTCGCCCACCTGGTTCAGGCTTCACAGAACCGGCCGGTCCCGCCGGCCCCCGGCACGACCATCACCCAGCCGCCGCCACCGCAGCCGACACCGACACCCGCCGACCCCACCCCCTGGCCGGGACCGGCGAGCCAGCCGATGCCGGCTCTGGTCACCCTCGACGGCAGCGTCCTGCCGGCACCGACCGACGGACTCGTCAGACCGAAACCACCGCCCCGCCGAAACACCGATAGCCCAGGCCGATACAAGCTGATCGAATGAGCAGCCAGCGGCAGTTAGTTGACCCCGACGCCCAGGAACCATCCGCCGAGTACAAGGTTCCCGGCCCTCAGACTGAGGACCGCGATGACGAATACCGTCGGGCAGCCGAGCACGAACTCGGCCAGGATGACTCGCCGGTGGACGTTCAAAACCTGGTGCACGCCCTCACCCCTGTCTCATCGGCGCTGCGTTCGGGAAGACCCACCAGGGTTTCGCTCCCGGATCGCGGGGTTGAACGAGGTGGGTTCCGTTGCCGCCACCTACGGGTCGAGTGGCTAGGGCAGTGCCGATCCGGGGAAGCCGCGCACCGGGTGCGCGTGGTAGGTGAAGATGCTCGCGCGGACACCTGGGTCGGCGTCCATGACGGTCACGGTCTCTTCCTGGGTGAGGGCGAAGATCCCGAACCCTGCCACTGCAGTGTCGTCGTTGACTGGCAGCACGATCGACAGGAGTCCCGCGTCGACCAGCGCCATGTTGCGGCGCCCGTGTTCCCACACGATCGGGTCGACGTCGGGGCGAACGAACGTCGTGGTGGTATTCAACACGACCGCGGTGTAGGGCTTCGCTGCGGTCAGTCGCGCGCGCATGGCCTCGTCGGTGATGGTGGGCAAGGTTGTCCCGACAACGTCGCCGTCCGCGCTCGACTGGGCGGCTACCTGCGCGAACCGGTCGAGGCTCCATCCGGAGCTGACCGCGTCGCGCATACGCTGCCAGCCTTCGCCGTGCCGGTCCAGGTGCCGGTGGGTCAGCACCACGTGGGTGCTGACCGGCGAGGTCTCAGTGAAGGTGATCTCAATTTTGCTGGTCCTGGCGTGGTCGGTCTCGAGTTCCCAGCTGGTAGTGATGTCCCAGCTGAACCGGACCCGGTGAGGGGGGTCGTACCCGAGGACTCGCGCCCACCGGCACTCGCTGCCGTCAACCCCACGGTCGATGATGTTCCCGCCGATCCACGGCTCGAAGACCATCTCGGCCAGCGGCACCGCCAGGAGGTGCTTGTCATCGTCCCACCAGGTCCCTATACCGGCAGTGAAGACGTGGAACGCCCGCTCGATCGGAACGTGCACCTGCACGCCGATGCTGACCGAGGTGCTCTCGGTTGTCGTGGTCATCTGTCCTCCAGTTGCTCGGCCGCGTCACGGAACGTGGCCAGGGATCGCGTCCAGAACGCGTCGAAGTAGGCCCTGAGGATGGCCAAGGTGTCCGGGTCCACCGTGTAAACCCGCCGGGTGCCGACGGCCCGGGCGGTGACCAGACCGACGGACTTCAGGACCTGCAGATGCTGAGACACCGCCGACCGGGTGATCGGCAGGTCTCTCGCCAGTTCGCTGACCGCGGCCGGGTGGACGGCGAGCCGCTCGACGATGGTGCGTCGGGTCGGCTCGGCGAGCGTGGCAAGCAAAACGGATGCGGTAGCCATGGCTAACGAAAGTGTGCACTAACGGTGCAGGGCCGTCAAGGGGTCTTGATCGACGACTGGTTCGTTGAGCTGAGTAATCATCCGTGCCGATTGATGGATAGCCAGTCGAGCAACGTCCGACGATCGTTACAAGCGGATTGATGGTGATGCTGAGCGGAGCCGTTTATCTGGGCGGTAGGACGCGGACGTATCCGTATGACTACCTCCATCGCCTCATGGTGGTATGCAGCACCTCTGGAACTCGCGCAGAGTCAGAGGAGCGTCCCGGGTTCTCTGGGGGCGCCCCGCTACCTACCGAGACGTCTGGGCTGTGTTTCTCAAACCGACCGGCGAGGGTCAGGTAAGTCGACGGGGCGTCCTGCGTTGGTGTCGGCCGCGAGTTGGTGCAGCGTTGCCGCGGGGAGGCGTACCCCAAGGGGTGAGGGCCTGTCGTAGGACACGGTTGACCTGGACGGTGGGTTGTCCTTGCTGGGTTCGGGCCAGCGAACGAAGGACGGCGCGGGCGTAGCTACGTCGTTGTTGCTTGATCTGGGCCGCCACGTTGCGTGGGGTGATGGCGTGCGCTGCCGCAAGGGGGCCGCGAGGGAACCGGTGTTGGTGGTCGGCGCTGACGTCATGTGGGCGTCCCCTTGAGTCGTGCTGGTGTTTGAACCTGTATGGCCTGATTGCCGAACAACGCAGGGTGCGGCACGCCGACCTCGGCCGGTGGGGGTACGCCGGATCGGCGACGCACTGCGGGACTGTGAAGGGGCGGCCATAGGCCGCGACGGACTGACTGTTCCTCGGTTCAGTTGGCGGTCGGTTGGTTTCTTGGGTCCGGTGCTGCGCGTCGTCGTGCCGGGGTTGCGCGGCGGTAATGAGGTGACGACTTTTGTCGACGGTCATCAACCGGCCCTCCGCCTAGTCCAGGTTTGTGTCTCGAGGAGGCCGAAGGTCTGGGCGCAGCCAGTGTTGCGGGCGCTACTTCTTGGACCTTCACGGATGGGGGAGCGGTATCGCTCTCCCCCTGTCAGCCCACGTGAAACGGCACCGCCTGCTGACCGCATACTTTGCCTTAGGGGTTGCCAGGGATCCCCTTTTCGCTACGGGATGTGGGTCGTGGCGGTACGGCGGAGGTAGAAGATGATTACGGCGGTCAGGGCGGCCTCCGCAAGCAGGGCTAGTCCGTCGCGGGCGGCGAAACCGCGGACGCTGGTGAACGACAGTCCGGCGGTGACCGCACCGACGCCTTGGCCGGCCCCGATGAGGAGCAGACCCAACCCACTGACCACGGTGGCGACAGCGAGGGGGTCTCGGGTACCGGGGTCTGCGGCGGTCACGGGACGTCCCGGTGCGTGAAGGGCGCTGACGGCCAGAGCGGGTCGGTGTACGGCGACGGAGACCAGAAAAACAACCCCGACAGCTACGGGGACGGTTGCTGTGATCAGCGCCGCGCCGAGCAGGGCAGCGACCGCTTTGGTCCGCTGCAACTGCCTGACCTTAGGTGCAGATGTGATCATCATGCGGTGCTCATTGCGCGGACCTCGTCAGGACGGTGAGGGTGCAGGTCCAGGAGTCGGGTGACTGTGTCCTCGACCATCACGGCCAGCGGTGCCTGCCAGGAGAAATGCGTCAGGTTCAGCCGGAGCAGGACCAGCCCGTGTAGGCACGCCCATAACTGGGTGGCGAGCCGCACCGGGTCACCGTCCGTGGCGACACCGGCGGCCTGACACCGGGCGACGGACTCAGTGAGGGCGGCCAAGGCCGGGCCGCCCGGCAACGGACCCGGTGGGCCGACCGGTGCTGGACGTACGCGGAAGAGGAACCGGTACGGCGAGGGATAGTCCACCGCGAACTGACAGTAGGCCTGGCAGCGAACCAGCAGAGCGGCACACGGGTTGGTCACACCCTCGCTCGCGGCGTCCCGGGCCACGGAGAAGGCGGCGAAGGTCTCCACCGCGACGGCGTCCTTCAGCTCCTCGACGTCAGCGAAGTGCTGATAGATGGATGGCGCGCTGACCCCTACACGTCGGGCCAGGCCACGGAGCGTCAGTTTCTTCGTCCCGTCGGACTCGGCCAGCATGGCGACCGCCGCCGCCACAAGCTCCGTCCGCAGACGTTGACCTTCTCCGCGGTGGTTCCGCTTGCGCAGCACTGTGCCCGTCGCGGTCATGATTCAGACCTTCCCAATCATTAACTAACGTTGTTAGTATACGGCGTGAGGTAGCAGGGAGACAAGGTGCATAAGTGCATCTGTGTGTGATCCGGCGTTCGCCTGTACGCGGCGCGACTGAGCCCGGCCGAAACCAACATCACTGCCAGGACAGTGATGAGGGGAGATGGGCCGGGTGGGGCTGACCGGCCCGACGACGGGCAAGGTGGGAGCAGCGTTCGACGCGTCTTCGCGGCCCTACCCCGCTTCACGCTGGACGCCCGCAACTCCTACCGCGAGGAGTGGAGAGATCCCTCAAGACCGTTTAAGACCGTTCCAGTCGCCGTTCGGAGCCGCGTAACCGGTGACTTCGCCAAGCCATCACGTTCAGCCGGCCCGCGCGGATCAGGACTCTCGACGAGCCTGCCTAACGGCAGCGGGGACCGGCGGCGGAAGGATCGCTTGCTCGCTGGCCGACCGCGCCGTGGGGTGGCACCACCCCGCCCGGGGTGTACCCGGGCAGACTTGTCAGTATTGGGGATGATCTTCGGGTCTTCGAGACGATCCCTAGTGTTGACGACAGGGACCACTGCGCAGGGGATGCTTGGAACATGCACGCACGTCCGGCCGATGGGGGCCTTCAATGATCGAGAGTCATGAGCTGACGAAGAACTACGGCGACACGGTTGCTGTCGACCGGTTGACGTTTAGCGCCGTACCAGGTCGCGTCACCGGCTTTCTTGGCCCCAACGGTGCCGGCAAGTCCACGACGATGCGGATGATCCTGGGGCTCGATTCACCCACCAGCGGTTCGGTGACGGTCAACGGCACGCCGTACCGGCAGCATCGCTACCCGTTGCACGAGGTCGGCGCCCTGCTGGAGGCCAAGGCCATCCATCCGGGGCGAAGCTCCTATAACCATCTGCTGGCTGTGGCGCAGTCGAACGGGTTCGGCCCTCGCCGGGTCACCCAAGTTCTGGAGATTGTGGGGCTTGAGAAGGTGGCCCGCAAGCGTGCCGGGGCGTACTCCTTGGGCATGGGTCAGCGCTTGGGTATCGCCACTGCACTGCTGGGGGATCCCGGGGTGCTCTTGCTCGACGAACCGGTTAACGGTTTGGATCCCGAGGGCATCATCTGGGTGCGTAACCTCCTGAAAGCCCTCGCCGGGGAGGGTCGGACGGTGTTCGTGTCCTCACACCTGATGGCCGAGATGGCGTTGACGGCCGACCATCTGGTGGTCATCGGGCGTGGCCGGCTGATCGCCGACACCTCGGTCGCCGACTTCGTCGCCCGTGCATCCAGTGGACGGGTGCGGGTTTCGTCCCCGCAGGCCACCCGCATGCGCCAGCTCATCGCCGACCGGGCCAGCGAGGTGAGCCCGGTCGTCCCGGGCGCAGACGGCGACGCGCCGACCTTCACGGTCACCGGCCTGGACCGTTCCGTCATCGGCGACCTCGCCGCAGCAAACGGCATCGCCGTGCACGAGCTGACCAGTGAGGCGGCCTCCCTGGAACAGGCCTTCATGGAGCTGACCGCAGACGAGGTCCAGTTCCGTGCGCACGATCTGAACCAGCCGCCCCATGCGCCGCCCGCCCCCGGCGCTGCAATTAGGAAGGCGTTGACTTCGTGAGCGCCACGACGGCCCCGGTGTTCGTGTCCACTGTTCAGCCGGAACAAGCCCCAGGCATCGTGGGGGTGGGCCGTTCGGAGTGGACCAAGATCCGTTCGCTGCGCTCGACCTGGTGGACCTTCCTGGCCACCGTGGTCCTGACGATCGGGCTGGGCTGCCTGTTCAGCTTGGGCCGCACCTCCGCGGGGCGCGGTGACGGTGACGCCATCGGGCCGGACTTCAACGCTGCCGGGTTCCCGTTCAACGGGCTGTTCCTGGCCCAGCTGGCCATCGGCGTCCTGGGCGTGCTGGTCGTCACGTCGGAGTACTCCTCGGGGGTGATCCGCACCACATTCACTGCTGTCCCGCAGCGGGGGCTTGTCCTGGCGGTCAAGGCGGCCGTCTTCGCGGTGGTCTCCTTCGTCGTCTCGATGGCGGGCACGTTCATCACGTTCTTCGCGTCCCAGGCCATCCTCAGCCGGGGGACCGTGGAATATGGGGTTTCCTTGTCCAGTCCACCGGCGCTGCGGATCGTGATCGGTGCGGCACTGTATTTGACGGTGTGCGGGCTGCTCGGGGTGGCCTTGGGTGCGTTGCTGCGGAGCACGGCGGCCGCTATCACCGCCTTGGCGGGGCTGCTGTTCATCCTCCCCATCCTGATGAACTTCCTGCCGGTCTCCTGGCATCGGGACGCCATCGCGCAGTGGCTGCCCTCGAACGCCGGGATGCAGATCCTCGAAAAGGTCGCCCAACCCCTCCAGTTCAGCCCCTGGGCCGGGCTGGCGGTCTTCACCGGCTGGGTCGCCTGCGCGTTCGTGGCTGCGCTGGTCCTTCTGCGCCGGCGTGACGTCTAGCCACCGCCTCGTGGGCAGCCCTCCCGCCGGCCCGAGGCGCCCGAGCCCAGCGACAACAGACCTGTGGATCTCGCCCACGTTGCGCCGTCTCACCGACCTAGCCAACCCTCCGGAATCAGCCGCCGCAGAGCCACGTGGCACCCGGTTCACCCCTGGAAGTCGCCGAACAGCGACATGCTCAAAGCGCCCTCGAGCGCCGTCCCCCGCGGGTGATAAAAGCGATTGGAGACACCCCTTCTGGGCGGAATCGAGGCAGATGCTGCGCAGTTAGACGCCGGCGACGTAGGCGGTGAGGAAGTGGACGGCGTGTCGGTCGAGGTTGCCGCGGGTGCGGTCGTAATGCTCGGTGGTGCGGGGGGCGGCGTGCCGGGCGAGGATCTGGGCGTCGCGCAGCGGGACGCCGGCGTCGAGGGCGTTGGTGATCGCGGCGTGCCGCAGGGAGTGCGGGCTGATGTGCCTGGGGATGCCAGCGGTTGTGGCGATCCGGGTGACCATCCGGTAGACGTCCCTACGGTCGATCGGCTTGAGCGAGACCGGCCGCAGGATCAGCGGCCCGCTGACGCGCTGTCCGCGGCAGGCCTCCAGGACCCGGAGGTCGGGGACGGTGACCGGCATGGTGGCGGGCTTGTTGCCTTTCCCGACCAGGTGCAGCACCCGGTGTCCGCGCATCGTGTCGGCGTAGTCCTCGATGCTCACGGCGGCGCGGGTTCGGACGCGCGCAGGGCGTTGATCCCGAGCAGGTAGGCCAGGGCTCCATGGTGGACGGTCAGTGTCTGTGCGACCTGCAGGAACCGGATCAGTTCGAGCCGGTCCAGGCCGTGGGTGCGGGACTCGTCACGGTTGACCTTCGGCAGCCGCGCGTACACCGCAGGGTCGGCTGGGACCACTCCGTCGATGTGGGCGAAGCGGAAGTACCCGCGGACGGCGTGCATCATCGTGTTGATCGAGGAGTCCATCACGCCGCGGCCGCCGAGCTGGCGGATGTACAGTTCGACGTGGGCGCGTTGGATCCCGACCAGCGGGTCGAGCCCGTTGGTCTGACACCAGGTGAACCACTCGCTCAGCTGGTAGGAGTACAGGGTGTGGGTGCGCCCGAAGTAACGGGCAAGGTAGGACACCGCCGCCAGCTGCGCGGTCGACATCGTGGCGGGCTGGAACGGCAGAAGCGTCGTGGGAGCGGACATGGCAGTCACCTCAAGCGGCGACCTCATCGATGGCCTGACCCCGCCCGCCGCTGAAGCGGTCAGGCACCAGGACCACCCTGACGTTAGTCACGTCGGCCGACCTCCCTGACCACCTCGGCGCCTCCATGACTGCCCTGCAGGCGGTGGAAGGGGACACCGCCGCTCTCGCGGCGGTTAGACAAAGCCAAATCGGATCGCGGCGCGGCCGGGCGATCGAGCCGTTACCACTCTTTAGCAGACCCCGGTCACGCTTGAACCATGACTGATTCTGGATACGCGAGGCGCTACTGGCGATGCTGCGAGGAAAGGACGATGCAGCGCCTGGCCCCGCTGGTAGGCGGCTGGCATTGCGTCCGTTGCAACCATGACCACCCTGCGATCGTGGAAGACGAATAGGAAGAAGCCACGCCGGGCTGCTTGTGACCTGGCAGGTCAGGATGCTCTGCGGCGGCAGGCGGCGGAAGGAAGTGGCGAGAACCACAGGAAAATCCGTTGGCGCACTCGCGATCCGGTTACTAAGTGGTCAGGATCGGAAGTTCGTCGGGGGTCATGCGGCGTGGTCGGGGTTGGCGCGCTGGTGGTGGTCGAGTCGGGTCAGGAGGTCTTCGAGGTCGGTGGCGGTGAACTTCCAGTCGAATGGTCCGGCGGTGGCGTTGTAACGGGTCTCGAAGTCGGACAGGCGTTTCTCGACCTCGGTGAGGTCGATGAAGTCGTTGGGGGACAAAAGTTTTCGTTGGATGATGGAGAAGTAGATCTCCACCTGGTTCAGCCAGGACGCGTGGACCGGGGTGTGCACCATGACGGCGTTGGGAAACTGTTCGGCGAGCCGGTCGATGGCTGCCTGTCCGCGGTGTGAGGAGCCGTTGTCCACGACCCAGAACACGCGCTTGGCCGAGGCGTACGGCTCTTGGGTCATCACCTGGGTGACCAGCGCGGTGAACGGGACGATGCCGGTGGTGTCCTCGCAGCGGCCGAACACCTGCCCGTGGTGCACGTCGTAGGCGGCCAGGTAGGCCAGCGCGCCGCGCCGTTCGTACTCGTGGTTGACTCGCATCATCCTGGCCCGGCCGGGCGGCAGGGACGGGTGGCAGCGGCAGCGGGCCTGGATCGAGGTCTTCTCGTCGGCGCTGATCACGTACTCGTCCCTCCCGAGCGGGCGCCCGTCCCAGCGTCGCTGGTACAGGTCCAGGACGCGGGTGGCCTTGGTCGCAAAGTCCGGGTCGCGGATGAAGATCCACGACTGGTGCTGCCAGGGTTTGATCGCGTCCTCGGTCAGCCACCGGCGCACGGTAGGTGCCGAGATCGACGCGCAGATCCCGCCGGTGACGGCCTGGCGGGCCAGCTCCGGACACGACCAGCGGGAAATCGGCACGGCGGCATCGACCGGTGGGGTGCAGGCCAACGCCTTGACCTGGGCGACCTGCACCGGGGTGAAGGACGCCGGGCAACCCGAACGTTTCGCGTCCCCCAACGAGGCCGTCCCCGGCGATCGGTCGCCCAGCGGTGCCGCCACTTGCGCACCGTGTCCACACAATGGCCCACGATCATGGCGATCACCTCGTTCGAGCGCGCCTCGGCCGCCAGCAACACGATCCGGGCCCGCGCCGCCAGCCGCTGCGGGGTCCGACCCGCGCGGACCAGCCTTCCCAGCTGGTGGCGCTGGGCCTCGGTCAACACGATCACATCCGGGCTGGACGTTGACATCAGCAACCTCCTGGAGCAGGGGAGTCTCACCAACCACTCCAGCCTCACCAGCCTCACACTTTGCTGGTCTGCGACACGCCGTCCGGCATCATGACGCCCATGGCCTCCCCGCCGGAATCGACCAAAACCTCCCTGCATCAGCGTCTTTCGACCCACGCCCGGCAGCGCTGGCCGCAGCTGGCCGGGCTCGACGTGCGGTTCCGGGCCAACTTCGCCTACATCACCGCCCGCCTGCCCGACGGTGACACCCTCCCGCTGATGCGGCTGCGCTACGGCGGCTCCGCGACACGCTGGGGATTCGCCATCTACCTAGCCAGCGCCAACGGCTACCAAGACTCCGTACTCCCCACCGGCCAGCTCGCCGGCACCCCCGA
Organism: Lapillicoccus sp.; assembly: GCA_965277795.1. Lineage (GTDB taxonomy): Bacteria > Actinomycetota > Actinomycetes > Actinomycetales > Dermatophilaceae > Lapillicoccus. The sequence continues at coordinate 882,500 of OZ255840.1, forward strand.
AGACGCCCTGGACTGCGCCTGCGGCCTCTACCTCGGCGACCCCACCGCCTGGACCTGACCCCCGACGAACTTCCGATCCTGACCACTAAGCAGCAGGGGATTGGTCGTCGATCCCCGTTCGTCATCTTCGAGGTCTTGGAACGGAAGGAGACGGTTTGGGCTCATCCAAAAACTAGCGGACGCCGCGCCAGTTCGTCTCTGGCGGCGTCCGCCCAGCGCACCAGAAGAGGCTGAGCTCTCGCCTGCCAACGGCTGTCATCCATGCCCAGGTGAGTCAGCAGTCGCATCGCGGCTAGATGGGTGCCGTACACGGAGCTTGCAGTGAGCATCGTCAACCGCCCTAGATCCATGGCGACCGGAGCGGTATTCACTCCGTTGTTGCTGACCGTCCGGGGATTGGAGACCAGCAGGAATTGAGAGTTCGCGGTGCTGTGAACGAACGCGCTGGTGAGCCGGTAAACCACATCCGGGATTGCCGGGCCCAACGATCCCAGCAAGGCCCGAACTTGCACCATCTCGCTCGGCAGTGGATCCCCAACGGTCCAGGTGGCGACGTCATTGTGAACTCGACCGACCTTGCGGGCACTGAAGCCGTGAGACGCTCCCAGGCACAGAAGGCTTGCCGATCCCGATCCTCGGACAAATAGGCCGCCGGGTTCCGCCGACGCCCCACGATCCGGGAACGGTCCGCGATGCCTGCTAACTGAATGGCCACGTACCGCCGGACACGCTCGCCTGAACCGACCCCCGGCTCTAGCCGCCAGTGGGCCGTCGCCGCAACGCTGAGGATGTCCCAAGTTCCGTGGAACTTCGGTGGCGGCCCGATGATCATCAGGCTACGTTCGCGTTGTCATCATGACGGTCGGCACCGACACTCTGCTCGGCGACATGCCGTTGGAGGGCGGTCTGCAGCGCGGGTAGGTGCAGGTGACCGTTGACCCGGCGGAACTGTTTGCCGGCCTCGACCAGCCCGGCGGCGCACCAGCGAAGGGCCATGTCGCCGCTCTGCCAGTTCTTGACGTTGTTTGAGTGGTTGCGGCAGATGGAGATCATCGACTCGATGCTGTTGGTGCTGCGCAGGGTTCGGGCCAGAGTGGGTGGCACGCCCAGGCGGAGCACGGTCAGCGTCTCGGACAGGCCCTCGCGCAGGCTGCCTGCCGCGCCGGGGTGGGTGTGCTCCAACTCTCTTGCCAACGCTTCAAGTTGGGCCTCGGCGATGATCGCGGATGGCGCGTGGTAGGCGGCCCGCATCTTCTTGGTCACGGCCTTGGCGAGGTCATCGGGCAGTTTGTCGGCCACGTTCCGCAGCTTGTGCAGCTGGCAGCGTTGGACCACCGGATGGTCAAAGACTGCCGCGATGCCGGCGCGCAACGCCTTGCCGCCGTCGATACCGACCAGGATCGGGCGGGTGGTGTCCAGGCCCCGGCCCCGCAGGTCGGTCAGCAGCTCGGTGACCACGGTGGTGTTCTCGGTGCTGCCTTCGACCAGGCCGAGGGGATGCTTGGTCCCGTCCACGCCGATCCCCAGCGCTACCACGCACAGGTGCTCACCGAAGTGGACGCCGTCGATCATCAACGCCACCAGGTCCAGCCCGGCCAACGGTGCGGCGAGCAGCTCCGCCAGCGCGGTCTCGGTCATCGCCACGAACCGGCGCGAGACCGCCGACTTGCTCGTCGCTGTCGCGGCTCGTTCGACATTCTGACCGACCGGTTCGAGCCCGACCGGGTACCGACGGCTCGACAGGCCACCGAGCATCCGGCCCAGCGCCATCCGGCCCAGGACCTCGCTGCCGCTGAACAGCTCATAGGCCGGCACCGGCACCTCCCCGGCCCCGCCGATCCCACGCATCCGTGGCCGCTGGACCCCAACCCGGCGCCCGCCCAGGGTGACCGACCCGCGCTCACGCCCGTGCCGCACCGCGGTCCGCCCGGGGTCGTGCTTCCCGCGGGGCCCGCAGGCGGCGTCCTGAACCGCCCCGGTGAGTCCGGGGACTCAGGGGTGTGAGAGCTCAGCGGTCTGCTGGGCTCCGTCTTGAGCGTAGTAGGCGGCCTCGAGCTCGGCGGGTGGGATGTCGCCGCAGTACTCGTAGAGGCGCCTGTGGTTATACCAGTCGACCCATTCCGCGGTCGCGAGCTCGACCTGTTCCACGGTCCGCCAGGGACCCTGCTTCTTGATCAGCTCGGTCTTGTAGAGGCCGTTGATCGTCTCGGCGAGGGCGTTGTCGTACGAATCGCCCACGCTGCCAACGGAAGCAGTGACCCCGACCTCGGCGAGGCGTTCGCTGAACTTAATCGACGTGTACTGGCTGCCCCTGTCGGTATGATGGATCAGCCCGGTCAGATCCGTTGCCCCACAACGGTTTCTGGTCCAAACCGCCTGCTCGAGCGCGTCCAGAACGAGTTGGCTACTCATCGAGGCGCCGGAGCGCCAACCCAGAATCCGGCGCGCGTAGGCGTCGATGACGAACGCGACGTACACCCAACCCGACCAGCTCGAGACATAAGTGATGTCGGCCACCCACAGCACGTTCGGCGCGACTGAGCCAAAGTCCCGGCACACCAGATCCGCGGCCCGATCCACGCCCTGCCCAGCGATCGTGGTGCGCTTGACCTTGCCCCGGACTGCGCCCACCAGGCCCTGCCCGCGCATCAGCCGCTCCACCGTGCAACGAGCCACCGCGAAACCCTCCCGGTTCAGCTGGAGCCACACCTTCCGCGCCCCGTACACGCCGTAGTTCTCGGCGTGGACCCGACGGATCTCGTTGACCAACACCGCATCCGCCCAGTCACGGGCCGTGGCGGGCTTGTTCACCAGCTCGTAGTACGTCGACGGGGCAATCGGCAGGCCGTGCTCGGTCAGCACCCTACAGATCGGCTCGACACCCCACCGCAGGCCACCGGCATCCCGGTGGCCCGCGTGCACGCGGACGAAGTCCACGATCAACGGGAGGGCCGGTCGAGCTCGGCTCCGAAGAAAGCCGCGGCAGCCTTCAGGATCCCGTTCGCCCGCTTCAGCTCGGCGTTCTCCCGTTTGAGCCGGCGCGTCTCCGCTGACTCCTCGCTGGTGACTCCCGGCCGGGAACCATCATCGACCTCCGCCCGGCGCACCCACTTGCGGACCGTCTCCGGCGTCCCGACCCCAAGCAACTCCGACACCTTCGCCATCGCCGCCCACTCCGAGTCGTGATCGGCTCGGACCTCGGCGACCATCCGCACCGCCCGCTCCCGCAACTCCGACGGATACCGCTTCCTCGAATCTCCTGGCATGACTCCAACCTTCCCAACAATCGGAGTCTCCGGACATCCCGGGGCGGTTCAACGCAGTGACGCAGGCGGGTGATCAGGCCGACGGTGGCTGCACGGCCATATGCGCGGCGAGGATTCGCCACCCTGTGTCGTCGTCGTGCACCCAGGTCCGCATGTAGCGCATCCGGGCCGACATGGGCTGTCCAGCGAACGTCCCGGCGAGGGTGCAGGTGACGAACGTGACCCCCGTGGCGCGGGCAACGAGTACCTCGACGTCCTCCTCGACCAGGTCCGTGATGACCGAGGAGCCGGAGCGGTATGCGGTCAGGTCCTGGTTCTTGGTGTCGAGCCCCGTCGGGTCCGATCGCGACCAAGCGGTCATCGAGCAAGCGATCGAGCGCGGCGACGTCGCCGGCGAGCTGAGCGGCGTGGAGGGCGCGTTCTGCGGACAGCAGGTCTGCCTCGGATCGGGTGGCCACCTGGCCATCCTGGCCCCATCAGCCGACTCGGCCAAGGAGCCCGTTTCGCGGCGGAAGGACGCACCTTCTGCGATCGTCCGACTCGCGGCATTTGGGGCGTTCACGCATGGCCTACGGTGACCCGGAGTTGGTCCGGTAGCTTGGTCCACGGAGCGTTACGCTCGGGGAATGACGCGGAGTGTCCTCCAACGGGTCCACAATCCGCGTAACCGCGAGTGTGGCTGCGACCCGGATTGTTGGTGCCGTCGAACCGCGCTTGGCCGTGCGGTCAAGTGGTGGTTTCCTGCCCAGCTTGTCGGACTACGCCACGAGAGCGATGCCTTGGCCGCCTGGAAGCAGGGTCGCGACCGGGGCTTCTAGCACGAGCGCGGCTCGTGGCAGATCCAGGCGAGCGTAGCCGCCCTCCGCGCGGCACGAGCGAGTGTCTTCTCACTTCGGGGCTTGAGGCTGGAGGGCACCTCGTGGATCGTCCAAGGCACCAGCACCGGGGCGAGATACATGTCGAAGTCGTTCCTCGGATCGAGCTCGAAGCAGTACCCCTGCTTCGTCTTTCATGCCTCTGTAGAAGCCGCAGTGGAATTGCCCGCCGCCTGAGGGACACCTCCGCAATGGAGGTGCCTCGTCCGCCCACCGGGCCGCGCGTGGTGGCAGGACCGACGCCGTTCAGAGCGCGATGCTGCAACGCGAAGGGCTAGCCACGCGCACCCGGCTGCGCCAGGTGCCCCGACAATGGGGTCCGGCTGTCCTTTCCGGCGACTTCTGTTCGTTCAGGTGGTGTCGAAGTCAGCATGGTGCTGGCGCAAGCGACGTGAGGGAGGATCTGATGACGCAGTACGCAGCCTTGATCTATGAGCAGGGAGATCCGGATTGGAGCACCCTTGACACACCCGACAAGCAGCAGGTGATGGGTGAGTACGGCGCCTTCGGGGCGACGGCGGCCGCGGTGATGCGCGGTGGCGCGGCGTTGTTTCCGACGACAAGCGCCACGACCGTCCGCGTGCAGGGCGGCAAGGGCGGCGAGGTTGTGACAAGCGATGGACCGTTCGCTGAGAGCAAGGAAGTGCTCACCGGTTTCTACCTGTTGGAGTGCGCTGATCTGGACGAGGCGGTGCGGTGGGCAGCGCAGATCCCGGCGGCGTGGACGGGCAAGGTCGAAGTGCGGCCGGTGATCGACTTCGGTGGCTCCGACGGCTGATCCTGGCATCGAGCGCGCGGCCCTCGCCCGGTTGGTGAGGGACGAGGGCCCGCGCGTGCTCGCGACGCTGGTCCGGACGACCGGGTCGTTAGAGCTGGCCGAAGATGCGGTGCAGGATGCTGTTCTACGCGCTCTCGACTCGTGGCCACGCGACGGAATCCCGGTGGAGCCTCGGGCCTGGCTGACCTTGACCGCTCGCCGTCGGGCGATCGACGTGTTGCGACGTGAAAGGGTGCGGCAGGGCAAGGAGGCGGCGACCGCGCTGCGAGAGCCTGAGGACACGTCGCTTCCGGACCACGGCGTACTACGCGATGATTTGCTGAGACTGCTGTTCACGTGTTGCCATCCCACTTTGTCGACGGAGGCACAAACCGCGCTGGCGCTGCGCACGCTGTGCGGTCTGACCACCGCTGAAGTCGCCAGTGCACTGCTTGTGACCGAGGCGACGTTGGCGAAGCGGTTGACCCGGGCCCGCCGCAAGATCGCCACGGCTGGCATCCCGTACCGGGTCCCGAGTGAGGAGGAGCTACCGCAGCGCCTGGTCGGGGTCATCACCACGATCTACCTGCTCTTCAACGAGGGGTACCACGCAAGCGCCGGTGAAAGTCCGCTGCGGCGACAGCTCACCGCCGAGGCCATTCGACTTGCCGCGCTGCTACGCGAGTTGCTGCCCGACCAGATGCCCATCATCGGCCTGGAGGCGCTGCTGCGCTTACAGGACGCGCGCAGCCCGGCCCGGCTCGAATCGGCCGGCGGCCTGGTCCGACTCGCCGACCAAGACCGGACGACCTGGGACCGCGATCAGATCCGCCACGGCCTTTCGCTGCTCGGGATCGCGCTGCGATTGTCGACCGACCAGCCCGACCCCTTCGTCGTCCAGGCGGCTATCGCCGCCTGCCATGACCTTGCTCCCACCTGGGAAGCAACCAACTGGGCCGCGATCGTCAGCTGGTACGACGTCCTGCTCAGCGTCAGCGACACACCAGTAGTCCGGCTCAACCGTGCCATCGCGGTCGGCGAGTTGCGCGGCCCGGCCGCCGGCCTTGCCGAAGTCGAAGCAATCGAAGACGCCCAGGACTATCTTCCATGGGCCGCCGCCCGTGCAGAGTTGCTCGCCCGCGCCGGCCGCCATGACGAGGCGTGTACCGCATTTCAGAGGGCGCTGTCGTTGCCGAGCAACGCCGCCACAAAGCGTGAGTTGACTCGACGCCTCGCCGAACTGATGTGAAGAAGGCCGGCGATATCGGGGCACTCCAACCGCGGTCGCGATGTACCAGTGCCGTCTCACCATAATGGCGCCGTGGTCTGCCGTGTGGCTGGACATTATCCGGGGTGACGGGGTTCCAGGCGGCCGCAGGTGCTGGTCGAGACCGACTTCTGGCTGGTGATGTTCAAGAAGCTTCACCGGCCCGTGGTGCTCAGTATGGGCGTCGACGCGCCTTGGTGCGTTCGCGGGGCCGGTCGACGGGTCATAGGCGGCTGTCATGGTGGCGGCCATGAGCACGACGAGCGCGGTGGGGCTTCCGACGGCGCCGTACGAGGCCGCCGATTGGTTGCGGGCCCGTCACCCATGGGTGGACCAGCTGGCCGGCCGGATCGCCGGTGACGCGGAGGGCTGGTTGGACGGATTGGCGGGGGCGGTCGCCGACGGCGTCGCGAACGCGCACGCCTGGCGTGAGTATGAGCGGCGGCACCGCGAGCCGATGGATGAGGGCGCCTACGAGGCCTGGTTGGACGCCGGGCCATCGAACACGGCTCGCGGGGCCGCGTTTGCGGTGATGTCGGGCGGGGAGCAGCGGATGGTTCGGCTGGTCGCGACGCTGTGCCCGAGGACGCGGGTGCCGTGGTCGGTCGGCGACATCGGGTTCGACGAGCGCGGCGCCGCGGTGCTTGACGACTGGCTGCAGATCGTTCACGGTCAGCTTCCGGATTGGCTCTATCCCGGCTAGCGATCTTGCGCCAGGCCCTCCGTCATCGCGGCTCAGCTGACCGTTGGACGTGCCGCAGTCGGGCTGACGACCCCACGCCGACTCTGTCCGCGAAGCGGCCTTCGCTCTGCCCGTCCCTTGTCGCATCACCAAGAAGTGATCAGAGGGCACTGCCTTCGCGGCGGAATGGGACGCATCGTCGACGTCACGGATAGATGGTCACGGCGGCGTTGGCGGCGAGCCGCCTCTAGTCTCGCGGTGTGCACGAGTTCAGCTGGCGACCGGCAAACGACGCGACGACTGGGGACGTCGAGGCCGCGTTCGCCAGGCGCTTAAGGTCCTTGGCTGAATCTTGCGCGATACGACCCAGGATGGGCGGCACACTCCGCTTTTGGAGCAGGCCGGCTGCGGCCCGAGCGGCCCCACGTCTGGCCTCGTACGGTACGTCGACGGCGAGCCGGTCGGCTGGGTCGCGGTCGAGCCGCGTCCTGGTGGTCGGTTCCGTCCGAGTCCAGGCGGAGTACTCGTAGCTGGGCCGACGGCTCTATGCGCGAGGGACGCCACCTCGGAGCCGAGAAGGGTTATAAGACCTTGACTTGCTCCCTTCGGAGTAGGGCCCGTCAGCGAATCGGGTCGTGGAGACGTGAGATGACGATTCGCGCCACCTTGCCCTCATACTGCGATCGCATTGGCTTGGGTTACGCCCATTCCGGCCTCGGCGACGGGCTGTTGCTGCTTGAATGCCTGGCCATGAGGCGGGGATGGGCGTTAGGCATCGTGGCGGCACCGGTGGGTGCAGGGCTGGCGGTGCTTGGCTGGGGGATTGCACACGACCCCGAAATCCCGGCAGACGCGGCGGCGCCGGCGGTGACGATAACAGCCACCGTGACAGCGGCCTCGCCCGTGACTTCGACCCCCATCACGAATGCGCCGACCGCAGCCGTCCCCGCCGTAGACCCGCCGACTGTGACGGTCACGGAATCGGCCGCTCCGGTACCACCACCTGCGGAGAAGACTCCGCAGGGAGAACTCGCCCTTGACGAGTGGCATGACACGGCCGGAAGTCCGACCTGCGCGACGGTACAGACGTTCTACGACAATCGTTCCGATACGGCCGTCGACAAGGTCACGCAAGCCTTTCAGACTACGTACACGCCGAAACATGCTGACGGTCAATACCCCGACGCGGTGAACGGCCCATTGAAGAAGGTTACTCAGACGGTCGGGGTTGCGCCCTACACCCGCAAGCAGATCATGTGGCAGGTGTGCGCGCCGGAACTCAAGGACAAACAGAACCCCCCTCGGCCAGACGGGCTCGACAGCTTCATGTCAGAGATCGGCGCGCAGCCCACCAGCTATGAGTGGACCTGGACTAGGTGACCGGTACGGCGGACACGAGGGCCCAGATTTCTCCGCTAGGGTGGCTTAACTGGGCGGGTGGACGCGGCCGACGTGACACGAAATGTCGCGGGACTTCTGATAAAGGAGTCCGTTGTCGACGGGCTCATATGGGCAGCATGGCCACCCATGATCGAGTTCCCCAAGGGGTTAAGGATTATCATATGTCTGACCCACTCCTCAAGGCCATCCTTCCAGTTCTGGGTGTCTCGTCGTTTCGGGGTTGATGTATTTAATGTCGGCGGACGAATCAATTAGAGGGCTGCGGCAACAAGGGAGAAAGTTGGTATGAGACGTTTAGGTGCCTTCCCGAACTACCCAGCAGAGGTGACACGGAAAACTCACGTCAATTTGACAGTGGCAGCCTCTACGGTTTGGTTCCCAATGAGTCCGACGGGATTAGGCGAGTGGGCTTGGCGCTAGTAGACGAGTTCCATCCGCGGCTTCGATCTGCAAGTCCAAGGGCCCTCCTACTGGCTGGGTTAACCGCGGCCACGACGGAGCGGATGCAGATCGGGACCTAAAAGTCGGTCAGCCCATCGGGCCGGAACGCGTCGAAGGTGACCAATCGGTGGCCATGGACAAACGCGTCACGAGGAATTCGGCACTTTCCGCGTCAACAGCGCCGGGCTCGGCGAAACTGGCCCCAAAGGGCGGAAACGCGAGTAACTTGCCGGAATGGGCCGACGACGGGTGATGACGGTGGGCGCCGCACTTGCGGCGATATCTCTGGGGCCAGCCGGAAGTGCCGCGGCGTCGACGGCCACTCCTGCGGTGAGGCGAGAGTCCTCAGCGCAGGCCGATCATGTCGCCGCTTCTCTGCTTGCACTGCCGCTGATCTCCCCGGTCGAGGTGCCGGCCGCCCACAGCAGTCACTCATCGCACTCGTCGCACTCGTCCCACTCGAGCGGGTCGGGAGGTGGAGGGCTCCCCGCTCCGTACGTGCCGGATGTTCCGAATGTGCCTGACGCTCCCTATGTCCCCCCGCTCCCGGCTGTCCCTGCTGATACACCGCCCGCAACCACAGCGCAGAACGTCCCGTCCCCTCCTCCGACAGCGACTGTGACCACGGTTATGACCCAGACGCTTGCGCCGAGTGAACCTCCGGTTTCACCGAATGTGGTCAGCACGAGCGATGCCCCTTCGTCGGGAAGCAGTTCGGGGACGATCTGGGTCGTAGCCATCCTTGGTGCAGGGTTCCTGTGGCTACGGCGTCTGGTGAAGAAGGGTCGGAGGTGACCGGCGAGTCGGTCGACGACGCTGCGTTGCGCATGAGCTTCGATCGACGCACGGTGAACCTCGAGGCATTGCAGCAAGCCGCGTACGCTCTGTCGGCAGAGTTGTCCATGGAGATCAGGGTGCAGGAAGATGAGAACTTCCGGTGCGAGGTGTTTGCCCGCACCGCAGGGGCGGATCCCGCAGAGCTCGCTCATCTCGTGCGCCAAGAGGTAAACGATCAGCAACTGAGGATCGTGATCGAACAGCGCACGGGTGCGCTTCGCGATCTCGTGTTCGCGGTGGCGTTCTCTCGCACGGGCGTCGCTGGCGAGCCCCTCAGCGACCGCCGGGACATCTCGTGAACGTCCGACCCCTGACGACGTTGCCAGCGCCGCGCCTAAGACTCGATCACCCCCCCCACGGACCTCGGCAGTGGCAGTGGCTGCCCTTTCGCTTCAAGCGAATGGACGGAGGAACCGTTCTGATGACCAACCTGGTCGGGGAGCACGTATTCCTCTCGGAAGAACACTTCGCCGCCCTCATGCGCGACGACCTTAAAGACCGCGACGTCCTAGCCCGGTTGAGGGAGAAGCACCTCGTCCAGCTGGAAGGCGAGACCCTCCCGGCCGATCTATTGTCGATGAAGCTGCGAACCCGCAAGCGCCGGCTATCCGAGGCCACCGGACTTCACATCTTCGTCGTTACCCTCCGGTGCGAACACACCTGCCGCTACTGCCAGGTGTCTCGACAGGCCAGCTCCAAGTCGGAGTTCGACATGACCGAGGAGATCGCCGAGAAGGCCCTGGCTATGGCTTTCGAGTCACCGTCGGCCTTCATGAAGATCGAGTTCCAGGGAGGAGAACCGCTGCTGAACATGGGCCTGGTCAGGTGGATCGTCGCCCGGGCCAACGAGTTGAACCGGAGCAACGGCAAGAACCTGTCCTTCGTCATCGCCTCGAACCTCTCCCTCCTGGATGACTCCGTGCTGGACTTCTGTGAGCGCGAGGGAGTGGTGCTGTCGACCTCCCTCGACGGTCCGCGCGAGCTCCACAACGACAACCGTCGTCGCCCGGGTCAGGACAGCTGGGACAGGACCGTCACCTCCATCCGGAGGGCTCAGGAGCGTTTGGGTACCGACCGGGTCAGCGCCCTGATGACCACCACTGAGATGGCACTGGACAAGGCAGAGAGCATCGTCGACACCTACGTCTCACTGGGGTTGACTCACATCTTCCTTCGCCCCGTGTCCCCCTACGGCTTCGCTCTGCGTGGGCGCGGTGGCGGGGCTTACGCCGTCGAGCGATGGCTGAGCTTCTACGAGTCAGGGCTCCGGCATATCCTTCACCTGAACTCATTGGGCACGCCTGTGGTTGAGGTGTACGCCGCGATCATCGCGAAGAAGATGTTCACCAACGACGACCCGGGCTACGTCGACCTCACGTCGCCCGCAGGAATCGGCCTCGGCGCCCTCGTCTACAACTATGAGGGCGGCGTCTACGCCTCTGACGAAGGCCGAATGCTAGCCGAGATGAAGGACGAGACTTTCAGGTTGGGTGACGTTCAAACTCACACATATCAGCAGATCATGTCGTCGGAAGCGCTACTGGACCCGTTGTACGACTCCTACACCGGCTCAGTGCCCATGTGCTCAACCTGCGTGCACGAGCCGTACTGCGGGTCAGACCCGGTTTTCCATCACGCCACTATGGGGAACTTCGTCGGTCACAAGGCGCACTCTGGATTCTGTCGCCGGAATATGGGGGTGTTCGAACTCATCCTTCGCATAATCCGCGACGAACCAGAGTTCGCCTCCATCCTGCGGAGCTGGGCCAGCGCATGAGTTTCGGGACGTTCGGCCGGGTCGTCAGCCTGTCCGAGGTGGACCTGCCGAGCCGCGGAACGTATGCCGTCACGAACGTCACGTCCCAGCTTGACGGCAATGCGGCCATCGCCGTGCGCGGTGTAGACGAGTCACGGACCTACACGTTCCTCATGGTTAACGACCAAGCCGGGCAGTCGACCGCGGAGGCGGCGATACGCAGCCTCGACCATCTCAGCCTAGGCGACGTTATCGGTTTCGATCCGAAGTCTGGTCGTATCAGCCTTCTTTGGAAGCACGGGGCGCGCCACAACAGCATGCTGCTGACTGAGCAGTGCAATCAGTACTGCCTCATGTGCTCCCAACCTCCCAAGATCCGTCCCGACGCGTGGCTCTTCCGGCAGGCGGCAGACGTAGTTGAACTGCTGCCACCATCGGCGCGCGAGATCACCCTGACGGGGGGTGAGCCGACCCTTCACCCGGAGGCGCTCCTTGGCCTGCTGCGGCACATCAACGCGACCAGGCCAGAGCTGGCGGTGCACCTGCTGTCCAACGGACGACGCTTTGCTGATCGGACTTTCTCGCAGCATTTTGTGTCCAGTGGCCTGAAAGATCTGATGGTTGGAATACCGCTCTACGCCGCTGATCACGATCGGCACGACTATATCGTGCAGTCCACTGGAGCGTTCGACGAGACCATCCGCGGGATCCTAGGTCTCGTAGAGGCCGGGGGCAAAGTCGAACTCAGAGTCGTAGTGCAACAATCAAACAGCAATCACCTAAGGAGACTTTCGGAGTACATCGCGCGAAACCTGCCGTTCGTATCCCAGGTAGTCTTTATGGGACTAGAGATGACTGGACTCGCGAGGCCGAACCGAGACGAGGTTTGGATCGACCCGTGGGATTATCGATCGGAACTGATCGCCGCCGTGAATGTGCTGATCAGCGCTCAAGTCACCGTCAAGATCTACAACCATCAGCTATGTGTCCTGCCGAAAAGCCTGTGGCCGTGGGCAGTATCGTCCATCAGTGACTGGAAACAGGATTACTTAACCGAGTGCGGAAACTGCGTTCTGAGGACCCGCTGCGGAGGAGTCTTCAGCACTAGCGGTGACCGCGTATCACAGCATCTGAGACCGTTCTATACTGATCAGCCGTAAGCTAGCGCAGATCATCATCCGTAATATGCGTCTCACCGTCCAGACAGGCCTTACTGCTCGTGCCCGTGAATTCATCCGTAGGTGGACTCAGACCTTACTCAGCTTCAGGTATCTGTGGACACCCCGGCTTGCCCTATCAGCACGCCCGGTAGGCGGCGAGTAGACGCACCTTTCGCGACCGCTCGGCTCGCGTCGTGGGCGAGGGTGCGACCTGGAGCGCCAGACTCGACCAGGTGTCGGGGCGTTCGCCGAAATAGGATCGACCTCTTGGTATCTGGTGCCGGCGCGAACCATACTGGCTCGAACATGACCCGGGTCGACCTCGCCGGGCAGCACGAAACCAAGAGTCCACGTGGCAGCAGCAATTGTCAAACAGGTCTTCCAATCGCTGGCCGAGGGGGACATGGCGACCGTCAACCGGCTCCTGGCCGACGACCTGGTCTTCAGCCTCGGTGGAACGTCCCGGTTTGCCGGACGCCACGTCGGCCGCGACACCGTCCTGGGCGTGCTGGCGCAGCTCAACGGAGCACTTGGCATCAGCAACGAGGTTCGCGGCATGTATGAATCGGGCGACGGTGTCGTCGTCCATCAAACCGGCTCGGCGCCCGGCTACAGTGACACGTCGCTGACCCTGTTCACGATCTCGGAAGGACAGGTTAGCGAAGTAACTGAATTCCTCTTCGATCCGGTCGCCTTCGACCACTTCGTCGCCGCCCACGACCGACACGCGTTTCGAACCTCTTCGGACCGACCGGGCTGACGGTGTGACCGCCGCCAGGGACCGAGACGACGCCGAAGGTGGGCAAGGCCGCCGGAGCGCCAACCTAGGTTCCCGGGTCAAACCCACACACGCGTCGATGCTCAAGGCCCAGCCCGCCGCTCACGCGCCAAGGGATCCGGACTACATCGACGCCCGCCCCGTTCCGATCGTCGCCGCGTCCGCACGCGGCGAAGTGAGTCAAGTCAGACGTACGCGCGGGCGATCCAGGAGATCCGCAACGGCGGCAATGCTCCCCGGGGCGATGCCGACTTCACTAGGCCGTGAACACACCGCCTGAGGCGCACCTAGGCTCACCTAGTGCCCTCAAGCGGGCAACCTGGCCGACATCGGTGCGGCAGTTGGACACCGGTGCGCGGGTGAGTCACCATCGGGGCACGTCCAGACCGAAGGAGGGGAGCGAAATGGCCGATCGTGTCGACATTTCCCCGCAGGTTCTGCGCTGGGCCCGACTGCGCTCGGGGCGGAGCATCAGTGACCTCAAAAGGTTCCCCGTTGTGGACTGGGAGGCCCACACCGTGTTGCCGACGATGCGGCAGCTGGAGGATTACGCCAAGGCAACCCGCACACCGGTTGGCTTCCTGTTCTTGAGCCAGCCGCCTCAAGCCGAGACGGTCCCGATCCCCGACTTCCGAACGTTTGGTGGAGATTCGGATGTGCACACCCCCACACCCGACCTACTCGACACAATCTACGCATGTCAGCAACGCCAGGACTGGTTCAGGGAGTTCGCCGAGGAGAACGGCGCCGATGAAGTTGCATTGGTCGGCAGCCTGAACACGGAGACGCCGGCCACCGATGCTGCCGCCCAACTCCGGGAGGCTCTCGGGTTTGGTCTGGACAGGCGAGTGGAGTTTTCGAACTGGGCCGAGACCCTCGCCGGTTTACGTGATCATGCTGAAGAAGCCGGCGTCATGGTCATGATCAGTGGCATAGTCGGCGCCAATACGAAACGGGTCCTCAACCCACAGGAGTTTCGAGGATTTGCTTTAGCCGACCCACTGGCGCCGGTGGTCTTCATTAACGGCGCTGACACCAAAGCTGCACAGATTTTCACGCTCGCCCACGAGTTGGCCCACATTAGCTTGGGTGAGTCAGCAATCTCGAAGCCCGAACTCGGTGAGCTCTCGGACCAAGATGAGACGGAGCGCTGGTGCAATTCTGTTGCCGCAGAACTGTTGATTCCGGCGACGTCGCTACGTGACGCGCATCAGCCTGATGCTGATCTGACGGGCGAGTTAGAGCGGCTGGCCAAGTTTTACCAGGTCAGCACGTTGGTCGTACTCCGTCGACTTGCTGACCTTCGCCTCATTGAGGGTGCCACCTACCACTTGGCATATCCCGTCGAATTGGAGAGGGTTCTCACCCTTGCTAGCGAGAGAAGCACCGGCGGCGGCAGCTTCTACACCACCACACCGGTGCGTGTGAGCAAGCGGTTCGCCCGAGCACTGATCGCCGACACCCTTGAGGGAAGAACGTCGCACCGAGACGCTTACAGGTTGCTGGGCTCCCGTAAGCATGCAGCCTTTGAGGAGCTTGGTCGAGGACTCGGCGTCGCCTGATGTATCTGCTCGATTCGGACGTTCTCATTGACGCCAAGAATCACCATTATGCCTTCGATCTTGTTCCCGGATTCTGGGAGTGGGTCGCTCAAGCTCACCTGCAGAGCCAAGTCTTTACTGTCCAACAGGTGGTCGAAGAAATCCTGGCTGGTGGCGACGAATTGGCTGCCTGGATGAGTGGTCAGCCTGAGACGTTCAAGCTCAGACCACAGGCGACCGACGCTCCGTCATTGCAACGAGTCTCGGAGTGGGCCATCTCTGCTCAGTATCGACAGGGTGCGGCCGATACGTTTCTGGCTGCCGCGGACTACTTCTTGGTGGGCCAGGCGCTCTCACTCGGTTACACGGTGGTCACGGCCGAGAAACCAGCACCGTCGTCGGAGAAGAAGATAAAAATCCCCGACGCCTGCAATGCGGTTGGTGTTCCTTGGATATCTCTGTTCGAAATGCTCAAGGCTGAGGGTGCCAAGTTCAATCTGGCCTGACGGTTCCGTCAGCCAGGGTGCGTCTGGGTATTAACGTCGCTGAATCGGGGAGCGTTCTAAGAGACCCTCATGTCGAAGTCTTCACGTTCATGCGGGCGATAAGGGGCTCTTCACAAACGAGGGTGTAGGGCTGGTCTGAAACCGCCGGTCTCGAGCAGCGACCGAGCGACGTAGTTGGTCAGGTTGCGGGAACCCGAGGGCCGATCCGCGTAGGTGCTCAAGTCGACCATTGATGGCTCTTCACAAACCAGGGTGTAGCTGGGGTCTGAAGCCGCCACTCTCCAGCAGTGATCGGGCGACATAGTTGGCCAGGTTCCGGAAGCCGAGGGCCGAGCCGCGGAGGTGTTCCAGGCGTCCGTTGATCGCCTCCGTGGGCCCGTTGGAAGTGCCGGGGCGGTCGAAGTAGGCCAACACGTCGCCGGCGCGCTGTTTCAGGGTCCGCCCGAGCCGGCGCAGCTCGGTCAAGGCGGTGGGGACGCCGTCGCTGACCGTCTCGATCAGTTTGCTCATCAGCTCCCGGCCTCGGGTCCGGTCGGGGTCACGGTAGGCCGTGATCATCCGTTGGTAGATGCCCCAGGTCGCTTCGACCTCGGCGTGCTCCTCGGGCTTGAACAGGGTCGTCAGGCGTTGGTGTTGCTTGTCGGTGAGCAGCCCGGCCCCGGTGTGCAGGGTGCGCCGTGAACGGTAGAGAGGGTCGTCCTTGCGGCCGCGGTGGCCGTGTAAGTCCTGCTGCACTCGGCGTCGGCACTGGTCCAACGCGTCGCCAGCTAAGCGGATGACGTGGAAGGGATCCATGACCGTGACGGCGTCGGGTAGCTCCTCGGCGGTGGCGGTCTTGAACCCGGTGAACCCGTCCATCGCGACGACCTCAACACCGTCGCGCCAGGCCTGCGGGCGGTCGGCCAGCCACGTCTTGAAGGCTTGTTTGGAGCGGCCTTCGAGCATGTCGAGCAACCGGGCAGGCCCGGTCTTGCTACGGATTGGGGTGAGGTCGATGATGACGGTGACGTACTTGTCACCGCGCCTGGTGTGCCGCCAGTTGGGTCGGCCCGGGGCGCGGTGACGACATTGCTGCCGTTCCGTTTCCCCGGACCGCCCGCCGAACCCGGCGTGCGATTCTCACCGCACCGGGCTCTCCACGTGAGGCTTGTTGTTCAGCCGGTGGTGGCTGTCGGTGTCCACGGGGTCGGGATCCGGTAGCCGCGGTAGCGGTACCGGATGACGGAGACGCTGGCGGCGCCCTTGAACCTGATCCCGTCGGCGGTCAGCCGCCAGGTCCCGGGCAGGCAGAACCTGCGCCGCAACTCTGGCCAACCGATCCGGTGTTTCTCCCGCAGCCATCTCGTGATCCGCTCCCAGGTGTAGGAGTCGATCGCTGAGAAGGTCGCTTTGGACACGCCGTGTCGGAAGTATTTGGCCCACCCCCGCAGCACCCGGCCCAGGTACTCCAAGAGGTACCCGGGTTCGTGGTGCAGGGTCGATCGGTACGTCATGGTCTTCACCCGGCCCTTGATTGAGGCGATCGCCTTCTTCGAGGGCAGGGTGTACACGAACCACTTGTTGCTCCCTCGCCTGCGCATCCTGCGGATGTGGAAGCCGAGGAAGTCGAACCCGTCGTCGATGTGGACCACCCGGGTCTTCTCCGGTGACAGATGCAGCCCCATCGGGGCCAGCACGGCTGCCACCTCCGCACGCAACTGGATGGCGTGTTCCCGCTGGCCGGTGACCAGGACGACGAAGTCGTCGGCGTACCGGACCAAACGGTAATTGGCCTGACCATGCCGCTTGCGGCGCTGTCGGTGGACCTCGGTGCCCATCTGCTGGTTCCACGCCTGGATGAAGTGGTCGTCCAGCACGGACAGCGCGATGTTCGCCAACAGCGGGGACAAGATCCCGCCCTGCGGGGTGCCGGTGTGGGTCGCTTCTCGGGTGCCGATGGTGGTCATCACCCCGGCTTTGAGGAACGACTTGACCAGCCCCAGCACACGCTTGTCCGCGATCCGTGAGCGCACCCTGCCCATCAAAGCGACGTGGTCGATCCTGTCGAAACACGCCTCGATGTCGGCCTCCAGCACCCAGTCATAAGACTTGGTGGTGAAGTGGTGGATCTCGGCGATAGCGTCCTGCGCGCGCCGGTTCGGTCGGAACCCGTACGAGCACGACTGGAAGTCGGCCTCGAAGATGGGTTCCAGCACCAGTTTGAGGGCGGCCTGCACGACCCGGTCGGTCACGGTCGGGATGCCCAGGGCGCGCAGTTTCCCGCTCGCCTTCGGGATCATCACCTGGCGTACCTCGACCGGGTTGAACGTGCGCGACCGTAGCTGCTCGCGTACGCCGTGCAGGAACTCCTCGACCCCGATCCGGGACGCGATCGTGGCCACCGTGGCCCGATCGACTCCCGGTGTCCGTGCCCCCGTGTTCCCCGCGACGCGTTGCCACGCCACCACCAGGAACGCCGGGTCACAGACCAGGTTGTACAGATCATCAAACCGGCGACCGGGATCCCCGGCCGCCCAACAATGCAGTTTGGCCTGCATCCTCCGTACCGTCACCCGAGCCCATTCTTCCTCGGGCCAGATCACGGCGCCGGTGTTCACCGACGCATCTTCGGACATCACAGTTCCTCCCTTACTCCTCTCGCTGCCGTCCTTCCCCATGTGACCGGCTCTCCCGGCCTCGGAGTACTACGACGGCTCCGCCCCACCCGCACCCATCGGCCGGCAACGGACCTATCCCCGCCCTGCCCGAAGGCCTGGCGTGGAACGGACTGCGGATGGTTCCCACGTTCACTGCGTTTCGGTCAACGGGCGAGGTGCCCGGCTTTGCCCCTGCGGTCTCGTCGTGGCTACGCCGTAGACCTTCACCACGACCTGCCAGGCGCGACACATACAACCGTCCCGACAGTTCCCCGCCCACGTCGTCACCTGGCTGGTAACGCCCGCAGGGCGGGTACGCACCGCACACCAGCCCAGATCAACCGGGTTAGAGCTGGCCGACGATGAAGAGGCTTCACGACACCGGTTCCTTACGTACACCTTCCCGTCTTGCTCACCAGGCACGGCCCGTCCGGTAGTGCCGAACCGCCCTGACTTTGTCGCGGCTGCTCCCATCCACCCCAGGCGTTCCCCCGGGCCAGACTGCCGCCAGCTTCACCCGGTCGCTACGACGACCAGGCGATGCAGGTCTCTCACCTCCATCCGAAACAACAGCGCCTCGTGGCGCACCACGTGTTCATCGACCCCGATGGTGGTGACCCCGTCGAACCTTGCCGGGTCGTTAATCAGGATGCGTTTGCCCTCTTCCAGGACCGCGTCGTTGGCGGTGTTCCACGCCACCCCGAGACCCTCGGCAACGCGGGCCACGGTCAGGTGCTGGCACACGATGGCCTCCACCGCCCACCGCAGCCCGCGCCGGGAGAGCTTCGCTCGGGGCTGAGCGGCCTTGGTGGTGTCTTGGCGCCACACGTGACCGCACCCGGTGC
This sequence comes from Lapillicoccus sp., assembly GCA_965277795.1. Taxonomy (GTDB): domain Bacteria; phylum Actinomycetota; class Actinomycetes; order Actinomycetales; family Dermatophilaceae; genus Lapillicoccus. The sequence goes on from OZ255840.1 coordinate 901,248, forward strand.
ACTGGTACCGGCACACCGTCACCATCAGCGTCGTCGGGCGCCACCCGAAGGGCTCGTGCGCCAGCCGCCGCACGACGGTGTCCCGTGGTAAGCCTTCGCAGCCGCAGCGGCGGCACCACTGGTCCGGATCGAGGACCCGACACGCCAGGACCGCGCGGTCGGGCTCGAGGCGTTGCCCCACCACGGCAAGGCCGAGCTCGTCCAAGCGGGTGAAGGTGGTCAAGTCAGGGCGCGCGAAGGTAGCGTCAGGCACGTCGAGGTCTTCCGGATAGGTAGCGTCAGAACTCCCATCATCGGAAGACCTCGACCCCTACCCGCGGACCGACTCGCCGACCGCTACACCCTGGATTGTGAAGAGCCCGATAAGGCTGAGTTGGGTCGTCATGCGACACCCAGGTCACCACGCGCTATCGGCCGCGCTTCGGGTTGTTACACACGGCATGCTCCGTCTATGCCCTGCGGGGTGCGTGCGTCACAGTGGGCGGAAGGACGCGCCCGTTTTGAGCGTGCCGCGCGGCGCGGGCGGGACAGACCCCTCAATCGAGCCGGGGGAGGAATTGTCAAGACCTGTGGATTGGTGTGTCACGCGACTTGTTGGTTGCCTCCTGACTCGTCGGGTCGCTCGACGAGTTTGCCCTTCTCGAACGTGGCGCCGGCGCGGACCAGGGCGACGAGGTGGGGTGCGTTCACGGCACGCCAGCGGGCCTGGCGGACTCGATGAGCTTGAACGCCATCGCCACGCCGGCCGCTCGCGAGCCGGGCCCCTTGGTTACGCGTTGCCGCAGCCGGACGGTGGCGAAGGTCGACTCGATCGGATTCGTCGTGCGCAGGTGGATCCAGTGCTCGGCGGGGAAGTCGTAGAACGCGAGCAGGACGTCGAGGTGCTCGGTGATCTTGGCGACCGCCTTGGGCCATTTGGTCCCGTAGGCCGCCTCGAACGCCCTGGCGGCCTTGACGGCGTGGTCCTTGTCCTCGGCGCCCCAGATCTCCGCCAGCGCGGCCTTCGCACCCGGGTGCGCCGACTTGGGCAACGCGGCCAGAACATTGCCACCGGCGTGAAACCAGCAGCGCTGCTCCTTGGTCTGGGGGAACACCTCACGGACCGCCTTCCAGAACCCCAACGCCCCGTCGCCGACCGCGACCACCGGGGCCCGCATGCCGCGTCGCTTGCAGTCGCGCAGCAGGTCGGCCCACGACTCGGACGACTCGCGGAACCCGTCGGCCAGCGCGATCAGCTCCTTGGTCCCGTCGGCGCGGACCCCAATCATCACCAGCAGGCACACCTTGTCCTGCTCGAGGCGGACCTTCAGGTGGATGCCGTCGACCCACATGTACACGTAGTCGGTGTCGGCCAGCGACCGCTTGTTGAACGCCGCGGCGTCGTCTTGCCACTGGCTGGTCAGCCGGATGATCGTCGCCGCAGACAGGCCCGCGGTGGACCCGAGGAACTGCTCCAACGCCGGGCAGAAGTCGCCGCTGGACAAGCCGTGCAGGTACAGCAACGGCAGCACCTCCGCGACCTGCGGGGACTTCCGCGCCCACGCCGGCAGGATCGCCGAGGAGAACCGCGCCCGCTCGCCCGTCTCGGCGTCGATGCGCCGGTCGTTGACCCGCGGCGCCCGCACCGGCACCGCACCCGCGGCCGTGGCCACCTCCCGCGCGGCGTGGTGCCCGTTGCGGATCACCAGCCGGTGGCCAGCCTCGTCGACCTGGTCGGCATGAGCGTCGATGTAGGCGCCGACCTCGGCCTGCAACGCCGCCGCGAGCATCGCCCGCGCGCCGTCACGGACCAGCTCATCCAGCAGCGACCCGCCAACAGCTGCCGGGGCGTGCGCGTTGGTCTCGGCTTCCTCGTGGACTACCTTGAGCATGGGCGTACCTTCCCGAACCAGCGCGTCAACGCCGGCTCTTGATCAGACTTCTATGGGCTTCAGATCATTCCTCGGGAAGGTGCGCTCCTTCACGTCACCCCGCCGAGAGCCATCCACAGGTTCTGATCATTGCTCGAGCCGGGGTGAGCCCGGTGCTGGGTCGGTAGCGACGGGCCGCCGTCCCCAATGGTTACTGTGTTGTGGTGGTGGATGAGGGGTGGCTTGCTACTGGCGAGGCGGGTCGCCTGCTTGGTGTCCTGCCGTCTCGGGTGCGTGAGTGGGCGATGATGGGTCGCCTCGCCGGTCGGAGGGCCGAGGACGGGACGTGGTGGGTCGATCCGGTGTCGGTGGCCCGGGAGGCGGAACGGATGGGGCGGGCGTCGTGGTGGCGTCGGGAGGGGTTGACTCGCGATAGGGCTAGTGAGTTGCGTCGGTCGTCCACGAGGAGGTTGCTCGTCGCTGCGTTCGCTTGGCGTGACAGGCCCGATGACCCAGTCGTGGTGCAGGCGTTGCGGGCGGCGATCGATGACCGACGCGCACGTGAGGTGGCCGATCGGCCGGGACGGACCACGGCGGGAGGTCTGGCGGTGCCGGTGTCACTCGAGGTCCCACCAGAAGGTTGAGGCGGAGGCCGAACCCGCCGAGGCACCTAGGTAGAAGTCGGCGGTCGTGGTGCGCCTGGTCCTTGACCGGCAACAGGCTTGATGTAGGCGTCGGCGCCGGTTCACGGAGCTGCGGGGTCCACCTGACCCGTTTGGCTGGATCGCGTCTTGACATTATCCGGGGTGACTGGCTTGCACGCGGGAGCCGGACTTCTGGCTGGTCAGGTTCAAGAATTCGAACCGGGGCGGCGTTGCAGGGGTCGGGCGCGTCTGGGGTGGCCGGCAGTTTGACGGGGGAGGCCTGCGTCTCCGGCGAGGCAGAGGAGACGCATGAGGGGCAGCTTGTCGGCCCACGGAAGCACCAGGTATCGGTCCGGAACGATGTGGCTGACCGGCGAGTACAAAGGTGAGGGGAACGAATGAGGCGAAGAAGTCGAGGACGTTGTCGTCGTCATCTACGGATGATCATGGGCGGGCTTGGATGGCAGTGAATAGTTCGTCGAGGACGGCGGCGACCTTCTTCATCTGCTCGTCGAGGAGTTCCTCGCTGAGACCTTGCACCCCGGCTTTGACACGCCAGGCTGCCCATTTCAGTTGGCCGGTGTTGCCGTAGGCCGTGATGGCTGGGGTGATCGGACGTATGTCGACCCCGCGGTGTGCGGCGACCGAACGAACGGATGCCTCCAGGATGGCTCGGTCCAGGGGGTATACCCGGTCGAGTTGGACGATGTCGATGTAGTCGCGCCACCTCGTGCTGGTGGTGCCGCGTTCCAAGATGGTGACCCCCTTCTCTGCGATCACGGTTTCCGGGGCATAACCGAGGACCTCGATGGCGGGACCGAGGACACGGGGGACAAAGATGAGCTGGGCGGGCGGGACGATGGGGTCGCCGGTGGAGACATCCCATGCGACCACGACTTTCTGGTGCCCGATGTGGCCAGTGACCTTAAGGCGCAGCCCGGGGTACTCGGCGCCGTCGCGGATCTCAACGACGGTGGTGGTGGCGGTATCGAAGTCGACTCCGTCGTCGATATCGACGTCTGCCACGTCGGCAACGATGTCTTTCAGGTGAGCTGCTGTGACGGCAGCGGAGATGGCTTCAGCGTCGATGTCCTTGGTCGGCCGGCGGATCCCGTAGGCGGCGAGCAGGATGCCGCCTTTGAGGACGAAGTCGTTGCCGTGGCGGGTTAGTGACAGCCGGTGCAGGAACGACTCGAGGGCGTGTCGGACCAGGTATTCCCCGGTCGCGGCCGCAGCGCCGGTCCGGTCGGCTTCGCTACGTGCCCGCCGTTGCAGGACGTCGAATACCTCCGAGCCCCGGGCAGTTCCGGCGCTCACCCGAGGTACTCCAGGGCGTGGTTCAGGGGTGTTGCCGCCCGCGGAATCTGGTGGGCGATCTCCATCAGGGCCGCGGGTTTCCCGCCCTGGCGCAGCCACTCCCGTAAAGCGGCGGGTCCGGTCTCATATCCCTGGTGGCCGCGGAGCCTGAACGCGTCAACGATGCACCGCTGGGGTGAGTAGATGCCAATCTCAAGGTCGGTGCCCGCGATCGGGAAGGAGATCCGGCCGACGGTGAAGGTCGCGGCAGCAAAGCTGTGCCAGGCGATGGCACCGTCGGTGGCTGGGATGCGGGAGCCTCGCGGGATGGCCAGGTCGACGGCGTCAGGGATGTCGTCGATCAGGTCGTAGTAAGCCAGCGCGCTGGTCAAGCACACGATCGCGTCGGGGCGTTTGATGGCCGCCTCGATGAAGTCGTAGTCGGCTGGCTCGGCATCGGCGGGCCGGTAGATGCCGCGGGCTATGCGCAGGAGAGAGCCTGATTGGGCTCGCCGGTGCAGCGTTGTCCGGTGCAGGCCGAGACTGCCGGCCTCGTGCGCACGCACAGCGTCCATCGCCCGAGCACCTCCTCCGCAGCAAACCGTTTACACATGATGACAGGTGTAGACGTTTGGTTGCAAGTACCATCTGAAAGGGAGCTTGCTGCCGAGCCGCCACGCTGCTGCGCCCGGGCAGTGCCAGAACGTCAGGGGTGGAGCGACGACGGATGGCCAGGCTGGGTTCAGACGATGAGGTCGGCGTCGATTTCGTTGATCTTGACCATGAGCCCGTCGGGGGTGCGTAGTTGCAGCTGTCGGCCGAACCCTTCGTCGGAGGTTGGTTGAACGATCTCCACGCCCGCGGAGCGGGCGAGTTCCTCGACGTCTTCGAGGGGGGTGTGCGACTGGAAGTTGAGTTCGACGTCGCCTTCGCCTTGGTCGGGGTTGGCGGGATGGGCGAGCAGGCCGACCTCAGCGCCTCCGATCCGGATCTGGGTCCAGTCTCCGTCGCGGCTTCCCTGAAGGAGCTCGCCACCTAGAGCTTCGAGCATCGCCACGGTGGCGGTCATGTTGGTGACGTGAACCATTGGCTGCAACGTCAGAGTTGGCTTGTCGTTCATGGTCGCTGCCTTCTGTAGGTACTGCTCGAGGACGTGGGTCACCAGGTCTGAGAGGGACAGCTGGGCGTCGATGGCCCGGTGTTTGGTGCGCCGCACCAGGGCGGGGTCCAGGTTGACGTTGAACTGCTGCTTGTCCGGCACACCTCAAGCCTATGAACCTAGGTCTCTAGTCGCAAGGGACGGGCGGAAGTCAGACGGTGGGCAATACGACAGCCCGCCTCGAGCCCCGCCGGTCGTCGAGGCCGGGGCGGCCTCTCCGTGAGGAGCGTCCCGGCCGGGGGTACGTCCGTTATCGACAGGACCACACACGGAAGGCGGCAGTTCCGGGCGAGCGTAGCCGTCCTCAGCGCGGCAGTTCCGGACGAGCGTAGCCGTCCTCAGCGCGGCATGGTCGGACAGTCCCGACAGCGGCATGGCCGGACAGTCCCGACAGCGGCATGGCCGGACAGTCCCGAGAGCGGCATGGTCGGACGCCTGCGCGCCAAGGGGGCGAGCGGGCCCGCGGCGCGCGGCGCGCGGTTGACCAGCTGCTGGCCAGCGGCCACCAGCGCCGACATCCGACGAATCTAGATGGCGCGGACCTTCACGTCGCGTGGTGGGTGCGGGAGGGTGGCCAGGTGTCAGATGACTATCTCGACGCCGAGACTCGACGCCGGTTCGCGCTGCAAGAGCCGCTCTCGGCCGCGGCCGATACCATCTACGACGCCGCTGACGAGGGCGAGGCGCAGGGGTACACAGGGATCGTCCTCGACGTGGAGGGCGGACACGTCCACGTCTACTGGTATGGAACGGCCCCAGCGGCTGTCATCTCTGCAATCACGGCCACGCGTGAGAACGTCCGTGTGAGCCTCCACGCCACTCCGCACTCGCTGCGTGCGCATCTTGAACAGGACGTAAGGCAGATCCTCGACGACGAGGAACGGCGCACAGTCCCTGACGAGTACCGCGCCCACGGACTGGCGGTGCAGGCAGATGGCAGCGGCATCGTGGTCTACGTCGAGCAGCTCGACCCAGATGAGCAGCGGCGCCGCGCCCTGCGGCATGTCATCGCGACGGAGATAGCAGGCCGATCGAGATTCACATGAGAGTGACGTCTGCACAGCACAACAGCGGCAGAATCGGATGTCACCTGGCCGCGCGGTGGTCAGGTGACCCCATGAAACGCTCGGCTGTGCTGCGCAAGGCGTACTGTCCGGCCGTGGACCGATGCGACAGCGCGCAGCGGGGCAAGGTAGATGCGAACACACTTGTCCTGATCGGTCCACCGGGAGCCGGCAAGTCCACCGTGGGGGAGCTGTTGGCCCGGCGACTGCTGCGGGGTTTCGTCGACGCCGACGCTGTATGCGGTTCGTATTACGCGGAAATCGGCTGGAGCATTCGCAGACTAGCGAGAGCGGGTTGAGGAGACGGGCTACGAGCAAGCCCATCGTGAGTGGGAAGTCGCGTTGGCACACGCTGTGCCCCGGCTGCTCAGCGACTACTCCGGCTCCGTGATCGCCTTTGGCGCCGGGCACTCGCACATCACAACTCCTGCATTGCGTCAGATGGCCCACGAGGCCGCTAACGATGTGCGCGTTGTGCTGCTTCGACCCGACGCGGACATTCGCCGTTCGGTGCTCGAGCTCCGCCGACGATGTCTGGCATCCAAGGACCGCACATGGGTTCGAGACGGTATCGACTGGCTCGAGCGGTGGAGCGCCGATGGACTGGACGACGAACTGGCCGACCATGTCGTGTACACAAAAGGCAGGAACGCTGGACAGACGGTCCGCGACGTCGTGGAGGCACTGGAACTGGAATAACCGGGAGTTCGGCGCTATCGCTCGTCGGCACGAGCGCTCATCGGCATGAGCGTACGAGCGTCGCCGGCGTCAGGTGCGTCCTAGTGGGCGGTAGGACGCAGTTGGCTGCCGAGAATTGGGTGCCGGGCCGACGCGGATGGGGACGGCGCCGTTCCTTGTGTGAGGGGCGACTCCGTGGTGTCGGGCCCGGGCAGTACCTGCACCGGTGGCCGCGGCGTCCTCTGCTTGCTCCTGGCGGCGCATGACCGGTTCGTACGCGAGGGTGCGCGGGGGAGTACGGGAACCGGTGTGGTCTGGTCGGCGTTGTTACTTGCACCTTGTGCCGCCCAATTCGGCGCCGCGCAGCTCCGGTGAACTGAGGTGGGTGACGGGGGTGAGTACAGCGTGACCGGGTCAGTGTCACCGACCGGGCGTCAGGTGAACGTGGAGCCGGCCCAGCTCGAGAGTTCGAGTGCCTGGGTCCCACAGGACCAGCACGGCCGTGGCGTGCCTGGTCTGCCCTCAGGCGCCTGGGGGTTGCCTGTCAGTCGCGCTGGGCGGTGCCGGCGGCCTTCAGCCGGCTGGTGACAGTAGATGTTGTGGTCAGTCGCCGGTCGGCGGTGGCGGGGGGGGTGGTCGCGCTGGTGATGTCGTTGCTGGTGTGGTCGCCGGGTGGGCGTCGGTGTCGGTCGTCGACTTCGCGGGCTCGGCGGTCGTCGATGGCGGCTTGGAGGGCGTGGAGGATGTCTGGGGTCGTCGGGTGATTCGCGCCAGGCCACCGCAGCCTCGAAGAGTCTGCGGGTGGAAGTTCTGCGTGCTTCGTTGGCCTGGTCGCGGCTGAGCCCGTCTCGGCGCCACCATGAGGCGCGCTGGATCCGTCTAAGTTCCTGCTCCACCGAGGTCGGGTCGAGGCACCACGTTCCGTCGTCTGCTAGCCGGCCGTGGAGGCGGCCAGTCGCCGCCCACTGTCTGGCTCGTTCCGGTGAGACCCCGAGCAGCCGGGCGGCTTCACCGGTCGTCAGCCACGACTGGTCGGTCATCGTCGCAGGCTACCCACCAGCTGAGCTGGGCGGACGACGAGACGACAAGCCACCGGCCACACTCCAGTGGATGCCGATCAACCCGGATCGCCAGACACGCGCTCGAGACCGTCCCGAGCTGAACTGCCTCCCGCCAGCCTGGATCGCGTCTAGACATTATTCGGGGTTCCGGGCATGTGCACCCTCCACGCCAACAGCGCCCGGGAAGCGATCGTGAAGATGTGTACGCTGCCGCTTCTCGCCGGTGAGAACGTGGGCTCCCGCTTCGTGGTGCCCACCGTGGCCGCTTCGGTCGACATCGTCGTGCACCAGGCGATCGACCGCGACGGGGTGCGACGAGTCCACGAGATCGTCGCCGTGCCCGGCCGCGTGGAGGGTGACGTCGTCGAGATCGCCGACCTGTTCGTCTGGCGCGGTGGCGCGTTGCGGCGCGTCGACGGGTTCCCGCCGCACGTCGACCGGTTCGAGCGGGCGGGCTACGACGTGGCCGCCCTTCTGGCGCAGGGGGACTGATGCGCGCTCTCGCTATACCGAGGACTCGCGGACAACAGCTCGGCAAGACCATCGAGCTGCTCGGCGTCGGACTGTTCTGCATCTGGTGGTCGATGTGGCCGCGGAGCGAACGCGTGACAAGTCCGAGGCGCAGGAGCATGCTCGCTCGCCTCCAGGACGAGATCACCCAGGCCGGGTACGCCAGCGTCACTCCAGGCAACGTCGTCACCGCCTGCATGGTGGGCGGTGTGCTCGTCTTCGTGCTCGTCTATCTGGTCACCGGGGTCGTCCCGATCGCCCTGTGCTTCGGTCCGATGGCGGCCTACGCGCCGTTGGCGCTGGTCCGCAGCCGGGCCCGCAAGCGGCGCACCCAGATGCGTGACCTGTGGCCGGATGCGGTCGACAACATCTCCTCCGCCGTACGCGCTGGGCTGGCGTTGCCCGAGGCGCTCAGCCAGCTCTCGATCCGCGGACCGGCAGAGCTGAGGCCGGCGTTCGCGGCGTTCGCTGAGGACTACCGGGCGACCGGGCGGTTCTCGGAGTGCCTTGACCGTCTCAAGGACCGACTGGCCGACCCGGTCGGTGACCGGCTGGTCGAGTCGCTGCGCATCGCCCGCGAAGTCGGCGGGTCTGATCTGGGCCGGCTGCTAAGGACGTTGTCCACTTTCCTGCGCGAGGACGCCCGAACCCGCGCCGAGCTCGAAACCCGGCAGGGCTGGACCGTCAACGCGGCCCGTCTCGCCTGCGCTGCCCCCTGGATCGTGCTGGCGATGCTGGCGTTCCAACGTGACTCGCTGCACGCATACAGCTCCGCGACCGGTGCGCTGATCCTGGCGATCGGTGCCGGTCTGACCTTCGTCGCCTACCGCTTGATGGTCAGAATCGGTCGTCTCGCCCAGGAAGAGCGGGTGCTGCGATGACCTGGCTGAGCGCGCTCGCCGCGGGCGGGTGGAGCTGGACGGGTGCCGTGATCGGGGCAGCGCTGGGATTCGGGGTGTTCCTGGTCCTCGTCGGCCTTCCGGCAGCCCGCCGTCCTGGTCTGGAGGCACGGCTCGAGCCATACCTGCGCGACGCACCCCGCCCGTCGCGTCTGCTGGCCCGCTCCGAGGGCGTCACGCTCGCCGGGGTGTCGCGAATCTTCCAACCGGTGGTCGCCGACCTCGGAAGGGCCGTCGAACGCCTACTGGGCGGTGCCACGTCGGTGCGCCGGCGCCTGGAGCGCGCTGGCCTGCCGCCCGACGTCGAGCGGTTCCGGGCGGAGCAGGTCGTCTGGGGCGCCGTCGCCGGGTTCGTTGGCATCGTGCTCGGAGGTCTGGCGGTCCTCACCCGTGGGGCCTCGCCGCTGCCGATCGCCGTCCTGGTGGTGTGCGTGGTCGTATCCGGCATCGTCGCCCGTGACCAGTGGCTCAGCCACAACGCCAACCAGCGGGAACAGCGCATGCTGGCCGAGTTCCCGACGATCGCCGAGCTGCTCGCGCTTGCGGTCAGCGCCGGTGAGGGCGCCACTGGCGCGCTTGACCGAGTGTGCCGCCTCTCGCGCGGAGAGCTGTCCTCGGAGCTCGCCAAGTGCCTCGCCGAGGCGCGGGCGGGGGCCAACCTCCCAACCGCGTTGCAGGGTCTGGCCGATCGCACCGGACTCGCGAGCCTTGCCCGGTTCGTCGACGGAATCGTCGTTGCGGTCGAGCGGGGCACCCCGCTGGCCGAGGTCCTGCGGGCTCAGGCGCAGGACGTCCGCGAGAGCTCGCGGCGGGCTGTCATGGAGGAGGGCGGCAAGAAGGAGGTCGGAATGATGATCCCTGTCGTCTTCCTCATCCTGCCCGTCACGGTGCTGTTTGCCATCTTCCCCGGCGTGGCCTTCCTCCACCTCGCCGTCTGACAGCATGTGGCCACCTCGACTCAGCATTACCCTCGCAACGCAAACGCAGGCATACTCACCCGAGCCCCAAAGGCTCCCTTCTCCGGCCTGTACGCCCCTTCCGCCCTCTCTGCCCCCTGCCCGCCCCTCCCCGCACGAACAGGATGACCATGACCCACTTCACCACCCGCACCGCCGCCCGTCTTGCTACCGGTCTCGTAGCCGCACAGGGCCGCTCAGGGCGTCTGGGGCGCCGCGACCGCGGTGACGTTCCCGGCTGGGTCCTGATCACCGTGATGACCGCTGGGCTCGTCACCGCCATCTGGGTGCTCGCCGCTCCCGCGCTGTCGAGCATGTTCAGTACCGCCCTGAACGGCGTCAAGGGGCCGTGAGGGTGTGGCGCCTCGGAGTCCGTTGGACCCGGCGCGCCGTCCTCCTGCGACGTGACCGCGGGTCTGCTGTCGCGGAGTTCGCGATGGTCGGCGGACTCGTGGTCGTGCTCGGCATGGGGATCTTCCAGCTCGGACTCGTGCTGTACGTCCGCAACGCGCTGATCTCGAGCGCCTCCGAAGGCGCCCGCCTCGGGGCGCGTTCTGGCTCGTCGTTGGGGGAGGGTGTATCGCGCACCCAGAACCTCATCCAGCGTGACCTTTCCGCCGCCTACGCCAGCAGTGTCACCGCGGCCACCGAGACAACAAGTGCCGGAGTGCGCGTCGTCGAGGTCACCGTCACGGCGCCGACGCCGGTGATCGGGCTGCTCGGGCCTTCGGGTTCGATGACCGTGCACGGCCGCGCGTTCGAGGAGGCGCAGTGACCGACCTCCGCCGCGCCCACGACGCTTTGCTGCGGCGACTGACAGCACGGGTCGGTCGGCGCGACGACGGTCGGGCGATCATCGAGTTCATCGCGATCGGAATCCTCGTCCTGCTGCCTCTGGTCTACCTCGTGATCACCCTCGCCCGCGTGCAGGCGGCGGCGTTCGCCGTCTCGGCGGCAGCGCGTGAGGCGGGGCGAGCGTTCACCACGGCCACGGGGGACGGTCCGGCGTATGCCCGGGCTCGCGCCGCTGCCGGGCTGTCGTTCGAGGACTACGATTTCGGTCCCACCAGCACGGTGACCATCGTCTGCGACGGGTCCCCGTGCCTGCGCCCGTCCGGACGGGTCGAGATCCAGGCGCAGGTCTCCGTGCAGCTGCCGCTGGTCCCTGACTTCCTGGCTGGTGCGATCCCGGCCTCCGTGCCGGTGTCTGCGACCCACGTGGCGACGGTCGACCGGTTCCGGGGGACAGGGCCATGACCGGTATGTCTCCCGCGGACCGCGAGCCGATGGGCCGCGGCCGACGCTCGAGGTCGGGACCCGTGTCGGGCCCTGCGACGAACGCGATCTCGGAGCTCGTGCGGGAGCGCGTGCACCGCCGACGTGCCGTGCTCCGACGGCGCCGGGACGAGGGGCAGGTGAGCATCCTCATCTTCGGGCTGCTGACGATCGTCCTCGTCCTCGTCATCGGCGGCATCGACGTCACCGCGGCCCAGATCGCCCGCACCCGTCTCCTCGACGCCTCCGACTCGGCTGCGCTCGACGCGGCCAACGCGTTGGACTCGGGAGCGGCGTACTCCGGCGGGATCGGCAGCTCGATCGTCGTGAGCAACGGGACCGTCGAGACCGCGGCGGCGGCCAACCTCGCCTCCCGGCCGAGGCCGGGCGGGATCAGCTCCTGGCAGACGGCGGCGGGCACCGGTACGACCGACGGGCACACGGCGGTCGTCGTCGTGCAGGGGGTCGCCGACCTGCCGATGACTGGCCGCTTGTTGCGCGCCCTCGGCTCGTCGGTGACCATCACCGTCGAGTCACGGGCCCGAGCTCCCCTGCAATAAGAAACAGACGTCGAGCGGTGTCGCGTCCTCGACCACCGACACTGACGATGCTGCACCGACGCAAGGTTCTGCAAACATTCCCCAAAACGTAGTGACATAATGGCGCCATAATGGCGCCATGACGAGTGTCCAGATCAAGGACGTTCCGGAGCAGACACACCGCGTCCTTCGGGCGCGGGCTGCTGCCGCCCACCAGTCGTTGCAGGAGTATCTGCGGGCCAAGCTGATCGACGACGCGAACCAGCCGACGCTGGACGAGGTCCTGGACCGCGCCAGCGGGAGGGACGGGGGTTTGCTACCCCTTCAGGAGGCCGTGGCGACGCTTCGTCGGGACCGTGCTCGTCGTTGACGCCAGCGTCCTCGTCGTCGCTCTCGCGGATGATGGCCAGGACGGAGCTGCTGTCCGCGACCGACTTCGCGGCGAACGCCTGGCCGCGCCCGAGATCGTAGATCTCGAGGTTGCCTCGGTCCTACGCCGACAGCTCCAGGCCGGTTCCCTGACGGAACGCCGCGCCGACCTTGCGCTTGTCGATCTCGCCTCCCTCCCCCTCCTGCGATCTCCGCACCGCCCCCTGCTGACGCGTTGTTGGGAGCTGCGCGACAACCTGACCGTCTACGACGCTGCCTACGTCGCGTTGGCCGAGGCGCTGCAGGCGAGTCTGCTCACGGGCGATCGGCGCATGGCTCGAGCGGCCGGGCCGCGGTGCGTGATCGACGTCATTCGCCCCACCACGTGAAAGGTTCGTCCCCCTGGGAGGGGACAGAACCTTCACGCCACTGGAACGGCGCTCGCCACGCACGCCACGCACGCCACGCACGCCACGCTCGCCGCCGACGCCACTACGCCACGACCACCGACGCTACGGCCACCGACGCTACGCCGCGGCCGCTACGGCCGCGGCGATCTCCTGCGTGATCAGGTCGGCGTTCACCGCGCCACCCGCCATCGCGCCCATCCCCATCGCGACGGGGACGTTGGCCTGTGGCGTGGCGACGTTCCCGACCGCCCACACCCCCGGGACGCTCGTGCGACCCGACGAGTCGGTGGTGACCCACGTCGTCCCGAACATCTCGGACATCTCGGCCCCGAGCCCACTGAGCAGCGAGTCCTGCGCCAGCACAGCGCTCGCCAGGAAGAGCGCGTCGAGCTCGATTTGCTCCCCGTCGGCCATCTCGACACCGGTGAGCCGACCGTCCTGGGCGAGCACCCGGCGGACCCCTCGCTCGTCGACCCGGATGCCCCGAGCGAGCAACCCGCGGCGCTCCTCCTCGGGCAGCTCGACGCCCGCCGCTCCGAGATAGACCAGGTCGGAGGTCCACTGTCGCAACAGCTGGGCGTGGTGGGTGCTGAACGGACCAGTGGCCAGCGCCCCGATCCGGGCGTCGCGGACCTCCCAGGCGTCACAGTACGGACACACCGCGACCCCGCGGCCCCACAGCTCGGCCAGCCCGTCGACCTCGGGCAGCACGTCGCGCAGGCCCGTCGCCACCACGAGGCGGCGAGCGGACAGCTGCCGATCGCTCGCGAGGGTCACGGAGAATCCCACCGCATCGCCTTCCCAGGCAACCGCCTGGGTCACCTGCTCCGAGCGCACCTGCACGTCGTAGCGCTCGAGCTCACGCCGACCGTCCTCGAGCAGCGTCAGCGGCGACGTCCCGTCGTGTCCCAGCACCCCGTGCAGGTGGGCGGAGAACCGGTTGCGCGGCCGCCCGCCGTCCAGGACGAGCACACGACGGCGCGACCGACCCAGCATCAGCGCGGCGCTCAGACCCGCACTCCCGCCCCCGACCACGATGACATCCCACGTTGTCTCTCTCATGGATCGACCGTGCCTCAGGGGCTACAGTTGTGGCAAGTGATCTTGCAGGAACAGCAAAGGCAGGTAGGTCCGTGGCCCAGGCCGAGGTCGGTGAGGTGCTCGCGCTGGTCGCTCCCCGGTTGCGCGAGCTGCGCCAGCGCCGAGGCCGCACGCTCGCCGACGTCGCCCGCGACACGGGCATCTCGACCAGCACGCTGTCGCGACTGGAGTCGGGCCTTCGCAGGCCGACGATCGACCTCCTCCTCCAGCTGGCGCACACTTACGACATCCCGCTCGACGACCTCGTCGCCGCACCGACCGCGAAAGATCCGCGGGTACGGTCCCGGGCCCTGCGTCACCACGGGGCCACCTACCTGCCTCTGACGAGGCGCGCCGAGGGGCTGCAGGCATACAAGATCGTGTTCCCGGGCCGGCGTCATGACCGGCCGGTCACGCAGGGTGCCCACGACGGGTACGACTGGGTCTACGTCCTGTCCGGACACCTCCTGCTCGCGCTGGGTGAGGAACGGGTCATCCTCGAGGCCGGCGAGGCAGCGGAGTTCGACACGAAGGTGCCGCACGCCATGGTCAGCGCCGACCGCCATCCCTGCGAGCTGCTCTGCCTCGTCAGCAGCCAGGGCGAACGCGTGCACATCCGCAATGTCCAGCCGTGACCTACCGTCATGCGGTCAGGGGGCGGACAGGGCCCTCTTGATGTTGCGCAGCAGCGGGCTCTCGGGCACCGAGAACTCCGGTGCCGGCGCCACGCCCTGATGACCTGGAGCACCGGAAGTACCCGGAGCACCAGAGGCACCGACCGTCGGGCTGACCGCCCGCAGCATGGAGGCAACGAAGGCCGGGTTCGAGTCGCGGGCGAGCACGCGCGGAGTCGCCGCCGCCGGGTCCTGGTCCGCCCGCGCCGGCTGCCCGCCCGCACCGCCGGACCGGGACGTGATGAGCCGCCCCAGCAGGTCGAACCAGAACGGCGCCCCCACCGCGACGAGCACCGTGGTCAGGCCCCAGCCCAGCAGGTGCCCGAACCACCAGCCCACACCACCGATCTCGGATCCGATCCAGCCGACCGGGATCGACAGCTGGGTCAGGTCGGACGTGGTGCGGGCCACGTCGGCCAGCACCGTGACGTCCTTGCCCTGGCCCACGTTCTGTGCCGCGGCGATGACCGAACCGCGGATGACCGGCCCGGTCCACAGCCGCGCCACGACGTCGGGGGTGGAGCAGTTGGTCGCGACCGCGAGCAGGAAGCCGATCACCCCGACCGACAGGCTGGCCTGCCGCTTGTATGCGTCGGACAGTCGGCCCATCGCCTCGTCGAACCACCGCTCGAGGCCGGCCCGCAGCTCGAGAGCGTCGTTCTCCGCCTCCTGCAACAGCATCTCGATGCGCTCGCCGAGCATCCTCGGCACGACGTGGTCTGTCGACTCGCCAGCCGTGGCGGTGAGCTCGAGGGTGGCGTCGGCGAACGACTTGGCCGACAGGTATGCCGGCGGCGCGCCCCCGGCTGCGGTGGTGGCCGCGGCGTACACCGAGGTGTGTCGGAGGCTGGAGAGCGCGGCCGCCGCGTCGGCTCCGTTGTTGCGGTTGCCACCGAGCAGCTCGCCGAGGGCTCGTTCGAGGTCCTTCGCGCGCTTGCGGGTCAGCCGGTTGGCGATCTCGAGCAGGCTGGAGGCCGCCGTGGCGAGGATGAAGAGCATGAGAACCAGCCCGACGGCGGTGTCTAGTGCCTGCGACCCGAACATGGAGCCGACCCTAGGGGCTGGAGACGACAGGCCGCGGGACGCCATCTCTGGCCTCACACATCGGCGCCTCACTCGAGGTGGGCGAACTGCGGCCACACCTGGTCCCACGACAGCCGCGCCCCACGGCATACGGAGACCGGCTGGCGCTGCTCCTCGTTCGAGCCGCCGACCCTGTCGTCCAGGCGGGCGGCCACCGTGCAGGTGGCGTTGCGCGCGGCGATGGTCCCGGCGCCCCGGCCGACGACAATCGCCCCGGCCGACGACAATCGCCACGGTCCGCGTCGCCGGTGGGCGCGCGACGAGCCACAGCTAGTTCTGGACGCTCACGGGCGTAGGCAGCCCAAGAGGCGGTCCGTACCGCGTGATCGCCCCCGCCTCCCCGTAGTTGTCCGTGGTCACGACGAGACCGTCCCGTTCGCGGGTCGACACGCTGTCGCGGACCGCGGTGACCTCTCCCACGTAGGTTGGCCAGCCGACCTGGTCGCGGGCCACCTGGTTGACACCGGGCACCGGCGTCCTGCCGAGCGCCGACACCGGCACGAGGGGGAGCGCAGTCACCGCTGCGGCACAGCAGTTGACCACCACGAGTGCTGTGACGACCCGGTGTCGCCACGGCCGCGACAGCCGGGCGGCGACCGGGACGCACCCCGCGGCATACAGGACCGCGAGCAGGCCGAGCGGGTAGTAGACCTGCCCGGCAGACAGGAACGACAAGGCGAGCAGCACCGGGAACGCGACCCCGAGGAAACGGACGGAGCGCCAGTCGGCCGCCGGAACAACGCCACCCAGCCGGTGACCCAGACGGGGACGAGTACCGGACCAAGCAGGAGGAACAGCGTCGGCCACATCTGGACCCGGTTCGCCGGACCGTTCTTTGCGGTGAGAGCACTACGCATCGCGAGCTGTGGCCAGGAGTGCGTCGCCTGGTAGACGAGCGTGGGGGAGGCCAGGACCGCGGCGGACGGCACGTACGACGAACAAGGTCACCGCCAGCCAGGCGACCAGGTCGGTGCCGGTGGTCAGCATGACGCGGCCGAACACCAGCGGGAACGCGGCGAACCCGTATCCCCACGCCCCGAGGGCCTGCGCGAGCGCCCCCCCGCCCAGCTCGCGCACGAGGAGAGCGACGAGCAGCACGGCCACGACGGCGGCAAGGGTCGCCGGGACGCGGATCGCCCCGACCTCATCAGCGACGAGGGACGACATCAGGCGGACGACCGCCGGTGCGAAGGGCGGCTGGTCGACCTCACCCCACGCCGGGGGCAGCATTCGGAAGTAGAGCTCGTCGCGGTGGTTCCCGTAGCCCCCGCTCGTCGCCGTGAGGACGACGGCGAGCGCCACCATCGCTGACCCCACCGGCCGCCACGCCACCGCCGGTATGCCTGCGACGGAGGTCTCGGTCACCCGCTCCGCTGTCGCCTCGCTCGCCATGACGGGAAACTGGCCCCATGACTCGCCTTCCCGCCTTCGTCTTCCCCGGTGCCACCTCGGTCGTCACCGGTGCCGCCAGCGGTATGGGGGAGCAGCTGGCCCGCCAGCTCGCGGATCGGGGCAGTGACCTCGTCCTGCTCGACCGCACCGGCGACCGGCTCACCGAGATCGCCGCCGAGATCACTGCGGCCCACCCCCAGCGAGCGGTCGAGACGCATACGGTCGACCTCGGGGACGCGGACGCACTGCGTGAGGTCGCGCAGCGGATCCGGGCAGCGCACCCGCAGGTCGACCTGCTCGTCAACAACGCGGGAGTCGCACTCGGGGGGCTGTTCGAACAGATGACGCTGCAGGAGTTCGACGACGTGATGGCGGTCAACTTCCGGGCACCGGTGGCCCTGACCCACCACCTGCTGCCGGCTTTGCTGGCCACGCCGGGCGCTCACCTGGTCAACACCTCGAGCGTGTTCGGCCTGATCGCACCGCCCGGGCAGACGGCGTACTGCTCGAGCAAGTTCGCCCTGCGCGGATGGAGCGAGTCGATGCGCTCGGAGCTGGCGCCGCACAGGGTCGGTGTGACAACGGTCCATCCCGGGGGGATCGCCACGGCGATCGCGCGCACCTCACGGGCAGCAGGCGGCCTGGACGAGCGGGACGCCGAGCGGGGGCGGGCGCTCGCCGACCGGTTCCTCACCTACCCCGCCGACCGGGCGGCGACCGACATCCTCGAAGCGGTCCGACGGCGACGCCCCCGGCTGCTGATCGCGGCGAGCGCACGCATACCCGATGTGCTGCAGCGGATGTTCCCTGCGCG
The DNA here is from genome assembly GCA_965277795.1 of Lapillicoccus sp. Lineage (GTDB taxonomy): Bacteria > Actinomycetota > Actinomycetes > Actinomycetales > Dermatophilaceae > Lapillicoccus. Next base: position 919,001 of record OZ255840.1, read on the forward strand.
TTACACGTCGGTGTTCGCGCTGGTGCAGTCCCGGTTGGTCACGTCCGGCTTCAGCAGTCGCGCCGTGAAAGGTTCGACCCCCCATCAGGGGTCGGAGCTTTCACGGCCCCCGTCGTGAGTCTCGGCCCAGCACTCGACGTGCGGCGCAACGCGGTCCACACGCTCGCGGGATGCCGTCCCAGCCGCGCTGGCTCAGCACGGCGCCGACCTCGACGGCCAGCTCGCAGGGGCTCGGCACGAGGTCGGTCCAGTAACAGCGCAGCGTGACCCGTCCGGTGACGAGGGCCGTCCGGTCCCGGCGTCCGTCCCGTTGCTGCGCCTCCCAGCCGGCGTGGCCCAGCTGTCCGTCGATCTCGACCACGACGCCGAACCCCTCGTACTCCGCGTCGCGGCGACCATGGCGCCCGAACCGCACCTGCCGACGACTTGTCGGAAGGCCATGGGCACGTTCGACGTCACGGACGTAGCGCACCTCGGCGGCGCTCTCCGAGCCGTCCTGCACGTCTGCGAGTGCTTCGAGCAGGACGGCCCGGTATGCCTGCCGCGGCCGGCTCGCCACGGCATCGGTGAGCTGACCGACTGTGACGAGACGCAGGTCGACCGCCCGGGCCGCCAGGGTGATCGCCCTGTCGACGGGGTGACCTGCAGCCAGGTCGAAGACGGTATGGGCCGCCTGGACCCGATGAGGCCACCCGTGTGGGTCGACCCGTTCGACTGCGTACCGACTCCGGGTGACCGCGACCCCGGGTCGGCTGCGGACGATGCGGCTCGAAGGGACCACCACGTCGACCGTCGGCGGCTCGGCGCGGACCAGTCCCCACGCGTACCCGGCGCTGGCACGGAACAAGGCCGCTCCGTCACCGGCGACCAACAAGGCCGCGGTGGCCCGAACGGACCAGTCACCCCGCCCCGGCGTCGTGAGGTAGACACCCCGGTGGACGCTCACCCAGCGCCCGGCCCGCAAGTGGCACTCGAGGGTCTTGAGGGTCATTCCGGCGCCGACCAGCTGCGCCCGCGTCACGAGTCCGAACTGGCCGGCAACCCGGGCCGACAGCAGCCGGCTCGGTGACGTCCACATCCACCCACCATGGCCACGCCGCGCCGGTCCGGCCGGTCGTCATCCACAGGGCCCGGCCAGCGTTAAGCATTCGACCCTCCAGAGGGGGATGAAACTTTCACCGTCGGGCGGGCCGGGCCACTGAAGTAGGCTCGAACATCGTGGCTGTGGACTTCCAGGACGAGATCAAGGCCCTGCGCGCGACGATGGACTCGGTCCGCGACGTGACCGACCTCGACTCGGTCCGCGCGCAGATCGTCGACCTGGAGAGCCAGGCCTCCGCGCCCGACCTGTGGGACGACCAGGAGAAGGCGCAGCGGGTCACCTCAGCCCTGTCCCGGGCGAACGCCGAGCTCGAGCGGGTCACCAGCCTCGACAGCCGGATCGACGACCTGGAGACCCTCGTCGAGATGGGCACCGAGGACGGCGGCGACGCCGAGACCATGGCCGAGGCGGAGCGTGAGCTGGCCACCGTGACCAAGGACGTCGGCGAGCTCGAGGTCCGCACGCTGCTTTCCGGGGAGTACGACGAGCGCGAGGCGGTCGTCACCATCCGTTCGGGCGCCGGGGGCGTCGACGCCGCCGACTTCGCCGAGATGCTCATGCGGATGTACCTGCGCTGGGCCGAACGCCACAGCTACCCGACCACCGTCCTGGACACCTCCTACGCCGAGGAGGCGGGCCTGAAGTCCGCGACGTTCGAGGTCAAGGCCCCGTATGCGTTCGGTCACCTCACCGTCGAGGCCGGGACGCACCGGCTGGTCCGGATCAGTCCGTTCGACAACCAGGGCCGGCGGCAGACGTCCTTCGCGGCCGTCGAGGTCATCCCCCTCATCGAGAGCACCGATTCGATCGAGATTCCCGAGAACGAGATCAAGGTCGACGTCTTCCGCTCCAGCGGCCCCGGCGGACAGTCGGTCAACACCACGGACTCGGCCGTCCGGATGACCCACATCCCGACCGGCATCGTCGTGTCGATGCAGAACGAGAAGTCCCAGATCCAGAACCGCGCCGCGGCCCTGCGTGTCCTGCAGTCCCGGCTGCTGCTCGTCCGTAAGGCCGAGGAGGACGCGGCCAAGAAGGAGATGGCCGGCGACATCAAGGCGAGCTGGGGCGATCAGATGCGGTCCTACGTCCTGCACCCTTACCAGATGGTCAAGGACCTGCGCACCGAGCACGAGGTCGGCAACACCTCAGGTGTCTTCGACGGCGACATCGACGGCTTCATCGAGGCCGGGATCCGCTGGCGGCGCACCGGCGAGAGAGAGGCGTAGGAGGCGTAGGGCGGCCCGCACCCGGGTTGCCGACCGATGCCCGCTCGTGCCGGGAGCACGTGGCGGACAGGCGTCGAACCGGCCTGGCGCCGGGCCGGCCCTGGTCTAGCCCGGGTGGGTCCCTGCCGGGCCGTGTGAGATGCGCCACGTTCGGGCAGCCGTTGCCGTATCGCGACCTGTTCGGCGGCGTTTCATGAAGATTGTGTGACGCTCCAGGCGTTACGCTGGCCAGGCAGCGTCGTGGGACCACGAGGTCCTCGGCGCGGTTTGATGACCTCCTCGCGGCTACCGCCTGGCGGTGTGGTAGCGGTAGGCAGCGAGGATGGAGACGCATGACGGTGGACCAGCGGGTGATGCGGGAGACCGCGATCCCACCGCTCTTCCTCGCCGTGATGCGCGAGTTCTCCGGCGTGTCGAAGGCCTGGCGGATCGCCGCCGTACGCCGCGGCACCCTGGGAGCCGCCCTGATCTTCCTCGGCAGCTTCACCCCGGCGTTCCTGCCAGACGTCAACCCCTTCATGAACGTCCCCGTGCTGGGGGCGCTGCAGACGCCCGCCGGCATGGTCGTCGCGACCGCCACCCTCGTGGTCGGCGTGCTGCTGCTGCTCGAGGCCTGGCTGCGGCTGCGTCCTCGTCGCGGCCGGCCCGAGGTGAGCCGGCACATCCTGTGGCTCTGGTCGCTGCCCCTGCTGCTGGCGCCACCGCTGTTCAGCCGAGACGCATACAGCTATGCCGGTCAGGGGCGGCTCGTCACCATCGGGCTCGACCCCTACCGCTACGGTCCTGCCGGTGTGGCCGAGCAGTACTCCCAGAACGTCGACCCGATGTGGCTCTACACCCCAGCGCCCTACGGGCCGTTGGTGCTGCAGATCCAGCACGGCATCGTCGACATCTTCGGGACCGAGCACGCCTATGCGGCGGCCGTTGCGATGCGCGCCCCCGCCATCCTCGGGGTTGTCCTCATCGCCGTCTTCCTGCCGAAGATCGCGCGACAGCTGGGTTATGACAGCCAGACGACGACCTGGCTGGCCGTCCTCAACCCGCTGCTCGTCCTGCACCTCGTCGGAGGGGAGCACAACGACGCCCTCATGCTCGGTCTGATGGTCCTGGGTGTCTGGCTGGCCCTGCAGAAGCGGACCTGGCTGGCCGTCCTCGCCGTCGCCGCCGCCGGGGCGATCAAGGCGCCAGGGTTCCTCGCCATCCTCGCGGTGGCCGCCCTCGAGGCACGCCGCCTGCAGGGCAGCGTGCCCTCCGTACGGCAGGTGCTCGGCTCACTGGCCCGGCTCGGCAGCGGGTGTGTGGCCGTCTTTGTGCTCATCAGCGTCGCGTGCGGGCTTGGTTTCGGCTGGATCGGCGCTCTGGGGGTGCCGTCGACGCTGCGCTCGGCCTTGTCGCCGCCCACTGCGGTCGGGGTCGTCCTGGAGCAGGTGCTCATGTGGTTCCAGGTCCCCGGCGCCCTCGACACCACGGTGACCGTCGCTCAGCGGGTCGGCCTCGTCATCGGGCTCGTCATCGCAGCCCGAGTCGCCTGGCGGCTGGGGCCGGTTGCGCCGGTTCGGGCGCTCGCTTGGGTGATCGGCATCCTCGTGATCACCGCCTCGGTCGTGCACCCCTGGTATGTGCTGTGGGGACTGCTGTTCCTGGCCATGACCGAGGGCGCCCGGTTCACCCCCCGCCGGGTCATGGTGTGGGTGACCGCCGGCCTGGTCGTCTACTGCACCATCGACGCGTCCGTGCGCAACGGCACCCTGGCGCTCGGCGTCACCGCTGGGGTCGTGCTCGCCTGGATGGCCTTCACCAACGACCGCAACCTCGAGCGGGACCCCGACCAGCCCAAACAGCCGTTCGACCTGCGCGGCTGGTGGTTGGCCCGTCGGATGCCGGTGACGAGCGTCGAGCCGGTCGTCCAGCGCGAGCTGCTGGTCTCCTCGTCTTCGTTTCGAGGATCTGCCGAATTCGTGGACAGGACGGGTCCGGGCGTCGCACCCTGAAGGTAGCCCTGCGGCATTGCGGCACCTCGGTGTCGTGCAGGCAGGGAGAACGCGAGCGTCACGCGCCACGCCGGTGTCACTCCCTTAACACCCGTTTCATGGGGACGCGCCGTACTCTCGAAGGCGCGACCGCCCCCGAGGGTCCCTCTCGTCAGCGGCACCGGATGCAGAGCTCCCCACCGAGAGCCGAAGGCCACCAGTCATGATCTTGTACGACAGCGTCACCAAGACCTACCCCAAGACCACGCGCCCGGCGATCGATGGCCTGTCGCTCGAGGTCGCTCGCGGCGAGTTCGTCTTCATCGTCGGGCAGTCGGGTTCCGGCAAGTCGACCTTGTTGCGGCTGGCCCTGAGGGAGGAGGTCGCCACCCACGGGCGCGTCCTCGTGGCCGGCCGGGACGTCTCGCGCCTGGCCGACCGGAAGGTGCCCGCGCTGCGCCGCGAGATCGGCACCGTGTTCCAGGACTTCCGGCTGCTGCCGACCAAGACCGTCTACCAGAACGTCGCCTTCGCCCTGCAGGTGATCGGCAAGTCACGCTCCATCATCCGCCAGACCGTGCCAGAGACGCTGCGGACCGTCGGGCTGGAGGGCAAGGAGAAGCGGCTGCCGCACGAGCTGTCCGGCGGTGAGCAGCAGCGGGTGGCGATCGCCCGGGCCATCGTCAACAAGCCGAAGATCCTGCTAGCCGACGAGCCCACCGGCAACCTCGACCCCGGGATCAGCCTCGAGATCGTCGCCCTGCTGGACCGGATCAACCGCACCGGAACCACGATCGTCATGGCGACCCACGACCTGCACATCGTCAACGCCAACCGCAAGCGCGTGATCGAGCTCAACGAGGGCCACGTGATCCGCGACGACTCGGCCGGGGAGTACAACACCGGCGAGATCCTCATGCCGGACTGGGACACCGGCGCCCACCGCATGGTCAGTCCCGAGAACGCCGCTCACGCCGCTCACGCCGAGAATGCCGCTCACGCCGCCAAAACGGTGGACGCGGCCGGTGACCTCGGCGAGGACGAGCCCACAGACCCGGGACTCGTGCGTGTGGGTGCCCCCAGCGAACCCACCCCACACAGCCGACAACCGGAGCAGCACACCAGCCGGCTGAGACTGCGCCGTTCCAAGGGCGGGCGGTGACCCGGTGCGGCTGACCTTCCTGCTCGGTGAGATCGGCAACGGGCTGCGCCGCAACGTCTCGATGGTGGTCTCGGTTGTCCTCGTGACGATGATCTCGATGTACCTGCTCGGCCTGGGTCTGCTCGCCCAGCGTCAGGTCGACACGATGAAGGACTACTGGTACGACCGCGTCCAGGTCTCCATCTTCTTGTGTGTGGACCAGTCGCTCTACCCCAACTGCGCCGGCGCCGCGACCACCGAGGCGCAGCGCGACCAGGTCAAGGCCCAGCTCGAGCAGATGAAACCGCCGGTCAAAGAGGTCTTCTACGAGACCCAGGCCCAGGCATACGACCGCTTCAAGCAGCAGTTCGCGAACTCCCCGCTGGGCGACCAGGCGACCGAACGGGCGTTCGCCGACTCGTTCCGGGTCAGCCTGACGGACCCGGGCAAGTATGACGTCATCGCCAGCTCGTTCCAGGGCGCCCCGGGCGTCGGCAAGGTGCAGGACCAGAAGCAGCTGCTCGACAAGTTCTTCACCTTCATGAACGTCGTGTCCTGGTCGGCGATCGCGCTGGCTGTCCTCATGGTGCTGTGCTCGACGCTGCTCATGGCAACGACGATCCGCCAGACGGCGTTCAGCAGGAGACGTGAGACCGGGATCATGCGCTTGGTTGGCGCGTCGAACTTCACGATCCAGATGCCGTTCATCATGGAGACCGTCTTGTCCGCCGTCGTCGGGGCTGCGGTCGCGATGGGCCTGCTGTGGGCCACGGTTCGTTATGGCATCTCCGGCTACCTCAGCAACGCGCTGCTCGACACGGCGTTCATCGGCGTTCCCGACGTGGTGGCGATCGCCCCGTGGGTGGTCGGGGGTGTCGTGGGGCTCGCGATTCTCACCTCTGGCTTCACGTTGAGGCGTTACCTGCGGGTCTAGCCCTGGTCCAACCCTGGTCTCAGCACATCCATCTCGACCTCGGCAACGAACATCCGACGAGCACAACCGGGAAGGGACCCGAACGTGACACACACGAAGCGGTGGGCAACGGTGTTCTGCGCTGCGGCGATCGTGCTGTCGAGTCTCGCTGGATCGACCCTCTCGCGCGCCGACACCGGAGATGACAAAGCCCGGGTCGACCAACAGGTGCAGGACCTCAAGGCCTCACTCGACGAGACGTCCGCCGCCCTGGCCACCGCCTACCTGGCGCTGCAGGACACGCAGTCGAAGCTGCCGGCCGCACAGGCTGCCCTCGCGCAGGCCCAGGCCGCCGAGCAGACGGCGAGCCAGCGCAACGATGCGGTCGCCGCACAGCTCGCCGTCGCCAAGGCGGACCAGCAGCGCGCCACCGAGACGGTCGCGAGCAACGCAACCAAGGTCGCGCACACCCAGGCCATGCTCGACCAGTTCGCAGCCGACGTCTTCCAGGGTGGCGGCGGTGCCTCGCAGATGTCGGTCGCCCTGGGTGCGACCAGCCCGCAGGACTTCGCCGATCGCGTCGTCCTCGCCGACCAGGTCTCCTCGATGACGAACGACGCACTCCAGGACCTGCAGAACGCGCGGGCCGACGGGACCGCGCAGCAGGCATACCTCACCTCCGTCCAGTCCGAGGTAGCCGGTCTGAAGCAGCAAGCCGAGACCTCGCTCGCCCAGGCTCAGACCACCCGCCAGTCCGCGACGGTCGCCAAGGCCCAGCTCGACGCCCTGCAAGCCCAGCAGGCCCAGTACGCCGCGCAGGTCGACGCCGCCCGGGCCGGGGAAGAACAGCAGCTCCAGCAGGCCGAGGTGGAGCAGGCTCAGCTCCAGGGCATGCTTCAAGCCCAGGCCACTGCCGCCGTGGCCGCCGAGGCCGCCAAGCGCGCGGCGACAGTCGCGGCCGGCCAGACCTACGTCGCGGTCACCGGAGGCACCGGTTTCCTCAGCCATCCGGTCAACGGTCCGATCACCTCGCCGTTCGGGATGCGCTTCCACCCCATCCTGCACGTCTGGAAGCTGCACACCGGTACCGACTTCGGGGTCCCGTGCGGCACCCCGGTCTACGCCGCGGCCGATGGCACGGTGATCAGTGCCGGCTGGGGCGGCGGCGACGGCAACCGGATCGTCGTCGACCACGGCATCATCAGCGGCGTCGACCTGGCCTCGACCTACAACCACCTCAGCTCGTTCGTCGTCCAGAGCGGCGCCGTCAAACGCGGCCAGCTGATCGCCTACTCCGGCACCACCGGGTACTCCACCGGATGCCATCTGCACTTCGAGACCCTCGAGAACGGGCAGTTCGTCAACCCGATCACGTGGCTGTGAGCGGGACCTGAGGGGACCGAGACCACCTCATACCGATCGTCGGGGAACCAAGCAGACGGGCGAGGCGTCCACGGTGGGCGGTACCGTTGCCGAACCTGTGGATATCAGGGTCGGGGACATCAGGGTCGGGCAGATGCGGGAGGGCAGGACGATGGCGGCGAAGGAGCGCGGGCGCGCGGTGGTCGCGAGCAATCGCAAGGCGCGCCACGACTACCACATCGAGGACACCTATGAGGCCGGCATCTCGCTCATGGGCACCGAGGTGAAGGCGCTGCGGATGGGTCGGGCCTCGCTCGTCGACGGGTTCGCCGAGTTCACCGGCGGCGAGCTGTGGTTGCAGGGGGTGCATATCCCGCAGTACGTCCAGGGCACCTGGACCAACCACGCCCCACGCCGGCGTCGCAAGCTGCTGTTGCACCGCGACGAGCTGGACAAGATCAGCTCCAAGGTTCGCGAGAGGGGCCGCACGATCGTGCCGCTCGCCGTCTATTTCAAGGACGGGCGGGCCAAGGTCGAGATCGCGCTGGCCACCGGCAAGCGGGAGTACGACAAACGCAACTCGCTGCGCGAACGGCAGGACAGGCGCGAGGCGGACCGCGCGATGAGCACGCGGGAGCACCGATGAGAGTGCGACCGCACCTCGCCGCGTCGATCCTCCTGCTGTCCGTGCTCTGCGTGCTCGGTATGCCGGTGCTCGCCCTGGTGCTCGCCGCCCCGGCGTCGGCTGCCTCGAGCGCGTCTGTCACACCTGTCGCGGCCGTGGGCTCCTGGGGCACTCGGGTGCCGGGGGTCCTCGGGGCGACGGACCCTTCCTACGACAGCATGACCGCGTTCACCGGCCAGTTCATCCTGGACAAGGACGGCGGCGCCACGGTGACCGAGACGATCGACTACCGGTTCGGGACGAGCACCGGCATACATCACGGCATCTTCCGCAACATCGTGGTGCGCCAGGATGCGAGCGATGCGCAGAAGCAGGCCGCGGGCAGCGACGACGCCTATCGTTACTACGCCCTCGACCTGGTCAGCGTCGAGAGCCCGACCGGCGCCTCGACCAAGGCTCAGGTCAGCGACGACGGAGCGTCGACCCAGATCAAGATCGGCGACCCGAAGCAGACGGTCGACGGCACCCAGACCTACGTCATCACCTACCACCTGGCCAACGTGATGAACCCGTTCACCGACCACGCGGAGTTCTTCTACAACGTCTTCAAGGACGACTCCATCCCCAAGGACACGGTCACGCTCACCGTCAACGGGCCGGGCGGCGTCACCCAGGTGCGCTGCACCACGGGCAATACCGACCCAGGTGAGCCGTGTGCCAGGGCAACGCCTGGTTCGCCCGCGACGTTCAGCGTGACGAACCTGCTGGGCAACCAGGACCTCACCATCGCCAACGAGCTGCCACTGGCGGGTTTCGGCAAGCTCCAGCCAGACATCCGCACCGGCGGGTCCGTTCTCGGCGCGGGGCAGGCCAAAGTGGTCACCTCGCTCGCCCTCGCGGGCGGCGCCGTCATCCCGCTCGCGGCCGCGGGGCTGATGGCCACGCTGGTCGCCACCCGAGGACGCGACGAGTGGTATGCGGGGGTCACCCCTGGTCTGACTCCCAGTGCCGTGCCGAGCCCGGGTGGCCCACCCGGCCTGGACGGTGGCCCGGGTTCGGCGACGGCGGGCGTGCCACCGCCGGTCGCGCAGCCGCCGGTCGTGCGGGGCAGGCGCCCCGAGATCGCCGTGCAGTTCACCCCACCCCCCGGCGTCCAACCCGGGATGGTGGGCACCATCATCGACGAGTCCGCCGACACCATCGACGTCTCGGCGACCGTGATGGACCTGGCCGTCCGCGGCTATCTGACGATCGAGGAGGTCCAGACCGACTCGGCCTTCTCGCGGACCGACTGGCGACTGACGGCCCTGCAGCCGCCAGCCGGAGATCTGCGCCCATATGAGGAGACCGTGCTCCAGGGGTTGTTCAGCGGGTCCGGTCAGGTCCTGTTGTCAGAGTTGAAGTACAAGTTCGCGACCACGCTGCGGCTGGCGATCTCCCAGATGTACACCGAGGTCGTCCAGCGAGGCTGGTTCCGCAAGTCACCTCAGCGGCAGCGGGCGCTATGGCAGACGCTCGGCTCGCTGCTCGTCGGCGCCGGCCTGGTCTCGGTGTTCGCCCTCGGCGCGGTCACCTTCGGGATCGACCGGACGGCCGGTTTCGGCCTCGGGGTCCCGTCGGGGGTGGTTCTGGGTGCCGGCCTGATCGTGGCGGGCCTGATCTTTGTCGTCTTCGGCAGGCGAATGGCGGCCAAGACGGCGGCCGGATCGGCGGTGCTCGCGCAGTCCCTCGGCTTCCGGCAGTACCTCGTCACGGCGGAGGCGGGCCAGATCAAGTTCGAGGAGGCATCCGCGATCTTCAGCCGCTACCTGCCCTACGCGATCGTCTTCGGCGTCGCCGACCGCTGGGCGGGCATGTTCCAGAAGGTCGCCGAGGCGGCGGCCGCGGCGGGGCAGCCACTGCTCATGCCGACCTGGTACATCTACAACGGCGCGATGTTCCCGAACTTCACCGGGATCGCCGACGGGGCGGGCAGCTTCGCAACCAGCGCCGGTGGGACGTTCGCGGCCACAGCCTCGTCGGGCTCGTCCGGCGGGTCAGGGTTCTCCGGGGGCGGCTTCTCCGGCGGCGGCCTGGGTGGGTCGAGCTCCGGCTCCTGGTGACTGTCGTGTCAGGCACCTGCAACCACGGACGCGGTCAGCTCATCGATATTGCGTAGCGGCGGCGTCGGCTGTGCTCACGGCGGTGGGTCCGACTCACCCTCTTCACCAACCAGGCGCTGACACGGACCGCCCCGCCGAGCGGGCCTGCAGTGCGTCGATGACGAGGTCCAGCAGCCGCTCGGTCTGTGACGTCGAACGGCTGGCCGCTGTCGAGAGGAAGACACCGAGCAGAAGGGCGGTGACATCCTCAGGGTCGACGTCCGTGCGGAGCGAGCCCGTGCTCACCCCGGCTGCCAGGAGTGCGCGCACCGCGGCGGTGATCCGTGCCCTGGTCGCGGATGCGGAGATCTGCCCTGCGGCGATGCCCTCACCCAGGGTGTCGATCATCCCCCGTTTTCTGGCAGCAAACCGGGCGTAGCGAAGCACCCATTCGCGCAGCGCGGCATCGGGCGGAAACTCCTCCAGCAGAACGGTTGTGCTCGCCGTGAGCTCGTCGAGCTCGGCCGCATAGACGGCTTCGACCAGCGCCGCGCGGGTCGGGAAATGGCGGTACAGCGTGCCGATCCCCACCCCGGCCCCCCGTGCGATGGCGTCCAAGGACACCGGGTCATGACTCGCGGCCAGGGCGACCCGCGCGACCGCGACAAGGGTGTCTCGGTTACGTCGGGCATCTGCCCGCAACGCCCGATCGGCCGGTGCCGGCGTCGCCGCTTGTCCGGTGGTGGGCGCAGCTGACCGCGTTCGCAAAAGGGAGATCCCTCCGGTTGTGTTACCGTTCAACCGGAGGTAACTCCGTTCACGCATCGTCTCACGAACGACGAGCCAGCCACACCAGATTCCACCTCCCCTCACCTGACCTGCCTGGTCTGGTGTCCTGTCATCCCACCTAGCACTGAAGGATCGACCATGTCGTTGAACGACGACGAGCTCACCCGAACCGTGCGCGAGCTGCAGGCCAATCTCGCGCTCAGCGGGCTGACCAAGTCCGAGGTCGGGGTCGACCTGCACGTCACCCCGGATCGCCTGGACGCGGTGCTCAGCGCGACGCAACCCAGCGACCCGGTCGATGTCTGGCAGCTGCGCGACTACCTCGAGCAGGCGGTCACGGACGTCAGGGCGGACAGCGATCCCGTTCTCCGTGCTCACCGAGCAGAACCGCAGGCGCGCCAACAGCTGGTTCCGGCTGCGCCAAGCCCCGCGGCACGACTACAGCCACGCCCGATCCGCATCCGGTCGAACCGTCAGCTGACAGCACCCCTCCCCTGCGAGACAGTCGTTGGCGGGTCTGACAACCCTCGGGATCGTCGTCACGGCCGTCATTCTCCTGAACCCGCCCATCGCGCCGGATCGAGGCTCGCAAGGTGACCTGGCAGGCACCGCCCCACCGGTTGTGCCTGCGATATCGGCCCCGCCGGTATGCGCCGTGGCCTAGCCGCTCGCGACTCCCCCACACGTGGCTCGCCCAGAGCTGGCTCGCCCACGTCCCCGGCACCCGGTTGCCGTGTGGCCCAGGACTCTCGAGCTACGTCTCGGGCGCACCGCGTTGCCGCGGTGCGCCCGAAATCCGTAGCTGGGTGACGGTGTCTCGGCCTACTTGAGGAGGTAGGAGTAGGGCACAGTAGCGACCACGTCACCGGTCGTGTTGTATGTGACCGCACCGGTTGGGGTAGTGACGACATTGAGCACCCCGGTCACCGTGTCGCCGACCTTGCCCTGCGGCGTGATCTTGAGGTCGATCGTCACCGTGGCTCCGGGCTGGACGACGATCGGCGTGCCAGCTGACTGCGTCGGGTCGACACCTTGGAGATAGGGGTCGCCGGTCGAGCTGACGACCGCGGGGTCGAACTTCTGAATGACCGCGTTGGCCGTCAACGTGGTCGTGCCCGTCGGCGCGCCGCCGTCACCATACGGTCCGATCTCCTGGACGTAGGTCCCCCAGTAGCCCTGCCCCACCGTCTCCGGAGCCCGCTCGTGGACCGTCGCCGTCGAGACCGTCGACCCGTTCTGCGCCGACTGCAGGTCGCCGAACAGGTCGATCCCTCCCCCCGGAGAGCTCAGCTCGACCTGCGCGGGCACCGACGACGCCGCCGACAGGGCGACCGACTTGGTGTCCGGCGGGACGAGATAGGCCGGAATGCTGGCCAGGTCCTCGACGTTCAGTGGCAGGCTGATGGTCGATCCAGCGAACTGCGGCGCCAGCTGCACGCGCTGCATCGCGCTCAGCCGGGCGTCGGTCTGGACCGCGATGGGAGCCGGGCCGGGGTTGGTGACTGTCACGGTGGTGCTGACGCTCTGGCCGACCTTCAGCTTGTTGGGAACGGCGCCCAGCGTGGCCTTCGCCTGGTTGAAGGCGACGGTCCCGGTGAAGTCCTGAGCGAACGTCTTGCCGGTCACAGGGTTCGCCACGACGACGACGTAGCGCCACCGACCGGCGACCGGGTTGGCAACGACATTCTCGAGGGATGTCATCGCCTTGCTGGACTTCGGGTCGAGGTTGGACGAGATCGACATCTGCTCGCCGCGGGGGTCGATGAGAATCCCCTCGAGGGAGTCTCCCGCCCCGCCCTTGAGGGTCAGGCCGACATCGAGGTTCTGCTGGCCGGCTGGGACGTCGAGGTTGTAGCTGAACGTCTGGGCCGGTGCACCAGACCGTGCGTTGCCTCCCGTGATCGTGCCGGCAAACGCCCCGACACTCGTCGAACCGGTGGGGATCACCGCGCGAACGACGACCGGCACGGCGGTCTGCTGCGCGGCGGAGCTCCCGAGGGAGACCGTGTACGCGGTGTCCCCGCCGACGGACGGCACCGGCACCGACACCTTGACCCGCTTGCTGCCACCAGGGGCGATGGTCGACGGACCGGAGACCGTGCCGACGGGGATGGCCCGCTGCGGGTCGGTGTTGAGGGTGACGTTGCCGGTGAACCCGGAGGTCTGAGGCGTGTACATCACTGCGGTCCACGTCCCGGCTGCCGGCTTCTGCAGGAGCATGTCGCCGTAGTTGGCCGGTGACGGGCCACCCTGCGGACGAGAGTTCGCCGCATAGGTGCCGTCCGGCGCGAACAGCGATAGCCGCACGACCGGGCCGGTCTGCCCCGGGGTCGCCCCTGACTGCCACCGCAGCCGTGCGTCGAGGACGTCAGTCCCCGCCGGCACGGTGAACGTCGTGGTGGTGTAGACCCACGGAGCGCCGCTCGTCGGATAAGGCGTCGTCTGGGTGCTCGCGGCGCTGATGGCCACCGTCTGGGTGGTTCCGCCGAGCGAGGCGTACCGGCGCGTGGACGGCACGATCGTCAGAGGCGTCGCGCCGGCGTTGGTGACCTTCACCGATCCCGTCACGGTGGACCCCGGAGTTCCCTCCAACGTGAGCTGGTCGGTGGAGAGGACGGCCTTGGGGGTCGTGCCCGCGGCCGCGCCGGTCGTCCCGGCCCACGCCTCAGCAGCCTCGACGGCGGCTCGAGCGTCGAGCCGCCCGGTGCCCTGGTCGATCCCGTCGAAACCGAGGTCCTTGGTGGTGCTGCTGATGATCTGCTTGACGATCTCGGGAGTCGGAGACGTGGTGTTGTGCGTGGTGCGGTATGCCTGGATCACCAAGGCGGCAACACCGGCAGTGAGGGGGTTGGACTGGCTCGTCCCCCCGAATGACTCGATCGGCGAGTAGGTGCCCTGATACGACGTGCAGCCGGTGAACCGGCCCGAGTCGTCGCAGACGGCCCAGTCGGCCTCTCCCGGAGCGGAGATGTCGATGGTGCGGCCGTTCTGGGTGATGCCGGCCGACGAGAGCGACGAGATGTTGTCGTCCTGCCATGACCCGTTGCCGAACCTCGTGGCGAGGGCATACCCCGTCTGCTCGTAGATGCGTGAGTCGGTCGAGGCGCCCGAGGAGATGACGAGGGGGTCGGTGCTGGGGTTGCCGATCGTGCTCGTCGTGCCCGCATCGCCGGTCGAGACGGTCACGGTTGTCCCCGCCTTGACCGCCTGGTCGTCGAACAGCTGGATGGTGTTGCGGGCGCCACTGTCGGGATAGAGGTTCCCGCCGAAGGACTCGCTGAGGACGTCGACGTGGTCGACGGTGACGGCGTAGTCGATCGACTGCAGGATCGCCGAGTTCGGCAGCAGCTCGCTACCGGCCTTGAGGGCGACGACGTTCGCGCCCGGTGCGACGCCGACGATCTTGATGTAACAGTGGCCCCCGGGGTAGCTGACGACGTTGGGGTTGCCGAACTTCGCGACGTCGTAGACGACACCGCCCTGCGCCGAGATGGCCGACGCGTCGCCGAACGCCTCGGCGCCGCTGGTCACCGCGTTCGGGCCGTCGCCGTAGAAGTCCTTGTAGTCGACGATGGACGAGGTGCCGTCGGGGCGACGGAAGCCGGCATTGTCGGGGTTGATGCCGTCGGCGATGAAGGCGACGGTGACCCCGGAGCCGTCGATGCCGAGCGCGGCCGCGGTCTTGGCCGTGGGGTCAGCGGAGCGCGCGTTGATCGTGGTGAGCGCTTCGGGTTCCAGCAGCGGCGCGTTGGGGTCGCTGGAGCACGCCTTGGGGTCGACTGCCGAGGCGGCTGCTGCGGCGGCCGCCTTGGCCGTCTTCGGCGCGACCGTCGCCGGCGCGATCGCGACGTCACGGTCCACCGTGACGCTCGCGACGGCCGGGTCGGCCGCCAGTGCGTCCGCCTGGTCCTGGGTCACCGTTGCCGCGAAGGCGTTGCCGACGCTGAAGTGCTTGACCTTGCTCGCTGCCGGCCCACCGAGGCGAGCCAGCACGGCGTCCTGGGCGGCGGTGGCCTGTGCGGCCCGCTGGCCCTGGTGAGCCCGGTCGGCAGGCGCATTGGGCAGCTGGTCGGCCAGGGTGATGATGACCGGTTCAGGCGCCGGCGAGGACGGCTGTGACGCGGTGGGTGCGGCGACCGCTGCACCCCCGCTCACGAGTCCCATTCCGGCCAGAGCCATGACAGAGATACCTGCGACGAGAGGCGAGCGAACGCGCATTGACCGTCCTTGCTGACTGAAGACACGTGAGATGACGCGATTCGAGCCAGAACAACCCAGTCCCGGTCGAGACGCCTGCGCAACGTAACGCCACACCCGTGCCGAATACCAGGCTGAGGACGACTCAGGGTCAAGTCACGGAGAATTCTCAGGCTTATCACAGGACGAGAATCGTTCTGCTCGTCTCACGCTGGAGCTCACGCGAGGGGTCAGTGCCGTCTGCCCAGCGGCCGCGTCGATGGTGGCTGCCTCGGTGTGGACCGCCCCGTCCACGCTGCGGCCCCGCCACACGCCCGTAACGCGAGCGGGTGAGACTGTCGGCTATGACGGCCCGCGAGAGCACGAGAGCGACCGACCCGGCGGACGTCGCCCGCTTCGGTGGCGGTGTCTCCTCCGACCAGCAGCACGCGGCCCTGCGCGGCTCGGTCCGGCAGCTGGGCGGCCTGCTCGGGGAGGCGCTGACCCGCCACGAGGGGCCGGAGCTGCTGGCCCTGGTGGAACAGGTCCGGGCCCTCGCCCGTGAGCCCCGGGACGAGGCCCTGCACGCCCTGCTCGCCGAAGTCGACGACAGGACTGCCGTCGTCCTCGCCCGCGCGTTCACCGCCTACTTCCAGCTGGTCAACGTCACCGAGCAGCTGCACCGCTTCACGGAGCTCACCGCCGGCGAGGAAGGCCCGCTGGCCGGCGCGGTGCGCCGCATCGGTGCGGCCATCGACGACGGCTCCGTCGATCGCGAGCTGGTCGACGAGGTGCTGGAGCGCGTCGAGTACCGGCCGGTGTTCACCGCCCACCCCACCGAGGCAACCCGACGCAGCGTGCTGCGGATCCTGCGCAAGATCGCCCGCCAGATCGACGCCTCAGAAGACGCGGGCGGCTTCGCCTCCCTCCCCGGTATGCGCGACCGCCGGCTCGCCGAGCTCGTCGACCTGCTGTGGCAGACCGACGAGCTGCGCATCGTGCGACCGGAGCCCGCCGACGAGGCGCGTACGGCCACCTACTACCTGCAGTCGCTGGCGACCGCCGTCGTTCCCGACCTCCTCGAGGAGCTCGACCGCCGGCTCGCGACGATCGGGGTCCGGCTACCGCCGACAGCCCGGCCGCTGCGGTTCGGGACGTGGGCCGGCGGTGACCGCGATGGCAACCCCAACGTCACCCCCGCCGTCACCCTCGAGGTCCTCGGTCTGCAGCACGCCGTCGGCCTGCGGGTCCTCGGCGAGCAGGTCGTCGAGCTGCTGACCGAGATGTCGCCGTCGACGCGGGTCATCGCGGTGAGCCAGGAGCTGCAGGCAAGCATCGAGGCGGACGCGCTGGCTCTCCCCATCACCTACGAGACGGTCCGCAGGCTCAACGCCGAGGAGCCTTATCGGCTCAAGCTGTCGTTCGTGCGGGTACGCCTGCAGCGCACCCGCGACCGCCTCGACGTGGGCGGACCGCACGAACCGGGACGCGACTACTCGCAGCTCTCGGAGCTGCTCGCCGACCTCGCGCTGATCCGAGGGTCGATGCTTGCTAACGGTGACGTGCTCGCGGCCGACGGTTCCATCCTGCGGCTGATCAGGTCGGCGACGGCGATGGGCCTCGGCCTGGCGACGATGGACGTGCGCGAGCACAGCGAGAAGCACCACGCGGCGCTCGGCCCGCTGGTCGACCGCGTCGGCGCCCTGGACACCGGCTATGCCCGGCTCGACCGGGCCCAGCGGATCGCCTACCTCGGCGCGGAGATGACCAGCCGGCGTCCGCTGATGGGCACGGTGCGCGGCGAGCTCGACAAGGCGACAACCGACGTGCTCGGCATCTTCGACGCCATCCGTGCCGCCCTGGACACCTACGGACCCGGAGTCATCGAGACCTACATCGTCTCGATGACGCACGATGTCGACGACCTGTATGCCGTCGTCGTCCTCGCGCGCGAGACCGGGCTCGTCGATCTGGGCTCCCCGGACTCACCGGCGGTGGCGAGGATCGGCTTCGCGCCGCTCTTCGAGACCGTCGCCGAGCTCGAGGCCGCCGGCCCGCTCCTGGACGCGTTGCTTGCCGACCCCTCCTACCGCCGCGTCGTCGCCGCGCGAGGCGACGTGCAGGAGATCATGCTCGGCTACTCCGACTCCTCCAAGGACGCCGGGATCGCCGCGTCCCAGTGGCAGATCCACCAGGCCCAGCGGGCGCTGCGCGACGTGGCCCGCGAGCACGGCGTCGTGCTGCGGCTGTTCCATGGCCGCGGCGGCTCCGTCGGACGCGGCGGCGGGCCGACCGCTGAGGCGATCCTCTCGCAGCCGGACGGCAGCCTCGACGGCCCGATCAAGATCACCGAGCAGGGTGAGGTGATCTCGGACAAGTACACGCTGCCCGAGCTCGGACGCTGGAACATCGAGGGCGCCCTCGCGGCGGTCCTCGAGGCGTCGGTGCTGCACCGCAGCCCGAACCTGCCGCGCGAGGTTCTCGCCGAGTGGGACAGCACGATGGACCTCGTCGCCCAGGCCGGGCAGACGGCATACCGGGAGCTGGTGCGCGACCCGGCGCTCGTCCCGTTCTTCGTCTCCGCGACCCCGGTGAACGAGCTCGGCAAGCTCAACATCGGCTCCCGCCCGTCGAAGCGGCCCGGTGGGCCGGGCGGCCTCGACGACCTGCGCGCCATCCCCTGGGTGTTCGGCTGGACGCAGTGCCGGATCATCCTGCCGGGTTGGTATGGCGTCGGCAGTGGCCTCGCGGCGGCCCGTGAGGCCGGTCACGGCGAGGCGCTCGGTGAGATGTACCAGGCGTGGCCGTTCTTCCGGACCTTCGTGTCCAACGTGCAGATGACGCTGGCGAAGACCGACCTCGACATCGCCGCGCGATATGTGCGCACCCTGGTCGAGGACGGCGAGGCGGCTCCGTTCGGACGGGTCCGTGAGGAGCACGCGCGCACGGTGACCGAGGTGCTGCGGGTGACCGGTCAGCAGGACCTGCTCGAGTCGGCTCCGGTGCTGCGCCGGACCCTCGAGCTGCGGGACTCCTACCTCGCGCCGCTGCACGCACTCCAGTCGAGCCTGCTGGCGCGGGTGCGCGCCGTGCCCGACGGTGACGAACCCGACGGCGACCTCCAGCGTGCGCTGCTGCTCACCATCAACGGGATCGCCGCCGGGCTGCGTAATACCGGCTGACCCCCGTCGGCGGCTGAACCTAGAATCTGGGCGATGACCACCACCCGAGCGGCGCAGGAGGACCTCGCCGGAGCGCAGCGACACACGGTTCGTACGCTCGTGGTCACTCAGGCGATGGGCGGGATCGGCCTGAGCTCGGCCATCGCGGTCTCCGCGTTGCTCGCCAAGGACATCTCCGGGTCGGACGAGCTGGCCGGGCTCGCCCAGACCGCACAGGTGCTCGGAGCGGCCGTGGTCGCGGCGGTCCTCGCCTCCTACATGGCCCGGCACGGTCGCCGTCCGGGGCTGGGCCTCGGCTACCTCGTCGGTGCGCTCGGGGCACTAGCGTGCATCGTCGCGGGGACGGTTCGCTCCTTCCCGTTGATGCTGACCGGGGCGGTGCTGCTCGGGGCCGTCACCGCAGCCAACAACCAGTCTCGCTATGCGGCAACCGATCTGGCACCTCCAGAGCGTCGGGGCCGCGACCTGAGCACCGTCGTGTGGGCGACGACCATCGGGTCCGTCCTCGGCCCCAACCTCACCGGCCCCGGCGCCACTGTCGCCGGGTGGCTCCATCTGCCGGCCAAGACCGGGTCGTTCGTGTTCAGCGTGGTCACCCTCGTGGCCACGGGCGCGATCATGCTCGTACGCCTGCGGCCGGACCCGCTGCTGTTGGCCCGGTCGGTGGGCGGGCGGGACTCCGGCCCGGCTCCGTCGCCGGTGTTGCCCGCGGGTGACGCGGTGCTGTCGCCCGGCTCGGCCATGGGCGGTGAGGTCGGCGAACGCAGTCTCGCCGTCATCCGCCGGACTCCGCTGTTGCGCGCCGCGGCGGTCGGGATGGCGCTCACCCATGCGGTCATGGTGTCCGTCATGGTGATGACCCCGATCTACATGGACCACGGCGGTGCGAGCCTGCAGGTCATCGGCCTGGTCATCAGCACGCACATCCTGGGGATGTACGCGTTCTCCCCTGTGGTGGGCATGGCCGTGGACCGGTGGGGGAGCCCTCCGGTGATGGCGGCCGGTGGTCTGGTGCTGCTGACGGCGCTGGTCCTTGCCGGCCTGTCGACCCCCGGCGCAAGCGTCGGTCTGGGGATCGGGCTGTTCCTGCTGGGCCTGGGGTGGTCCCTGGGGACCGTGGCGTCCTCGACCCTGCTCACCGCGTCGGCGCCCGCGGCGCACCGGCCGCAGGTGCAGGGGTTCGTGGACATGACCACGGGGTTCACGGCGGCCGCGGGCGGAGCCGTCGCCGGCGTGGTGGTCGGCACGGCGGGCTACGGCTGGCTGAGCGCCGGGGCTGCCGTGCTCGCGTTCGGGGTCGTGGTCGTCGCGGTCATCGCGGGACGACACCGCTCAGAGGCGGACGAGCATCTTGCCGGTGTTGCCTCCGGCGAGGAGTGACCGAAACGCATCCACGGTGTGCTCGACCCCCTCGACAACGGTCTCGCGCCACACGATCCGGCCGTCATGGACCCAGCCGCCGACCTCCTGCTCGAACTGCGAGCGCAGGTCGGCGTGGTCGCCCACGAGGAAGCCGCGGATGGTCAGTCGCTTGCCGATGAGCATGCCGAGGTTGCGCGGACCGGGCGGCGGTTCGGTGTCGTTGTAGCTGGAGATCATCCCGCAGACGGCGACGCGGCCGCCGCGACGCATACCGCCGATAGCCGCCTCGAGATGGTCGCCGCCGACGTTGTCGAAGTACACGTCGATCCCGTCCGGCGCCGCTCTGCGCAGCCCGATGCCGATCGGCTCGGCCTTGTAGTCGACGGCGGCGTCGAAACCCGCCTCATCGACCAGCCACCCCACCTTGTCCGGGCCGCCGGCACTTCCCACGACGAGTGACGCACCCTTGAGGCGGGCCAGCTGCCCAACCACCGACCCCACCGCTCCAGCCGCCGCCGACACGAATACCCTGTCACCAGGACGGAACTCACCGACTCTCAGCAGCCCCGCGTAGGCGGTGAGGCCAGGCATACCGAGGACCCCGAGCCACGCGTTGGCGGGAGCGAGGGAGGTGTCGACCACCCACGTGACGCGCCCATGCACGACCGCGTGCGTACGCCACCCGGCGTTGTGGAGGACGACGTCGCCCTCGCGTAGTCGGCGCTCCGTCGAGTCGGCTGCGTGGCCGCGCACCTTCTCCACCACACCCACGGCTCCGCCGTCCATGGGGGCTCCGAGCCGGAACGGCGGCAGATAGGACTTCACGTCGTTCATCCGGCCCCGCATGTAGGGGTCCACCGAGAGGAAGGTGTTGCGCACGAGGACCTCGCCGTCGTCGAGCGCCGGCAGCTGGACACCGACGAGCTCGAAGTCGTCCGCGACCGGCTCTCCCTGGGGACGTCGAATGAGATGCCACTCCCGGTATGCCGCGATCCCCGCCGCCTCGCTCATGACGCTCTCACCAGCCCCGGGTGCCCGGGGCACCCTTGAACGGGCCGACGACACGGGAGGTGATCCAGCCGCCGTAGAAGCCGCCCTCCTGTGGTTGGACCGCCTCACCCGCGACGCGGCACATCTCGACGGCCCCGGGCATCACGGCGACGTGGTCGACGAGCCGGTCGTATCCGGGGGAGGGATGCCGGTAGGTCCACGCAGCGCGCGGGGCGACGACGCCGTCGTGGACGACGTCGAAGTAGGACGCGGTGCCCTTGAACTCGCAGAAGGTCGTGCCGGTCACCGACTTCAGGGCGCCCGGCTCGAACGCGTCCGACGGCAGGTAGTAGGTCGGAGGATGGCTCGTCTCGAGGACGCGAAGGGACCTCGTGGTCCGCGCGACGGTCGCGCCCCCGAGGATGACCTCGACGACCTCGCTGCTGGGGTCGACCGCGGGCGGCCTGGGATAGTCCCAGACCGACTCCTGGCCCGGGGCTAGCGGCTGGCGTTCGATGCGCTCCATCCCTCGATCTTGCCCCACCGTCCCGGGAATCGAGTTGGAGGGGGCGGCGTTGGACGGCATACTTGAGGTTGTTGACAACTGGACAGCGTGACGTGGACACCCCGCGAACCATGGGGGTGATCGGTTTCGACGGTGATCGTCTCACCAGGAGAAGCGGGCCGAGGATGCACGGTTATCTCGTTAACGACCCGTGCAAACCCATAGGTGCCAACTCCAAGCGCACCGACTTCGCCCTCGCCGCCTGAGCGAGCTCCGAAGTCCGTCAGCCTGAGGTAGTTCTCGACTCAGTGTCTGGCGTCAGCTAGAGAACTTGCTGCGCAGTCATGTTGGGGGGCTGCGCGGGACTCTTACTCAACTGGGCCTGTCGGGGAACGTGTGCGCGCGAGCCCCGGGGCCGAGAAACTCCATAGCGCACTGCGCCCGGAGAAGTCCTGGTGTCATGTCACCGGACGCGGGTTCGATTCCCGCCACCTCCACTCGTGCTCGTCGCGAGGGACACGTCACGCGTTCCAGCCACCTCGAGACAGCTACGGCCCGACCACCTCGGTGGGCGGGCCGTCGCTCGTATGTGTGGCGAGCTGCCTCGTGTATGCGCCTGAGTCACCCGACCCGGGCGACGGTCGCGGCGCCGGCTCGCACCGACGAGGTCGGCACGATGTCCTTGCCGATCGGCATGAGCGAGACCGGGACCAGCTTGAAGTTCGCCAGGCCGAGCGGGATGCCGATGATGGTGATGCACTGGGCGATGCCGGTGACGAGGTGTTCCAGCGCCAGCCACCAGCCGAAGAGCAGGATCCACAGGACGTTGCCGATCGTGGACATCACCCCGGCGGTCGGCTTGTCGACGATCGTGCGACCAAAAGGCCAGAGCGCGAAGCTGGCCATCCGGAACGCCGCCACGCCGAACGGGATGGTGACGACGAGGATGCAGGCGACGACGCCCGCCAGGATGTAGCTGAGGGCGAGTAACCAACCCCCGAACACGACCCAGATGACGTTGAGCAGCAGCTTCATGAGCCCATGGTGACCGAGAACCGACTCCGGGCCTCCGCGGCGGTCAGCGCTGTTCAGACCGGGGCATCGCCTCAGCGCTGGGGCTGTCCGCCTCGGCCTTGGCCTGTGCCACCTGGGCGCGGACGTCGTCCATGTCGAGGTCGCCGACCTTCTCGACGAGCTGGGCGAACTGCTCCTTGGGCAGGGCGCCGGCCTGACGGAACACGAGGATGCCCTCACGGAAGGCCATCAGCGTCGGGATCGAGGTGATGTTGATCTGCGCCGCGAGTGCCTGCTCGGCCTCGGTGTCGACCTTGGCGAAGACGATGTCGCTGTGCTGGTCGGACACCTCGTCGTAGACCGGCGCGAACCGCTTGCACGGACCGCACCAGTCGGCCCAGAAGTCCACGAAAACGGTGTCGTTGTCGAGAACGGTCTGCTCGAAGGTCTGCGCGGTGAGCTGTGTTGTTGCCATGTGACGGTGAACGGCGGGCCCGGATCTGGCTATTCCCGGGCCGTGTGCGCGCTCGGCATCGGATGCGTCCACGCTCGCCCGCTCGTGCGCCGGATACGCGCCCGCGGTAACCCCACCATCGACTGAACTCACACCTTCCTCGGTTTCACCGGGTGAGCCGTGCCCGTTCCCCACAACATTGTGAGTCCGGTCGGAGAAGGTGTGAGTCCAGTCAGGTCTGCGCCATTGGGTACGCCGTATGCGCCCGTATGCGCCCGTATGCGCCCGTCTGCGCCGTCTGCGCCCGTCTGCGCCCGTTTGCGCCCGTTTGCGCCCGTCTGCGCCGTGCCCGTTGCCCGGCCAGCCCCCCGTTGCCACACAATCGACTGAACTCAGACCTTCGTCGGTTTCACCGGGTGAACAGTGCCCGTTCCCCACAACAACGTGAGTCTGGTCGGAGAAGGTGTGAGTCCGGTCGAGTAGGCGCCATTGAGTCCGCCGTATGCGCCGTATGCGCCGTATGCGCCGTATGCGCCGTATGCGCCCGTCTGCGACGAATGCGCCGTATGCGCCCGTCTGCGCCGTTGCCCGGCCGGCCCCCCGTTGCCCGGCCGGCCCGCCGTTACCCCACAATCGACTGAACTCAGACCTTCCTCGGTTTCACCGGGTGAACGGTGCCCGTTACCCGCAACAAGGTGAGTCCGGTCAGAGAAGGTGTGAGTCCGGTCAGAGAAGGTGTGAGTCTGGTCGGAACGGCTATCGGTCCGGGCAGGTCTGCAGCGGCGAGATGCACCCGACGTACCGGACTCGCCGTGTACGGACGCGTCGGTCAGTTCTCCAGCGACCACGTGACGGTTATCGACGCGGTGACGGTCGTCTCCCCGGCCTCGACCGGCATGGGCGAGGACGAGGCCATCAACGCCATCCGGCCCGCCGGTGCTGGCCCGCCGCCAGCGCCGCCCTCGACAACCGACAGGACCTCGCCGAGCTGGCCCCCGGACAGGCGCGCATACAGGTCGCCCTTGGACCTTGCATGCGCGAACGCGTTGTCGCGCGCTTCCTGTTCGAGCCGCGTCGAGTCGCTCAGCTCGAGCTGGATGGAATCCACCGAGAGCGAGTTGCCCGCCGCCTGCGCGACCGAGTCGACTACCGCGCCGACCGTATCGAGAGCGCGCACTACTACGGCGAGGCTGTGCTGGGCCTGGTATCCGACCACACGCTGGCCGTCGCGGTCATAGCGTGGGTGGACACCGGCACCGGTCGACCGGATGTCCGCGGACTCGACCCCGTGGCCGCGGACCGCCTCGCCGATCGACGCGACCTTGTCCCCCACGTCTCTCAGCGCCGAGGAGACATCGTCTCCGTCGCTGCGGATGCCGAGCGAAAGGCGTACGACATCAGGCGTGGCGCTCGCCCGACCGGAAGCCGACACCTGCACGAGGCGTCGTGGCGTGTGACCATGCTTGCTCATGCCGGGCACGTTACCGGTCGGAGCATCGGTGGCTCGCTGATAGACTGATGTTGCTCGACTCCGAGGCGCAATGGCTGCGCCAGCCACGCATGATCGGCATCCCTACGCGGAGCGGGCCCAGCGATCGGCGGGCAGCCTGCCCGGTCTGGTCCACGCGGGCGCCAGCAGTGTTCATGCGCCTGAGGCTCGTCTTGCATGGTTGCCCTCGCCAGGTGGCTCGAGACGTGTCTGACTCGAGTCCCACCTGTTTGAGAGAAGTGATCTGTCATGCCCAACACCTCGTCGTCCGGCGCGCCCAAGAAGGCTCGTTGGACCGCGGCCCAGAAGGCCCAGAAGGCCGCGAAACCCAGCAAGGCGCACCGCGGCCAGGAGCCGCGCGCGCACCGCCCATTCGACAGCACTCGTCCCGCGCGCAGCGCACGGCCCGCCGGGTATGCCGCCGCGCCCTCCCGCGGTCGGGAGGACCGTGCGGTCCGTGACGATCGCGCTCCACGTTCGGACCGTCCCGAGCGCCGGGAGTGGGCGCCACGCGCTGACCGTCCGGACCGTGCGGTCCGTGACGATCGCGCTCCACGTTCGGACCGTCCCGAGCGCCGGGAGTGGGCGCCACGCGCTGAGCGTCCGGACCGTGCGGTCCGTGACGATCGCGCTCCACGTTCGGACCGTCCCGAGCGCCGGGAGTGGGCGCCACGCACTGACCGTCCGGACCGTCCGGTCCGTGACGATCGCGCTCCACGTTCGGACCGTCCCGAGCGCCGGGAGTGGGCGCCACGCGCTGAGCGTCCGGACCGTGCGGTCCGTGACGATCGCGCTCCACGTTCGGACCGTCCCGAGCGCCGGGAGTGGGCGCCACGCGCTGAGCGTTCGGACCGTCCGGTCCGCGACGATCGCGCTCCACGTTCGGACCGTCCCGAGCGCCGGGAGTGGGCGCCGCGCAACGATCGGACAGGCCGTCCGGTCCGACAGGAGGGCGCCCCCCGAGGCAAGGGCCAGGCGTGGGCACCGCGAGAGGACCGTCGTCCTGTCGCCGGCCGGGACCCCCGAGAACACCACAACTCCCACGACTCCCACGACCCCCGCGACTCCCGCACCCCCCGGGACCACTCACCCGCATACCGGGGCAGCTCTCGTGACGAGCGCCCCGCTCGTGGCGGGTTCGGTATCGACCCGGAGGCCGAGCGCCTCGAGGCGGACACCTGGACCACGTCGGCCCGCAAGTCCGTGAGCGACGGTCCGGTTGTCGTCGACGCGGACAACGGCTTCGCTGCCCTCGGCTTGCCCGCCCGGCTCGTCGAGCGGCTCGCGCGAGACGGCATCATCACGCCGTTCCCGATCCAGACGGCGACCATCCCCGATGCACTCGCGGGCCGCGACGTCCTCGGTCGAGGGCAGACCGGCTCGGGCAAGACGCTTGCTTTTGGGCTGCCCACGCTGGCCCGGTTGGCCGATGAGGCGCCGACCTCGGCGCCCCGCCGTCCGCGGGCGCTGGTCCTGGTGCCGACGCGCGAACTGGCCATGCAGGTCTCGGACGCCCTCGAGCCACTGGTCCACGTCATGGGGCTGAAGCACAAGCTGGTCGCCGGCGGGCTCAGCTACACGACTCAGATCGCCGCCCTCAACCGGGGCGTCGACCTGCTCATCGCCACGCCAGGTCGCCTCAACGACCTCATCGAGCGCGGGGCCGTCGAGCTGCGCGACATCCGCGTGGCGATCCTCGACGAGGCCGACCACATGGCTGAGATGGGTTTTCTGCCCGAGATCTCCTCGATCCTCGACGGCCTGCCGACCGGCGGACAGCGACTGCTCTTCTCGGCCACCCTCGACCGAGGCGTCGACGGCCTGGTGGCGAGCTACCTCACCGACGCGGTGACGCACTCGACCGACGATGCCAAGGCCTCGGTCACGACCATGGCGCACCACGTCCTGCTGGTCGAACCGAACCACAAGAAGGTCATCACCGCCGAGGTCGCCAACCGCCCTGGTCGGACCCTGGTATTCGTCCGCACGAAGCTCGGCGCCGACCGCATCGCGCTCCAGCTGCGTGAGCAGGGGGTGCTCGCCGCCGCGCTGCACGGTGGCCTGGCCCAGGGTGCCCGCAACCGGGTGCTGGGGGCGTTCCGCGACGGCACCCTGCCGGTGCTCGTCGCCACGGACGTCGCCGCCCGCGGCATCCACGTCGACGACGTCTCCGTGGTCATGCAGGTAGACCCGCCCGCCGACCACAAGGACTACCTGCACCGCGCCGGCCGCACCGCGCGCGCCGGTGAGGACGGGACCGTCGTCACCCTCGCGCTGCCGCACCAGCGCAAGACCATGGAGCGGCAGCTGCGTGAGGCCGGGGTCGATGCGGTCCCGACCCGGGCCGTTCCCGGTGACGCCGTCATCGAGGCCGCAGGCGGCCGGACTCCCTCGGGGGTGCCGGTCCCAGAGGACACCTTCCGGCGGCTGCTCGAGGGCCCGAAGAGCCACCGTGGTCCCGGTGGCTCCCGGGGTCCCCGCGGTGGCTCGCGCGGTGGGTTCCGCCCACACCACGGCGGGTCCGACAGGTTCGACAGGTCGGACAGGTCCGACAGGTCCGACAGGTCCGATAGGGCTGGGCGAGGTGAGCGGAGCGGCCGCACACCCCGCGTGGACCGTTGGGAGCGCACCGACCGCTGACGGCGATCCGGGTAGAGCGCAGGTGAAGGGTTCGACCCCCCCGGGGGGGTCGAACCCTTCACGTACCGCCACGAGGTCGACTCGATGCATACCAAACCCAGCCGACGACGCGCCTGAGATGTCCGTTGGCAACCACCGGGGGGAGGGTGGGAGAATGAGGACGTGAGCGCCGACCCCACGTTCTTCGCGGGCCGGCTACTCGTGGCCTCGATTCAGATCGAGGAGGGCACCTTCCGACGCACGGTCATCCTGCTGCTCCACCACGACGAGGGCGGCGCGCAGGGCGTCATCGTCAACCGACCGCTGGATGCCGACATCGACGCGGTCCTGCCGGGCTGGAAGTCGGTGGCGACGCAGCCCCAGACCCTGTTCCAGGGTGGGCCGGTCGAGCTCAACTCCGCGATCGGCCTGGTCACGGTACCCGGTGACGACAGCGAGCCGATGGGGGTCAAACACCTGTTCGGTGGGCTGGGACTGGTCGACCTCGACGCGCCGCCCAACCTTGTCGCGCCCGAGGTCGCGGGCATGCGGATCTTCGCCGGGTATGCCGGTTGGTCCGGCGGCCAGCTCGAGAACGAGATCGCCCGGGGGGACTGGTACGTCGTCGAGCGCGAGGCCCGGGACGCGTTCTCTCACGGCCCCGAACGCCTGTGGTCGCAGGTGCTCGCCCGCCAGAGCGGCAACCTCAAGCTCGTCTCGGCCTATCCGGACGACCCGAACCTGAACTGACCACGTCGGCCGCCCATCGAGGAACCACCCATGTCACAACAGCCCTACCGCGAGAGCTGGGTCGACCGGCAGATCCGTGAAGCGCAGGAGCGCGGCGAGTTCGACAACCTCCCCGGCGCCGGGAAGCCCCTCGCAGACCTCGGTGACCCCAACGACGCCGACTGGTGGGTCCGGCGCTACGTCGAGCGCGAGAGGCTCGACCTCAGCGGGGCTCTCCCGTCCCCGCTGCTGCTGCGCAAGGAAGCGGCCTCCTTCCCCGGGTCGCTCGCCGACGTCCGCACCGAGACCGAAGCCCGTGAGATCCTCGAGGACTTCAACCACCGGGTCAAGGCGGACCGCTTGCGGCCCGCAGTGGGGGACCTGCCGCCGTTGATCTCGCGCACGGTCGACGTCGACGAGGTCGTCGAGCAGTGGCGTGGGCTGCGGACCGAGATCGAGCGACGTCGCCGGGCCGCTTCGCCGCCACCGCCCGTTCTCGACACCGCCCCACGACGCCGCTGGTGGCAACGCGGCAGGGGACTCCGTTCTCCCGGCTGACCGGCACGAGGCGCGCATACACTCGTATGTATGACGTCCCGCGCCTCGCAGATGCCACTCGACCCCTTCGAGCCGCAGCTCGAGCCGGGCGGACCACACACCTCGACCACCGTGCTCGAGCGCGAGCTGGTCGAGGAACAGGTCGTCGAACCGGGCGACCACGAGCGGTTCGCGCACTACGTACGCAAGGAGAAGATCCTCGAGAGCGCTCTCTCGGGTGACCCGGTGGTCGCGCTCTGCGGCAAGGTCTGGGTGCCGGGGCGGGACCCCAAGAAGTTCCCGGTCTGCCCGACCTGCAAGGAGATCTACCAGGGCCTTCGCGCGCCGAAGGACGGCGGCGGCAAGGACGACGCCTGACCCGTATGCATCGGGTCACGTCCGGTCACGCCACGTCGGGTCGGGCGCGCCAGATCGGTCGGCTCAGCTCGTGACGGACCGGCGGGTCAAGGTGTTGAGCACCGCGGCAGCCTCGTCCGCGCCATCCAGCGAGACATAGGTCGTGGTGCCGTCCTGCTGAACCACGCGTAGGGCCTGCCCGGTGCGCGTGACAAAAGCACGGGCGTCGCGGCGGTAGCGCATGCCGAGCCCGCCGAACTCCTTGAACGCGGTCAGGTGGGCAACCTCGGCGTAGGCCACCTGGTCGATGGGCACCGAGACCCAGGTCAGGAAGCCGCCTGAGACGACGCGCATCCCCTGCTCGTCAACGGTCACTCTCGCTCGCATGAGCAGGACGATCAGCACGATCCCGAGCACCGGGCCCAAAGCAGCCCATGGGCTGGCGACCACGGCACTGAAACAGGCGACGGCCACCAGCAGCAGACAGACCCAACCCAGCCATGGTGCTCCAGCGGCATGCCCGAACCAGGCCAGCCGCTCGCCGTCTGCGACCGGAACCGTCGTCGCGCCTGCGGGCATCGGCGTCCGGTCGGTGACTGTCGCCTGCGGCTGCGAGGTCAACGCCCACGCGGCCCATCCGACGAGGGCGGCCGCAAGGGCGCCGATGGCGAACATCTGAGGGGCGGCACTCGCCGTCGAGGGCTCGTTCTGGCCACGTTGGCCCAGGAGCGCACCGAACAGCACCACGCCGAGGAACGCGCTCGTCGCGCCGGACACGGTGGCCAGCAGGCGCCGCCCGTCCTGCGGCATGAACCAGCCCGCAAGAGCCAGAATCGCACCGAGCGCGAGGATCACCAGCACGCCGGTCATGACGAAGGCCACGCGACCCTGGGTGGCATCCACGCCGTCTTGCCCCCAGTGGCTGGCGACGATCGCGGGGATGGAGGACCAGAGACCTGCGACGATCGCGAGGCCGACGGCGGCCACGACGACGGGTATCCCCAGCGCTACCAGCAGGTAGCGGTGCTGGCTCGAATCAGCCCGTCGCACAGGGGCTTTGGGTGAGGACGACGACATCAGAACCACTCCTTCGAAAGGAACGAGACGGTTTCTCGCTCCGTCATGCCAGCCTCGTGTGCAGCACGAACCAGCGATCTGGCGGCCTCGCCGACCTGGGCGAGGGCCACAGGTTGAGAACCCGTGACGACAGCACCTCGGCCGCGGCGCAGGTCGACGAGCCCCTCGTCCCGCAGCTCCTGGTACGCCCGAAGCACCGTATGCAGGTTGACGTCCAGCGACCGGGCGAGCTCCTTGGCCGGCGGGAGGCGGTCGCCCGATGCCAGGCTCCCGTCGACGAGCTCGCGGCGCACGCTGGCCGCGATCTGGGCGAAGATCGGCCGCGACGATGCGGGGTCGATCCGGATAAGCATAATTCTAGTTTAACTAGAACTTTAAGCGTGTCAATCCCCGGGGTCATGGTGTTCCGGCTGCCGCGACCAGGGATGCCGTCCGGTGCTCGATCCGGGTGGCCAGCGAGATCGCCGTCGAGGCCCTGATGACGTGGGAGTCGTCGACGACCAGGTCGATGACCCGCTGCAGGTCCGCGTTGTCCCTGGCGACGACGCGGATGAGCAGGTCGCCGGCCCCGGTGATGGTGTGCGCCTCCAGCACCTCGGGTATTCCTGTGAGGTGCTCGACGACCGGTCCGTGGCCACGGCCCTGCCGGATCTCCAGGGTGCAGAAAGCCGTGACCGGATATCCCAAGGCCCCCGGGTCGATGGTCGGCGCGAACCCGCGGACGACCCCGCGGGAGACCAGCCGGTCGAGCCGCGCCTGCACGGTGCCGCGGGCGACCCCCAGCCGCCGCGAGGCGCCGAGGACACCGACGGCGGGCTCCTGCGCATACAGGTTGAGCAGTCGGGCGTCCAGGTCATCGATGCTGCGCTCGCTCGTAGGCATGGACACAGTGTCTACCTCCTTGCCGAAGTTACTCCGCAATATGTGCAGGATGCGCAGCCGTCGGTGCGCGTGTTGACCACCGTTGGGCGAACGGTCACCCTTCCGTCATGACGAACACGATGGCCGACCCTGTCTCCACTGTCTCCAGTGGCTCCACTGCGCCCGACGACCTGACCCGGCAGGAGCGCGAGGCCGGCTTCGACGTCGACCAGCTCAAGCAGCTGGTCGGTCTCGTCGCGTACGACGAGGACAAGGACGTTTTCCCGGTGACCGGCTGGGACGCGATCGTGTTCGTCGTGGGCAACGCGACCCAGACTGCGCACTACTACCAGTCTGCCTGGGGTATGCGTCTGGTCGCCTACCGCGGCCCGGATACCGGGTTCCGCGACCACAAGTCGTACGTCCTCGAGTCCGGCTCGATCCGGTTCGTCGTCAACGGGCCGGTCGACCCCGACAGCCCGCTGGCCGACCACCACCGACGGCACGGTGACGGTGTCGTGGACATCGCGCTCGAGGTGCCCGACGTCGACCGCTGCATCAGGCAGGCCACCCGCGCCGGTGCCACCGTCCTCGCCCAGCCCGAGGATCACACCGACGAGAGCGGCACCGTCCGGGTCGCGGCGATCGCGACCTATGGCGAGACGCGACACACGTTGGTCCAGCGCATCGTCAACGGCCAGACATACGCCGGTGCCTACCTGCCGGGATACACCGCGGCGGAGTCCACCTGGGTCCGGCGCGAGGGTGAGCCGAAACGGTTGTTCCAGGCTCTCGACCACATCGTGGGCAACGTCGAGCTCGGCCGGATGGACGAGTGGGTGACGTTCTACAACAAGGTCATGGGCTTTGTGAACATGGCGGAGTTCGTCGGCGACGACATCGCCACGGACTATTCGGCGCTGATGTCCAAGGTCGTCGCCAACGGCAACCACCGGGTGAAGTTCCCGCTCAACGAGCCCGCCGTGGCCAAGCGCAAGAGCCAGATCGACGAGTACCTCGAGTTCTACCGCGGCCCCGGTGCCCAGCACTTGGCCGTCGCGACGAACGACATCCTGCGCAGCGTGGACGCGTTGCGGGCCAACGGTGTCGAGTTCCTCAGCACGCCCGACTCCTACTACGAAGACCCAGAGCTGCGCGGCCGGATCGGTCAGGTGCGGGTGCCGATCGACGAGCTGCAGAGCCGCGGCATCCTCGTCGACCGAGACGAGGACGGCTACCTGCTCCAGATCTTCACCAAACCCCTCGGCGACCGACCGACGGTCTTCTTCGAGCTGATCGAGCGGCACGGTTCTCTGGGGTTCGGCAAAGGCAACTTCAAGGCGCTGTTCGAGGCGATCGAGCGGGAGCAGGACCTTCGCGGGAACCTCTGAAGTGACCCCCTGATCGGTGAGTGGATGGTCCTCGGTGCACGGGCTGCTGTGACATGCTCGGCGGCATGACCCAGCGCGCAGGGTGGTTTGACGACCCGGAGAACCCCGAAAACCTGCGGTATTTCGACGGAGTGGTGTGGACCTCGCACACCACTCCGCGGACCTCACCGACCGCGTCCCAGTCGACGATAGGAGCCGCGCAGCCGGTCCCGGTGCGCCCGCTCTCGAGCGGTGGATGGGGCTCACCGCAGGACCAGAGCCATCACGGTCAGGGGGGCCAACAGGACGACCCCTACCGACAGGACCACCCGGGCGAGTCGCCTTACTCGGCTCCTCCGTCCGGACCGACGCCCTATGGCGGACTACCAGCAGGACAGTCGGCGCCGACCTACGGCACCATGGCCGCCTCATACGGGGGCGGGTTCGGGGTCAAGACGACACCGGACGGCGTTCCGCTGGCCAGCTACGGGCAACGGGTCGGGGCTTTCCTCCTCGACTATGTGATCACCTACGTCGTCACCCTGATCGCCTCGTCCTACTGGATCGCGAGCTTCGTCCAGTGGTATGTCGGGTGGATCGAGGACATGATGCGCAACACGGAGGGAGGACGGACGCCGGTCTTCGACCAAGCCGACCTCACCTCCCAGATCATGAGCCGGCTCTGGCCCGTCACCCTCGTCGCGCTGCTCGTGGCCCTGGTCTACAACGTCCTGTTTCTCAGCCGCAAGGGCGCGACCCCCGGGATGATGGCGCTGGGAATCCAGGTCCGGCTTCGGGAGCGGCCAGGCAATATCGGTGTCCTCGACGCCATCAAGCGACAGGCGATCCAGATCCTGGTCGGGTTGACAAGCCTGGTCCCGGTGGTCGGTCTGGCGATGAGCTTGGTGGGGCTGCTCAACATCCTTTGGCCGCTGTGGGACGACAAACGCCAGGCGTTGCACGACAAGGTCGCTCGCACCAACGTCGTCGTGAAGCCGAGCAGTCGCTGACGGGTCCCCTGAGGGGTAAAGCAGATCTGTTCCCTCTGCCCGGAGATGGCGTGCGGTGTCGCGAAAGACAGGCTCGCGATGGCGTGTCCGACCTGCACCGACCCGACGAGGCGCAGCAGGTCGTTCGCAGCGTGCCACCCGCGTCGACGACCTACCACAGGACGATCGACGACCGGAACAGGTCTGCCGCGGACGCGCGGCACACCACTGCCGAGCACAGTGGCGCTAGGCAGGGGGTCGCCTACGGATGGTGACGTGGTGGCGGGCGAGAGCGACCACCGCGACGATGGCGAGGGGCGGGAGGGTGAGCAGGCCGACGCGCAGCCCAGCGACTTGGGCGACTGCTGCAACGGCCAGCGGGCCGCAGATCTGACCGATAGCCGCGACAGCAAGGACCTGGCCCACCGCGGTGTCGGCGGGACGTGGGCTGGCGGCGACGTGCAGGGCGGAGGTCAACGGGAAGGTGGCACCGATCCCGGCACCGACCAGGACCAGACCCAGACCCGCCGCAACGGCGCCGGTAGCGGCCAGCAGGATCGGCATTCCCACCAGGCCCACGCCGATCGACGCGGCCAGCACGCCGACGGCGCTGAAGTGGCGGGCCAGGCGGCTGGCGACCACACGGCCGCCGAGGTTGGCGGCATACAGACCGGCAACCATGCCCACGGCCATCTGCCGGGGAAGGCCGACACTGTCGTTGAGGTAGCTGGCCAGCCAGAAGCTCAACGAGAACTCCAGGGCGACCACCGCGAACACCACCACCAAGGTGGGCGCTGGCCGGCTGACACCAGCTGCCACGTCAACCTGGAGTTGCTCAGCCGAGAGCTCGGGCATCGATGGGGGGATGCGCACGAGGAGCGAGATCACCACCACGACGATGACCAGACCGGCACCGACCACGAAGGCGAACCGCCAACTCAGCGCGGTCGACGCCAGCCCACCCACCAACAGGGGTGCGATGATCCCACCCAGGCTGACCGAGACCTCTCCCTCGCTCATGGCAACTGCGCGGTGCATCGCGTGTGCATCGGAGAGCGCGGCCCACAGCCTGATCAACGCCGAGGTCCCCAGCAGGCTCACGAACAGCGCTGACACGACGGTGACCGCGACCTGGTCCCCGTAGCCCACCCCGAGACCGCAGACGGCCGCCGCAACCAACCCGAGGCGGATGACCACGGCGCGGCTCGCCCGGCCCCCGACCCGGATGGCGAACAGTCCAGCCAGCCCTCCGCCGACGGCGAAGGCCACCTGATGGGCCACCCCGACCAGATAGGAGATCTGTTCGGTCGCCCGGATGTAGGGCAGGGAGGGACCGAGGATCGCGTTGAGGAACCCGAACCCAGCCAGCGCCCCGAAAGCCGCCCAGGTGAACCCGTCGCGACGGTACCCAGCCCGTCGGTGCCTTTCCATGTCGGCGGCCGCATCGTTCACGTGGATGAGGACCTCTCGTTCGGTTTCTTGTGGACACCGGTCTCCCATCAAGCATGGGACGACTGTCCTGGAGCGGGACGTCTTTGGCGACGGATGGGTCAGCGAATTCGTCCGTCGTAGAGGAACGCGATCCCCCCGAGAGGGATGGCAGCAGGATGAGCGCGGTCCATCCCGTCGCGAGACCATCGGACTACCGCAGCGTCGCGGAGTCGGTGCCTTCGGCGCGGATCCTGCCGGCGGCCCTGGCGGTTCAGCTGGCCTTGTTCGCCGCCCAGCTGATCATTGGCATCGTCGTCGACCTCTATGCCAAGGTTCCCGATATCCATACCGGCAGCGCCAGCGCCGCTCTCACCACCGGTTACCTGGTGATGTCGTTACCTGGTGATCTCGGCGCCCTAATCGCGTGGGTGCTGACCAACGGCCCAGTCCCGCTCAGGCTGCATGTCGTGCTCGCGATCGTGCTGATCGTGGCAACGACAACCTGTCCTGCTTGATCATGGAGAGTCTGTCCACCGCCGCCTTGGTCCTCATCGCGCTGATCCGGATCTCCATCTTCGGTCCGGTAGCACCCGGTAGCGCTAGCAACCCCGAGCACGGTGACCAGCCTGAGCCAAACCGTGTGAGGAACGCCAGAGGACACTGAGGACCGACACGTCACCATCCGCTGATTCCCCGTGGCCATTCCTGCGAAGCACGGATCGGTTTGCTCAGAGCTCGGCGCACTGATCGTTCGTGAGGGCCAGCACGGGATTCTCATCACTGGTCGATGGCACCGAACACGTCGGTACAGATCGCACCGAGCTTCGCAGCGTAGGCAGCTGCGAGCGGGGTCGCGACGCCACCATCGAAGATCGAGGGGTCGTTGAGGACACTCAGCTCGCGAATGTCCCCCGACTGGATCTCGCACGTCGCGTTGCCCTTGTGGGCGTAGAAGTTCGGCGGGTTGTGCAGTGCCTGCGTCCAGACCGCAACATCACCCACCCCTGGCAACGGAGTGCCCGGCACGTTCTCCCCCGCGACGTCGGCCGTGTAGTTCGCCTTCGCAGCATCTTCAGGCTCGATGGTCACCTTGAGGGCCTGGTGGGCTTCGTCGACATTGCACTGGAACTCGCCGTTCGGGTCTTCGTTGACCGAGTCGAAGTCGATCTTCGTGACCGTCGCCTTCACCGCAGCTTGCGCGTCCGGGATGGTGATCGCCGTACAGACCTTGATGATGAAGCCAGCTGGGGCGGGCCCGGTCGTCGGGGCGCTGGAACCGCTGAGGCCATTTCCGGGGGCAGCGGCGATGCTGTCTGCGTCCGACGGGGGCGTCGCGTCAGGTGCTGAAGTCGCGGCCGTTCGGGTGGTTCCCGCGGCCGAGGCTGCGTTGACCGAGCTGCCCGTCGAGCCACTGTTGCACCCCGCGAGCAGGCAGCCGCCTACGAGAGCCGCGGCGACGCGCATGAAGGGAATCTGTCTGCTCATCGGATCTCCTAGGAAGGCATGAGTTGCAGTCCCTAGTGGGCTCCTCTGGCGTAACGTATGGGTAATACACGGAGGGCTGTGCACAACCCGGAGATGCCGGTCGGGGTCTGCTGGTCGACGTCCGCCGAACGCAGACCAAGGACGAGCCATCCGGTCAGAGACAGTCAGCGTCACTCGATGATCCGCACCCAACGAGATCGCTGTCGGGTCAGCGCTTGCCACGCGTTGACCAGCTGAATGCCGGCTGACGTGAAATCGCTGGTGTTGCGCGTTGCCGTAGTCACGCTGGTAGTCGCTAGGTTGAGAGGACGTGATCGCCAAGCAACGACGCGTTGGGAAGGCTGCCATGCCTCGCAAGATCATCCTCGACTGCGACCCCGGGCACGACGATGCCGTCGCAATGATGCTCGCCTACGGCAGCCCGGCGATCGAGCTGTTGGCGGTGACCACGGTTGCCGGGAACCACACGCTCGACAATGTCACCGCCAATGCGCTGTCGGTGGCGCGGGTCATCGGGTTGAGCGGCATACCCATCGCTCGTGGCTGCGCGAGGCCGCTCGTCCGCTCCCAGGAGCTGGCCGAGGGGATCCACGGCGGAAGCGGCATGGACGGTCCCCGCCGCCGCGATCCGAGCATGCCCCTCGACCCTCGCCATGCCGTGGACCTGATCATCGAGATGGTGATGGGGCACGAGCCCGGAGAGGTGACCCTCGTGCCGACCGGGGCGCTGACCAACATCGCACTAGCGGTCCGCAAGGAGCCGCGCATCGTCGAGCGGGTGCGTGAAGTGGTGCTCATGGGTGGCGGATACCACGTCGGGAACTGGAGTCCGGTCGCCGAGTTCAACATCAAGATCGACCCCGAGGCTGCCCACATCGTCTTCAACGAACCGTGGCCGGTGACGATGGTCGGTCTCGACCTCACCCACCAGGCGCTCGCCACGGCGGCCGTCGAGGACCAGATCCGGGCGCTGGACACGACGCCGGCGCGCTTTGTCTGCGAGCTGTTCGACTTCTTCCGGTTGTCCTACAAGGAGAACCAGGACTTCGACGACCCGCCGGTGCACGACCCGTGCGCGGTGGCGTATCTCATCGACCCGGAGGTGATGACGGTGCGCCGGGCGCCCGTGGACATCGAGCTGCAGGGGTCGCTCACCCTGGGGATGACCGTGACGGATCTGCGAGGACCGGAGCCAGCCGACTGCCACACCCAGGTTGCCGTGACGTTGGACGCCGACCGGTTCTGGGGCCTGGTCGTCGACGCGCTGCGCCGGATCGGGCAGGTGGAGTCGTGAGTGCCGGGCGCACGGACGACCAGGTGCGGAGCGCGGGGCGCGTCTCACCCGCCGTGCTCGTCGTCGCCCTGCTGGCCGCCTGCATTGCCTTCCAGCTGAACGCGAGCATGCTCAGTCCCGCCCTCGCGACCATCGAGAAGGAGCTGGACGTCAGTACGGCCGAGGTGGGGCTGACGCAGACCGCGTTCTTCACCGCGGCCGCGTTGTTCTCGCTCTTCCTGCCCCGGTTGGGCGACATGATCGGCCGACGCAAGGTGCTCGTCGGCATGCTGGCAGTGATGGCGGTGGGGTGCGTCGTGGCAGCCCTGTCGCCCAACATCGAGCTGCTGTTCGTCGGTCGGATCCTGCAGGGAGTCTCCGGACCCGTCGTGCCGCTGTGCCTGGTGATGCTCCGGCACGAGATCACCGACAACGCCGTCTACGGCACGCTCATGGGCGTTGTCACGGCCGTCAACGGCGGCGTCGCCGGGATCGACGCGCTCGCGGGCGGATATCTCGCACAGAACCACGGGTTCCATTCGGTCTTCTGGGCGATGGCGGTCGTTGCCGCGCTCGCATCGGCTCTCGTGCTGTTTCTTGCGCCGGAGTCGGCGTCGAACCAGGGGGAGCGGATGGACTGGACCGGTGTGGGCCTGCTCGTGGTCGCGGTCGGAGCGGCCTTGCTCGCGGTCAACGAGCTGGGCAAGCTCGGCGCCGCGAACTGGGGTTTCGTGGCGATGACGAGCGTCGTAGCCGTGGCCGGGTTCGCTGCGTTCTGGTGGGCGGAAGGCCGCTCCACGCATCCGCTGATCCAGCCGTCCCGGATGCGCGAACGAGCGGTGTGGGCGTTGCTGCTGACGACGGCGCTCACCATGACCGGCGTGTTCGCCGTGATGAACGGGATCGTCCCCGGGCTCGCCCAGGACAAGGTCGTCGGCCCCGGGTTGAGTGCCGAAGGCTCCGCCTGGTGGACGCTGACCCCATACGCCATCGCGGGTCTGCTGATCGGTCCGTTCTCCGGCCGGTTCGCCGCTCGGTCCGGATATCTGCGGATCCTGCGGATCGGCTTGCTCGGGA
Source organism: Lapillicoccus sp. (assembly GCA_965277795.1). Taxonomy (GTDB): domain Bacteria; phylum Actinomycetota; class Actinomycetes; order Actinomycetales; family Dermatophilaceae; genus Lapillicoccus. The sequence goes on from OZ255840.1 coordinate 957,190, forward strand.
CCGCTGTCGGCCTGGCAGCCTTGGCGTTCTCGGTGGGCGGGATCCAGCCGTGGCTGCTGCTGGTGCTGTCGGTGTTCATCGGCCTGACGTATGCCGGCACCGTCAACATCGTGCTCAACGGCCTGGGGGTGGTGCTGTCACCGAAGGAGGCTCCGGGTGTGCTTCCGGGCCTCAACGCCGGAGCGTTCAACCTCGGTGCCGGGATCTCCTTCGCCGTTCTGCTGGCCGTGCAGACCGCGGTCGGGAGCTCTCGCCCGGGGTCGTCGGCCGGGTATGTCGCCGGGATCGTCACCGGGCTCGTGGTAGTGGGCCTGGCCCTGGGTGCGTCGATGCTCGTCCCGCGGCCGCCCGACGACGTGGGGGCCGATGCTGAACGACCGTTGACGGTGGCCGGCCACTAGCTTCTCGAGAAGGAGGGTCTTTCATGGCACAGGACGCCACGCCGGGCGTCGTCGCGGTCGTCGGCTCGCTCAACGCCGACCTCACCGTGCGCACCCCCCGGCTGCCGCGGGCGGGCGAAACCGTCACCGGGAGCGAGCTCGTCGTCGCTCCCGGGGGCAAGTCGTCCAACCAGGCGGCCGTGATCGGCCTGCTGGGTGGCAACGTCCGCTTGCTCGGCCGCGTCGGTGCCGACGGGCACGGTGATCTGCTGCTCGACGAAGCACGAGCGGCCGGAGTGGACGTCGCGGCGGTCATCCCACTGCCGGATGTCGCCACCGGAACCGCGGTGATCCTTGTGGACGACGCGGCCGAGAACGTCATCGTCGTCTCACCCGGGGCGAACGGACGCTTTACTGCTGACGACGTCAACGCTTCCGACGAGTTCTTCGGTGGGGCCGCCGTCGTGTGCCTGTGCCTCGAGGTGGGACTGGACGCGGTGGCAGCTGCCGCCGTCAAGGCGCACGAGCAGTCGGCGATGGTCGTGCTGAACCTCTCGCCTTATCAACGGGTCTCGCCCGCGCTGCTCGCCCTCGTCGACGTCCTGATGGTCAACGAGCACGAGCTCATGCAGGTTGTGGGAGCACTGGCTACCGGCCCCGAGGACTGGCCTGCTGCCCAGCGGGCGCTGGCCGATCTGCATGTGCATCGTGCCGTGGTCACGCTGGGTGCGCGGGGTGCCGTGGTCCTCGACGGGGACGCGGCGCCTGAGCTCGTCGACCCGGTCAAGGTGCGGGCGGTGGACACCACCGGCAGCGGCGACGCCTTCACCGGCGCTCTCGCGATGAAGCTCGCCGCAGGGTCGGGCCTGGTTGACGCAGCCCGGTTCGCCGCCCGGGTCGGCGCGTTCGCAGCAACCCGACCCGGCGCACAGCGCTCCTATCCGACTCCCGACGAGCTGGACTCGCTCACGTCTTGAGCGCGGACCTGACCTTGCCGGTGACCTCCCCGAGGCCGACCCGAGAGCCGTCCGGCCCGGGCGCCCACGCCGTCATCGTGACCACGTCGCCGTCCAGCAGGAAGCCGCGGGTCGACCCGTCTGCCAGAGCCAGGGGACGGGTGCCGTTCCAGCTCAGCTCCAGCAGGCTGCCCAGCGTCTGAGGGTCTGCCCCGCTGATCGTGCCCGACCCGAACATGTCCCCGTCGCGCAGGCTGGCTCCGTTGACGGTGAGATGCGCGAGCATCTGCTCGGGAGACCAGTACATGTCGCGGAACTCCGGACGTGAGACCACCGTCTCGCCGACGCATACCTCGAGGTGCACGTCGATCCCTTGCGCGGCAACCGAGCTGCCGCCCACGAGGTAGGGCAGAGGCTCCGGCTGGGTCTGTCCGGGTAGCGCAGTCCGGGCGCTGGCGAGCGCTTCCATCGGCGTCACCCAGGCCGAGATGCTGGTGGCGAACGACTTGCCGAGGAACGGCCCGAGCGGCACGTACTCCCACGCCTGGATGTCGCGCGCGCTCCAGTCGTTGAGCAGGACCACCCCGAACAGGTGGCTCCCGGCCGCCTCCACAGGCACCGGCATACCCAGGTCGGTGGCGCCGCCGACGACGAACCCCAGCTCCGCCTCGATGTCGAGCCGGACACTCGGACCAAAGGCCGGCGCAGGGTCGCCTGGGGCCTTGCGTTGGCCATTCGGCCGGACGACCTGCGTGCCGCTGACGACGACCGTGCCGGCTCGCCCGTGGTACCCGATCGGGAGGTGCTTCCACGCAGCCGGAAGCGAGGGGTTGTCGGGTCGGAAGATCGCGCCGACGTTGGTCGCGTGGTGCTCGCTGGCGTAGAAGTCGACGTAGTCGGCCACCTCGAAGGGCAGGTGAAGCGTGACCTCTTCAAGAGGGTGCAGGTGCGGTTCGACGGCGTCGCGGTATGCCTCGTCGGTCAGCACGGTGGTCAGCCACGAGCGTGCGGCGGCCCAGGCCTGCGGGCCGAGCGACAGGAACGTGTTGAGGGTGGGGCCCTCCCAGGCCACGCCCGACTCCATCCCCGCGCGCTCGGCGCACCTTGCCGCGTCGAGCACCAGGTCGCCGATCCGAACGCCGACCCGTGGCCGTTTCTGGCCCGCGCCCGAGAAGGCGCCGTAGGCCAGGGTCTGCACCCCGAACGGATGGTCGGGGGGCAGGTCGAGCCAGGTCCTCACGGCGCTACGGTATCGGGGCAGGCCACCGCAGATAGGACACGCGGTGGTCGAAGCAAGAAAGCAAGGAGAAGTGCGATGGCGCACTACCAGCGGATGGGCAGCGTGCCCCACAAGCGGCATACCCAACACCGTCGGCCAAGCCGCGGCGGCCGCCCCGGCGAGCTCTACTACGAGGAGCTGATGGGTGAGGAGGGGTTCTCGTCGGACTCGTCGCTGCTCTACCACCGCAACATCCCGTCGACGATCTCGGCATCACGAGAGTGGTCGATCGGTGACCTCTCGACCACCCCGAACCACCCGCTGACCCCGCGCCACCTCAGGCTGCACGACCTCTTCGACGCGGCCTCGATTCGTCGCACAGACCCCGTGACCGGACGGCGTCTCGTCCTCGGCAACGGCGATGTGCGGATCTCGTATGCGGTCTCGGCGCAGCCAAGCCCGTGGTACCGCAACGGAATCGGCGACGAGTGCGTCTATGTCGAACGAGGCCGGGGGCGTGTCGAGACGGTCTTCGGGGCGTTCGACGTCGCGGCCGGCGACTACGTGGTCATCCCGCGGTCGACGACGCACCGGTGGATACCGCGTCGGTCGACCAAGGACCCGCTGCGGACCTACGCGATCGAGGGCAACTCCCACATCGCGCCACCGAAGCGATACCTGTCCAAGTACGGCCAGCTGCTCGAGCACGCGCCCTACTGCGAGCGTGACCTGCGAATGCCTGCGGGACCGTTGCTCGCCGAGGATGTTGGCGCCCACGCCGGGGACGAGACCGAGGTCCTGATCAAGCACCGTGGGAACGCGCCGGGCGGAGTGGTCGGCACCGCGCACACGCTGCCGTTCCACCCGCTCGACGTCGTCGGCTGGGACGGCTGTCTCTATCCCTACGTCTTCAACGTAGCCGACTTCGAGCCCATCACCGGGCGGGTCCACCAGCCGCCACCGGTACACCAGGTGTTCGAGGGGTGGAACTTCGTCGTGTGCAACTTCGTGCCCCGCAAGGTCGACTACCACCCCCTGTCGATCCCGGTGCCGTACTACCACTCCAACGTAGACAGCGACGAGATCATGTTCTACGTCGACGGGGACTACGAGGCTCGCAAAGGGTCGGGGATCGGCAAGGGGTCGATCTCCGTGCACCCCGGGGGCCACCCCCACGGCCCGCAACCGGGGGCGAGCGAAGGATCGATCGGGGTGCACTTCTTCGACGAGCTTGCCGTGATGGTCGACACGTTCCGGCCGCTGGAGCTGGGCGAGGCGGGTCGGGCTGTGGACGACGGGGCCTATGCGCTGTCCTGGAACAGGTCGTCGCGCGCGACCGCTGCAGCGGCCGAACCCCCCAGCCACGGCTGACCCGACTCCGCCGCGACAACTGATCGTGCGGTCAGCGGTTGCGGCGAAACCGGCTATCTGCCCGCAACAGTCGACTGCGTGCGCGGTTGTTGTGGCTCAGCCCGCGTCACCTGACGTCCTTACCGGGAAAGTACCGGCGCCATTCGTCCCCAAAGCTGCCCACCTGGCCGGCGCCGCGGTCCACTCTGGCTTGGTCCACCCGCTGAAGGGTGCGCAGCGGGTGGTCGAACAGGCCGCTGGAGATCACCTGCACGACGCGCCACGCGTTGCGGTCCAGACCCTCCCGGGGGTCGATATGGGCTGCCCACACCTCCGCGTCGTCGCGATGATGACGCCCCTCGTACTCAATGGCGATACGCAACAACGGGTATGCCAGCTCGAACCTTCTTAGCCAGTCATCGGTCTCGGGGTCTCGCACGATGTGGTTCACCGTCGGTTCCGGTAGACCGGACAGGACGATGAGCAGGCGCAGTCGGCTCTCGGGTGGCGAGTCCACGCCGTGCCGGACCAGGTTCGCGGCCCGCAACGCGAGACAATGCCTCGATCCGGACCCGCGGGAGGACGCCTCGGCCAGCCGCGACGGTGTCGTGTGCCCTCGGTGCACCAAACCATCACCGAGGACCACGAGCTGCACGAGGTCGAGCTCGGCAGCGAGGTCGACAAAAGTCTGCTCCGGTGTCGTCAGCCGGACGCCACCGCGAGTCGTCGATGCGCGGACGACCCGATCACGATGGGTTCGGATCCCGTCGACACGGAACGTCTCGTCGACGGGAATGCTCACGTGGATCTCGGAGCTGGCGGTCAGCGCCCCGCCCCACAGGGCCGCAGCGGTGTAGTGGCTCACAACGGCTCCGTGGGGGGCCAGCCGCAGGCTCGCCCGGGCGCGCAGCTCGACCGTACGGGGGACATCGCGCGAGACATAGACGTTGCGATAGACCCGGGCATAGCCGGCGCCGCGCAACCGCCACGGCGTCACGCCAGCGGCGAGGGCCTCGGCCCGGGTGAATGGGCGCCGTGGGTCGAACGGCGGATCGGCAACCATCTGCTGATGTTGTCGTCACAGACTCGCCGGACCCGGGGGTTGTCCACAGGGCGGGGGCAACGGCGCTTCAGGCAGGTTCCTCAAGGGCTCGCGTTGTCCGATTCGACCCTTCCTGCCGCAACTTTCGACCACAGCCGCTCGCGTTGCGTGCATTCAGGCGTTCTCACCGCAACGACCCACCGCGATGTCGACTCGTGTGGCACCGTGCGGAAGCCCGCGTCGTGACAAGCCCAGTGAGGTCAGCCGCCGACAACCGGCTCGCCGAGGAGCTCCGCGCCCACCGCGCGGAGCTCCGCGAGGGCCCGGGCCGTGCTCTCCGGCGCTACCCCGGCAGTCAGTCCGAGCAGTACGCGAGTGGCGAAGCCCTCTCGGAGGGCGTCCACAGCGGTAGCCCGCACGCAGTGGTCCGTGGCGATGCCGACCACGTCGACCGCGTCAATTCCTTTGTCGCGCAACCAGTATGCTAGCCCGACGGGCGAGCCGTGATTGTCGGCATACCCCTCGAACCCGCTGTACGCCGCTGCGTTTCTGCCCTTGCGAAAGACGGCCTCGGCGCGAGCGACAGCGGCATCGACCGCTGGGTGGAAGTCGGCACCACTCGTCCCCACCCGGCAGTGGACCGGCCAGCTGTCGACGAAGTCGGGCTGGTCGGAGAAGTGGAGACCGGGGTCAACGTGCCAGTCCGCCGTCGCGACCACCGCTGCGTAGTCACTACCCACGGACGTCACCAGCTCACTGATGCCGGTCGCCACCGCGATGCCACCCGCGACGGCCAACGAGCCGCCCTCGCAGAAGTCGTTCTGCACGTCGACGACCACCAGCGCGCGACGGACATCTGGTTGGTTCTCGCTCATGTCGACCACGCTAGCCGCGAGCTCAGCAGCCGAGCTTCCAGGTGCGCCATCCGCGGGTCGACGTGCCGCTCCAGACGGGCGACCGCTGCGCCCAGCTCGTCCTTGCGCAGCCCGACTCGGCGCAGGGCGCCCTCGTCGAGTTATCCGTCGGCGACCACCTGGTCGGGTTGCCGTCTAACAGTTGACCCCGTTCGGGGAGAAACGTCCTCGATGCCGAGGACGGCGAGTAGTGGCGTGAGTGAGTTTCCCTCACCGACTGGGGCCGGTGCGTTCGCAGCTGGAGACATGCCGATTCGGTTGTGCCACCAGACCGGCATCCCCACGCCGCCCGCTCCAAGGAAGTCGAACCGTGAGCCAGCGACAAAGAGCACGCGATGAGCGGGCAGACCCAGTTCGTCGAGCGCCAGCTGGTATGCGGCTGCTCGGGGCTTGTAGGCACCGGCACGCTCGGCGGTCACCACAATCGAAAAGTTGACGTGAATCTGTGCTGCCGCAATGTACCCCAGGGATTCCGAGCAGTTGGTGACCGCGCCGACAGGACGATCGTGAGCGATCGCGTTCAGCACGTCCGGCGCCTCGGGCCATGGCTCGAGGTCGGTCCAGTGGGCGACGAGATCCCTGGCCAGATCTCGGCTCAGACCGACGTTCTCGGCCGCCTCAGCGACAATCTCCTGATACGGAGCGTAGTCACCTCGGCCATATGTGAGCTCCAGGTATTCGTGGCGCCAGCTCATGCCGGCCTCTTCATCGCCGGCGACGGCGTTCCACACTCTCCAAGAGTCGAGTACGGCGGTGAGAAGGTCGAACAGGACGGCATCGTAGGAACCGTGTCTCAGACTTCGGGTCATACCGGTTCACTTTCTCGTGGTCTGTGTCCCAGGTGCCCTGTGGCTGGAGCTCCACCTGCGGGAGTCGCCCCCGTGGCCTCTCCAGGCAGGCTCAGGACTCGCGTTCGTAGACCGTCGGGATGGCGACCTCACCGCGCTGGAGCTGCAGTGCTTTGACCGGGAGCTCGGCACGGGACGTCGCATGCCGCTCCCGCGCGGCCAGCATCCCGCCGTCGGGCAGCACCTCGCCGCCACGGACCAGCTCGACCATCAGCGCTCGGTCGTCGCCGTCGTTGCGGGGGCGCTCTCCCACGCCGAGCACCTCCGCCTCGGCGACGCCACGCGAGCTGAGCCTCCGCAGCGCCGACTTGCGCCCGCCCACCGACGCCTTGGACTCGCTCTTCTTCTCGACGTCGTGCATCACGCCGGCACCGTCCTCACGCGAGACCAGCTTGAAGACCATGCCGGCCGTCGGGGCGCCCGACCCGGTCACCAGCTGGGTGCCCACCCCGTAGGCGTCCACCGGCGCCGACGCCAGCGAGGCGATGGCGTACTCGTCGAGGTCCGAGGTGACGACGATGCGCGTCTCGCTCGCGCCGAGCGAGTCGAGCAGGGCGCGCACCTCGCGCGCCTGCTGGAGCAGGTCACCGGAGTCGAGCCGGACCGCACCCAGCCGAGGGCCTGCGACCTCGACAGCGGTCCGGACTCCCTGCATCACGTCGTAGGTGTCGACCAGCAGGGTGGTCCCCACGCCGAGGCTGTCGATCTGGGCCTGGAAGGCCTCACGCTCCGTGTCGTGCAGCAGCGTGAAGGCGTGCGCCGCCGTCCCGGCCGTGGGAACACCGAACCGGCGACCGGCCTGGAGGTTGCTGGTCGTGGCAAAACCCGCGATGTATGCGGCCCGCGCGGCAGCGACAGCCGCCTCCTCGTGTGTGCGTCGCGAACCCATCTCGATGCAGGGTCGGTCCCCGGCAGCGGCAGTCATCCGCGACGCGGCGGAGGCAACCGCACTGTCGTGGTTGAGGATCGAGAGCACCAGCGTCTCCAGGACCACGCCCTCGACGAAAGACGACTCCACCACCAGCACGGGCGAGCCAGGAAACCAGCACTCGCCCTCGGCATACCCGCTGATGTCCCCCGAGAACCGATATCCGGCCAGCCACTCACAGGTGGCCTCGTCGACGACCTTGCCCCGGCGCAGCGCCTCGACTTCCTCGCCGCCGAACCGGAACCGTTCGATCGCGTCGAGCAGCCGGCCGGTCCCGGCCAGCACGGCGTAGCGGCGACCCTCGGGAAGGCGGCGGGCGAACACCTCGAAGACCGAGCGACGGTGGGCCGCGCCGCTGCGCAGGGCCGCCTGCACCATGGTCAGCTCGTAGTGGTCGGTCAGCAGAGCCGTCGAGTGTCCTGTCGCCACGCGCGACACCCTATTCTGGCGGCGTGTCCGTGGCGTCGTTTGTGATGGTGGTGGATCAGAGCACCTCGACCATCGAGCGGGTCGAGGAGCGTCTGCAGCTCGACGTCCCGTGGATCACCCTCGTGTGGAACGACCCGGTCAACCTCATGTCCTACGTGACCTACGTCTTCGAGACCTACTTCGGCTACCCCCGGTCCAAGGCCGAGAAGCTCATGCTCGACGTGCACACCAAAGGCAAGGCCGTGGTGTCCAACGGGACCCTGGAGGAGATGGAGCGCGACACCGAGGCGCTGCACGGTTACGGGCTGTGGGCGACGTTCGAGAAGGACGCCTGATGGCGCGCGCGTTCAAGCGCAAAGGCGACCGGTTCGTCGCCAAGATGGACCCGATGGAGAGGGGCGTCGTCGCCGGGTTGATGGACCAGACCCGTGACGTCGTCGCTCCGCCGGACCGGGTCAGCACCGGTGACGCCTTCGAGGACCTGGTCGCGGGCCTCGGGGTGTCATTGGCGGCGGAGGACCAGCGCCTGGACGGCAGCAAGCCGGGGGAGGGCCGGGACGGCCCGACCATGGCGGACGACGCGGCGGGGCTGATGAACCGTGACCCGGCCCTCGACCGGTTGCTGCCCACCGGCCATCGCGGCGACGATCAGGTCGCGGCCGAGTTCAGGAGGCTGACCGAGTACGACCTGCGGAACCGTAAGGCAACGAACCTGTCGACGGCGATCGGGGCGCTGCGGTCGGCGACCGGTGACAAGCTTGAGCTGAGCCGCCCGCAGGCCGAGGCGATGGTCATCGCCCTCACCGACACCCGGTTGCTGCTGGGCGATCGGCTCGGGCTGCGCACCGACGAGGACGCGCTGGTGCTGGACGAGCGGGTGGCGACGTTGGACGCCGACGACCCGGCGGTGTACGCCGCCTCCTTCTACGACTTCCTCACCTGGTTCCAGGAGTCGCTGACCACAGCCCTCATGGGCCGCAGCCACTTCTTCTAGGAGCGGGCTGATGCTCGTCGAACCCGCCGACCTCCCGACCAGGCTCGTCGTCGCCCTGGTCCGCGAGCATTGGGACGACGGGGTAGTCACGGCCGCGCACCTGCCCCGCGGCGCGGGTGCGCACCACTGGGCCGCGGCCGGCCGACACCGGCCGCGCTGGTTCGTCACCGCGGACGACGTCAGTGCTGCTGGTCGCGAAGCGGAGCTGCAGGACACGTACGCCACTGCCCGACGTCTCGCCGAACGCGGCATGTATGCCGTCGTGCCCACCGTGGCACCCGTCTCCCAGGACTCGGCCGTCGGCGTCCGCCAGGGTCGTTACCTGGTGACGGTGACGGCATACCTCGAGGGGGAGTCGGGAACGGGGGAGTATGCCGACGACAACCAGCGAGCCCTCATCGCCCGCGCACTCGGTGTGCTGCACGCGGCTCGACCACCGCGGCGTGCCCGTGTGTGGAGCCCCGGACCTGCACTGCGGGCTGAGCTGGTGACGCTGCTGAACCTCACCGGCGAGCCATGGCGGGCCGGGCCGTTCGGGGAGAGCGCGCGAACCGCGTTGCGGGACAATGAGCGTGCTCTCAGATCGATGATCGAGCGGTTCGACGAGCTGGCCGACCGCGCGATGAGCCGCCGCCGTGACTGGGTTCCCACCCATGGGCAGACGCACACCGCGAATGTCCTCTGGACCCTGGCCGGGCCGGTGCTCGTCGACTGGGAGTCGCTTCGCATCGCCCCCCGGGAGCGCGACCTGCGGACCGTGCTGCGGGGAGCCGACGGTGCCGAGCCGCTCTCGGCCTACGTCGCCAGTGGCGGGACCGTCGACCTCGACGCCGACATGGTGGAGCTGTTCGACCTCGAGTGCTGGCTGCAGGAGGTGGCGAGCCATGCGGTCCGCCTGCACGAGCGGCATGACGGCGACGCCGAAGACGAACGGGTCCACCGGGCCTTGCTCGAGGAAGTGGTCCCGGCGGTCGGCGATGCCCTCGCCTGACAAAAGTTGACAAGGGCTGGACAGGGAATGACAGGGGCTGACAGGGGCTGACAGGGGCTGACAGGGGCTGACAGGGGCTCACAGGGGCTCACAGGGGGTGACCGTGCGGGTCCGGCGCCGGGCCTCTCCTATCCTGGGCACGTGGTGGACGCGCCCATCGGGATCTTCGACTCGGGGTTCGGCGGGCTCACGGTGGCCCGGTCGGTGCTCGACCAGCTCCCGCACGAGTCGGTCGTCTACTTCGGCGACACCGCACGGGCGCCCTACGGTCCGCGGCCGATCGCCGAGACGCGACGCTATGCACTCGAGTGCCTCGACCGACTCGTCGACCACGGGGTCAAGGTCCTGGTCATCGCGTGCAACACGGCGAGCGCCGCGGTCCTGCACGACGCCCGCGAGCGATACGACGTGCCGGTCATCGAGGTGATCCGCCCGGCCGTCCGGCGGGCTGCCGCAGCCACACGCAACGGGCGCGTCGGGGTGATCTCGACGCTCGGCACGCACCAGTCGCAGGCGTATGTCGACGCGTTTGCCGCCGCACCACACATCGACGTGCTGAGCCGTCCCTGCCCGCGGTTCGTCGAGTTCGTCGAGGCTGGCGTGACCGGGGGCAAGGAGCTGCTCGACGTGGCGCGGGAGTACCTCGAACCGGTCGCTGCGCGCGACGTCGACACCCTCGTCCTCGGGTGCACCCACTACCCCTTGTTGACCGGTGTCATCTCCTATGTGATGGGGGACGCGGTGACGTTGGTCTCCTCCGCGGAGGAGACGGCCAAGGACGTCTACCGCGTGCTCGCCGACGCCGGCACGCTGCGCCCGGACGACCTGCCCGCACCGGCGCTGGCGTTCAGCACCACCGGCGACGCGCAGGAGTTCCGCAGACTCGCGCGCCGGTTCCTCGGGCCAGAGGTGGAGACCGTTTTCGGCAACCTTGTGGTGCAGCCGTGAGGGTGACGATCGTCGGGTGCTCGGGCAGCTTCGCCGGTCCGACATCACCGGCGGCCTGCTACCTCGTCCGGACCGAGTACGAAGGTCGCACCTGGAACGTCGCGCTCGACCTCGGTTCCGGCGCGCTCGGGGCGTTGCAGCGCCACCTGGACCCGCGGGACCTCGACGCCGTCGTGCTGAGCCACCTGCACCCCGACCACTACGTCGACGTGTGCGGCCTGTTCGTCATCCAGAAGCACCACCCCGACGGCCCGTCCGAACGGCTGCCCGTCCATGCCCCCGCCGGTGCCGCGCAGCGGCTGACGCAGGTCTGCGGGTTCGAGGACGGGACCGGCCTGGAACGGTACTTCCGGTTCGCGGATCTCGTGGACGGACAGCCGTTCGTGGTCGGCCCGTTCACCATCACGCCGTATGCCGTCCTGCATCCGGTTCCCGCATACGGCATCCGCGTCAAGGCTGACGGTGTCGTGCTGGCCTACACCGGGGACACCGATCGATGTGCCGCGCTCGGACCGCTCATGACCGGCGCCGACCTCGTGCTCGCGGACTCGGCGTTCGTCGAGGGCCGTGACACCGCCACCGGGGTCCACATGAACGGAGCCCAGTGCGCTGCGGCGGCGGTGGCGGCTGGGGGGGTCGGGCGGCTCATGCTGACCCACATCCCGGTGTGGAACGACCCGCAGGTCTGCCGGTCGCAGGCGGCCGCCCAGTGGCCCGGCGAGGTCGAGCTGGCCGAACCAGACCGCACCTACGACCTGTCGCCGTAAGGCGCTCGTCAGGTCGTCTCACAGCCAGCCCGTAGGCGTCCGACGTAACCTGAGTGCGTGGTTAGCCTTGCCGTCATGAGCGATACGAGCAGACACGACGGGCGTGCACCCGACCAGACCCGCGAGGTGCGTATCACGCGCAACTGGCTGGACCACGCCGAGGGCAGCGTCCTGGTCGAGTTCGGTCGCACGCGCGTTCTCTGCGCCGCGTCGTTCACCGAAGGCGTCCCGCGCTGGCTCAAAGGCAAGGGGAGGGGCTGGGTCACGGCCGAGTACGCCATGTTGCCCCGGGCGACGAACACCCGCTCGGACCGCGAGTCGGTCAAGGGCCGGATCGGTGGCCGCACCCACGAGATCTCCCGCCTCGTCGGCCGCTCGCTGCGTGCGGTGATCGACACCAAGGCGTTGGGCGAGAACACGATCGTCCTCGACTGCGACGTCCTGCAGGCCGACGGTGGCACGCGCACGGCGGCGATCACCGGCGCCTACGTCGCCCTGGTCGACGCGATCGAGGACGCCCGGGACAAGGGCCTGATCGGCCGGACCGCGTCACCGCTCACCGGATCTGTTGCCGCCGTCAGCGTCGGTGTCGTCAAGGGCCGGCCGGTCCTCGACCTGGACTACCCCGAGGACGCCACGGCAGATACCGACATGAACGTCGTGATGACCGGTGACGGCCGGTTCGTCGAGGTGCAGGGCACGGCCGAGGCCGAGCCCTTCGACCGTGAGCTGCTCGGACGGTTGCTCGACCTGGCCACTCAGGGGTGCGCAGACCTGACGGTCAAACAGCAGGCCGCCTTGGACGCCCCGCCCCCGGTGCGGGCATGACGTCCTCGACAGCTCGGCCGAGGCGCCACCTCGTCCTGGCCACCCGCAACGAGCACAAGGTCCACGAGCTGCGCCAGATCCTCGGGGGTCTGGTCGACGACCTCGACCTGCAGATCATCGGTGCCGGTGACGTGGCCTGCGCTCCGGATGTGGCGGAGACGGAGGTGACGTTCGAGGGGAACGCTCGCCTCAAGGCAGTAGCGCTTGCGCAAGCGACCGGTATGCCGTCGCTCGCCGACGACTCGGGACTCGCCGTCGAGGTGCTCGGGGGCTCGCCCGGGGTGTTCAGCGCGCGCTGGTCCGGGACGACCGGCGGGACTGGTCTCGAGCGCGGCGACCGGGACCGGGCGAACGTCGCCCTGCTTCTCGAGCAGGTCTCCGACGTGCCCGACGAACACCGACGCGCAGCGTTCGTCTGCGCCGCCGTGCTCGCCATGCCGGACGGCACGGTGGAGTCCACCGAGGGCCGGCTCGAGGGCGCGCTGATCCGGGATCCCCGGGGTAGCAACGGGTTCGGGTACGACCCGGTCTTCGTGCCGGACCGCGACTCGAACGGGGTCGGCAACGGTGGCCGGACTCTCGCGGAGTACTCCGACGCCGAGAAGAACGAGATCTCGCACCGGGGTCGTGCGTTTCGCGACCTCGAACCCATCCTCAGAGAGCGCCTCACCGAATGACCCGTAGATGACTGACGTCCGAGACACCCGCCCGCCCGCCGCTCCCACAGACACGCCGGGCTTTCCCCCGACCTCCGAACCCGGCTCCCGTCGGTGGTCGTCGGGCGGTCGCCGGTCGATCCTCGGGGCCGCACTCGACGGCATACTCGCCGGTGGTGTGTCCATCGGTGTCGCGACGTTGCTCGCCGGAGTCGTCACCTGGCTGGGGTTGTCCCTGGGAACGTCCTCCCCGATCCCCGCGGTCGGGGGCGCGTTCGTCGACCAGACCCCGCCGTGGCTGAAGGACTTCGCTGTCAACACCTTCGGCACCAACGACAAGCTGGCGCTCTTCTGCAGCATGGCGGTCGTCCTCGTTGCCGCGTGCGCCGCAATCGGACTCGTCGCCCGTCGCCGTCGCACGCTCGGGTTGGTCCTGCTCGCCATCGTCGGCGCGGTCGGCATACTCGCCGTCATCTCTCGCCCGAGCTCGTCCGCAGTCGACGTCCTCCCCACGATCGTCGGAACCCTCGTCGGCCTGAACGTCCTGTCCCGTCTTCGCCCCGCCCATCCGGAGGGTGCGGCGACCGACGTCCGCTGGGGGATGCCGACGGTCACCCGCCGACGAGTCATCGCGGGCGGCGGCGCACTGGTCGCGGCGGTGGTCGGCACGAGCGTCGGAGGGGGAGGCGCGGCCGCGCGCGAGGCCCGCGACGAGGTGGCCCTCCCGCCGGCGAACCCGCTCCCGACCGTCGCCGGAACGTCGGTCAACGTCGCAGGGGTATCCCCGTTCATCAGCCCCAACGAGAGCTTCTACCGCATCGATACGGCGCTGGTCGTACCTCAGCTCGACACGGCGACCTGGTCACTGCGCGTCTACGGCGAGGTCGAGCAGGAGATCACGATCGACTGGGCCACCTTGTTGAAGCAGCCGCTCGAGCAGCACATGGTGACCCTGACCTGCGTGTCCAACGAGGTGGGCGGTGACCTGGTCGGCAACGCCGACTGGATCGGCTGGCCGGTCCGCAACCTGCTCGCCATGGCCAAGCCCAAACCCGGCGCCGACATGGTGCTGTCCCGCAGCAGCGACGGGTTCACGGCGGGCACCCCGATCGAGGCCCTCACCGACGGACGCAACGCGATGATCGCCGTCGGGATGAACGGCAAGCCGCTGCCATTCGAGCACGGTTTCCCCGCTCGGCTGGTCGTGCCGGGCTTGTACGGGTACGTGTCCGCGACCAAGTGGGTGACCGAGCTCAAGGTGACCCGGTTCGACGCCGACCAGGGGTACTGGGTCCCGCGCGGCTGGTCGGCCAAGGGCCCGATCAAGACCGCCTCGCGCATCGACGTGCCGCGAGAGAACCAGCCGATCACCGCCGGGACCGCGGCCATCGCCGGAGTTGCCTGGGCGCAGCACACCGGGGTGAGCAAGGTCGAGGTCCAGGTCGACGACGGCCCGTGGCAGGAAGCGACGCTCGCCGCCGAGGCCACCGTCGACGCCTGGCGCCAGTGGGTCCTGCCGTGGCAGGCCGCCTCGGGTCGACACCAGATCCGGGTCCGCGCCACGGACAAGACGGGCGCGACCCAGATCGAGCAGGAGGCCCCGCCAGACCCCGACGGTGCCACCGGATTTCACACCGTCACGGTGACTGTCGGGTGACTGTCGGGTGACTGTCGGGTGACTGTCGGGTGGCTGTCGGGTGATGACTGAATCCGAGCTGAGGGTCGGGGGGTATGTCGTCTGACGCAGAGCACCACGCGTCTGCCAGGGCGCCCATTCGTAGACTGGGCGGCGCGCGGGAGTGGTGGAACTGGTAGACACGCAGGATTTAGGTTCCTGTGCCTCGGCGTGCGGGTTCGAGTCCCGCCTTCCGCACGGATGAACGCCATACATTCGCCTGAGAGAGACGAGGGTCGCACGTGACCAAGCTGAGCCCCGGAGACACGGCACCGGACTTCACGCTGACCAACGACGACGGCGTCGACGTGACGCTGTCTGACCTCAAGGGACAAAGGGTCATCGTGTACTTCTACCCGGCGGCGATGACGCCGGGATGCACGACGCAGGCCTGTGACTTCAGCGACTCGATCGACGCCCTGCATGCCTCGGGGATCGAGGTCCTGGGCATCAGCCCGGACTCACCGGCGAAGCTGAAGAGGTTCAGGGAGAACGACCACCTGACGATCACGCTGTTGTCCGACCCGGACAAGACGGTCCTTGGAGCGTGGGGCGCCTTCGGGGAGAAGAAGCTCTATGGCAAGTCCGTCCAGGGGGTCATCCGGTCGACCTTCGTCGTCGACGAGCAGGGCAAGGTCGAAGACGCGCGCTACAACGTCAAAGCTACGGGTCACGTGGCCATGCTGCGCAAAGACCTGGGTCTGTAGGCTGCGGACATGAGCGAGACGCCCGCGACGGTGGCACCCAGCATCGCCGACCTCGAGGCGACTCTGACAGAGCGCCGTGAGCACCTCGGCAACACGATCGACGAGCTCGTCACGCGGGTCACGCCACGGGAGATCCTGCGTCGTCAGGTGGAGGGTGCCCGCATCTCGTTGGACGCGGCCATCCGCACCCCCGCCGGCGACCTGCGGACAGAGCGGGTGGTTGGCGTGCTCGCCGCCGCCTCGGTGCTCCTGCTGAGCGCGGGCCTGATCCGTCACCGGCTCGGCTGACCCATCCTGTCGAGACGCTAAGCCTGCTGGGGACCGCTCGGAGCGGGACGGTGACGAGCGGGTGTGGTCGCTCAGGCCCGGTGACCGTCGAAGAGCACCCTGACCCGGTGTCGCGCATACAGGGCTGCCCCATAGGTCGTGGCACCGAGCACGAGCACCGCGGTCGAGGGCCGCGCCGCGGTGAGGGCGGCCGTGGCCGCGGTGCCGCAGACCACCGGAGTGAGCAGCGGCACCGAGTACCACAAGATCGTGACCGGGACGCCGGTCGTGGGGCTGAACAGGCCGACGGGGGGAAGGCCACGAAAGGCCGCCATCACCTGAGCCGCGAGCAGGATGCCGAGCAGCAGAACCGACCAGATCAGCCCCAGCGCACTGGCGTGACCGGCTGCGAGTGACACGCCACCGACGACGAGCACGGTGAGCAGGAACCCGACACCGGGCAGCACGAGGTGGGCCAGGGTCTCCCGGCTCGGCACGAGACCGATCAGCGGCGGGGTGCCGGCGTTGTCGCCCTGCAGGCGCAGCCCTTCGGACCAGGTGCTCACCCCCAGATAGCCGAGCACCAGGCTTCCGAGCGCGATGACGCTCGGGGTCCCGGGCTCGGCCGAACGGACCAGCCCGTACGCCGCGCCGGCGGTCAGCACGAGGCCGGTCAGGGCGGGGCTCGGCGACCTGCGCCACCCCAACCAGTCGCGCAGGACCATCGTCGAGATCGGGCCGTGCGGTCGCAGCCGGATGCGCCGGCCACGCGTCGACGGCGGGCCGACGTCGAGGCGGGCGGTGCGCAGGTCGCCGACGAGCACGGCGCCTCCGATGGTGACGGAGCGCGCCGACTGGGTTCGCAGTGAGGTCAGATGCAGCGTTCGTAGCGATATGCGCTGGCGCAGAAAGGCTTTCGCTCCTCGGTCACCCGTCGGCCAGGTCCGGACCTGGCCGTGCAGCCAGCTTCCGGCGACGAGCAGGCCCCCGATGACCCCTGCGAGGACGCCGGGAACGAGGACCACAGGGCTCGCCACTGCGGCGATCGCGAGTCCAGCCGAGATGACGAGGCCGATGAGGAATCCACCGACGAGGCAGCCGAGCACGCTGAGCCGCCACCACGGACGCAGGACCAGGGCTCGGTCGAGCGGGCTCGTGGCAACGGTGTCGAGGTAGGGCAGATCCGGGACGACAGGGCCACGAATCCGACCGATCCGGTAGGCGAACGCGGCGGCGATCACGAGCGCCGCCACCGCCAGGACGACGGCGCTCGGGCCGGACAGGTGCGCGGCCATCCAGGCCGGGTCGAGTACCCGGAAGAACGCCTGAGCCGCAGGAACGCCGTAGGCTCCTGCGGCGATCACGGCGACGTAGACGGCATACACCGCGTTGTTGTCGCGTTCGACGTCCCCGGCGAGAAACTCCGTCGCGCCGCGCAGGTCGTCCGCGTCGCTCATGCTGGGACGATCTGCACGACGCGGTCGGCTATCCGTTCGGTGAGCTCGGGGTCGTGGCACGCGACGACGAGCGCCGTTCCGGATCGCTTGCGCTCCACGAGCAGGTCGGCCAGCAAGGCGCGCTTGTGGGTGTCCAGCCGCTGCTCCGGCTCGTCGAGGAGCATGACGCGCGACGGCCGGCTGAGCACCATGGCGAGGTGGAAGAGCTGCTGCTGCCCCGAGGACAGCTCGTGCGGAAACCGGTCGAACAGGTGCCCGATCTCCAGCGTGGTGAGCAGCGCCTCGGCACGCTCGTTGGCGTACTCGCCGCGACCCCAGGTCGCCTCGATCAGCACGAGGTGGTCGACGAGCGTGAGGTCCCGGTATGCGGTGGGCGAGCCGATCAGCGCGGCGACAGTGCGGCGGACGGCCGGGTCGCGCTCGTCCGCGGTCGCGCCGTCCACGGTGGCGGTGCCTTCGCTGGGGTCGAGGGTGCCCGCGAGGATCTTGAGCAGCGTCGTCTTACCGCTCCCGTTCTCGCCGCGAAGGACGACACATTGGCCCTCGGGAACGGACAGGTTGACGGGACGGAGCAGAACGTTCCCGTCAATGGACTTGCCGACGCCGGTTGCGACGAGCGTTGCGGGTGCGACGTCGGCAGCCTTGCTCCCGGTCTTGCCTCCCGCTTTTCGTGCTGCCACCGGGTCAGTGTTCCATCCGCGGCTGAGCGGTGGCGCTGGGGATGCCGGTTGTGGTGGGTGGCGCCCCGTTTGGCGGTCACTACCGACCGCAACCGAGCCGGGCCGCCGTTTCAGACAAGCCCATCATGGGCTTGGGCCCCTGAGGTGTCTCAGAGGCCCAAGGTGAGCGGAAGATGTGCTCAGTCAGTGCGCCGCCAGGGATTCGAACCCCGAACCCAGTGATTAAGAGTCACTTGCTCTGCCATTGAGCTAGCGGCGCAGCGAGGAACGAGGCTACTACAGGGGGTCGGAGGTCAGGAAATCGGTTGGTCCTCGTGAGCCCTGCGCCGCCGGTGCTCGTAGATCATCAGGGCGACGCCACCAAGCAGCAGCACACCGGCCACGATCAGACCCGGCGCATGGTCGGGGTTCCCGAACGTCGTGGGCTGCATCTGCGGGGTCTTGTAGGTCGGCGTCACATGCGACCGCGGCGCGCCTGCTGGCCCGGGAGCGCCCACCTGGAACCGGGACTCGCCCGACACGGGATGACCGTCGTCACTCGTGACCTTGAAGGCGATCCGGTAGGCGCCGGGGCCGGCATCGCCCGTGACGGTCGCCGTGACCTCGTTGTCTCGGACGCGCGGGCTCCCGAGATCGACGGGCAGACCATCGTGGCGAAGGACGATCTGCGCGAAGTCAGGACTGACCGCCTCGTCGAACGTGAGCACGATCTGGCTCGGCGCTCGGTCCAGCTGCGACCCGTCGGGCGGAACGACCGTGGTGAGCATGGCGTGGAGGGGCATGGACACGGGATGGGCGCCCGCCGGAGCAGCGCCGGCGATGGTGGCGAGCAGTGCGAGGACGACGCTCGCCACCAGCACCACGGCCAGCGCGAGCGCGACAAGGCGGTTGCGCCGCTCCTTCCCCACATACATGTGGAGCATTGTCACGCATGCGCGAGGTGGTCTCGGGGACCTGCGCTGCTCGGGTAGCATGGTCGCCGCCCGACCGCCACAGTCGGCGTGCAGAGGAATGCAGGACGATTGCAGCACCGATGCAGCACGACCGGGTGGCGCTTGGTGGGTGTAGCTCAGCTGGTAGAGCACCTGGTTGTGGTCCAGGGGGCCGCGGGTTCAAGTCCCGTCACTCACCCCGATGTGGCCTGCACGCCTCGCGCGTGCAGGCCACACCGACGTCCGTGAGGATCGCCAGCACACCGCGATCACACGGGGGGTACGCCTGGCCCGGGCTGGGCTGGCTCAGGCTGGCGCAGGCCCCACGACGAACTTCGCGGCGATGGACTTCGCCGTGACCGAGTCGGGTCCGGGGGGGGCCACGAACACGGCTTCGCGGTAGTAGCGCAGCTCCGCGATCGACTCGCGGATGTCGGCCAGAGCTCGGTGCCCGCCGTTCTTGGCCGGCGCGCTGAAATAGGCGCGCGGGTACCACCGCCTGGACAGCTCCTTAATCGAGCTGACGTCGACAATCCGGTAATGCAGGTGGGCTTCGAGCTCCGGCATGTCCCTGGCCAGGAAGCCGCGATCGGTCCCGACGGTGTTGCCACCCAGGGGCGCTTTGCGTGGTTCGGGCACCCAGGCGCGGATGTAGTCCAGGACCTGGGCCTGCGCGTCGCCCATCGTCGTCCCCGACGCCAGCTCGTTAAGCAGCCCGGACTTCGTGTGCATCTCGTGGACGAACGGGTCCATCTGCGTCAACGCGGCGGCCGGCGGTCTGACGACGACGTCCACCCCGTCACCGAGCTGGTTCAGCTCGAAGTCAGTGACCAGGGCAGCCACCTCGATCAGGGCGTCCGCAACCAACGAGAGACCCGTCATCTCACAGTCGATCCAGACAATCCGGTCCGCGGAGGCACGGTCGCTGGAGGGAGACACGGGCTCCACCCTAGAGCCCAGCCTCGACTAGCCTGCCGGACATGTCGTTCGGCACCGCGCACCCGAACCAGCCGATGCCGAACCCGAGCCCCTCGGTGCCGAACCCGACAAGTCGTCCCCGACTGCGCAACGTCGTCATCTACGGCGTGATGACCACCGGGTTCCTCCTGGCCGCAGCCGTACTCGCACTCGAGTTCGAGACCGGCCTCGGCATCCAGGTCACCCTCCTCGCCGCGCTCTTCGCGGCGGTGCCGCTCCTGGTCGTCGTCCCGACGTTCCTCTGGCTGGACCGATACGAGGCGGAGCCGACCCGCCTGCTCGTCTTCGCGTTCGCCTGGGGTGCCGTCGCTGCGGCGGCCGGGGCGCTGGTCATCAACACCGGTTTCGCGCTGGCCATGCGGCTCGCCGGCACCCAGGACCCCGACGTCCTCGCCGCCGTGGTGAGCGCGCCGTTCGTGGAGGAGGGCCTGAAGGGACTCGGCATCCTGCTCATCGTGCTGCTGCGCCGCCGCGAGTTCGACGGAATCATCGACGGGATCGTCTACGCCGGGATGATCGGCGCGGGGTTCGCGTTCAGCGAGGACATCCTCTATCTCGGACGGAACTTCGTCGAGTACGGACAGCAGGGCCTGACCGAGCTGTTCGTCCTGCGCTGCATCTTCGGCCCGTTCGCACACCCGTTCTTCACGGCCATGACCGGGATCGGGCTCGGGCTCGCGGTGACGGTGGTCCGGCGCGGCTGGCTCCGCGTGCTCGTCGGGATCGCGGGATACGTTGCCGCGGCGTTGCTCCACGGTGTCTGGAACCTGTCCGCCTCGACGGGGAACCTCATCGGCGTCTACCTGGTGATCCAGGTGCCCCTGTTTCTCGGCTTCCTCGGGTTGATCATCGGACTGCGCCTGCGCGAGGGCCGGTTGATCAGCCTCTACCTCAGCCAGTATGCCGACGCCGGCTGGCTGAGCCACCCGGAGGTCGGGATGCTCTCGTCGTTGCCGGCCCGTCGGCAGGCCCGGATGTGGGCGGGCGGGCTGGGGGGCCGCCCGGCCGTCGCGTCCATGCGAGGCTTTCAGGACAGCGCCAGCGACCTCGCCCTGCTGCGCTCGCGCATGGTCCGCGGGACGGCCGAGCGCGACGCGGTCGCCCGCGAGCGCGTCCTGCTCGATTCCCTGGTGACCTACCGACAGCGGTTCCTCGTCGGCGCCCCGCCGTGACGCTGGGCCGAGCGGAGCCGGTGTGCGCCCGGTCGGCGACGCGCATACCGCTGCTCACCGCACACCTACAATGAGGCCCCGGCGCCCTCGTAGCACAACGGATAGTGCAGCGGCCTTCTAATCCGCAGGTTGCAGGTTCGAGTCCTGCCGGGGGCACAGGACATCGGGGCACAGAACAGCGGGGCACAGAACAGCGGGGCACAGAACATCGGGGCACAGGGCATCGGATCGGGACAACAACGGCGCACCGGCCGAAACCGGACGGGACGCGCCGACGCCTGTGCTTGGGGCGCAGGTCGAGCAGTTGGGAGAATCAGCGCGTGACCGTGACGGCCGACCCGGCGACGCGTGACCTGCTGCCGGCGGTGACGTCCCTACGTGACGAGGTGGCGGCCACGACGCTGCCCCTCGACCTGCCTGGGGTCGGCGCCGCCGAGGGTGGCCGCAGCGAGCTGCTGCATCAGCTCGACGACTACATCGTGCCGCGGCTCTCCTGCCTGGATGCGCCCCTCCTGGCGGTCGTCGGGGGTTCGACGGGCGCGGGCAAGTCGACGTTGGTGAACTCGGTCCTCGGGCAGGTCGTGACCGCGCCCGGGGTGCTGCGGCCCACGACGCGCTCGCCGGTGCTCGTCCACCACCCGAGCGACGCGCGCTGGTTCACCGAGGAGCGGATCCTTCCAGAGCTGGCCCGGTCCTCCGGTGGGAGCCTGGACGAGTCCCTGGTGGACGGTGAGGCGACCGTACGCCTGGCCACCTCGTCCGCCTTGCCTGCCGGCTTGGCGCTTCTCGACGCGCCCGACATCGATTCCGTCGTGCTGCGCAACCGTGAGCTGGCGCGGCAGCTGCTCGGGGCGGCGGACCTGTGGCTGTTCGTCACCACGGCCGCCCGCTACGCCGACGCCGTCCCATGGGAGCTGCTGCGTCAGGCGTCGCAACGCGGCACCGCCGTCGCGGTTGTCCTCAACCGGGTGCCCAAGGAGGCGGTAGGCGTGATCCGCGAGCACCTCGGGTCGATGCTCAAGGAACAGGGACTCGGGTCGGCGCCGGTCTTCACCATCGCGGAGTCGACCCTCGACCCTGACGGACTGATCCCGCCAGACCAGATCGCTCGCCTGCAGTCCTGGCTGACTGCGCTCGCCAAGGACGGCCGTGCCCGCGCTCTCGTGGTTCGCCAGACGCTTACGGGCGCACTCGACTCCCTTGACGGCCGGATCATGGCTCTGGTCGACGCGTCGTCCGCTCAGCTCGCGGCGTCCGGCGAGCTCGCCAAAGCCACTCGACAGGCATACGCGGAAGCCACCGAGGGGGTCTCTCACGGCATGACCGACGGTTCGCTGCTGCGCGGAGAGGTCCTGGCTCGGTGGCAGGAGTTCGTCGGCACGGGCGAGTTCTTTCGCCAGGTCGAGTCGACGGTGTCCCGGGTCCGCGACCGGATCGTCGCCTCCGTCAAGGGGGCTCCGGCCCCCTCCGGGCACCTCGACGAGGCGCTCCACAGCGGGGTCGCCGAGCTGGTCCGAGCCGAAGGCCGTGGGGCCGCGACCAGCACCTCGAGGTCGTGGCGCGCGCTCGCTGGGGGGGCGTCGCTGCTGCAGCAGCACCCGGACCTGACTCGGGTGTCTCCCGAGTTCGACCAGGCGGTCGCCTCGCTGGTCCACGACTGGCAGGGTGACGTGCTCGACCTGGTCCGGCACGAGGGCAAGGACCGGCGCACCACGGCCAAGGTCACTGCATACGGAGTCAACGCCGTCGGCACGGTCCTCATGCTGGTGACCTTCGCCTACACGGGCGGCCTCACCGGCGCCGAGGTGGGGATCGCGGGCGGGACTGCGGTGTTGGGGCAGAAGCTGCTCGAGGCGATCTTCGGCGACCAGGCGGTCCGGACCATGGCGGCCAAGGCCAAGGAAGCGTTGTTGGACCGCGCCGAGGCCGCGTTCGGCGCCGAGGAGGCGCGTTTCACCGACGCCGTCGGTTCGGTGGGGCTCCGCTCCGACCAGGCCCGGTCCCTGACCGCCGCCGCCCGATCCGTGAAGGCGGCCCGATGAGCCCGCTGCTCATGGGTCGGCGCCGGGTCGTCACCCCCGACAGCCAGACCGTCGCTGACCAGGCGGGCGCCCTGCGGACGGCCATCCAGGCTGGCGGTGACCAGCTCGACCGCGTCGAGGTCGGTCGGGCCGGTTTCACGATCGACAAGGTCGAGCAGCGCAGCGCCATCGCTGGTGACCACACGGTCGTCGCGCTCGCCGGGGCGACCGGCAGCGGCAAGTCGTCGATCTTCAACGCGATGGCAGGTGCAGGCGTGGCCGAGATCGGAGCGCGTCGACCCACGACGTCCACGCCGACCGCTGCCGTCTGGGGCGAGTCCTCCGCCGGGCTGCTGCTCGACTGGCTCGGCGTCAGCCGGCGCCATGGCGTCGACCCGTCGGGCGAGGTGGGCGAGGCGGGCGAGGCGGCTGGCGTGGGCGATGTGGGCACCCTCGACGGCCTGGTACTTCTCGACCTGCCTGACTTCGACTCGCGCGACCGTTCTCACCGTCAGGAGGCCGAACGGGTCCTCGAGCTGTGTGACGTGTTCGTCTGGGTGACCGACCCCCAGAAGTACGCCGACGCGCTGCTGCACGACGACTTCGTGAGGAACCTCTCCGGCCACGCCTCGGTCATGCTCGTCGTCCTCAACCAGGCAGACCGGTTGGACGACGTCGGGCTGGCGGCATGCCGTGCCGACCTCGCCCGGCTGTTCGCGGCAGACGGGGTCGACGGGGCCACGGTCCTGGCGACGTCGGTCCTGACCGGGCGGGGTATCGACGAGCTGCGTCAGCGGTTGGCCGAAGCGGTCGCCGGGCACGAGGCATCTCGGCATCGGCTGGCCGCGGACCTACGCGCGAGTGCGGCCCGGTTGCGCCGCGGTGTCGGAGACGCCGAACCCACCATCGACACCGATGCCGACGACCGGCTTGTCGACGCGCTGTGCCGGGCGTCTGGGGTCCCCGTCGTGCTGGACGCCGTCGAGGACGACTACCGGCGCGAGGCGCTCGGTCGGGCCGGTTGGGTGTTCACCCGGTGGGGCCGCAAGATGCGCCCCGACCCGCTCGGCCGGTTGCGCCTCGACAAGCGTTCGACGGTCCTGAAGACGGTGGACCCGCTCGACGTGCGCCACGTGCTCGGCAGGTCGTCGATCCCCGCCCCAACCGCCTCTGCTCGATCGGCTGTCACGCTGGCCGCGCTCGAGCTGAGCGAACGCGCCTCCGACGGACTGCCGGTCCTGTGGTCCGAGGCCGTGTCCGATGCCGCAGCCCCGACCGACCGACGTCTCTACGAGGATCTCGACCGGGCCGTGGTCAGCACCTCGCTGCGCGGCAACCCGCCGATGTGGTGGCGCGTCATGGGGTGGGTGCAGTGGGTGACCGGGCTTGCCACGGTCGCTGGGCTCGTCTGGCTGACGGTGCTAGGCGTCATTGGCTGGCTCCAGCTGCCGCAGATCGACACCCCGAAGCTCGGAGCATTGCCCGTGCCGTTCCTGCTGTTCGCGGGCGGGCTCATCCTCGGGCTTCTCGCGGCGTGGCTGGCTCGCTCGCTCGCTCGCGTGGGTGCCAGGCGGCGCCGGACGGTGGTCGATGCCCGGTTGCGGGAGGCGGTGGGCGGCGTGGCCACCCAGCGGCTCGTCGACCCCGTGGTCGGGGTTCTCAACCGGCACCGCACGACGCGGTCGAGCCTCGACCAGGCCGCGCGTACCTGAGGGTTGTTCACACCCCCTGACCGACTCGTCCCACGATCCACAGGGCAGACAACGGCGCTGGTATGCCTTCCCGCCGGCCGGCAGGGTTGCTCCCACGCCGGGTCGCACAGCCCGGGACAACAGCGGACCAGTCAAGGTGGGAGTCAGGCATGAACGAGAGCTTCGTGACCGTCGTCGGCAACGTGGTGGCAGACCCGGTGACCCGACCGACCAAGGCGGGCCGGCCGTTCGCCAGCCTGCGAGTGGCGTCGACGACCAGGCGGTGGGACCTCGAGACGCGCGCCTTCATCGACGGGAACACGAACTACATCAACGTGGCCGCCTTCAACGCGCTCGCCGCCAACGTGATGGCGAGCGTCCGGCGCGGCCATCCCGTGGTGGTCTACGGGCGGCTGCGCGTCAACCAGTGGCAGACCGACAAGGGGGAGCCGCGCACCTCCGTCGAGGTCGATGCCTACACGATCGGGCACGACCTCAGCCGGGGACAGTCATTGTTCACCAAGCCCGATCGGGTCCAAGTCGACACCAAGGACCGGCTCGCGGACCAGGCCATCCAGGAGACGTTCGACGAGCCGCGCGGCGGCTCTGACGAGGTGGGCGGCCCGCCGGACGAGCGCGTCGGCATCCTGGCCGAGCCGGGTGGCGGTTTCACCCGCAGTCAGCAGGACGCCGATACCGATGCCTACGAGGTGGTGGGGGCGGGCTGAGACGTCGGCCGATTGGGAGGGGTGGGGCGCCCGCGGATAGCCTTGCGGCATGCCCGAGTTCATCTACACCATGACCAAGGCGCGCAAGGCGCACAACGAGAAGGTCATCCTCGACGACGTGACCATGTCGTTCTACCCGGGCGCGAAGATCGGCGTCGTCGGCCCGAACGGCGCCGGCAAGTCGACCATCCTCAAGATCATGGCGGGCCTTGACCAGCCATCCAACGGCGAGGCCCGCCTGGCACCGGGGGCGTCCGTGGGCATCCTGTTGCAGGAGCCGCCGCTCAACGAGTCCAAGACGGTCCTCGGCAACGTGGAGGAGGGTGCCGGCGAGATCAAGGCGAAGCTCGACCGCTACAACCAGATCTCTGAGGAGATGGGGGAGCCGGACGCCGACTACGACTCCCTGCTCGCCGAGATGGGGTCACTCCAGGAGGACATCGACCACGCCGACGCCTGGGACCTCGACGCCCAGCTCGATCAGGCGATGGACGCCCTGCGCTGCCCCCCACCGGACGCCGACGTCACAGTCTTGTCCGGTGGGGAGCGCCGCCGGGTGGCGCTGTGCAAGCTGCTCCTGCAGAAGCCTGACCTGCTGCTGCTGGACGAGCCGACCAACCACCTCGACGCGGAGTCGGTGCAGTGGCTCGAACAGCACCTCGCGGGGTATGCCGGCGCCGTCCTGGCCGTCACCCACGACCGCTACTTCCTCGACAACGTGGCCCAGTGGATCGCGGAGGTCGACCGGGGTCGGCTCTACCCCTACGAAGGCAACTACTCGACCTACCTGGAGAAGAAGGCTGCTCGTCTGCAGGTGCAGGGCAAGAAGGACGCCAAGCTCGCCAAGCGGCTGAAAGACGAGCTCGAGTGGGTTCGTTCCAGCGCCAAGGGGCGTCAGACCAAGTCCAAGGCGCGCCTGCAGCGCTACGAGGAGATGGCCGCTGAGGCCGACCGGACCCGGAAGCTGGACTTCGACGAGATCGCTATCCCCCCGGGTCCTCGGTTGGGTTCCACGGTCATCGAGGTCAAGGACCTCAAAAAGGGGTTCGGCGACCGCGTCCTCATCGACAACCTGTCGTTCTCGTTGCCGCGCAACGGGATCGTCGGGGTCATCGGCCCCAACGGTGTTGGCAAGACGACGCTGTTCAAGACGATCGTCGGTCTGGAGGACCCGGACGAGGGGGCGGTCAAGGTCGGCGAGACGGTGAACATCTCCTATGTCGACCAGGCTCGCGCCGGTCTCGACCCGAAGAAGAACCTGTGGGAGACCGTCAGCGACGGTCTCGACTTCATCAAGGTGGGCAACGTCGAGATACCGTCGCGTGCCTACGTCTCGCAGTTCGGGTTCAAGGGGCCGGACCAGCAGAAACCCACCGGGGTGCTCTCC
Source organism: Lapillicoccus sp. (assembly GCA_965277795.1). Lineage (GTDB taxonomy): Bacteria > Actinomycetota > Actinomycetes > Actinomycetales > Dermatophilaceae > Lapillicoccus. Next base: position 984,135 of record OZ255840.1, read on the forward strand.
GGAGGGGAGCGCAACCGCCTCAACCTGGCACTCACCCTCAAGCAGGGCGGCAACCTTCTGCTGCTGGACGAGCCCACCAACGACCTGGACGTCGAGACGCTCGGATCGCTGGAGAACGCCTTGCTCGAGTTCCCGGGCTGCGCCGTCGTGATCAGCCACGACCGGTGGTTCCTCGACCGCGTCGCGACGCACATCCTGGCTTTCGAGGGGACCGAGGAGAACCCGTCGAGCTGGTACTGGTTCGAAGGCAACTACGCCTCCTACGAGACCAACAAGCTCGAGCGACTCGGAGCCGACGCCGCCCGCCCCCACCGGGTCACCTACCGCAAGCTCACCCGCGACTGAACCTGCGACTGGACCTGCGACTGGACCTGCGACTGGACCTGCGACTGAACCTGCGACTGGGCCCACGACTGGACCTGACGGGAATCGGGGGGACGTCGCAGCAAAAATGACGCACACTTGACAGGTGGACGTTCGGCTCGTCCTGTTGATCGCGGTTGTCGCCATCGTGGCGGGCCTCCGCTGGCGCCGTCGTGCTCCCGCGGAACGGGCGCCGCAGGACGCGCCGGGTGCTGCGTCGGTCACGCCTGAGCGGCTGGCCGCTGAGGCATACCAGTCAGCCGGCGTCAGCGACGAGCACGTCGACGTCGAGCTCGAGGAGGCGCTCGACCGGGTCTGGCACGAGCACTCGCGGGGGGCTGACCTGCTCCTCGACGCACGGCTGAGGCTGCTTGTGGACCGCGGAGTGCCCGTGCGGGCCTTGCGCCCGGCGCCGGGCGGGCGTGCGATCAGGGTGGTGTTCGGCGACGGCACCGTCCTGCTGTCGCGAGGGACGGGCCAGGGCGACTTCGGCCGGCTCGGAATGGCGCTGCTCACCCAGTCCGTCCGGCTCGGTGGCTACTCCCGGGCGGGGGGCCACACGACCCTCGAGTTCCGGTGGAACCCCGACCACCGGCTCGCCGCTGTCGCGGTCGGGCTCGACCAGCCAGACTGACCTCGGACCCGGGGTGCCGGCGGTCCGTCCCGCTGAGACCCGGGTGGCCGACGGCCGGCGCCACGCAACCGCAGGACGAGCGAGGCATACCGGGAGTCGATGTCTGACGCGGTGAGCCGCCCACACGGGGGCAGTACCGCTCGCCAGCCGCGTCTTGGCGTGTGTCGGGAGCGCCACGTTGACAGCCAGGACACCCTCGGCGACACTGAGAAGGCGCTTAGTTACTTATCGGTAACCCGAGGAAGAGACGGTCAGCACATGCCTCGCAACATCTTTGACCAGGACCACGAGGACTTCCGGGCGACGGTCCGCGAGTTCGTCGAGCGGACCCTGAAGCCGCGTGCTGAGGAGATGATCGAGACCCGGTCGATCCCGCGTGAGCTGTGGCAGGAGGCCGGCAAGCAGGGCCTGTTCGGCCTTGACATCCCGGAGGAGTTCGGCGGCATGGGGGCGAACGACTACCGGTTCAATGCGATCGCCGCCGAGGAGGTCGCTGCCTTCAACGCCGCCGTGTCGTCGTGCTTCGGCATCCATTCCGACGTCTGCCCGCCCTACCTCGTCGACCTCGGCACCGAGGAGCAGAAGCAGCGCTGGCTGCCGGGTATGGCCGCGGGCGAGCTGATCTGCGCCATCGCCATGACCGAGCCCTCCGGCGGCTCGGACCTCGCGGCCCTCAAGACGACCGCCGTCCGGGCGGCCGACGGGTCCGACGACTGGATCATCAACGGCAGCAAGACGTTCATCACCAACGGCTACCAGGCCGACCTTGTCATCGTGGCGACGCGCACCGATGCAAGCAAGGGCGCCAAGGGCATCACCTTGTTCATGCTGGAGGACGGAATGCCCGGCTTCAACCGGGGACGCAAGCTCGACAAGGTCGGTCAGGTCGAGTCGGACACGGCGGAGCTGTTCTTCGAGGACCTGCGAGTGTCGGACGCCAACCGGATCGGCGACGAGGGCATGGGCTTCATCGCCATGATGCAGCGGCTCCCCCAGGAGCGGGTCGGTGCGGCCGTCTCCAACGTCTCGCACGCCGCGCAGATCCTGCGCGAGACGATCGACTACGCGAAGGAGCGCAAGGCGTTCGGCCAACCGATCGGCACGTTCCAGCACAACAAGTTCAAGATCGCCGAGCTGGTCACCAAGATCGAGGTGACGCAGGCCTACGTCGACGACTGCGTGCTGGCCCACTCTCAGCACGCGCTCACGGCGGTGGACGCGGCGAAGGCCAAGTGGTGGAGTGCCCAGGTGCAGAACGACGTGCTCGACGAGTGCGTCCAGCTCTACGGCGGCTACGGGTTCATGAACGAGTACCGCGTGGCGCGCGCCTGGCGTGACGCGCGCGTCACCAAGATCTGGGCCGGCTCCAACGAGATCATGAAGGAGCTCATCGGCCGCGACCTCGGGCTCTGAGCCAGCCCAGCCGCGAACCCCATACGCCAAGCCAGACGCGTACCGGCGTCAGTCCTTGGGGCCGCCGGCGACGTAGATCACCTGGCCGCTGACGAACCCCGCCTCGTCGCTGGTGAGGAACGAGATTGTCGCGGCGATGTCCTCGGGCTGACCGACGCGCTGCACCGGAATCTCTTTGGCAGAGAACGCGATGAAGTCCTCGAACGGCACCCCGAGCCGATCCGCCGTCGCACGTGTCATGTCCGTCTGGATGAATCCCGGAGCCACGGCGTTCGCGGTCACGCCGAACTTGCCGAGCTCGATTGCGAGCGTCTTGGTGAAGCCCTGCATGCCCGCCTTGGCCGCCGCGTAGTTGACCTGCCCACGGTTGCCGAGCGCGGAGGTCGAGGACAGGTTGACGATCCGGCCGAACTTCTCGGTGGTCATGTGACCCTGCACGGCGCGCGTCATGAGGAACGCGCCGCGGAGATGGACGCCGAGGACGGAGTCCCAGTCCTGCTCGGTCATCTTGAAGATCAGGTTGTCCCGGGTGATCCCGGCGTTGTTCACGAGGATTGTCGGGGCGCCTAGCGACTCGACGACCTGCTGGACCGCGGCTGAGACCTGGTCGGCATCGGCGACGTCGACGCCGACGCCGACGGCGTGTCCCCCTGCGTCCGTGATCGCGCCTACGGTGTCGGCGCACGAGGCGGCGTCGAGGTCGAGGACGCCGACCCGGTGCCCGTCGGCGGCGAGCCGCTTCGCGGTCGCGGCCCCGATCCCGCGGGCGGCTCCGGTGACGATGGCGGTACGCGCGGTGGTGGGCATGGGGGCTCCTGCGGCGGTGAGGGATGCGGGCACGTGGAACTGCGGTCGGGAGCCGTTGAGTCTCCCGCGTTCGCTGAGTCTACGAAGCCCGGACGGTGCGTTGCCGTCAGACCGCTGCCCCACCCGGAGGTCCTCCCTATGCCCAGCATGCCCGCCCGTCATCAACGTCCATGGTCAGACATCTACGGTGGTCGCGATGGACGTCAACGAGCCCGGCCTGTTCGACCTGCCCGACCGGGAGCCGCCCGCCAGGGCTGAGCGGCTACAGCGTGGGAGGAACCGGGAAACCTGGGCCTGGACCGTTACTGCTGAGGTGGCCATCATCGATGCGGACGCCGTCCGTGGGGCCGCCCTGCGAGCCAGGGAGAACGCCGTCACAGTCGACTGGCCTGCCGATCCGAACGTCCAGGACGCCCCGCTCGACTCCGAGGTGAACGCCGCCGCAGATCTGTTCGACGAGGTTGCCGGGCTGATCTGGCCCACGAGCGGCCTGGAGGGGCCGTTGGCGGCCGGCGCCTTCAGGATCGTTTCGGTCGACTGCGCGGCGGTCGCCGCATCGGACGATCGGGGCAGTCTCACCTGGACGGTCGCGGTCAAGCTCACTGACGTCCACGAGCTGCGCCGGCTTGCTGCCCAGGCGCACCCGGATGAGGCCGGGTTGATCGCGGACAGCCTCGCGGTCGCGTGGCAGCGCGCTGCTGACCCATACGCGCCGGTCCGCTCGATCCGCGGGACCGCCTGGCGACCGGGGCAGGTAGAGGTCCGTCACCTGCCCCGGCGAGCACGGCCGAGCAGCGCTGAACCCCATTGACCTGCGGGGCGCCCCGTCAGCGTTCACGGTGGCCTGGAGCGTGCCGCGACTCGACTCCCGCCTCCCCCCTCCCGCCTCCCGCCTCCCGCCTCCCGAGGGCTACGTGCGCATCCACGCCGGTGAAGGATGGCTGGTTGGCGGGCGCGGGATTAAGGTCGGTCAGACGGCGGGTTTCCGGTGGCTGCACGCGTACAAACTCCGAAGGAGTGGCCTTGGCTCTCGACGCTGCACCCCGTGGGAAGGCGGCCCCGCCGGACCGGGGGATGGGCGACGACAACGTTGACGTCGCGGCTCCGTTGGACGCCTTGCTCGTGGAGGCGGCGTTCAGCCCGTTGCGGCGCTTCAACCCGGGTATGCCAGGGTTGCGGCTCGGCATTCAGGTGGCTTCCCGGCCATGGATGCTCGGTCGCCGGGCCGCCTCGACCGCGGCAGAGCTAGCAAAGGTGGCGGTCGGATCCTCGACGGTTGCCGCAGGCCCCAAGGACCGTCGTTTTGCCGACCAGGCCTGGAGCGACAACCCGGCGCTGCACCGCCTGCTGCAGGCCTACCTGGTGACCGGTCAGGCTGCGACCGAGCTGGTGTCGGACGCGGACCTCGGTTGGAAGGACCACGAGCGGCTGTCCTTCGTCGCGCAGAACATCGTCGAGGCGTTGAGCCCGAGCAACAGTCCGGTGCTCAACCCGGCGGCGTTGAAGGCCGCGCTGGACACCGGGGGGGCCAGCTACCTGCGGGGGGTGCGCAACTTCGCCTCAGACATGGCCGCGAAGCCACGGGTGCCCAGCATGGTCGACACCACCGCCTTCGCCGTGGGACGGGACCTGGCCGTGACCCCGGGGTCGGTGGTGCTGCGGACGGACATCTTCGAGCTGATCCAGTACACCCCCCAGACGCGCCGCGTCCGCACAGTCCCGCTCCTGATGGTCCCCCCGACGATCAACAAGTACTACGTGGCCGACCTGGCGCCAGGCCGCAGCATGGTGGAGCACTTCGTCGCCTCCGGGCAGCAGGTGTTCATGGTGTCGTGGCGCAACCCGGGCCGCGAGCACGCAGACTGGGGGCTGGACGCCTACGTCGGCGCGGTCCTTCAGGCGCTGGGGGCGGTCGAGGAGATCACGCACAGCAGCCGGAGCGTGCTGTTCTCGCTCTGCGCCGGCGGGGTCATCTCGTCACTCGCACTGGCGCACCTCGTGGCGTCCGGCCAGGAACACCGGCTGGCCGGTTTCGCACTGGGTGTGACGCTCCTCGACCAGTCGCACGCAGGCCTGATGTCCGCGCTGACGAGTCCCGCAGTCGCGGCGGTCGCGGCAGCCCGGTCGCGGTCTGCCGGCTACCTGGACGGTCGGTCGCTGGCCGAGATCTTCGCCTGGCTGCGACCCGGCGACCTGGTGTGGAACTACTGGGTCAACAACTACCTGCTCGGCAAGCAGCCGCCGGCGTTCGACGTCCTGTACTGGAATGCCGACACGACGCGGATGGCCGCGCAGCTGCACGCCGACTTCCTCGACCTGGCCGTCACCAACGCGCTGACTCAGCCTGGCCATACGGTCGTCCTGGGCACCCCGGTCGATCTATCGAAGGTGACCGTCGACTCCTATGTGGTCGCGGGTGTCGCCGACCACATCTGTCCGTGGGCCAGCTGCTACCGCAGCGTGCAGATGCTGGGCGGTCGGAGCCGTTTTGTCCTGTCGACCAACGGTCACATCGCCGCTCTCGTCAACCCGCCGGGCAACCCCAAGTCCAGCTACCGGGCCAGCGACGAGACCCCTGCCGACCCCCAGCAGTTCCTCGAGTCGGTCGAACCGACACCGGGGAGCTGGTGGACCGACTTCGTCACGTGGTTGACCGCGCACTCGGGCCGCGAGAAGACCGCTCCCAAGACGCTCGGCAGCGCGCGCCACGACGTGCTGACGTCGGCCCCCGGCAGCTACGTCTTCGAGACGTGAAGCGCCAGCCGCCTGCAGCCCCGGCCACCCAGTCCCGGGTCGTCGTCGACGGGCTCGGCATCCAGGTCTCGACGCGCGGCAGGGGCCTGCCTCTGCTGCTCGTCATGGGCCTGGGTGGCAACCTCGGCATGTGGGAGCCGCTCGAGCACGAGCTGGTGCCGCTGGGGTTTCGCACCATCACCTTCGACGCTCCTGGCACGGGTGCGTCGGACGGGTGGCGGGCCCCGCGTCGACTGCCTTCGGTGGCGAGGGTCGTCGAGCACCTCCTGACCGCCTTGGGTGAGGGGCAGGTCGACGTTCTCGGTGTGTCGCTCGGGGGAGCCATCGCCCAGCAGCTCGCTCACCAGGCGCCCGAACGGGTTCGCCGGTTGATACTGGCGTCAACGATGCCGGGGATCGGTGGTGTGCCCGGTTCGCCGTCGGTGCTTCTGGAGATGTGTACGCCACGTCGTTATCACGACCCGGAGCACTTCCGGTCCGTGGCGGGCGCCCTCTACGGCGGGCGGTCACGCCTTGCAGGACCGCCGCCCGACCTGTCGGTCGGCCGCTTTGCGCGGCCGCTGACCTGGAGCGGCTACCTGCAGCAGCTGTATGCCATCCAGGGCTGGAGCAGCATGCCCTGGCTGCACCGGCTGCGGCAACCCACCCTGGTGATGTCCGGAGACGACGACCCCATCGTGCCGCTGCTCAACGGACGGATCCTGGCCTGGCGGATCCCGCACGCGCGGCTGCATGTCGTGCGGGGCGGAGGGCATCTGTTCCTCCTGGAGGAACCGCGCAGCTCCGCCGCCCACATCGCCGCCTTCCTGCAGGACCAACCCGGGGGGCGTCCTCTCATCCGCCCCCGAGCTCCGAGACCGAAAGCGTGGACAGCTGATGAACCTGGCCCAGAACCTGCACGACACCGCCGGGAAACACGGTGACCGGCCAGCGCTCCGGCTTGACGGTCACACCCAGACGTATGCCGACCTGAACGACGCCGCCTCCCGCGTCGCCTCGTTGCTCGAGCACCGCGGCGTCCAGCCAGGTGACCGGGTCGCGCTGGTGCTGCCCAACGTGCCCGCCTTCCCCATCCTCTTCTATGGAGCGCTGCGTGCGGGCGCCGTCGTCGTGCCGATGAACCCCCTGTTGTCCGACCGCGAGGTCGCCTACTACCTCACCGACTCGGGTGCCAAGACGGTTTTCGTCTGGGAGGACATGGCGCAGGCGGCGCAGGCCGCGGCCGAGCCGCTCGGCGTCGACGTCGTCCCGATGGGTGCGATGGGTCCGGACCTCAGTGGTCAGGACGCCGCCGCGCTGGTGGAACGCGCGGACGACGACACGGCAGTCCTGCTCTACACCTCGGGGACCACCGGTCAGGCCAAGGGCGCCGAGCTCACCCATCGCAACCTGGCGAGCAACGCCTCCTCATCGGCGCAGACCTTGTTCGAGCTGACGCCCGACGACGTCATCATGGGCTGCCTGCCGCTGTTCCACGTCTTCGGCCTCACCTGCGGGCTCAACGCCTCGGTGCTCTCCGGTTCGTGCCTGACCCTGTTGCCGCGCTTCGACCCGGCCAAGGCGCTCGAGATCGTCGCCCGTGACGCGGTGACCGTCTTCGAGGGCGTACCGACGATGTACTCGGCGATGCTGCACCACCCAGCAGACGCACGCCCCGACCTCTCGACGCTGCGGACCTGTGTGACCGGAGGGTCGGCGATGCCGGTGGAGGTGCTGAAGGCTTTCGAGGAGACCTTCGCCTGCATCATCCTCGAGGGGTACGGGTTGTCCGAGACCTCACCGGTGGCGTCCTTCAACCACCCGCACGCCGAGCGCAAGCCGGGGTCGATCGGGACACCGCTGCGCGGGGTCGAGCTGAGCCTCGTCGACGACGACGGCAAGCAGGTCGGCGGTGAGGACGTCGGTGAGATCGTCATCCGGGGTGAGAACGTCATGAAGTCCTACTGGGGCCGCCCCGAGGCGACGGCTGAGGCCATGGTCGACGGGTGGTTCCGCACCGGCGATCTGGCGCGGGTCGACGACGACGGCTACTACTTCATCGTCGACCGCAAGAAGGAGCTGATCATCCGGGGCGGCTACAACGTCTACCCGCGTGAGATCGAGGAGGTCTTCTACGAGCACCCCGCCGTGGCCGAGGTCGCCGTCGTCGGTATGCCTCATGACGACCTCGGTGAGGAGGTCGGCGCCGCGGTGGCGCTCAAACCCGGCGCGTCAGCCGAACCCGACGAGCTTCAGGAGTTCGTCAAGTCACGCGTCGCGGCTTACAAGTACCCGCGGCGCGTGTGGATCGTCGACGCGTTGCCCAAGGGACCCACCGGCAAGATCCTGCGTCGCTCCGTCGAGGCTCCGACCGACGCAGGTGAAGCGTGAGCTACGAACACCTCGGCCAGGCTCTCGGCACCGACTTCTTCACCGTGCGGGAGCAGTTCACCGATGAGCAGTGGGACCGGTTCATCACCACCCGTCGTTTCGTCGACGACCAGGTGCTGCCCGTCGCAGGCGACTACTGGCAGCGCGCCGAGCTGCCCTGGCCGTTGATCCGCTAGCTGCCGGGACTCGGCCTGGTGGGCGAGGAGATCCAGGGCTACGGGTGCGCGGGGATGAGCCCGATGGCCTGCGGCCTGGTCCACATGGAGCTGCACCGCGGTGACGGCAGCCTCGGGACCTTCCTCGGCGTGCACGCCGGCCTGGCGATGAAGGCGATCGACATCTGCGGGTCGCAGGAGCAGAAGCAGCGGTGGCTGCCCTCGATGGCCACCATGGACAAGCTGGGTGCCTTTGCCCTGACCGAGCCGGAGCACGGGTCGGACTCGATCGCGCTGGAGACGACCGCCCGTCGTGATGGCGACGAGTGGGTCCTCGATGGGGCCAAGCGATGGATCGGCAACGGGACCGTCGCCGACCTCGTCGTCGTGTGGGCACGCAACACCGAGGACGGGCAGGTCAACGGGTTCGTCGTCGAGACCCCGGCGCAGGGGTTCCTCGCGACCCGGATCGACGGCAAGCTCGCCTTGCGCTCGGTGTGGCAGGCCGACATCACGCTCACCGGAGTGCGGGTGCCGGCGGAGAACAAGCTGCCCGGTGCAACGTCGTTCCGAGAGACCGGCCGCGTGCTCGCCACGACACGCGGCACCTGCGCCTGGATGGCCCTGGGGCACGCCACGGCGGCCTACGACACGGCCTTGACGTATGCGCGGCAGCGCAAGCAGTTCGGCAAGACGCTGGTGCACTTCCAGATCGTCCAGCAGCGGCTGGTCCGGATGCTGGCCGACCTGACCGGCATGCAGCTGTACTGCATGCAGATCGGCCGGCTCGCCGAGGCCGGCAGGCTCAGCCCGACCGTCGCCGGACTAGCCAAGATGAACAACACCCGCAAGGCACGCGAGATCATCGCCGATGCACGAGACCTCCTCGGAGGCAACGGGATCCTCGTCGAGAACCATGTGATGCGGCACATGGCCGACATCGAGGGCATCCACACGTTCGAGGGGACCGAGACCATGCAGACCCTCATCGTCGGCCGAGACATCACCGGCGTCAGCGCGTTCACCTGACCGATTGCCGGATGCCGGAGGCAACCCCCGCAGAATCGCGGTCACAGGTTGCGTGCGTGGCTACAGTCGTGCGGCGATGTGATCGGCGACGCTCAGGGCGTTGGTGATGATGGTGAGGGTCGGGTTGACGGCGCCGATCGAGGGCATGAAGCTGCCGTCGATGACATCGAGGTTGTCCGCGTCATGGGCTTTGCCGTTGACGTCGAGCGCAGAGGAGGTCGGGTCGACAGCGAAGCGAACCGTGCCGCCTTGGTGAGCGGTGGCCGAGGCGTCCATGTCCTTGTGCAGGTACGGGGTGCGTTTGAACGCTCGACAGCAGCTCGAGCCGCACGGCGAGCTTGACCGACCGCCCGAGCGGGATGGCGGCGTCAAGGGTTGTCATCTTGGCCGGGATCACTTCCCGCCGCAGGGCGCGATGAGCTGTCTCGCGCCGGTATACGTGCCGAACAAGGAGCTCTCGATTGTTGATGGCCATGACCTTGTCGCCGTCGGCCTGCCTGGTCTCGAGCGGCAAGTGCGGGTTTCGATGCCGGCGTTGATGATGAGGACGTCCAGGGGGACGTAGGAATCGACGGGGGTTTGAGTCATCGTGTGCAGGTCCGCAGCTTGAGACAGGTCGGCTTGTACGCCGACGGCCTGGCCGCTGACACGCATGTGCGAGCAGGCCGGTGAGTATGCTGACGGGCGCGGCCATCGGCTTATCACTCGTGTTTCATTGCGTTGGGGAACGTGGGGTTGATGCGGTGAGTCTCGCAAGGAGTGATTTCGAGGAGGTCAGCGATGATGAATGAGCCGCGCCGAACGACGGCCGGAACGACCTTCCAGTTGATGTACCGCAGCCACGACTGCTTGTCTGCAGAAGAACGCCAGGACGAGCTGGGGGACCTTTTCGCTCGGGCCCGGTCCAACAACGAGAAGCGAAACATCACCGGGGCTCTCCTGCTCACCGGGCAGTGGTTCGTCCAGGTGCTGGAGGGCAAAGAAGCCGACGTGCGGTCTCTGTTCGTCACCATCCAGGGTGATCCACGGCATGACGGGGTCGAGGTGCTGTTCGAGGGACGAACGGGCCCCCGAACCTTCGCGCACTGGTCGATGGCCAAGGTCACGGTGCCGGAGTCGGACCTCCCCCTCATCGCTCAGATGAGTGAGATTGCACCGGCCCGCAGCTACCGCAGGACGGCAGCGATGGTTCGCCTCCTCGACGTCATGCGCGACGCGGTAGACCAGGGTCCCGTCACCTGAGATAAGGGGGACGTTATGCGCGCGATCAGCTGGCCTGCCAACGCTCCGGCCCAACACTGAGCCCTGACCTCTCCGGGTTCGCACAGCGGCTCGGATCGTGTGCCGACCGCGGATTTTTCCCGAGCATGTCGTTGTATGCCGTTCGCTACCAGGGTGGGGGTCTTTCGTCCGACGGTGGTCCACTCGCGCAACCGCCCTGACGGGCGACGGCAACCACGCGGTTCAAGATCCGCTGCCCTGCTTGAGGATCGGCCAGACCGCCCGCAGGTCCATCGGTGTCGGCAGACCGCTGAAGGCGGCCCGGCCCAGTCCCGCGACCCGGCCGGCCGGGTCACCGAGCTGCCTGCTGGCCGTCGCGAACCCCATTGCGGCCGGCACGATCACCGGCAGGCAGGTGGACAGGGTGGCCTGCCGGAAGTACCAGACGGCGCGCTCGGTGTCGCCGGCCGCGAGGACCAGGTTGGCGGCCTTCAGCGCCGCGTTCGGCGCCAGCTCGTGATGACCCTCCGCGATGACCTGGTCGAACAAGCCGAGGGCGTCCTCCCGCTGAGCCGGATCGGTCATCGCGATTGCGGCATCCCAGGCGGCGCGGGTGGTGGCGTGGAACGAGCCGCTCTGTATCGGCAGCCTCCCGGCAGCATCGAGGTTGACATCGTCGATGTCGGCTGATTCGTCGACGAAGAGCGTCTCTCCGCTGAGCGCTGTGGCCCAGTACTGGCTCTCGTCCTCGTCGCCTTGAGCCAATCGTGTGACGATCAGCTGCCGGGCGGCCGCTGTGCTGCCCATGAGCGCCGCGCGCCTGATCCATCGCACGGTCTCCTCGGCAAGCTCGTTCCGGTTGATGAGCTGGGCGAACGCCCAGGTGGCGTTGGCCTGACGGGCCCGAGACCCCGGGTGGCGCTTCGAGTCCACCGACATCAGGTCGAACCTCGCCTCACGCTCGGTCCGGAGCCAGGGCCGCCACTTCGGCTCATCGGCTGGGGGACCGACCGGCGTGGTGTCCTGCTGGTCCTCGGTCCAGACATCGGCAACCATCTGGGGCAGGGCCACCGCGACGACGATCTCGGCGAACCGTTCGGTGGGGATCCGCCACGCCTCGGGGGACCCGTCCCCGGCCCGGGTGGCACCTTCGATCAAGGTCCGGCTGCCCTGGTTGTCCAGATACTCGATCCAGCGGCCGCCTGGGTCCCCGCTGACCAGGGTGATCGAGTGGCCGAACGAACCGAGCCAGGTCTGTGCCGACACCCGGATGCCATGAATACGCGCCAGGTTGTGCCGGCTCTGGGCGGCGAGCTCCCGTGGGGGCAGGACGCGTTTACGCCGGAGCATCTCGGTTGGCTGATCGGCGAAGCGATCGCTGAGCAGGCAGGTCACCGGCATGCGCGCCATCAGTTGGGTGAGCAACGCCGCGTCCTGCACGGAGAGCCCGACGTCCGTACGGAGCTGGCCACTCTCATAGTCGTCGCGGAACCGCGGCAACATCGACCACGGATCGAAGACGCGTAACGGCTCGGTTTCGGTAGGCGCCTCGGGCGTGTGGGCGTGGACGACGGCCAGCCAGCGGTTGAAGTCTGTGACGTACTTGCCGACTGGCAGGTGGTCCAGCAGGGGCTGGCCCGCGGCACCGGTGCGGGTCCCTCCGAACAAGATCGGGTCGACCATCTCCGACATCCCCTCAGTAGCGGAAGGCCAGTCGGGCCCAGATGACCAGCGCGCACGCCAGACCGCTGACGAACGTCACCGTGGCCGCTGTCAGCCACCGGGAGATCAGCTGCAGCCGGTGGCGGCGGAGCGCTTCGAAGTCCGCACCGGCGTGGGTCACCAAGAGACGGGGACGAAGGCACAGGATGCACAGCAGGACGGTCGCGACGAAGAGCACCGGCGCGGCCAGCCCGAAGACCTGCCACGACCCGCCCTGGCCGGCGGGCTTGAGGTAGCCGATCACCGCGAAGTACACCGGAACCAAGGTGGCCGCCGTCGTCGACATGGTTTTGACGAAGTCGAGTGCCCGGTCCAGCGAGCCGGTGACCCAGGCTGTGAACTCCTCGGCCAAGGGGTCCGGTTCCGCAGATCCGTTGCCGCGGGGCCGTTCTCGCTCTTCGGTCGTCAGTATCGCCGCGTCGGCCTGGTCGTCCACCTGGGCTGAGACGACCCGTTCACCGGCGCCGACGGGGATTGCGACCGTGTGGTGGTAACGGCGGCCCTCAACCGGGCACTGGACGATCACGTCCCACTCGGGCGCCTGCTGAGCGGAGGTCGATGCGCCACCAAAGACCATGACTCCGGCGTCGACGACGTAGGACAGCAACAGGTCGTGCGCTCCGCCGCATTTCGGGCACCGCGCGATGGTCAGCAGCGTCCGCTCGTCCCGCCTGGCCATTTCCCACCTCGCTCGTGGAGGATCGAGACCGAACTCTAGAGCAATCGAGCCAGCCGGCGTGCCGGTTGCGATGGCCGACGCCCGCCGTAGATGAGGGGACCTGCCAGGGACCGGGCCGCGGCGCGGCTCAGAAGCCCGAGTGGAATGCGCGATCGTGGAGTCGATGCGCGGTCGGCCGGTCCGGCACGTGGCTGCTGAAACCCACCACACACGGCGGGAGCTGCGAGGACGCACCACATCGGGCGCAGCAGGAGGTGAGTCCGGCACATGAGGCGGTGCGCGTCTGCGCGGGCGGCAGGTGACTCCTCCTGAGTCGGTTCATGGCGACTCCTGCCAGGCCGAGACGACCGGAAGGTCGGAGAGTTGCGCGGGCAACCTGGTTCTGTCGCCGACCTGTGCTCGGCGCGGGGGCAGGTCGTCGAGGAAGTCGGCGGTCGGTACGAAGAACAGGGTCCCCGTGACGGCGGTCGAGAAGTCCAGGATCCGGTCGTAGTTGCCGGGTGGGTCACCGAGAAACATGTTGGTCAGCATCCGCTCGATGACCGCAGGAGACCGAGCGTAGGCAAGGTAGTAGGTGCCGAACTCGCGGGTCGCAAAGGAGCCGAACGGCATGTTGTCGCGCAGGATCTGCAGCTGCTTGCCCCCGTCGTCGGCAATCACGTTGAGGGCGATGTGGGAGTTGGCGGGTTTCTGTTCATCGGACATCTCGATGTTGGTGAGCTTGGTGCGTCCGATCACACCCTCCTGTTCATCGGTCGTGAGCCCATTCCAGGTGTCGAGGTCGTGCAGGTACTTCTGAACGACGACATAGCTGCCGCCGGTGAAGTCAGCGTCCTCGTCGCCGATGGTCACCGCGGCTGCGGCCGCCGGGAATGGGGGGTTCTCGGTGCCGTCGACGAAGCCGAGCAGGTCACGCTGGTCGAAGGACGTGAACCCGTGTACCTCGTCGACGACCGACACCGCTGCCCCGAGGGCGTCCATGATCTGGCCGGCCAGCTCGAAGCACAGGTCTTGGCTCTCGGCCCGGAGATGAAACAGCAGGTCACCCGGCGTCGACGGGGCGTCGTGCTTGCCCCCGCGCAGCTCATGGAACGGGTGCAGACCGGCTGGACGGGGGCCGCTGAACAGCCGCCCCCAGGCTCGCGAGCCAACTCCCACCACGCACACCAGGCGTGCGTCGGGCACCCGGGACCCGACGGAGCGTTGTAGCCCGCCGAGGTTGGTCAGCACCGCCCGCACTGCGTCCGCACCGCCCTCGTTGACGTCCAGCACGAGGAAGATCGCCGAGCGGGTAAGGGGGGTCAGCACTGGTTGCTGCACAGCTTCGGTCATCGTGGCATCGTCCTTACGTGGTGATGGCTAACGTGGACAAGTGAGGGCCACCCACCTTCATCGGGCGCGCAGAAGGCCCCACGGTAGCGTCGACCCTCCCCTGTATCCGGGCGTCCCTTCGGGGAGTGCCCTCGGCGCCGAGTGACTGGAGTAGCACATGGGCGATGGCCTCCTCGTGACCACCTCGGCGGCGTCCGTTGCCGAATCGGTCGACGCGCTCCTGGTCTCTCTGGATGCAAGAGGGATCACGGTGTTCGCCGTGATCGACCATGCCGCAGGCGCGCGCGAATCCGGTCTGGATCTCGCGGACGAGATCGTCATTGTCTTCGGGAGTCCCGCCACTGGAACCGGATTGATGCAGGATGACCCGCGGGCGGGCATCGACCTGCCGCTGCGGATGCTGATCTGGGACGACCATGGGACGACGAGGGTCTGCTATCGCGATCCGCGGGCGCTTCTCGACCATTTCACCATCTCAGCGCACGCGAGAACACTCACGGCGATGGCGGCCCTGCAGGCTCAGCTGGCCGCTGAGCTTGCATGACGGCGAAACCGTATGAGTGGGACGAGCTCGGGGGTGATACTGAGCGCGCTACCGTGACCGCCTCTCCGAGGGCCAGATCACGATCCCGTAGTACCCCGACGAGGAGCCGTATGACGACGCAATCGACCGCACCGACCTTCGCCCCCGTCCCGAAGGGCGAGCTGTCGGCACTGACGCGAGAAGGCCTCGACGCCGTCGTCGCAGGGATGAAACAGGGCGAGCTGCGTTGGGCAGCGATGGGATTGTCGGCGCGAGTGGGCCTTCTCGCTGACGTTCACCGAAGTGTCGCCGCAGCTGCTGATGACTGGGTGGCCGGCGCGGTGCGCGCCAAGGGCCTGGACGCTGCCTCTCCACTGGTGGGCGAGGAGTGGATCTCGGGGCCCTACTGCACGCTGACCGCGCTGCTCGCCCTCCAGCATTCGCTCTCTGCCATGGCCGCGGGCCACAGCCCCATCGACGGGAAGAACCTCGGCACAGCCCCCGGTGGTCGGGTGACCGTCCCGGCCCTCCCCTCGAACCGCTTTGAGTACCTCCTGCTCCACGGCTTCACCGCGGACGTGTGGATCACGCCGGGGGTGACCGCCGACCAGGTGCGTTCGCGCGCAGGGATCGGGGCGCATACCCCGTCCGAGACCGGTGGGGTCGGCCTGGTCCTCGGGGCCGGCAACATCACCTCGATTGCTCCGCTCGACGTCATCTACGAGCTCGTTGCCAACAACCGGGTCGTCGTCCTCAAGCTCAACCCGACGCTCGACGAGCTGCTCCCCGCCTACCAGGCGGCGTTCGCTCCACTGATCGACCTCGGGCTCCTCGCCATCGTCGTCGGTGGCGGCGACGTGGGCGGATACCTCGCTCAGCACCATGGCATCTCGCACGTGCACATCACCGGAAGCGCGGCCACCCACGACCTCATCGTGTGGGGACGCGGCGAGGATGCCGTCCGGCGCCGGGCTGCGGGTACGCCGCTGCTCGAGACGCCGATCACGAGTGAGCTGGGTGGGGTCTCGCCGATCATCGTGGTGCCCGGTGAATGGTCGGCGGCGGACCTCGCCTTCCAGGCCGAGCACGTCGCGACGCAGCGCTTGCACAACGGCGGCTACAACTGCATCGCCGGCCAGGTGGTCGTGCTGAGCAGCGACTGGCCGCAGCGCGAGGACTTCGTCGAGCAGCTGCGCGTCGCGATGACCAAGGCACCAGGACGCGAGGCCTGGTATCCCCGCAGCGGGGAGCGGGTCGCGGCCGCGGCCGCCGCCTACAGCGATGCCGAGCGGCTGGGGCCGGACGGCGGGCGACTGCTCGTCGACGCCCGCGGCTCCGACGCGGCCTCGGTCGTCGAGACCACCGAGTACTTCGCCCCCGTGCTCGGCATCGTCGACGAGCCAGGCACCGGTCAGGCCTTCCTCGACGCCGCCGTCGACCTGGTGAACCACGACTTCGTCGGCACCCTTGGTGCGAACGTCCTCGTCGACCCCGCGACCATGAAGGCCCTCGGCGGCGCGTTCGAGGACGCGATCGCGCGACTCGAGTACGGAACCATCGCCATCAACGCGTGGACGGGGGCCGGTTTCCTGACCGCGAACGCCTCGTGGGGTGCCTTTCCCGGGCACACCCTCGAGGACGTTCAGAGCGGTATCGGCGTGGTACACAACGCGTTCCTGCTCGCCGACGTCGAGCGCACCGTCGTCCGCGGCCCCTTTCGTCCCTTCCCCCGGTCGGCCGTCGGCGGCGAGTTCGCACTGACACCCAAGCCCCCGTGGTTCGTCACGGCCCGCAGCGCACGCACGACCGGCGAGCTCCTCACCCGCTTCGCGGCCGATCCGTCGTGGGCCAAGCTCCCCCGCATCTTCGGGTCGGCGTTCATGGCCTGAGGACGTCTCGGATCCGGTGCTCGCCGGATGAGTGGTAGACATCATCAGGTGACCCGTCCTGATCGCCGACCCCGTATGAGAGGTGGCGTCGATGAGTGACGCAGCCAGTCCGTCCACGCCACCCGTCGCTGACCGATTCGACGTCATCGTGGTCGGGGGTGGATCGGCGGGCGCGGTCGTCGCCTCCCGTCTGTCCGAGGACCCATCGGTGCGCGTCGCGCTCGTCGAGGCGGGGGGCGCGCCGCCGGCCCGCGAGGTGATGCCGGCCGCGGTCGCCTCGCTGCAGCTCGATCCGGAGGTGGACTGGATGTACACCGGGGATCCCGGTGGAGCCGGCAAGGGCTTGACCGACGGTCGGATGATGGTGCCCCGAGGCAGAATGCTCGGCGGCTCCTCCGGCCTGAACTACATGGCCTACGTGCGTGGTCACCCGGGTGACTTCGACGGGTGGGCCGCCGACGGGGGCAAGGGCTGGTCCTACGACGAGGTGCTGCCGTATTTCCTCAAGAGTGAGGACCTGGCGCCGCCGGACCCGCCGGAGGGCGTCGTCATCGACGAGGACGCCCACGGTGTGGGTGGCCCGCTCGGAGTGTCGGTCCGCGCGCCGCGGACGGTCGCGGCCGAGCAGTTCGTGGAGGCGGCCGAGGCCGCCGGCATCCCGAGGGGCGACTACAACGGGCGCGACCGCGGTGGCCCCGTCGGGTGCGCGTCGCTCTTCCAGACCACCACCCGCAACGGGATGCGCTCCTCGACATATCATGCGTTCCTCGAGCCGGTGATGGAGCGCGACAACCTGACGGTGATCACCCACGCGCGGGTCGAGCAGGTACTGATGGAGCCCGACGGAGCCGGGCTGTGTGCCACAGGCGTGCGCTACCGTGACGCGGACGGTCGTACGCGGACCATCCACGCCGACCATGAGGTCGTGCTCAGTGCCGGTGCGATCGGCTCACCGCAGCTGCTGTTGCTGTCCGGGATCGGGCCGAGCGAGGAGCTCGCATCCGTGGGCGTGGAGTGCGTGCTGGACAACCCGCACGTCGGCAAGCACCTCAAGGACCACCTGCACGTGCCGCTCGCGTTCCCCGCTCCGGGCGTGGCGCTGACGATGACAGAGATCGCGATCTCGCTCGGCCCTGACGCGCTGCGCGCCCCCGCCGGTCCACTGCCTGCCGACCCCGCCGATGACGAGGGCCTGCCGCCCGGGCTGCTCGCGCTCAAGGCCGAGGCGGAGCGACGGGTGACCGAGTGGGCCACCACGGGTCAGGGGCTGGCGTCCTCCTCCTTCTACGACGCCGTGGCCTTCTTCTCCACGGGGCTCGGGGACCCGCATACCCACGACGCCCAGATCGGATTGCTGGCCTGTGGTTACACGCCCGACATCTGGAAGCACCTCTTCCGGATCGATCCGGCCGCGTACTTCGACGACCCCGACGTCGCCCTGTCGGCGGATGCCGAGACGGTCGTCGTGCTCCCCAACCCCGTGCAGCCGCACTCTGAGGGCGAGGTCCGCCTGGTCAGCAACGACGCGGCGGACGCGCCGCAGATCGACCTCAACTACCTCGCCGACCCGCATGACGTGACGGTGATCGTGGCGGTGATGCGACGAGCCCTGGACATCGTCGACCACTGGCCCGGGGCCGGCATCGGACCCCTGATGGTGCCCCCTGCGTTGGCCCAGGCGCACGGTCACGTCGCGGGCGCCGCCCCCAGCGACGCGCTGCTCGAGGACCTCGCGCGGCACTACGCCCTGACCGTCTACCACGAGACGTCGACGTGCCGGATGGGCAGTGTCGTCGACGCTGAGCTGCGGGTGTTCGGCGTGGCCAGGCTCCGGGTCGCCGACGCGAGCGTCATGCCGACCGTGGTCAGCGGCAACACCAACGCCGCTACGATCATGATCGGGGAACGTGCCGCGGAGCTCATCGCGGCGGACCATCAGATCACGCTGGCCACGACCGTCGGCTGAGCCGGGTCAGGGCAGGCCGGGCTCGGGGCAGCTCGGGCTCGGGGTGGTCGTCGGCGAACGTCGCAGCAGCGTTGTCGTCGATGAGCCCGCGGTCCAGTAGCCAGTCGACGGCACGGCGCTGCCCTCGGGCGTCCCGCGGCGCGTGGCAGGGAGTGCCAGCGCGCGCCAGCGCATGCGACGTACGACGGGAGCGGGTCGGTCGGAAGCAGCCCCAGCTCGTCGATCTCGACCGAGCTCTCGACGTCGATCCCCCTGTCGCCTGTTCAGCAGGCGACCTGGCCGGTGCGGGCCGACCAGCCAGCGGACCTCGCAGTCCGTTTGATCCGCCAACGCGGATGCAGGCAAGCTCGCGGAGATCAGCAGCGAGCGGGAGCCGTCGACGCGCCGGGGGAGGGCGGTCGGCGGCTCCGCTATGTCGACGATCACCCTAGCGAGCGAAGGCCTCGGGCGGCAGCATCCGCGCCAGCACGGGGATCGTGACGAGGAACACCGCGAGATGAGCGCACATGAGGGTGGCTACCGCACCCCACGCCGTGCCGCTGACACCGAGAAGAAGGTCGGGCACAAAGGACACGAGTAGGACGACCGGCACGAGCACCCGCAGCAGGCGGGCTCCCCCGTGCCGGCGAGAGATCAGCACCCACCCGAGGGTGGCCACGGCCACGCCGACGATGGTGAGGGTCGCGAGCGCGGGTGTTGAGAGCTGCATGACGTCGGGCGCCCCGAGCGCCTTCCCGACGAGCCCGACCACAACGACGGCGAGGACGGAGCCGACGGCGGCTATCGCGCCCGCCCGGGTGGCGGCTGCGCCGGTGCGAGAGAGGGATAGATCTGGTGACGCGGTCATGGCGGTCTCCGTTGGGTCGAGGGAATGCAGGGGGACAGGGACTCAGACGTCTCGGCGGCGGATGGCGACCGTGGCGGCGCCGAGGGCGAGAACCACCCAGGCGACGAGGACGATCGCTCCGGGCCCGGCGCTCAGGTCTCCGGCCGGGGGGGTTGTCGACGTGAAAGATGCGGCGGCGTTCGTCGGCAGGTACTTGAGCACCTCGCTCCAGCTCGACGGCAGGAGTGCCCCGGCGATCCCCGGCAGGATGAGAACTCCACCGATCAGCACGCCGATGCTGGCGGCCGTGCTGCGCAGCAGGACGCCGAGGCCGAGGCCGAGCAACGCGATGGCGCAGAGGTAGAGCGCCGTCCCGATGAGGGAGCGCACGATCCCGGGGTCGCTCAGCGCGACCGTCGCCCCGCCGCCCCCTGACAGCACGGCCATCCCGATGAAGAACGCGCCGAACACCCCGAGGAGAGCCACTGGGACCACAACGGCCCCGAGCGCCGCCGCCTTGGCGACGACGACCTGCCACCGGCGCGGCACCGCCGCGACGGTCGCCGTGATCATTCGCGAGCCGTACTCGCGGGCTCCTGCGAGGCACCCGAGCACGCCGATGAGGAGCACACCGAAGTTGGCGCCGAGCAGCACCGTGGACAGCGGTCCGGTCCCACGAGGCGGCCCGCCGCCGCGGTCCGGCGTGACCGAACCAGTCGACACCGCCGCAGCGATCGCACCGATCCCGATCAGCACGGCCAGCACGGCTCCGAGCCCGATCCAGGTGCCGCGCAGGGTCCGCAGCTTGATCCACTCGGAATTCAGCACGCGCATCATCGTCAGTCGGTAGGCCGTCGACGCGCCTGCGCCGCGGCCCGGCTCACTGCCGACACGGTGTCGGCCCGAACCGGCTGGTGTCGCACCCTGGACGCTCGGGTCGAGCGACCCGGTGGCTGACCCGCCGCTCTGCTCGCGCGACGTTGCGGCCGAACCGGTGGTCGACGTGGTGCTCTGCGTGGTCATCAGGCGGCCTTCCCGGCGGCCCCGACGGGGTCGCCGTGCTGGACGCTGCCGACGTAGTCGACGGCGTCGCGGGTAAGTTCGAGATAGGCCGACTCCAAGGAGGCAACGGCGGGCGTGAGGGCGTACAGGACGATCCCGTGTCGGGCCGCGAGCGTTCCGATCGCGGGCGCACCGACACCGGAGACGTCGAGCTGCCCCGTCTCGTGGGACGTGATCGTGACCCCGTCGCCGGCCAGCAGGTCCGCGAGCCGGGCAGCATCCGGTGACTCGACTCGGACCCGGTCGTCGGATGCGGTCGCGATGAAGTCCACCATGGATGAGTCGGCGAGGATCCGACCGCGTCCAATGACGACGAGGTGGTCGGCGACAAGCTGCATCTCGCTCATGAGGTGGGACGAGAGCAGCACGGTCCGACCCTCGTCAGCGAGCTCGGTGAGCAGCGCCCGGATCCACTGGATCCCGTCGAGGTCGAGGCCGTTGACGGGCTCGTCGAGGATCAGTACGCCGGGGTCGGCGAGCAGCGCGGCGGCCATGTCGAGCCGCTGGCTCATCCCCAGCGAGAACGAGCCCGCCGCCTTCCCGGCTACGTCGGTCAGCCCCACCGTGTCGAGCACCTGGTCCACGCGCGAGGCCCGGACCCCGATGGTCGCGCCGAGGGCGAGCAGGTGGTTGCGCGCGGTGCGGCCCTTGTCGACCGACTTCGCGTCGAGCAGGGCCCCGAGCTCGGCCATCGGCGCCGGCGCCTCGACGTAGCCGCGGCCGTTCACCAGGGCCCGCCCGCTCGTCGGTCGGTCGAGCCCGAGGATCATCCGCATCGTCGTCGACTTGCCGGCGCCGTTGGGGCCGAGGAACCCGGTCACCACTCCGGGCTCGACCGTGAAGTCGATTCCGTCCACGGCGGTGACGTCGCCGTAGACCTTGCGTAGCTGCTGGATCTCGATCATGAGGAGGCCTTCGTCTTGGGTGTTCCCCAAGACTCCCCGTCCGGGCGCGCCGCGTCGTCCTCCACGCGCAGGCCCGTGCCACTACGACGACGGCGGTATGCCGTGGTATCCACGGCTCGAGTCAGGCCGAGTCAGGCCGGCCCGGGCTCCCCGGCGCGCACGAGCCCGGAGCGGTAGGCCAGCACGACGAGCTGCGCCCGGTCGCGCCCACCGACCTTGGTCATCGCGCGGTTGACGTGGGTCTTGGCCGTGAGCGGCGAGAGGTGGAGCCGAGTGGCGATGTCGTCGTTGGACAGAGCCTGCGCGACGAGGGCCATGACCTCGCGCTCCCGGTCGGTCAGCGCGTCGAGGGTATGGTCCGGCACGCCGTCGGTCGGTCCGTCGGGTTGTCCGACGACGCGGGCGATGACCGATCGGGTGGCCTGCGGTGACAGCAGCGCCTCGCCGGTGGCGACGAGCCGGATCCCGGCGATGAGCTCCTCGGGCTCGACTCCCTTGCCGAGGAAGCCGCTCGCCCCTGCCCGCAGCGCCGCGACGACGTAGTCGTCGGTCTCGAACGTCGTCAGGACAAGCACCCGCACCGTGCCGAGGCCGGGGTCCGTGGTGATCTGCTCCGTCGCGGACAGCCCGTCCGTGCCCGGCATCCGGATGTCCATGAGGACGACGTCGGGCCGCAACATCCGCGTCTGCCGGACGGCGTCGGCACCGTCGATGGCCTCCCCGACGACCTCGAGCCCGTCGGCACTGCCGACGAGCGCGGCGAACCCCTTGCGGATCAGGCTCTGGTCATCGGCCACCAGCACCCGCGTCGTCATGCCATCCGCCCTCCCACGCGAGCGTCGAGGTGGCAGTGAACAAGCCACTCGTCGGCGTGGCTGGGCCCGACGGTGAGGGTGACTCCGGCCGACGCCGCTCGCTCGCGCATACCCGTCAGCCCGTGCTGGCCGCTCAAGGCGTCGCCCTTCCCGTTGGGAGAGATATGATTTCGTACTTCGACCGTGCACCCGTTCTCGTCGTAGGCCACCGTCAACAGCGCCGCCCCCGCTCCGTGGCGGCCCGCGTTCGTCAGTGACTCCTGGACGATCCGGTATGCCGTGAGCTCGACTCCCGCGCCGAGGTACAGCGGTTCTCCCGACCGCTGGGTCGTCACCTGGAGGCCGGACCGCCGAGCCTGCTCGACCAAGTCGTCGAGGTCCGACAACTGAGGCGCCGGCATGGTCTCGACGGGGTCCTCGTCGGCCCGGAGCATCCCGAGCAGGCCGGGGACGTCGGCGAGAACGACCCGTCCCGCCTCGCGGACGTGCGCGAGGGCAACCGCGGCCTGGTCGGGGTCGGTGCGGATGAGATGGGACGCGAGACCGTCCTGAACGTTGATGACGGCGATGTGGTGGGCGACGACGTCATGCAGGTCACGGGCGATCCGCAGCCGCTCCTCGGACACGCGACGTCGGGCCTCCCCCTCGCGGGACTCCTCGGCGAGACGCGCCCGTTCGTGGGCGGCGCTGACGACCGCCCGCTGGCTGCGCACGGCCATGCCGCTGACGGCGGCGAGGGCACTCCACGGTCCGAGCCCGTAGGCGAAGGCTTCGAGGGGGTTGACCTCGCTCACGGCCAGGATGATCGCGACCGGGACCAGGGGCGTGATGATCGCGGTGGCCAGGGCGGGCCGGGTCGGCACCCGGGTGCTCAACGTGTACACCCCGACCATTGCCGGGATGAGGGCGCGCGATGGCCCGCCGGCCTCGGCGACGCCCACGATGCCCGCGACCGTCGTCGCGCCCCACACCCACCACGGGTACCGGCGCCGCAGGACCAGCAGGGCGCAGGCAACGACACAGAGCACCGCGGTGGGCGCGTCGATCGGGACGAGGAGGCGCCGGGACTCGGCCGGCGGCCCCGGGAAGGCGAGGCAGAAAAGCAGGACCACCACCGCCAGCGCCGCGTCGACCGCCAGAGGACGGGCGGCGGCCCATCGTCGCGTCGGCTCAGTGCGGGTCACGCCAGAAACTGTAGGAGGTTGGCCCACGGTCTGCCCCCACCGGGCACCGGCCTGGTGGAGGTCTCCCCTACAGCGCCAGGCCGCCCGGGAAGTCAGCGGGTCCGCAGTGGCAGTCGACTGGCGTCTGTCCGCCGACAGCGAAACGGAATCCGTTCGTGGGTGGTCGCCCGACGCCTACGGTGGGGGAATGGGAGACGTCGTCCGCCTGCGCCCGTCCGTCGTGAGCCGAACGCCTGTGGCAGAACCGTTGTGGCGCGAGGTGATCGGACGGCAGCTGCGTGAGGAGCGCACGATCCGGGGGGAGCGGATCCTCGATGTGGCGGCTCGTGCCGGGGTCTCACCGCAATACCTCTCGGAGCTCGAACGCGGTCGGAAGGACGCGTCTTCCGAGCTGCTGTCCGCCGTCGCCGGCGCGCTCGAGACCACCGTGCTCGACCTGACGCGCGGAGCCGCCGCGCATCTGGCCACGGTGGCGGCTCAGCCCTCAGGACCGGTTTGCCTCGCCGCCTGACCGAGCGTCCGGAGCATTGACCCAGTCGCGCGACGCCAGCACCGAGTCGACGACGCCGTAGTCCACCGCGGCGTGCGGCGTGAGGATGAGGTCCCGGTCGGTGTCGCGGCGCACCTGCTCGGTGCTGCGGCCCGTGTGGGCGGCGAGGATCTCCTCCTGCATGGTCCGCACCCGTTCGACCTCGTCGGCCTCGAGGATCAGGTCCGGGATCGCCCCCCGGCCCTCGGCGGCCGGCGCGTGGATGACCACCCGTGCGTGCGGGAGGATGCTGCGTCTGCCCGGAGCCCCGCCGGCGAGGAGCACGGCCGCCGTCGCGGCGGCCTGGCCCACGCAGGTGGTCTCGACCAGGGGGCGGATGAACTGCATCGCGTCGTAGATCGCCAAGGTCGCGGGGATCGAGCCGCCCGCCGAGTTGATGTAGAGGAAGACGGGAGTGTCGGGGTTGTCGTTCTCCAGGTGCAGCAGCTGGGCGATGACCGCGTTGGCGACGCCGTCGTCGATCCCCGTGCCGAGGTAGATGATCCGGTCGGCAAGCAGCCGGCTGTAGATGTCGACGGTCCGCTCACCGTGGTTGGTGCGCGTCGTCACGTACGGTATCGGGTAGCTGCTCATCGTGCGGTCCCGAGCCCGACGGGGGTACGGCGGGTCGGCAGCACGTCGTCGACCGTCTGGACGATCACGTCGACGAACCCGTAGGCGATCGCCTCCTCGGCCGTGAACCACCGGTCGCGACGCGAGTCCTCCTCGACCTGCTCCACGGGCTGCCCGGTGTCCTCGGCGATGCAGGCGAGCACGGTGTCCCGCGTGTGGCGCAGGTCGTCGGCCTGGATGGCGATGTCCATCGCCGTTCCTCCAATCCCGGCAGATCCTTGGTGCAGCAGCACTTTGGCGTGCGGCATGGCGTAGCGCTTGCCTTTGGTGCCCGACGAGAGGAGGAACTGCCCGGCGCTGTAGGCCATGCCGACGTTGACGGTGCTGACGTCGTTGGGTACGGCGCGCATGCAGTCCCGGATCGCCAGCATCCCCGGCACCGACCCGCCCGGGGAGTTGATCATCAGGCGGATGTCCGAGTGCGGGTCCTGGGCGGACAGAACGAGTAGCGCCGTGCACAACCGGTTGCTGTTGCGGGCCTCGAGAGGTTCGCCGAGCAGCAGCGTGCGTCGCTCGAACAGGTGGCGGTACAGCTCCTGGTCCAACACGTGCGCCGGGTCGGCGTCGAATTCACTCATGGCCCCAGCGTCGGGCAGGTGGCTCCGGTGTGGAAGAGGACGCTGCTGAGGGCAGCGCTGCCCTCAGCAGCGCCGCCCCCACGCGGGTCAGTCTTCCTTGAGACGCACCATGCCCTCTTGGGCCACAGAGGCGACGAGTCGGCCGTCCGAGGCGTACATGCGCCCCATCGCGAGGCCACGACCGCCCTGGGCACTGGGGGAGTGCTGGGTGTAGAGCGTCCACTCGTCGGCGCGGCCCGGGCGATGGAACCACATCGCGTGGTCGAGACTGGCGACGCGGAGCCTCGGGTCGGGCCAGGCAAGGCTGTGCCGTCGCAGGACCGGTTCGAGCAGCGAGTAGTCCGAGGCGTAGGCGAGGACGGCAGCGTGCAGGAGCGGGTCGTCCGGAAGCTCACCGGTCGCCTTGAGCCACACGCTCTGGCGGGAGGCCGGCTGGGAGCGCGGCGTGAGGTAGAGGTCCCCCTCGACGTGGCGTAGGTCAATGGGTCTTGCGCGTGAGAAGGCACGTGCCGCAGGATGATCCACGTGGCCGAGACGGTCGGCAGCGGTCGGCAGAGACTCGGGGTCGGGCGCGGCGGGCATCGAGTCCTGGTGGTCCAGGCCCTCGGCCGGCAGCTGGAACGAGGCGATCACCGACAGGATCGGGACGCCGTACTGGATGGCGTGGACGCGGCGCGTCGAGAAGGACCGCCCGTCGCTGATCCGTTCGACGGCGAAGCGGATCGGGTGCTTGTCGTCGCCGGGGCGCACGAAATAGCCATGCAGCGAATGGATCGGGCGGCTGGATCCCGCGTCGGCTCCGGAACCGGCGAGGCCCCCGGCCCCGTCGACGGTGCGGCCCGCCGCCACGACCGCCTGGGCGAGGACCTGCCCACCGAACACCCGCCCGTGCGGCTGCTTCTGGCTCTCCCCGACGAAGACCGTAGCGGCCGACTCGCCGAGGTCGCTCTCCTCGTCGCCGTCGACCCCTTCGACGCTGATGTGGGCGTCACCCAGGCTGCGCAGGTCCAGGACCCGCAGGAGGTCCTGCAGCGGGTCGAGGGGTGCGTCGACAGGGGTCACAGGATGAGGGTACTGACGTGGAAGCGCCGGTCCCTCACGCGATGAGGGACCGAGGCGACTCGGGCCCGCTCGGCCCGACCAACGCCTCTGTCCAGGCTCGCTCCAACCTCGAGACCGCCTCTCGCAGCTCGTCCGGCGGGAGGATGAAAGGAAGACGGACGAACGACTCGAATCCGCCCTCGACGCCGAACTGCCCCGCGCCTGACAGCCAGACCCCGTGCCGCTCCGCCACCCGAACCAGCGCGCTGGCCCTCGGCACCGGCAGCTCGCACCACAGGTTGACACCACCGTCGGGCACACGAAAACGCCACTGTGGCAGTCGCTCTCGTAGAGCCGAGACCAGGGCGTCGCGCTGCTCCACCAGCATGGCGCGGCGTACGCCCAGGTCCTGCGTCGAGCCTCCAAGCAGCTCGACCACGGCCAGCTGGTCGATGACGGGCGTCCCGAGGTCGAGGCTGTGCCGCGCCTCGACCAGCCCCGCGATATCGGCGCTCGGCGCCCGCAGCCAGCCCACCCGCAGCCCGCCCCAGAAGGACTTGCTCACCCCACCGATGGTCAGCGCGTTGGGTGCGAAGACCGCGAACGGGCGCGGCGTCGTCGATCCGTCCAGGGCGAGGTCCACGAACGTCTCGTCGACGACGACGGGAGTTCGGCTGCGGGCGAGAACCTGCGCCACGGACTGCCGGGTGGGCTCGTCCATGCGCAGCCCCGTCGGGTTGTGGAACTCCGGGACGAGGTAGACGAGGGCGGGGCTGGCCTGGCGAAGGGTGGCCTCGAGGGCGCCGACATCCCAGCCGGTCGACAGCATCGGCAGGCCGACGGGGCGCAGCTGTGATCGACGTACGGCGTTGATGGCGTTGGGATAGGTGGGCGACTCGAGGAGCACCCGGTCACCGGGGTCGAGCCTGGCCCGCAGGATGGTGGAGAACGCCGCATGGGCTCCGCAGGTCACGACGATCTGGTCGGGGCGGGTCGGCAGGGCGCGGGCGGCGTACCAGTCCGCGATCGCCGCTCTGGTCTCCGGCAGACCGAGCGGGTGGTAGCCCGAGGTGGCCAGGTGACGCGGAAGCGCTCGCAGGGCTCGTTCGAACGCCTCGGTGCACCCGGGGGCGGCGGGCAGCGCCGCGAAGGTCAGGTCGAGCACGTGCTCGTCGGCGGTCAGGTGCGGCGGCCTGGACAGGGTGCGCGATGCGTCACCCGGGAGGCTGGCCACGCTCCCGGTGCCGCGGCGGGTGACGATGGATCCCTCGTCGCGCAGCATCGTGTAGGCCCGGGCCACCGTCGTGCGGCTCAGGCCAAGCGCCCGGGTGAGCTCACGCTCGCTCGGCAGACGCGTCCCCCGGATGACCCGCCCGTCGCTGATGAGTCGGCGCAGTCCCTCGGCCAAGGACCGGTATGCCGGTCGGCTCGACTCGTCGACGCCTCCGGGGGGTGCCGCCTGGAGCAGCGCCGCGACCGAGTGCGCGGAGACCGAACGAGGCATACAGGCCACTGTGCCAGAAGTGGCTATCGATCTAAAGGCCACTTTGCAGCGATCATGCAGGTATGCGCCGCCACGTCCCGCTGCTCTCGCTGACCCCCGCCGAACAGCTGCGGGCCGGGCGGCTCCCGCGACGCGTCGCCCAGCTGCTCGTCGGGCTGGTGCTCTACGGGGCCTCGATGGCGATGATGCTGCGCGCCGGACTCGGCCTCGACCCCTGGGACGTGCTGCACGCCGGCATCGCCTCCAGGGTGCCGTTGACCTTCGGGCAGGTCACGATCGTGGTCGGTGCCCTGGTTTTGCTGCTGTGGGTGCCGTTGCGACAGATGCCCGGGCTCGGGACCGTCGCGAACGTCATCGTCATCGGCCTGGCCACCGATGCGACGCTGGCCCATCTCACCGCCCCCGACGCCCTCGCGGCGCGGGCGGCGCTGCTGATCGGCGGCATCGTGCTCAACGGGGTGGCGGGCGGGCTCTATATCGGCAGCCAGCTCGGACCGGGGCCTCGCGACGGCCTGATGACCGGTCTCGCGCGGCGTACGGGATGGAGCCTCCGGCTCGTCCGGACCGGCATCGAGCTGAGTGTCCTCGCCTGCGGCTGGGCGTTGGGCGGGACGGTCGGCCTGGGGACCGTCTTGTATGCCGTCGCGATCGGGCACCTCGTCCAGTTCGTCCTGCCGATCGTCACCGTGCGGCTGCAACGTCCGGCGAGGCCACCGGCTAGGCCTGCAGGGCCAGGGCGAACGGCAGCACCTCGTCGGCGCCGGCGACCCGCAGCTGCTGAGCCGCGACCGTGAGTGTCCACCGCGAGTCCACGAGGTCGTCGACGAGCAGCACTGGCCCGTCGAGGTCGCGCAGACGTGCGCCGAGGGCACCGTCGACACCGAGCCGGCCCCAGACCCCGGCCAGCCGGAACGCGCTGTTGCCCCCGGGCTGACCCGTCGGTCCACCCTCGACGAGGGACAGCGAACCGAGGAGCTCGAGGCGGCCGATCTGCGCGATCCCCTGCGCCACCGACTCGACCAGCTGCGGATGCGACCGCGACGGCATCGCCACCACCGCCACCGGCCGGCGCGCCCAACCCCAGTCCCGAAGGACGTCGACGCAGGCGCGGAGCAGCTGCCCAGGAGCCGGTCCGTCCGTGCGCAGCACCTCGCGAACCCGCTGGCCCCAACCGAGGTCGGTGAGCCTGGCCAGCGCGCGACCAGGAGCCATCGACCCCTCCGCGGGGATCCGACCGGAGACCGGTACGCCGAGTCGGGCCATGCCGGTCGGCCACTGGCTGCGGGGCTCGATCTGGACACCGACGTGCTGCAGCCGTTCGCGTGCGACGTTGACGGCCGCATCCGGGACCGTGGTGTCGAACCAGGCTCCGGCGCATCGGTCACACCGGCCGCAGGGTGTCGCCGTGTCGTCGTCCAGAGCACGTTGGAGGAACTCCATCCGGCAACCGTCGCCCTGCTCGTAGTCGAGCATCAGCTGCTGCTCGCGTTCACGAGCCGCGGTGACCCGGGCGTATCGGTCGACGTCATAGGTCCAAGGCGCGCCGGTCGCCGTCCAGCCACCGGAGACCCGTGTGACCGCCCCGTCGACGTCCAGCACCTTGAGCAGGAGCTCGAGGCGGGTCCGGCGGATGTCGACGAGCGCCTCGAGGGTCTGCGTCGACAGCGGCTTTTGCGATGCTGCGAGAGCGGCGATGACGGCGTCAGCGAGCTCCTGGCGCGGCATCGAGGCCGAGGCGAAGTAGCGCCAGATGTCGCGGTCCTCGGGGCCTGGCAGCAGCAGGACGTCGGCCCGGTCCGTCGCACGACCGGCGCGGCCGACCTGCTGGTAGTAGGCCACCGGGGAGGACGGCGCACCCAGGTGGAGCACGAAACCCAGGTCCGGCTTGTCGAAGCCCATCCCCAGCGCGCTGGTCGCGACCAGGGCCTTGACCTCGTTGTCGCGCAGGGCCGTCTCCAGCACCAACCGGTCCGCCGGGTCGGTGCGCCCGGTGTAGGCGCGAACGTCGTGCCCGGCGTCGCGCAGGGCCGCCGCGACGTCGTCGGCGCCGGAGACGGTCAGGGTGTAGATGATCCCGCTGCCCTCCAGCTCGCCGAGGTGCGACGAGAGCCAGGCGATCCGCTGTTCGGGGGCGGCCAGAGGAAGCACACCGAGGCGCAGCGAGTCGCGGGCCAGGCCCCCACGCAACGTCAGGACGTCGTGCCCGCCGGCCCCGAGCTGCTCCGCCACGTCGGTGACGACGCGGGCGTTGGCCGTCGCGGTCGTCGCCAGCACCGGTGTGTCCGGCGGCAGCGTCGCCAGCAGGTCGCGGATGCGCCGGTAGTCCGGTCGGAAGTCGTGCCCCCAGTCACTGACGCAGTGCGCCTCGTCCACGACCAACAGTCCGCAGCGTCGCGCGAGATCGGGGAGCTGTTCGTCGCGGAACCGCGGGTTGTTGAGCCGCTCGGGGCTGACGAGCAGGACGTCGACCGCGTCGGCGGCGAGCCGCCCAGCGACCTCGCCCCACTCCTGAGCGTTGGCCGAGTTCATCGACACCGCACGGATCCCCGCCCGCTCGGCGGCCGCGATCTGGTCGCGCATCAGGGCGAGCAAGGGCGACACGATGACGGTCGGTCCGGACCCGGAGGCGCGCCGAAGTGCCGTCGCGACGAAGTAGACCGCCGACTTGCCCCACCCGGTGCGCTGGACCACCAGCACCCGGCGACGCCCGTCGACGAGCGCGGAGATCGCGTCGAGCTGGCCGTCCCGGAACTGCGCGTCCTCGCGGCCCACCAACCGTCGCAGGGCAGCCCCGGCCTCGGTGGCGAGGTCGACCGGAGAGGTTGCAGCGGGCATACCGACACCGTATGCGCGGCCGGCGACACCCGTTCCCAGCCGTCCACAGCCGTCCACGGTCGTCCACCGGCTCTCCAGGGCTCTTCGGCTTGCGGCCGTGGGTCGCGTCCGACGTTGCGGTGGCCAGGGCCACCACGTCGTCGGACACTCGCCCGGAGGCCGCACCCGAGCGGCCAGGCGTCACGGCGAGAAGGCGTCACGGCGTCAGAGGTGCAGAGGTACGGCTGCAAGGATGACGTCCATGACGAGTGACCCTTACACCGTCGACGTGCCGTTGCGCTGGTCCGACATGGACGCCTACGGGCACGTCAACAACGTCCAGTTCCTCCGCCTCCTCGAGGATGCCCGGGTCACCGGGTTCGAGCAGTGGTTCGGCCAGGACCGCGCGTCGCAGCAGGCGCTGCTCGACGAGGGGGTCCTGGTCGCGCGGCACGAGATCGAGTACATCGCGCCGTTGACGTTCCGCCATGCGCCGATCGAGGTGGAGATGTGGTGCACCACGATCGGCGGGGCAGGCTTCGACCTCGGGTATGACGTGCGCGACCCGGCAGGTGTCGGCGTCGGGCACTACGCGCGGGCCGAGACCAGCCTGGTCGTCTACGACTTCCCGAACGCCCGTCCACGTCGCATCCGACCGGACGAGCGGACCATCCTGCAAGACCACACGGGCGAGCCGGTGCCGTTCCGGTGGCGGAGCCGGTGACGGAGCCGGAGCCGGTGACGGATCCGGTGATGGTCGGCTCCGGATCTGGCGCCCTCACTCTCGACGACGACCGGTCGTATGCCGACTTCGGCACGTTCGTGGCGAGAGCGCGGTCCGTCGACCCGGCCGGGGCGATGCGGTTGCAGGCCAGCGGGATGGTGCTGGCGGCCTACGTGGGCGTGCTCGAAGGTCGCGGTCTGCTCGGTGTCGGGACGGTCGTCGGCCTGCGGGTCACTCCGTTGGCGCGGCCGGCGACGGTGGACCTGACCGTGACACTCGCCGCGTTGAGCGACCGCCTGGCCCGAGCAGCCGTCCCCGGACCCGGCGGGACCGGGGTCCTGCTCGCACTGCCTCCGGTGGGCGCCTCGACGTCGTGGGCGGCGATGGCCCCGCCCCGCTCCGGCTGGGAACTGGTCGGTGTCCTCTCGTCGAGCGTGCTCACGGCCGCCGCGCGCGAGGGCATCGCCGAGGTCGCCCAGGGCACCAGCCCCTCGGCAGGCGCACCCGCGGTGGCGGACCTGCGCCAGCGGGTGTGGGGGCGACTCACGGCCACCGACCCGCCGGTGCCTGCCGGGGCGGCCTTCGCGGCATACGCGCTGGGCTTCCTCGAGCCCGACGGCGAGACCACGATCACGGCCAACGGCCGCTGGACCAGGCTCAGCTCGTCACTCGGGCACGTGCTCGTGCGGTGACCGACGATGCGTTCCACGTTCCTCGTCAGCGAGCCACGCAGCGCCGTCCGCTGACGACGACGAGCCCGGCGACGGCCGAGAGGACGGCCCAGATGACGATGTAGGTGTGCCGGTCGCCGCCCTGCGTGTGGAGCGAGGCGAAGATGGCGCTGGCTGCGGCGATCCCGATGACGCTGCCGAGCACGTCGGACAGCTGGAGCGCGGCTGATGCGGCGCTGTAGTCCGAGACCGGCGCGAGATCGAGCAGCAGCACCGACAAGGACGTGGACCCGACGCCCATCCCCAGGCCGGCGAACACCATGGCCGGCGCGAAGAACCAGACCGACAGCCCGGTCGCCGTGATGGCGACCATCAGCAGGATCCCCACGGCCAGGAGGAGCCCGCCGAGCGAGACGAGCGCTGCTCGACGCCCCCCGAACGCTGGACGGCCCTGGATCCACGACCCCGCTGACCAGCCCAACGACCCCACGGTCAGCACCGCGCCGGCGACGGACAGGTTCGCGCCCCGTTCCTGCGTGAACATCAAGGGTACGAAGGTGATCGCGCCGTTGAAGGCCGCGTTGAGCAAGAAGCGGCTGACGATCACCGAGGGGAGGCCGACGGCCATTCGCAGCGTCCCCGCCGGAAGGAGGCGGGGGGTGACGACGAGCAGCCCGACGACCCCGGCGACGGCCGCAGCCGCCTGCCAGGACAGAGCTGACACCCGGTCGTGAGCGCCGAGCTGGACGAGCCCGGCAGCCAACGCGACGAGGACACCCATACCAGCGGTGCGCCGATGAGCCCGGCGTCGGACGTCGCCCGCCGCGCCGGGCTCGTCCGGAGAAGAGCCGGCCTCGATCCGGGCCCGCTGCCGCACGATCGCCGCGAACGTGAGGATGGTGGGTGGCACGACGACCCAGAACACCAGCCGCCAGGTGAATGCCGTGGTCAGCCAAGCGGACAGTGGAGCACCGACGAGGGACGGCAGCACCCAGGCGGCGGAGATCCAGGCGAACACCCGCGGCCGGATCTCCGCCCTGAAGACCCGTCCGATCACTACGTAGATCACGACGACGACAAGACCGGCGCCGAGCCCGGTGACCGCCCGACCGA
Organism: Lapillicoccus sp.; assembly: GCA_965277795.1. Classification (GTDB taxonomy): domain Bacteria; phylum Actinomycetota; class Actinomycetes; order Actinomycetales; family Dermatophilaceae; genus Lapillicoccus. The sequence goes on from OZ255840.1 coordinate 1,017,391, forward strand.
CGAGAAGGATGGCGAAGCTCGGGGCCAGACCGCACACGGCGGCGCCGCTGGCGAAGAGGAGCTGCCCCGCATAAAGACCGGGCATCGGTCCGGACCGGTCCGACCACACGCCGGCGAGCACGATGCCGAGCAGCTGCCCGGTGAGCATCACCGAGAACGCCAGGCCGTAGCTGCCGACGGCGTCGAGCTCCTCCGCGGCCGCGGGCATGGCTGTCGCGATCGCCATGAACTCGAAGGCGACGATGGTGATGAGCGCGACGACAGCGACAGTGATGACCCGGTATGCCGGTGAGAAGGGTCCGCCGGTGAGGTCGGCGGGTGCCTGCCTGCCGTCGCTGTCGACGTGCCCCCCCGTGCTCATCCACCGAGTCTAGGAAGGTCGCGTGGACAGCGGGGGCGGGGTCCATCCGGCCTACGGCTGGGATGATGGGTCGATGGACCCACCGGCCCGCCCCCTGACGATCTCGCCGTGCCGTGCCGAGTGCGCCTGGTCGACGACGGGTGAGCGGCTCGGCAGCGAGCAGCTCTTCTCGTGCGACGGGTGTGGCAGCGAGTGGGTCGTGTCGCAGGCGTGGACACCGGTCGACTGGCAGGGGCTCGTGCCGGACGCGGTCAGCCGAGAGCGCGACAGGCAGGATCCTGCCGGATTGGCAGGCCCCGGAGATCATCTGGGGTGATAACGCTCGGAATCCCGACCGTTATCACCCCTCTCCGATGTGTGGGGCGTCAGGTGACCGCGAAGATCCGCGCGGTCACCAGGACGCCGTCCTCGATGACCAGCTCGCCCATGGTGCCGTGCGGCTGGCGGCGACGGTCCGTCGGCGACCCCGGGTTGAAGACGCGTTGCCCGTCGCTCAGCTGGTCCCACGGGATGTGCGAGTGACCGAACACCACCAGCCCCGCTGAAGGGAACCGGCGGCGCAACCGGACCGCCCGGCCCGCCGCCGGACCGCTGTCGTGGATCATGATCACTGGCAACCCATCCAGGTCGAGCTCGACCACGTCGGTGGCACCCCACGCCGCCACGTCGGGTCCGTCGTTGTTGCCCATGGCCACGTGGACCGGCGCCCACTGGTGCAGCTCGTCCAACGTCTCCGCTCGGCAGACGTCACCGGCGTGCAGGATCAGGTCCGCGCCGTCCAGGGCGGTTGCCACCGCTGGGGGGCACCGCTTCCACCGTCGTGGCGAGTGGGTGTCCGACAACACTGCGACGCGCATGTGCCTCTCCTGTCCGGTCAGCCGGACCCCGGCAGCTCGTTGACGGTGTCGCCGCCGCTGCCGAGGTCGTCGGTCGGGGACACGGGGAACGCCTCGAGTCGGCCGTCGTCGAGAATCTGTTTGACCAGCGCGTTGGAACCACCGACCAGCGTTGAGTCGAAGTCGATCTCGGTGGCGACGCACCAGCCCCGGGAGGCCGGCCACCACTGGCTCGGCGACTGGACGCGCACCACGACCTCCGGGGTCGGCCCAGTCAGAGTAGGCGGTTCATCCCGCGGGACGTCGGTGTCCCCGCCCGCGTCGATGGCGGTGAAGTAGGCAAACCACGGTGAGGGGAGATCTGGTCTGTAGTCGGCTATGTCGATGGCGAGGTCGACGATCTCGTCGAGGCGGCGCTGGAAGAGGTAGTAGGCACGGTAGGGCTGCACTACGCGTGGGAATCTCTTCTGCCAGTCCGTGGGGAAGTTTCCCCACCCCTCCCAGACCGTGGCCCAGCACCGTTCGCCCGCCGCGGTCATCTCGCCGAGGATGCCGCACAGGGTCTGCAGCTCGTGGATCTGGAGGCTGCCCTGAAAGGGGTCCTGACCGTCCCAGCCTGCGGCGCCGATACGGTGCGCCGACGACCCGCGTCGGGCTACCGCGCTGAACTGCCCCAACGGATGCAGCACTGTGCCGACCGACGCCGCCACCTCCGCCCACCGGCTGGGCACGGCGCCCCCGCCGTCGGCGGGATGCAGGATGCGGGCGTAGGCCGGGTAGCTCCCCGGCAGCACCTGGTCCACCCGGGCGCCGAAACCCGCCAGAGCAGTGGAGAACCAGTCGGCCTCCTCGACCCGGGAGTCAGGGACCAGCGCCGTCGCCATCAGGCAATCTCTCACGGCTGGTCAACGAGGCCCCATCAGAGCGCCAGCCACACCGCGGTGTCTATGGGGAGAAGGCCGTCGGTCAGGTCGCCGGAGGCGACGAGCACCCGAGCCGACGCAGGCAGGTCGACCGGCGAGTCGCCGAGGTTCACGATGACCACGACGTCCGCGCGCTCGTCCGCCTGGGAGGCGAAGGCCACGACACCTGGGACCGAGGTGTATGCCTCGAGCCACTGCAGCCGACGCCTGCCGAGGCGGTACTCACGGCGTAGCGCCAGCAGGGAGCGGTACAGCTCGAGCGTCGAGCCCGCCCGCCCCTGCTGGACGTCGACGGCATACTCGGCGTAGATCTCGGGTTGGGGCAGCCAGGTGAGCGCGGAGGGGCCGAACCCCAGAGAAGGCTCGTCGTGAGCCCACGGGAGTGGCACGCGGCAGCCGTCGCGGCCCGCCTCGGCGCCGTGCGTGCGCAGGAAGGCCGGGTCCTGCCGGAACTCGTCGGGCATGCTGGTCGAGTCGGGGAGCCCGAGCTCCTCACCCTGGTAGAGGTAGGCCGCACCCGGCAGCGCGAGCATCAAGGTGGTCGCCGCCCGTGCTCGACGCAGCCCGAGCACGCGGTCGGGCTGCGGGTCGTGCGCGCCGATGCCGTGGGGGCGTCTGGTCCCGATCGGCAGACCGAGCCGAGACGCGTGCCGCACGACGTCGTGGTTCGACAGCACCCAGGTCGTCGGAGCGCCGACCGAGGCGGACACCCTCAGCGAGCGGTCGATCACCTCGGTGAGCCTGGCTGCATCCCAAGGGCATTCGAGGAAGTCGAAGTTGAACGTCTGATGCATCTCGTCCGGCCGGATGTAACGGACGGCCCGCTCGACCGGCTCCACCCACGCCTCGGCGCAGAGCACTCGGTCAGGGGTTCCGTAGCTGTCGAGCACCGCTCGCCACTCCCGGTAGATCTCGTGCACGCCGTCCTGGTCGAACATCGGCGGTCGCGGCTTGTCACCGGCGGGGTCGGCGTCGCGCCAGCTGTCCAGCAGCCTCAGGTCGACGTCCCAGTCCGGGAGGGCGGGGTCCTTGACCAGGCCGTGCGCGACGTCGACCCGGAACCCGAAAATCCCCCGGTCCAGCCAAAACCGCAGCGTCCGAACGAAATCGGCGCGCACCTCGGGGTTCTCCCAGTTGAAGTCCGGTTGCTTGGGGTCGAACAGGTGGAGGTACCACTGGCCGGGCTTCCCGTCGGCCTCGGTGACCCGGGTCCAGGCGATGCCGCCGAAGACGGACCGCCAGTTGTTGGGTGGCTCGTCGCCGCCAGGCCCGCGGCCGTCCCGGAAGTGGTAGCGCGCCCGTTCGTGCGAGCCGGGCGCCGACGCGAGCGCCGCCTGGAACCAGACGTGCTCGTCGGACGAGTGGTTGGGGACGAGGTCGCCCAGAACCTTGATCCCGAGCTCCGCCGTCCGGGAGACCAGAGCGTCGGCGTCGGCCAGCGTCCCGAACCGGGGGTCGACGTCGCGGTAGTCGACGACGTCGTACCCGGCATCCGCCTGAGGCGAGGGGTAGAACGGCGAAAGCCAGATCGCGTCGACGCCGAGCTCACGCAGGTAACCCAGTCGGGCGGTGATGCCGGGCAGGTCGCCCATCCCGTCGCCGTCCGAGTCGGACCACGACCTCGGGTAGATCTGGTAGGTCACGGCATCGCGCCACCAGTGGGCGGTCAGGTCGTCGGTCTGGGTCTGGGTCTCGGCCGAGGTGGCCGAGGTGGCCATGGCGGCCAAAGTGGACTGCGTCACACGCTCCAGCCTCGACCATCCGTGGACCGCGACCAAATCGATGCGACGCCATCCCGTATGCCGGTCTGTGCCGTGTGTGCCGGTGTCTGTGCCGGTCGCGTCCCCGCTGCGTGTGAGGATGACGTCGTGACGTTCTACGAGGAGGTCGGCGGCCACCCGACGTTCGTTGCCCTGGTCCGGGCCTTCTACGCGGGTGTCGGCGTCGATCAGCCGCTTCGGGATCTCTATCCCGAGGAGGACCTCGGGCCGGCGCAGGAGCGCCTGCTGGGCTTCCTCGAGCAGTACTGGGGCGGCCCGACGACCTACTCCGAGCAGCGCGGCCACCCGCGGCTGCGGATGAGGCACGCCCCGTATGCCGTCACCCCGGCCCAGCGGGACCGCTGGCTTCTGCACATGCTGGCCGCCGTCGACACGCTCTCCCTGGACGAGATGCACGACGCGGTGCTGCGCGACTACCTGGTCCGGGCCGCGCATTCGATGGTCAACAGCTTCGACGAACCCGGCGCGTGACCGGTCGATCCGGTGCTGTCCATAGACGGACGCTAGTGCTGGCCACTGAAGGTCTTGGTGCCGGGACGCGGTCGGACGACGACGGTCACCTCGAAGGGCGGCCCGCCGGAGCTGCCGGGATCGGCCCTGATCGCCGTTCGTCCCGCTGAGACAGCGAGGTAGGTGTTCGCGTCCTCGACAGCCCGCAGGGGCGTCGTCACTGGGCCTGGCTCACCGCCGAGTGCTCGCAGTGACGCAGCACTCCAGGCTGAGCCGAGGCGCACCTCGAGCCGGTCGTCGGCGTCCACGAACAGCGTCGTCCCGTCGTCGGTGGCCGAGACGGTGATGGTGGCAGGCATACCGGATCCTCTCGTGGCCCGTTTGACAGGAGAAGGGACCGGCGCGTTGCCGCGCCGGCCCCTTCGTGTGTGCTGAGCGATCAGCTGGCGGCTTTACCACCGGCCATGGCCAGCAAGAAGCTGACGCCGTTGGGCGAGCCGACACCGGTGACGTCGTCATAACCCTTCGTGACGTAGATCGTGCCCGTCTGGTTGATCGTCCGCAGCGAGGTGATCTTGCCATCCTTGGCGTTGACCCCGTTGACGAAGTCGACCCGGACGACACCATCGGTGACCGTGCGGCTGTGGTCGACGTCGCGGAAGGCGTCGGTCCCGCTGAGCTTGTACATCCGCGGGTTGAGGAACCCCAGCGAGCCGCCCTTGACCTGGTCAGCCACGGCGACGACCCCGGCAAACAGCGGGCTTGAGAGCGAGGTCCCACCGATCCGGTACTCCGAGTACTTCAAGGAGCCGTTCGGGAACTGCTGGGTCTGTCCGACGAGGAAGCCAGTCGACGGGTCGCCCACCATGCCCACGTCCGGGACGGCGCGGTGCGCGCCCTGGCCGAAGTAGTTGGCGATCCGGGCCGGGACCACGTTCTTCTGGTACCCCGGCTGGGCGAACACCTGGCTGGTGCCGCCACCGCCGCCGTAGACGTAGGCCGGCGGGTTCGGGACCCACGAGCCGTTCGTCAGGACCGACTTGCCGGTGCCCCAGCCCTGCTCCCAGCCGTAGCCGTTGCTGGCCGTGACGTTGAGCGAGGTTCCGCCGACCGCCGTGACGAACGGGTCGGAGGCCGGCGAGTCGGTCTGGCGTGTGCCGGAGTTGGCGATCTCGTCGCCGTTGTCGCCGCTGGAGAACAACATGCTCACGCCCTGGGCAGCAGCCTGCAGGTTGGACTGGTGCGCCGCCGAGTTGACGGGGTCTGTCGCATTGTCCGGCTCGCCGTAGGAGTTGGTGATGACCTGCGCGAGGTCGTTGTCCAGCACCGTGTTGACCGCGGCCGCCAGAGGGTCGTCGTAGCAGGACTGGGCACCGACGTAGAGGATGCTTGCTCCGGGAGCCGTCGCGTGCACGGCCTCGACATCGAGGGTCTCCTCGCCGTACCACCCGGACGGCTCGCACGTGTCGAGATCCGTGTAGCTGGCTGGGGTGTTCTGGCTGAACTGGTAGGACCGCAGCGGGTGCCGCGGGTCGTTCGCCTTGGCGTAGGCCGTGGCGTCCGAGAGGATCGTCGGTGAGGCATAGGCGTCGACGATGGCCACGGTCGCACCGCGCCCGTCCTTACCCTGAGCCTGCGAGGTGTCCAGCCCGTATGCCCCGCGCAGCTGCGGCGGCGTGTAGCCGCACACGGCGTAGGTCAGCGGGTCGGGCAGGATCTGCGGGAAGTCCTTGGCAGCCTTCTGACCGTAGTAGGCGGAGCAGGGCCCGGAGTTCTTGAAGACCGGACCGGGAGGCGGCAGCTGGGCGGCCGGCTTGGCCGTCCGGTCAGCGGAGGCCATCGGAGCGGTGAGCGGGGCTGCTTTCGCGGAGGCGGCGGCGAGCTCGTCACCGGCGCCGACATTGGTCGGTTTGGCGAAGGCGGACGAGTCCAGCCCGGTCACACCGGACACCACTCCCGCGATCGTGGTGGGCACGGTGACGGCGGCGCTGGGAGCTGTGACCTGCTTGCCCGCCTTGGTGAACGTCGCGAGCTGGGCACCGAAGGCGGCGTCGGCCTGGGCCGCGGTGCCGTCGAAGCTGACGAACCGGTGGTTGGCCGGGGAGCCGGTGACCGTGAAACCCTGCGCGGCCAGCCAGTCCGAGACGGTCTTCGCCGTCGCATCGGAAGGGGCGAAACGGGCACGCCACTGAGCGGCGTTGAGATATTTCCCGTAGGCCGCGTTGGCCGGGTCGGAAACCGCGGTTGCGAACGACTCTGCACCGGCGGCGTCCTTGAGGCTGAGCACGACTGACATGTGCAGCGTGCTGGTAGAGGCAGGTGCCCCGACCTTCGAGCTGGCGTGTGTCCAGCTGGGGGCGTTCTGCAGGACCTGCCGGCCACCTGACCCACCAGCCGCAGCCATACCGGCTGTCCCGACTGCCAGGCCGACGCATGCGGCGGACCCGAGGATCACCTTTCCTACGACGTTCTTCACGCAATTGCTCCTTCGTCGCACAAAATCGCGGCCGGAGGGCCGCGATGCAGTGATGTTTGCTCCGGAACGACCTGTGCGCCACCCCAAAACGGGCAGTGACAGGAACTCCTGACATTTGTCATGGGGGGCCCTTCCGAGATCGGACGAAGACGCCATGGTGGTGTGAGCGAGCGGGGAATGCCGGTCAGGCCGCGCGCACAAGCTCGGTGGCTCAGGCCGGCGGGCTCTGCACGGCGACACCGTGCGCGTCGAGCGCCGTCTTGACCAGCGCCCGCAGGTCGCGCTGCACGCCGTCGCGCTCGTTGGCTCGGCAGCGCGCGGTGACCCGGAGCGTGACCGTCGCGCCACCCATCGCCTCGATCCCGGCGACCGTCGGCTCACTGACGAGGCGGTCCGCATACTCGGGGAGCTCGTCGATCCCGGCCACGGTCCCGCTGAGGATCGCGGTGACGTTGGTGAGGTTCTCGGCGTAGCCGACGGGGACGTCGACGATGGCGACCGAATAACCCTGCGACCGGTTGCCGATGCGCTGGATCTCGCCGTTGCGGACATACCAGACGGTGCCATCGCCGTCTCGCAGCTGGGTGACCCGCAACGACACCTCCTCCACGGTGCCGACGACGGTGCCGGTGTCGATGACGTCGCCCACGCCGTACTGGTCCTCGGCGATCATGAAGACGCCGGAGAGGAAGTCCCGCACCAGGCTCTGGGCGCCGAAACCGAGGGCGAGACCGCCGACGCTCGCCGAGGCCAGCAGCGGAGCCAGCGGCAGACCGAGCACATCGAGCACGGTCAGCAGGGCCGTCCCCAGGACGACGATGGTGACGGCACTCTTGGCCAGCGAGGCAATGGTGGCCATCCGCGCGTCGTGCCGATCGCTGCCGAACCCGGTGGCCGTGGCGAGCAGCTGGCCGGTGCGGCCCTGGAGCAGTCTCATCCGCGTCTCGTGCTTCGACGAGGTGTTGCGGGCGGCCTTGTCGATGAGCCGGTGGAGCAGCCAGCGGACGAGAACTGCCAGGACGAGCGTGATGACGATGGTGAGGGGCGCACCGACCAGCGTGTCCCACGGCTCCCCCCACCTGCCTGTGTCGGCTGCGGGGACGGCGCTGAGAGCCAGCTGCAGGACGTGCACGAGGTGGAGCGGGTCAGCCACGCTGGGCGTCACACTCCTGCGCTACGACGGCGGTTCGCGCGGTGTCGAGCTTCTCGATCACCAGGCGCCGCAGGGCCGCCGGTGCGTCCTCGTGGGTCTGCAGCCAGTCCTCGGTGGCCCGGACCAGCTCCGGGCCCGCGAGTCCCAGGGGATAGAACGCGCCGGGGTACTCCTTGCCGATGATCCGCTCCCGGATGGCGGCCGAACGGGACTCCCAGACGGGCAGCAGCGCGTCATGGAACCTCGGCACGTATGGCTCCAGCAGCGACTGGTCGCCGGCACGGTTCCATCCCGAGGAGAGGGCCTCGATCACGGCGTTGGGCTGGCCGTCCTCCTCCACGGCGAGGCGCCAGGCCTCGGCCTTGGCCTGCGCGGTCGGGCGGGCGGCGCGGGCGTGGAAGGCCCGTTCGCGGCCCGCCGTCGTGTCGTCGCGGGCGAGCTCGGCGGCGATCTCGTCGTCGGTCGCGTCGCCGAGGGCGGCGAGCGCCGAGAGAAGCGTCCACCGCAGGTCCTGGACGAGCTGGAGTCCTGCATAAGGCTGCGTCCCGTCGTAGGCGGCACGCAGCCGCGCCACGTCGGAGTCCCCGTGGGCGACGCGTGCGAACGCCCCGACCAGCTGCAGCTGGCGGTCACTGCCGGGTCGGGCCTGCTCGGCGAACTCGCGCAGGGCGTCGGCTACCTTGCGCTGTGTCTCGGCGCGGTGGGCCGGGGCGCAGTAGAGGGTTGCCGCGGTGATCAGCTGCGAGGGGATCTGCTTCGTGGTCTGCAGGATTGTCTGCAGCACGGTCGGGTGCGTCTCGACGGCCACGCAGGCGAGCAGCAGGTCGATGTAGTCGCGGGCAGCGACCTCGCCCTCGCGCACCATCTCCCAGAAGGCGCCGATGACGAGCGACCGGGGGAGGCTCTCGGCGAAGTCGGCGGCATGCGCCAGCGCGGTGTCGTGCGAGCGCTTGTCGAAACGCAGCTTGGCATAGCTGAGGTCGTCGTCGTTCGGCATCAGCAGGTCCGGCTGGGGCAGGCCGACGAGCTCGGGCACCTCGGTGCGGGCGCCGTCGACGTCGAGCTCGTGCCGGCCGACGCGGACCAGCGCGCCGTCGACGAGGTCGTAGCGGCCGACCGCGATCCGGTGTGGCCTCAGCGTGGGGTGCTGGTCGGTGGCGGTTTGCCGCACCGATGCCGAGGTGATCACCCCCTCGGAGTCGGTCTCGACGTCGATGCTCAAGGTGCCCACTCCGGCGGTCTTCAGCCATGCTGCCGACCACGGTCCGAGGTCGCGCCCGGAGGCCTTCTCGAGCTCCGCGAGCAGGTCGGCGAAGCGGGTGTTGCCCCAGGCATACGTCCGGAAGTACGAGCGCAGGCCTTCCGTGAACGGCTCACGCCCGACATAGGCGACGAGCTGTTTGAGGATCGAACCACCCTTGGCGTAGGTGATGCCGTCGAAGTTGACGAGCACGTCCTCGAGGTCGTTGATGTCGGCATAGACGGGGTGGGTGGAGGGCAGCTGGTCCTGCTGGTAGGCCCAGGTCTTCTCGTGGCTCTGGAACGTCGTCCAGGCGCCCTTCCAGTGGGTGGCCTCCGCCTGGGCGACCGTCGAGGCCCACTCGGCGAACGACTCGTTGAGCCAGAGGTCGTCCCACCACTTCATCGTCACGAGGTCGCCGAACCACATGTGCGCGAGCTCGTGCAGGATCGTCAGCGCCCGGCGCTCGACGGTCGGCTCGGCCACCTTGCCGCGGAAGACGTAGGTCTCGGTGATCGTGACGCAGCCGGCGTTCTCCATGGCCCCGGCGTTGTACTCCGGGGTGAAGATCTGGTCGTACTTCGCAAAGGGATACGCCGAGTCGAACTCGGCCTCGAAGAAGGCGAACCCCTTGCGGGTGACGTCCAGGATGTTGTCCGTGTCCACGTAACGCATGAGCGACCGGCGAGCGAAGACGCCGAGGTCGATGGCTCCGGCGCGGGTCTGGACCGAGTCTCGTACCGCGTCATAAGGGCCGGCAACGATCGCGGTGACGTAGGAGGAGAGCCGGGGTGTCGGTTCGAACGTCCATATGGCAGAGGGTGTTTCGGATCGTGTTGCCGTGGCGGCTGGCTCGGGGGTCGGGTTGTTGGAGATGACCTGCCAGTGTGCCGGCGCGGTGACAGTGAACGCGAACGTCGCCTTGAGGTCGGGCTGTTCGAAGACCGGGAAGACCCGCCGGGAGTCGGGCACCTCGAACTGGGAGTAGAGGTAGACCTCTCCGTCGACGGGGTCGACGAACCGGTGCATACCCTCACCTGTGTTGGTGTAGAGCGCGGTTGCCTCGACCACCACCTCGTTCTCCACGGCCAGCCCGGGCAGCGTGATCCTCGAGTCGGCCCAGTGCGTCATCGGGTCGAGACTCGCGCCGTTGAGCACGACCGACTCGACCGACTGTCCGACGAAGTCGAGGAACGTGTCGGCCCCCACCGTGCCGGCGGTGAAACGGATCGTGCTGCGCGTCGCGAACGTCGTCGGACCGGTCGTCAGGTCGAGGGTGACGTCGTAGGAGTGGAGGGTGAGGAGGTCGGCTCGGGTGGCCGCCTCCGCACGCGTGAGGTTCAGGCCGGGCAAGGGTTCTCCTTGAGGTTCGTCTGGGGTCACGCCACGCACGGGTCTGTGGTCACGAGCGCCGTTCATGCTCTCACGCGCTCAGCCGCCCGCCATCTGGTGCAAGGATGCGTCGTATGCCTCCCGCACTCAAACGTCGAACCACCAAGGCCACCACGACGTCGGCCCGAGGGGCGTCAGCGAAAGCCGTGCCGGCCTCGGTGCGGATGTGGTTCGACCCGGCCTGTCCGTGGGCCTGGATGACCTCCCGCTGGCTCATGGAGGTCGAGAAGGTCCGCGACATCGAGGTCAGCTGGCAGGTCATGAGCCTGTCAGTTCTCAACGAGAAGGCCGACCTGCCCAAGGACTACCGAGCCATGATGGACCAGGCGTGGGGGCCGGTGCGGGTGGTCATCGCTGCGCGTGAGCTGTACGGCGAGGAGTACGTCAAGCCGCTGTACGACGCGATGGGCACCCGGATTCACCCCGGTGGCGACCACGACTACACGTCCGTCGTCGTCGGCGCGATCGCCGACGTCGGGCTCCCGCAGTCGCTTGCCAAGGCGGGGACGATGAAGAAGTGGGACGCAGCGGTGCGACGCAGCCACAAGGAAGGCATCACCCTCGTGGGCACCGATGTCGGCACCCCGGTCATCGCGTTCGGTGACACGGCGTTCTTCGGTCCCGTCGTCACGCCTGCCCCCACGGGCGAAGCGGCCGGCAAGCTGTGGGACGGCTGCCTCCTCGTCGCGGGCACCCCGGGGTTCTTCGAGCTCAAGCGGACCCGGACCCAGGATCCGATCTTCGACTGAAAGGCACGACAGATGCGCGTACACATCGGTGGCGACCATGCGGCGTACGAGCTGCAGCTGGCCTTGATCAAACACCTCGAGGAGTCCGGCCACGACGTCGTGAACCACGGTCCGCACCACTTCGACTCCGAGGACGACTACCCCGTCGCCGTGCTGCGCGCGGCGCAGGCGGTCTCCGAGGACCCCGTCTCGCTGGGCCTGGTCCTCGGTGGGTCCGGCAACGGCGAGCAGATGGCGGCCAACAAGGTCCCTGGTGTTCGTGCCGCGCTGTGTTGGACCACGGAGCTCGCGCAGCTGGCCCGGGAGCACAACGACGCCCAGGTGCTCTCCCTCGGAGGCCGGTTCACCGCGACCGAGGAGGCCAAGGAGATCGTCGACGTGTTCCTTGCGACACGGTTCAGCGGGGTCGAGCGGCACGCCCGTCGGCTCGCAATGGTCACGGAGTTCGAGAAGAGCGGGACATTGCCCCCCCAAGGGTGAACAGCTGTGTGCGCTGCGGGTCCGCGTTTGGTAAAACCTGCCCCCGCGAGGGCAGAGCGACACCTAACCTGACGGAACCATGACCTGGACCAGCAGTGCCGCACCGCGACGGCGGGCACCGCGATGGGTGCCCGACGCCTTTCGCGCCGATGCGTCACGTTCCTCGAGCGCCCCGGTGACCGTCCGCGCCATGCTGCTCACGGTGGTCGGGCTGGTGCTCTTCGGCGTGATCCTGGCCTGGCCGTGGATGCCCTTCACGCTGTATGCGCCCCTGGCGGTGATCGCCGGGCTCTACCTCACGCCGCGGCGCCTCGCGCTCGTGAGCCTGACGTACCTCGTCGAGATGGTCGCCATCAGCTACCTGCGCGGATGGGGGCCGGCGACGGTTCTGACCCTGTTGTCGTTGGGGATCGTGGTCGTCCTGATGACCAACAGCTCCCGCTCCCGTGCCCGGCTCGGGGTCCAGGGCAACCGCGGCGAGTCGATGTTCGTGGATCTGCGGGACCGGCTGCGCGCCTTCGGTGAGCTGCCCGACCTGCCCGGCGGCTGGCACGCCGAGACGGCGGTCGAGTCGGCATACGGGCAGTCCTTCTCGGGCGACTTCGTCGTCGCGACCCGCTCCCCCGACGGTCGGTGGCTGGAGGTCGTCCTCGTCGACGTCTCCGGCAAGGGCGTCCAGGCCGGTACGCGTTCGCTGCTCCTCTCGGGGGCGCTCGGCGGGCTGCTGGGTGAGCAGGAACCCGATCGCTTCCTCGTCGCGGCCAACAACTACCTGCTGCGCCAGAACTGGGACGAGGGCTTCGCCACCGCCGTGCACGTCTCGATCGACCTCGCGACGGGGGAGTACACGATCGGCAACGCGGGGCACCCGCCTGCGGTGCAGTTCAGCAACGGCTCGGGGCGGTGGGAGGTACTCGGTGAGGCCGCCGGTCCGCTGCTCGGAGTCATCGACGGCGCGACATACGTGCGCTCGGCGCGACGACTCGGTCGTGGCGACGCGCTGGTTCTTTACACCGACGGCGTCGTGGAGTCCCGGTTCCGAGATCTCACCGTCGGGGTCGACCGGATGCTCGGAGCGGCCGAACGGCTGGTGCGTGGTGGGTTCGCCGGCGGCGCGGCTCGGCTGTGCGCGTCCGCGCGGGCCGGTGAGACCGACGACCGCGCCGTGGTGATGATCTGGCGCGACTGACCTGTGTGACGCACTCGTGCAGCCTCGGGAAGGCTCGGGGAGGCTCGGGAAGGCTCGGGAAGGCTCGGGAAGGCTCGGGAAGGCTCGGGAAGGCTCAGGCAGGGTCAGGCCGGGTCAGGCAGGGTCAGGCAGGGTCAGGCCCGGACCCTGAGGTCCGGGCCTGACAAGTGCGCAGGCGCAGGTCAGCGCAGGTCAGCGCAGGTCAGCGCAGGTCGTCGTTCTGGCCGTCGAGCGAGTCGAGCCCGTCGCGAGCCTTCTGCTGGCCCATGTCGACCTTGTCGGCGTGCTGGCCGCCGGTCTTCTCGTCGGCGAGGTCACCCGCCTTGTCGATGCCGTCGTCGACCTTGTCGCCGTGACCGTCGACCACGTCCTTGACCTTGTCCTTGATGTTGTCGAACATGCTCATGTCTGCCGCTCCTTCGTCGCGTCGGACACGAGATGCCCCCGACTCGGCCACTGTAGACACATGGCACCTTCCCCGGCCAGGAAGACGGACCCGGTCCGGACCTTTGCCGCCCGCCGTGGGCGCCTGTCGCCGCTCACCCGTGACCGGCTCGAGACGCTGGGCCCCGCGCGCTGGCTGCCGCCTGGGCCGCTCGAACCAGTCGCGACGTTCGGCCGGTCGGCGCCCGTCGTGCTCGAGGTCGGCTGCGGTCACGGGGCCGCGGCGGTCGCGTATGCCGTGAGCCATCCGTCGCACGACGTGCTCGCCGTGGACGTCCACACACCGGGTGTCGCCCGGATGCTGGCGGCCGCCGATCATCTGCAGGTGACCAACCTGCGCGCGGAGCTCGGTGACGCCGTCACCCTGCTCGCCGACCGGATCAGCCCCGGTGCGCTCGCGGCTGTGCACCTGTTCTTCCCCGACCCGTGGCCGAAGAACAAGCACGCCAAGCGGAGGTTCGTGTCGGCACACACGCTCGACCTGCTCGCGTCGCGGCTCGAGGCAGAGGGGTACGTCCTGGTGGCGACCGACCAGCGACCGTACGCCGCTCACGTCGCCTCGGTGGTCGAGCGGCACGGCGAGTTCGTCCTGAGGGAGGTCGAGCGGCCGTCCTGGCGCCCGCTGGACGGTTTCGAGCGCAGGGCGGTCGAGGTGGGGCGCGGGATCGTCGACCTGCGACTGGACCGCAGGGTGCAGGACGTCACGAGAGCGGGCGACGAGAATCGAACTCGCGTCATCAGTTTGGAAGACTGATGCTCTACCATTGAGCTACGCCCGCGGAGACTCGGCTGGACGGGGTTCTTGTCCGGTCGATCCGGGGCGTTAGCCTAATGCCCGCACTCGCACGGACCCAATCCGTGCCGCCTCTGCCTCACCCCGGTCTCGGCCGACGGACGCAGGGGCCGGGTGGCCCGGGTGACGCCGGGCGGGACGGGGTATGGCGCAGCTTGGTAGCGCGTCCGCTTTGGGAGCGGAAGGCCGCAGGTTCGAATCCTGTTACCCCGACTTTGGACTCTCTGCCTCCCTCGGTGACGGCGAGTGGGTCCGCGATGTCTCGAGGTTGGGTGCGGTCAGGCGCGCTGGATCGGGCCGTCCATGGGTCCACCGAAGCCCAGCAGCGCGCTCAGCCCGGTCTGCGCCCCGTCCTTCTCGAGGTTGGCGACGACCCGGTCGACGGAACGCCTCGAGGGCCAGACATGCAGGGCGAGCAGGAGCACGCTGATCGCAGCTCCCAGGTCGTAGGTCAGGACGGTGCGCCCCACGAAGGCAAAGACCAGCCCGAAGAACGCGACGCTCTCGGACATCGCGAGCCGCATCATCAACGTCGTGCGGAACACTGCGACTGCCCGGCTGCGCGCGGTGGTTGCGTCGAGGTCCAGGGGCAGCGCAGCGGCCCGGTAGCCGACGTTCTCGATGAGCACGTGGGCGAGCACACCGAGAACGAGCAGGATGACGACTGTTCCGATCGGGGGAGGACCGAAACCCAGCACGAAGGTCAGCGCCACCGCCATGAGGAACAAGGCAGCAACCACGGCACCGACGAGGATCTTGAGTGTCTGGATCGCCGGTGCGGTCGCGCGGTCGCCGGTCGGGCTCATGGGGCCACCGTAGCGATATTCGGTGCCTCGGCCCCGAACGGCTAGAGTTGTTCCTCGGCGCGGCCGTGACACCCGGTGGCGGCACACCCCGCGCCAACGGGTGTGCTCGTCCGCTGAAGGCGACGCCGGCCCATACCGATCCTCGAATACCCCCGACAGAGAGACACGTAGTGAAGAGCGCCCTCGAGACCCTCGGTCCGACCCGGGTCAAGATGACCGTCGAGGTCCCGTACGACGAGCTCAAACCGAGCCTCGACGCGGCATACAAGACGATCGGCCAGCAGATCCAGGTGCCGGGTTTCCGCAAGGGCAAGGTCCCGTCGCGGATCATCGACCAGCGGGTCGGCCGGGGGGCGGTGCTGCAGGAGGCCGTCAACGAGGCGCTCCCGAGCTTCTATGGCCAGGCGCTCGACGAGAACGACGTCCGGCCCCTCGGGCAGCCCGAGGTCGACGTGACCGAAGTCCCCGCCCAGGTGGGTGACGAGCTCAAGTTCACCGTCGAGGTGGACGTGCGCCCCGAGATTTCACTGCCTGACTACACGGGCATCCAGGTCGAGGTCGACGCGGTAGAGGCGACCGACGAGGACGTCGACGAGCGCCTGACCACCCTGCGGCAGCGGTTCGGCACGCTCAAGGGCGTCGACCGGGTTGTCCAGGACGGCGACTTCGTCTCCATCGACCTCGCGGCGACGATCGACGACAAGGAGATCGACAACGTCAGCGGCGTGTCCTACGAGGTCGGCAGCAAGAACATGTTGGACGGGCTCGACGAGGCACTCGTCGGGATGAGCGCTGGTGAGACCAAGGAGTTCACCGCGCCGCTCGCCGGCGGTGATGAGGCGGGGCGCGACGCCGACTGCGTCGTCACCGTCCAGTCAGTCAAGGAGCGAGAGCTCCCCGACCTCGACGATGAGTTCGCTCAGCTGGCGTCCGAGTTCGACACCCTCGACGAGCTGCGCGCCGACGTCGTCACCCAGGCCGAGCAGGCCAAGAAGTTCGACCAGGGCGTCCAGGCCCGGGACCGCATCCTCGAGCAGCTGCTCGACACGGTCGAGGTTCCCGTGCCCGACAGCATCGTCGAGGCCGAGGTTCATTCGCACCTCGAGGGCGAGAGCCGCCTGGAGGACGCCGAGCACCGCGCCGAGGTGGAGGCGAACACCCGCAAGGCGCTCAAGGCGCAGCTTCTCCTCGACGCGATCGTCGAGAAGGAGGAGATTCGGGTCGAGCAGCCCGAGCTGGTCGAGTACATCGTCGCGTCGGCGCAGCAGTACGGCATGGACCCCAACCAGTTCGCGCAGACGATCGACCAGCAGGGCCAGGTGCCCGCGATGGTCGCCGAGGTGGCCCGCCGCAAGGCGCTCGCACATGTGCTCGAGCGGGCGACAGTTCTCGACACGAACGGCCTGACGATCGACCTCGAGGAGATCGTTGAGGACGACGACGAGGTCGCGGCCGAGGACGGGGTGCTCGTGGAGCCTCCGGAGGGCGTCGAGGGCGTCGAGGGCGTCGAGGGCGTCGAGGGCGTCGAGGGCGTCGAGGGCGTCGAGACTGTCGAGGGCGTCGAGACTGTCGAGGGCGTCGAGACTGTCGACCTTCACGCGGAGCCGGCCTCTCAGGCTGAGCCGGAGCCCGAGAGAGTCTGACCGTCCTTGCACCGACGCCGTCCTGGTGGATGAGGGTGGTACTGGCGGGGTTGGGTGGGCGTGGCATGGGGCTGTGATGTCGTTCCTGTGACCTGAGAGCGTCGCGGGACCGTCATCGACTGAACCCGTATGGCTGTCGGCCCGCGCATCTAGACTGATTCTTTCCGGACCCCCAGCCGGAATCTCACCGACCCCCCCGACGCCGTTGGTGTCGACAGAGGTCCTGATCCCAGGTGTTGACGATGCGGCTACGGCGGCGAGTTCTCGGCACGATCGCGGTGACAGCCGCGGCCGTGGGGCTTGTCATGGGCAACCCGGCGTCCTCCCAGGCGCGCACCAGCGACCCGATCGCCAGCGGCTCTCCCACCCCGATGGCCCGACCCGCTGCGGGGACGTTCTACCCCACCGATGCCGAGCGCGTCGTGGGCGGGACCTCCGGCGGACACCAGGTCTCACCGAACAGCCCGCTCACCGTCTCGACCGCGAGCAGCGCCGGGCTGCCGTCTTCCGGCATGTCGGCCGTCGTCGCCAACCTCACCGTGACCGCCGGTTCGAGTGACGTGTCGGTGGGTGCCGCCCCCACCGTTGCGGGCGGTGTTGCCGCGACTCTTCCGGGTCTCCTGGGCGTGCCCGCCGGGACGACGCGGTCCAGCCTCCTCACCATCCCGCTGGGGCCACTCGGCTCCTTCGACGTGGCGGTCACCGGCGGCGTGGCGACGGTGACGGCCGACGTGGTCGGCTTCTATGCCGCAGATGACACGGTCGTCGCCGCCCGAGGGGTGTCCGGCGGTTACCAGCCGATCACTGCGCGACGGCTGGTCGACGCCACCGGCGCGGCCGCTGTCCCCGCGGGCGCGAGCAAGGTCATCGGTGTCGACCTCGGATCTGCCGCGAACGAGCATGCTACGGCGCTTCTCGTACGCGTCTCCGCCCGGGACACGACGGCTGCCGGCGCGCTCACCGCCACGGCCCCCCTGATCGGCCCCCTGGTCGCAACTCCGGCCGCCCCCCCGACGTCCGCTCAGAGTGCCGCAGAGAGCACCGCTCAGGGTCTCCCTCACATGGCGGCGGTGAGCTTCTCCCCAGCATCCCCGGCGAGCAACCTGGCCGTCATCCCCGCCCGGCTCGGCGAAGACGGAACGATCGGGCTCGAGGTGGGAAACGTGTCGATGGCGCCCGTCGGCGTCGTCGTGGACCTCGTGGGCTTCTACGACGACGGCACTATCGGTCCCAATCTGCGGTTCCGTCCGCTACCCCAGACCCGTGTCATCGACACCCGGGCGGGCGTGGCGATGACCCCTCTCGTGTCCGGCCGGCCCCAGACGGTGACCCCGGCCTCGACCGTGGTCGGCGACAGCACTTTTGGGCTCGTCGGCGTGCTGACCACCACGACGGCGACTGCCACCTCCGTCGACGTGACACCGGAGGCTCCAGAGACGACCGAACCTGCGGGACAGGTTGCCGCCGGAGCGATCCTGGTCTCAGCGGGCAGCACGAGTTCGGCCGTCCAGGTCGAGGTCGCCACGGCCCGCACCGTGGCCGTAGGCGACGAAACCGGCACCCAGTCAGCCCAGTCAGCCCCGTCAGTTCCGTCGGCCCCGTCAGTTGCGTCGGCCCCGCCACCCCCGACAGCCCCGTCGTCCCCAACGCCGCCGTCAACCCCGACGCCGTCGTCAACCCCGACAGCCTCGTCACTCCCGACTGCCACGTCACTCACGACAGTCCCGCCACTCCCGACTGCCACGTCACTCACGACAATCCCGCCGCTCCCGACAGTCCCGCCGCTCCCGCCGCTCCCGACAGTCCCGCCGCTCCCGGCTGCCTCGGCAGGCACCCCAGCCCCGACAGCCTCAGCTCCCGCACCCCCTGCCCCGGGCGCAGTCCCAACAGCCCCAGCAGCTCCAGTAGCGCAGGTGCCCACTCAGGTGACGTTCGACGTGGTTGGCTCGTTCGAGGCATACCCACCGGTGGTCACCCCGTCGTCCCGGGGCTGGGTCGCGCCGATCTCCGGCTGGCAGGTCGGAGCGGTGGCGCGCTGACGGCGGCGCACCCGCGGGCGGATCGTGTCGGCCGGCGCGCCCTCACCTTCAGGTGGTCGTTGTGCGCCCACGGCGAACAGCGCTCTGGTCGGGATTCTCGCGTGGGATGCGGACGTTAGGGTCAATGGCAGCCAGCCAAGGCAGGTTCGGACCCGTTCTGACCTGCAAGACCACAACAGTCCACGCGACTGAACTACCGAACGATGGAGGCCACCGTGGCTCGCTCCAGCGAGATCGTCGCCGCCGGCGAAGGCATGACCGGCGGTCTTGACGACCACATCTACAACCGCTTGCTCAAGGAGCGGATCATCTTCCTCGGCTCCGAGGTACGTGACGACAACGCGAACGCCATCTGTGCGCAGATGCTGCTCCTGACGGCCGAAGACCCGACCAAGGACATCTGGCTCTACATCAACAGCCCGGGTGGCTCGGTGACGGCCGGCATGGCGATCTTCGACACCATGCAGTGGGTGCCCAACGACGTGGCTACCGTCGTGATGGGAATGGCCGCCTCGATGGGCCAGTTCCTGCTCAGCGCCGGCACACCCGGCAAGCGGTATGCCACCCCGCACTCCCGGGTGATGATGCACCAGCCGTCCGGAGGCATCGGGGGCACGGCCAGCGACATCAAGATCCAGGCTGAGCAGATGCTGCACATCAAGAAGCAGATGGCCGAGCTCATCGCCGAGCACACCGGGCAGGAGCTGAAGCAGATCGAGCGCGACTCCGACCGGGACCGCTGGTTCACGGCCGACGAGGCGAAGACATACGGGTTCGTCGACCACGTCTTCACCAAAGCCGAGCAGGCCGAGCGCGGCAAGCCTGTCGGCGACGCCCCACTGACCGGCGACGCGACGACCGGCACCGGCGAGACCGCCACCGACAGCTGAGCGACGCGACAGGACACTTGGAGACCACTATGACCGTTCACCCGTTCAACCACGCCGGCTCGGGGCTGCACGTGCCCCCGCCGTCGAGCCGCTACATCCTGCCCCAGTTCGAGGAGCGGACGTCCTACGGGATGAAGCGCCTCGACCCGTACACCAAGATGTTCGAGGACCGCATCATCTTCCTCGGCGTCCAGGTCGACGACGCGTCGGCCGACGACATCATCGCGCAGCTGATCGTGCTCGAGTCGCAGGACCCGGACCGGGACATTCTCATGTACATCAACAGCCCGGGTGGCTCGTTCACCGCCATGACGGCGATCTACGACACCATGCAGTACATCCGGCCGGACATCCAGACGTTCGTGGTCGGCCAGGCAGCCTCGGCTGCCGCCGTGCTGACAGCAGCCGGGGCCAAGGGCAAGCGGTATGCCCTGCCGAACGCCCGGATCCTCATCCACCAGCCAGCGCTGGGCGGTGGCGACTACGGCCAGGCCTCGGACATCGAGATCCAGGCCAACGAGGTGCTGCGGATGCGCACCTGGCTCGAAGAGACGCTGGCCGGGCACACCGGGCGCACCCCCGAGCAGGTCAACGAGGACATCGAGCGCGACAAGATCATGTCGGCCGCCGAGGCCAAGGAGTACGGCCTCATCGACGAGGTGCTCCTGTCCCGCAAAGGTTCGCTCGCCACGTAAGCAGCGGGATCGCGTGTGCAGAGAAGGGCTGGTCACGGCCCTTCTCCTGTGCCACCTGCTCGGAGCTAGCTGGTCGCGCCGGTGATGAGGCTCACCAGCCTGGGCCAGACCTGCGCCCGGGCCGCGTCGTCGTCGACCTGGCTCCTGCCGTACTTGTACTCGTCCGCGCGGGCGGGGAGGTAGGGCAGCAACACGTCAACCCAGTGACCGGCCAGCGGATAGGTCCAGAGCTCGTGGGGATGCTGGGTGGGTGCCGCGTCGAGCCGGGTCATGATCGCCTGGGCCTGTCGGCAGGACGGCCAGAGGGTGTCCGCCCCGCCGCATACCGCGACAACAGGTCGGGTGATCTTCTCGACTGGTATGACCGCTGCGGGTACGTCGGTCGGCGCCGGGTTCCCGACCTCGCTGGTAAAGGGCAACGGCGTCCCGCCCGCCGTCCACGCCGCGTTTCCCGTCGGTGGGTAGTCCTCGCTGACGATGTTGCCGGGAGAGGTGACCACCACGCCGTGCACGTCGGGGCGCCTGATCCCGACGAGCAGCGCTGCCTCCGAGCCGTATGAGCCGCCGATGACCCAGATCCGGTCTGGGTCGACCTCCGGCCTCGCTCGCAACCAGTCGAGCCCGTGGTCGAAGGTCTCGAGGGGGATCCGGCTCACGGTGGCGGGCAGGCCGGGCTCCTTGAAGTAGGCCTGCGCGAGAGTGGGGATCCCGCGCGCGGCCAGGGCGATGGCGAGACCCGACTGGTCGCCGCCCTCCGACCCCCCGAGTGCGAGCACGGCGGGATGCCGCCCGCCACCGGGCATCGCGGCGAATGTGCCCGCAACCCCGTCTTTGGCCTGCAGGAGATGCTGCACCGCCAGACCGCCGGGTCCCTGTGAACGAGACGTCGCCGTCGTCGCGCTCTGGTCCCCGGCCTTCACCGACCAGGTGAAGGTGGCGGCGGACTGGCCCCAGGCGTAGAAGGCCCCGGGAGTCGAGGCAGCTCCCGGCGGCGGTTGCATCGTCGCGACGAGGCTGGTGGCGTCGCTCGCTACGTCGCCCGAGCGGGTGCCGACCGACGACGTCTCCGGCGCGCTCGTCCTGCTGTCGGCGCGCCTCAGTGACCCGTCCGAGCCGACCGAGAAGGGCGCCGAGGCACTCCAGACCAGTCCCCCCGCATCCGTGGAGCTGACGCTCACCTGGGCCGCCGTCCCGGCGGCCATTCCCTGCACCCGCAGCGTCACCGGCGCGTCTGCCCCCGAGCTGGCCGGGGTGACGACCAGGCTGGCGGCCGAGGCCCCCGTCGACGTGGTGCACGCGGTGAGACCCAGCGCCAGCACGCCCGCAGCCGCCGTGGCAAGCGACCGGCACCCGACCGGCACCCGATGCATACGAGCAGGATAATCACGTCCGCCAGGCCACTCCCGCGACTCAACCGCAGCGGACTACCGTCCTTGCGCCGAGAGCGAAAGATCGTCAAGAGGGATGCGACCGACACGGTCGACCGCGTGTAATGGACACCATCCGGGCACCTGACCGGTAGCGTCGGCAGCCTGCGTTGCTGGCGCGACGGCAGCACCACGGCGCGCAGCGACAGCACGGGCCGCACAGACTTCACAGGAGGCACCGAGTGGCACGCATCGGAGACGGTGGCGACCTGCTGAAGTGCTCGTTCTGCGGCAAGTCCCAGAAGCAGGTCAAGAAGCTGATCGCCGGCCCCGGCGTCTACATCTGTGACGAGTGCGTCGACCTGTGCAACGAGATCATCGAGGAGGAGCTGGCCGAGTCCTCCGAGCTGGGCCTCGACGAGCTGCCCAAGCCCCGCGAGATCTTTGCCTTCCTGCAGAACTACGTGATCGGCCAGGACGTCGCCAAGCGCGCGCTCGCCGTAGCGGTCTACAACCACTACAAGCGGATCCAGGCGGGGGAGTCAGGCCCGGTCAAGAAGGACTCTGACCACGTCGAGATCTCCAAGTCCAACATCCTGCTGATCGGGCCGACCGGGTGTGGCAAGACCTACCTCGCGCAGACGCTGGCCAAGATGCTCAACGTGCCGTTCGCCATCGCGGACGCGACGGCACTGACCGAGGCCGGCTACGTCGGCGAGGACGTCGAGAACATCCTGCTCAAGCTGATCCAGGCGGCCGACTACGACGTCAAGAAGGCCGAGACCGGGATCATCTACATCGACGAGGTCGACAAGATCGCCCGCAAGAGCGAGAACCCGTCGATCACCCGCGACGTGTCGGGCGAGGGCGTCCAGCAGGCGCTGCTGAAGATCCTCGAAGGCACGACCGCGTCGGTGCCGCCGCAGGGTGGTCGCAAGCACCCGCATCAGGAGTTCATCCAGATCGACACGACCAACGTGCTGTTCATCGTCGGTGGGGCCTTTGCCGGGCTGGAGAAGCTCGTGGAGTCGCGCAACGGCAAGAAGGGTCTCGGGTTCGGCAGCCAGCTGCACACCCCCAAAGACCTCGCCGAGTCGATCCACGAGGTGATGCCCGAGGACCTGATGAAGTTCGGGCTCATCCCCGAGTTCATCGGCCGGCTGCCCGTCATCACCACCGTGACCCCCCTCGACCGCGAGGCGTTGGTGAGGATCCTCACCGAGCCGCGCAACGCGCTGGTGAAGCAGTACCAGAAGATGTTCGACATCGACGGGGTCGAGCTCGAGTTCACCACCGATGCGATCGAGGCCGTGGCCGACCAGGCTCTGCTGCGCGGCATCGGTGCCCGCGGGTTGCGCGCGATCATGGAGGAGGTTCTCCAGTCGGTCATGTTCGACGTGCCCAGCGAGGACGACATCGCTCGTGTGGTGGTCACCCTGGAAGTCGTCCTCGACAATGTCAACCCGACCATCGTGCGGCGTGAGCAGGACCGGGTCCCGACCCGCGCCAAGCGCCCGCAGCGCAAAGAGAGCGCCTAGCCCTCAAAGCCGATCAGGTCGAAATTATCCGGCTCTGCAGCCAGGCGACGACCTCACCCATGGCGTCGGCATCTAGGTCCGGTATGCCGTGGTGGGCCGCCGCGACGATCTCGTCGGGGACCGCGACTCCGTATGCCTCGACGTAGTAGGCGAGATCCTCGGGCCAGAGATATGTCCCGTCGGTGTGGATGTTGATGCCCGAGACCTCGTGCTTCGACGGGTCGACCACGTCGTCGACGCGCTGACTGGTTGCGACCACCACGGGGCATCCACGCAGGTAGCGCGCGATCTCGCACCGCATACCTGGATCCATCACGGACTGCGGATCACTGGAATGCGCCCCGTGCACCGCAGTCTCACGACCAATCGCCAGGATGAGATCCGGCCCGTCCGCATGACCATGCGGCAGCTGAGCAAAGAATCCGAGATAGAGCACTACACGATCTCTCCGCCATAGAAGCGGTTGGGTTCCCGGGAGGGCACCTCGAGGACTGCCGAGGGGTTCACGGCAACGCAGACCTGGTCCCAGAGGTTCTCGTCCGCCCCCGGGCCGCCCGCGGGTGGGCTGGGCGGCACCCCCTCTGCAAACAGGGTGACCTCGACGTCTCCCAGGGCGCGCCGACCCACCGGGCGCAGGACGGTGCCGGGCAGGAGAAGCATGGACTGCTCGGTGGGGTTCGAACTGATCGACCCGGCGGCGCGTCCGGACGTCGCCGCCACCGCGGTCAACCGCCGCCCCACCAGATCACGCTCGCGGGCTGTGGCCCCCGGCTGCGCCATCGCCAACCAGGGCAGAAGGGTGAAGATCGTCAGGCCCCGCACGGTCATCTCGTGTGTGGGTAGCGGGAGGTCATGCTGCATACCTCTGAACAGCACGGCCGGGGTCGGCGGCTGCGCGCGCAAAAGGGCGACGAGCTCGCCCTCATCCAGACTCGTTCTCAGGGCCGCCAGGGCGTTGGCAGTGGCCACTCGGGCAAAGAATGCTCCAACGTCAGTGCGGGCCGACGTCTCGATGCGCTGCTCCATCATCGCCCGCTCATCGGGGTCGAGGGAGGCTAGCCACTCGTCCCGCCGCCGGTCACTATCGGGCACCTTGGTCATGCGGAGGGAGTCCTGCGCCTTGACCCAGCTGACTCCGCCGGGTTCGCTTTGTGAGTTCATCGAACCTCCTACGCGTTCGCGCTGAGACCACCCTCTCACCCGACATGGTCACCCCAAATGGTCAACGCGCATGGGCTACCGTCTGGGCCATGTCTGCGACGCCCCCTCCGGACCGGGAGGTTCGGGCCAGTTTCGACCACGACACGATCCGGCTGTATCAGGCCTTCTCGCCGCATATCGCCGACCCGGCGCTGACGGCACAGAAGTTCGTGCCTCCCTTCAAACTCGGGCGGATGACGTGGGTAAAGCCGTCTCTCCTGTGGATGGCCTACCGGTCGGACTGGGCCCGCCGCCCAGGACAAGAGAGAGTCCTCGCGGTCGACATGCTCCGTGCGGGATTCGACGAGGCCTTGGCGGGTGCCACCCTGAGCCATTTCGACCCGACCGTCCACGGAAGTCGTGAGGAGTGGGCCTCGTCCGTGAAGAGCTCCGACGTGCGAGTCCAATGGGATCCGGAGCGCTCTGTGGACCTGACTCCTCAACCGTGGCGCACGATCCAGGTCGGTTTCTCCGGCAGGGCGGCACGCAGGTACGTCGATGAGTGGGTTGTTCGCCTCACGGACGTCACCGACGTGCTCAGCGCGATCAATCGCCTGGTCGGCCAGGGCTTGTATGCCGAAGCTCGAGAACTGTTGCCCAGCGAGACCACCTATCCCGCCTCGCCAGAGGCGCGCGCGCGGATCGGTGAGCGGTCGACGATGTGTCAGGCGAGGTCCTCCTCGACCGTGAGGGACGAGGCACCCGACGCGCGCAGCAGCCAAGTGAGAGCTGCGATGGGCGCGGGCCATCCGGGCACCTCCACCGTGACGCGAACGTCCGCCTCGGGCCCGTCCATCACGCCGTCGTCCCACCAGAACCACTGACGCTCGTCTGGCTGGAGCCAGTGGAGCCACTCCCCGAGGGACCAGGGTTGTCGTGCCTCGGCTTCGGCACGGGCTGCGGCGTCGAGGCTCCTCCACCACGCCAACCAGTCCTGTTGCTCCTGCTCGGTCTGCTCGGGGGGACACGCCTGTACAAACCAGCCCGGCAGGCGTTCGGCCCACTGCTCCTCAGTCGGCCAGTCAGATGCGTCGACCTCGATGACGCGACGCATGACTTCCTTGGCTCGCTGCAGGACCTCAGCGGCGGGTTCGCCATCGACCGAACCCGTGACGACGGCGAGGCCGGCGCCGGCATGCCACTCGCCCGGCCGAGGACCTTCGTTGAGGTGTCGAGCCTCATCGATCGCGAGCATGACGTCTCCTCCATGGGGACCACTGTTCTCGGATGCGCCGCTGCATCACCATCATCGAGCACTCCCGCTGATGATGCTCTGGAGAAGCTGCTCGAACTCTGACGCCTTGAGACCGTAGGACGACAACGTGCGTGCCGTGTCTACCTGGATGATGCTGGCCCCCGTCTGCTTCGCGAAACGCTCGGGTACCGCGCGAGTTGCGACTTCGTCCGCATACGCCTTGGCGACGTCGAAGCTCTTGAGCGTCGTCTGGTCCCAGCCCTGGGCAAGCCGCTTCTCCAAGAACTCCGCTGCTCGCGCCTTGTCCCCAAAGTTGAGGAAGAGCATGGAGTCGCCCTTGATGGTGACATCGCCACCGGCTCCGACCTCGATCCGGGCGTTTCCCGGACCCTCGACCCGGTAGACGGTGGCCACGTCGTCGAGCTTCGATGTGGCCCCGGCGACGTCGTCGAGCTTGGACGTGGCCCCGGCGACGTCGTCGAGCTTGGACGTGGCCCCGGCGACATCGTCGAGCTTGGAGGCGACCCCAGTCACGTCCTCCATCGCCTCAGCGCCCTTGGCGATGCCCGTCACACCCTTCTCGGTCGCGGAGACGGCGGTTCCCGAGCCCAGTGTCGCGATGGCCAGGACGATATCGGGCACCAGATGGCCGATCGCCTTGGCCGGGTTGTCGGACCAGGTGTCCCAGTCGAGGATGGCCTTGCCGATCTCCTTGGCGAACCCGGCCGGGTCGTCGAGGAACGCGTTCAACATCGCCTGAGCGTCCTCGAGCTTGAGCTGGTACTTCATGGCCAGCTCTTCGGGGGTCAGCTCGCCGGTCGCCAGCTTGGTCAGGTCGTCGAGCATGTCGGTGATCATGGTGATCGGCATCATGGCCAGCTCGGCGAGACCCTCGACGCCCTCCCAGATGCCCACGAAGACGTCGCCTGCGAAGGCCAGCGCGGTCTCGAACCAGTTGCGCGACTCGGGAGCGCCCGCACAGCCGGCGCGGACCTGGTCGGCGCAGGTGTGAGCCTGCCCGTCCAGCGTGCCGTGAAGAGTGTCGTATGCAGCGTCGGCGCCGGCCTTGATCGAGGTGCCAGGGTCGTCGAAGGGCAGGATGGTCAGCGTGTAGGTGCCGCCCTGGGCCTCGAAGGCGGACTTCTCCCGCTGGCCCCGAGCGACGTCGGCGTCATAGGCGGACCTGGCCGAGACCGAGGCCTGTTCGCCGCGGTCCCACTCCTGGCGGCACCAGACGGCCTTGTCCTGTGCGGTCTGCAGCTGGGTCGCATAGACCTCGAGCGCGGCGGCGGCCTTGACGAACCCGTTGCCGGCGTCGCGCCACCGGCCAGACTCGGGCTGGAACTGCTCTCGGAACATGTCGGCCGACTTCGAGGTCCAGCCGTCGGTGTTGATGGTGTCCAAGCCGTCCGCCACCTGCACGAACGAGCTGCCGCGCGTGCGCATGTCGGCCGCCTTGGCGGTGATCGACGTCGGCGAGCCGGGCACCTCGTAGGTCGGCGTCACGGGGCTGCGGCTCCAAAGATCGTCAGCGCATCGAACTCACCCTTGAGCGGCTCCATCAGCTTGCCGGAGCTCTGCTCGTACTCGAGGTAGTTCATGGTGATCTTGGCGAGACGGCCGCCCGCCTCCTCGACGTCCTCGACCATGTTTGTGGTGCCCCGCTCCCACCGGTCCTGGAACTCGTCGAGGGCGTCCCAGACGGCGTCGTGCCCCACATCGCCCTTCGAGGGGATCAGGTCCTGGACGTCCTTGTTCTTGAAGAGTTTCGACGTGTCATTGATCCCCTTGGCCGCGTTCGCCATCCCCTCCAGGTCGACCGCAAAGTCATGCCTGCCCATCCCCACCCCCGCATCGGAAAGACCGTGCCCCACCCGCGCGGTCACCAGTGGCCAACGTTAAGGGAACGTCAACAGGACCTGCCAGCTGACTGACAAGAGTTGAGCACGGGTGCTCAGACCCGACCGACGATCCACGCCTCGGGTACCCTCACCGTCGTGGGAGACACGACGACCGAGCTGGTGCTCGGTGCTCAGACCAAAGCCGCAGGAACCGCTGCAGCAGCTGTCTCGGGCTTACAGGCGACCTTGAAGAACGCGGCCGAGGGGATCAGCGGCGAGACAGGGGGATTCACCGGGTCCGGAGCGGGCGCGTTCTATGAGGCCCTCAAGGCCTGGTACCTCGCGGGTGCGAAGATCCCGGGCGGCGTCTACGCCTATGCCGGCAAGCTCGCCACCACCGACCAGGAGACAGCGAGCAGCCAGGGCACGTCCATACAGGCGTACTCCAAGGCCCGTGACCGACTGAGCCCGGCGCCGCGATGAGCGGGATGACGACGCTCGTCTACAGACAGGGGAGTGTGGCGGCCCTCAAGGCCGACCTCGACACCATGCGCACGAAGCTAAGCTCCAGTCTCGAGACGATGTTCGCCGCGGTGGATGCGGACCTCACGGGCTGGAGCCTCACGACCGTGTCGCGACAGGGCGAGCGGCAGTACCAGGCGGAGCTGAAGAAGAGCCTCCAAACGGCTCTCGACGCTCTCGACACGCTCACCACGGCGCTCGGTGACGTGGGCGAGATGGCCGAGACCGCTGAGACCCGCAACGTCGCCGTGATGGCCTGAGGTCAGCCCAGCTCGACGGTGACCTCGATGTTGCCGCGCGTGGCTTTGGAGTAGGGACACCCGCGGTGGGCCGCGTCCAGCAGCTGCTTCGCCACGTCCGGGTCTACTCCCGGCAGGGTCGCGGTAAGGGTGACGGCCAAGCCCACCCCCGTGTCGGTTGTGCCCAGCGACACTGCGGCCGTCACGCTCGAGTCGGTGACGTCGACGTCGCGCTCCTTGGCGGCCGACGTCAGAGCGCTGCCGAAGCAGGCCGCATATCCGGCCGCGAAGAGCGTCTCGGGGTTGGCTGCCGGGTTGGACTTGCTGCCCGGCCGCCGCAGCTCGAGGTCGAGGACACCGTCGGCACTCTGGACGTGGCCGGCTCGTCCTCCGGTCGCGGTGGCGGACGTGCTGTAGAGGACCTTGGTGAGGGTTTCGATTGGCATGAAGGGAGTATGCCGCACGGTCCTGGCCAACCGGTTTGACGCAGGACCAACCAGGGTTTATCGTCAGATAGAACGAAACAGTTTCGTTCCATCCAGTTGAGGAAAGCGTTCTGTCATGGTCCTGCGCACCACTGCCACAGCCACCCGTCCCCGGGTGGAGGGTGAGCGCGCCACGGAGATCCACCAGGCCGTGGTTGGTCTGCTCATCGAGCACGGCTACGACAAGCTGAACCTCGACGCAGTGGCCGCGCGGGCCCGGGTGAGCAAGGCCACGCTCTATCGCAAGTGGTCAGGCAAGGCGGCCCTCGTGGTCGACGCCGTCGCCGAGACGATCTGTCCGGACGGCTCGGGCATGGTCGTGCGCCCCGACGCGGGAAGTCTGCGGGGCGACCTGGTTTCCGGCGCCTGCCAGGATGGTGATCTCACTTCAGGTCTGTCCGAGCTTCTCGGCGCCGTGATGCCGGCGCTGCACCGGGACCCCGAGCTGAGGTCGGAGTTCACCAGCCGGTTCCTCGAGCCGATGACGGCGAGTGCTGTCGAGGTCTTCAGGCGTGCCCAGCGGCGAGGTGAGATCGGCCCGGATGCCGACCTCCTGCAGCTGGCAAGCATCCTGCCGGCCATGTGCGTCCATCGGGCGGTCGTCTTCGGGAAGGATGCCGACCGCGCCACGGTTGTCTCGATCGTCGACGAGGTCGTCCTGCCTGCCTGTCGGGCCACCCTCGTCTGACCGGCTGCCCGACACCGGCACCTTCCAGCCTCACCTCGTACCACCGCAGCTCGACCAGAGCTCAACCCACACCGCCGTCGACGGGGACGGCGCATCTCCCACCGGACACACCGGTATGTCGGCGTGCCCTTTTGTCTGTACCCCAGGAACGCTCCACGAAAGGCCCATCATGTCCACCATCACCGACCGGCCGCTGGCCCCTGAACCCCAGGACAGTGCGGCGACCCGGCCGTCTGCCGACACCACGGGGGCGAGGCGCAGCCGAAACCTCGGCCTCGCGCTCGCCGTCATCGGCAGCGCCCAGCTGATGATCGTCCTGGACGGGACGATCGTGAACATCGCGCTTCCCGCGCTCCAGAAGGACCTCGGGTTCTCGGCGGCCAACCTGTCCTGGGTCGTGAACGCCTACGCCCTGGCTCTCGGCAGCCTGCTGCTGCTCGGCGGGCGCCTCGGCGACCTGCTCGGGCGGCGGCGGATGTTCATCACCGGCGTGCTGCTCTTCGCCGCAGCCTCGCTCGTCGGCGGCCTGGCCGTCAGCGAGGGCATGCTCATCGGCTCGCGGATCGTCCAGGGGATGGGCGCCGCACTGGCCTCGCCGGCCGCGCTGGCCCTGATCACCACGACCTTCCCCGCGGGCAAGGAACGCAACCGGGCCATGGGCGTGTATGCAGCGATGTCGGGTGTGGGTGCGGCGGTCGGCCTCATCCTCGGTGGCGCGCTGACCGAGCACGACTGGCGCTGGACCTTCTTCATCAACGTCCCGATCGGCATCCTGGTCGCCTCAATGGCCCCGCGGGTGCTCGTCGAGAGTGACAGGACCCGGGGCAGCTTCGACATCGTCGGTGCCGTCACCGGCACAACCGGTCTCGTCGGCATCGTCTACGGCCTGACGCACGCCGCCGACCCCGCCGGCGGCTGGGGCTCGTCGATGACCCTCACCTCGCTCGCGCTGGGTGTCGTGCTCCTGACGACCTTCGTCCTGGTGGAGAAGCGCAACCCCAACGCGTTGCTCCCGATCCGCATCCTCGCCGACCGGACCCGCGGCATCAGCCTGTTCGTCATGCTCATGGTCGGGGCCGGGATGTTCGCGATGTTCTACTTCCTCGGCCTCTACATCCAGCAGGTCCTCGGCTACGGCCCGCTCGAGGCCGGGTTCGCCTTCCTCCCGTTCTCGGCCGCCATGGTGGTCGGTGCCGGGGTGGCCTCGACGCTGGCCAGCAGGGTCGACCCGCGGTGGATCTCCGGCCCCGGCGCCATCATCGGCGCGATCGGGATGTTCGGCTTCAGCCGGCTCACGGTGGACAGCTCGTATGCGGCGCACCTGCTCCCGTGGATCGTCGTGCTCGCGGTGGGTCTCGGCCTGACGTTCGTGCCGCTGACCCTGACGGCGGTCGCCGGTGTGCGTGACGAGGACTCGGGCGCCGGCTCGGCTGCGCTCAACACGGCGCAGCAGATCGGCGGCGCAGTCGGGCTGGCTGCCCTGACGACCGTGTTCACGCACCGGTTCGCGGACAGCCTCGCTGGGCTGGCCGGCCCGATCCAGGCCCAGGCAGCCTCAGGCGCGATCACCGCGGACCAGGCCAAGGCGGCCATGGCCCACGCCTCGCTCGTCGCTCAGACCGAGGGCTCCACCCGCGGGTTCATGTTCGGCGCTGGGATGATCCTCGTCGCCGGGATCGTCGTCCTGGTCGGGCTCACCGTGAAGCACGAGGAGCTCGCTGCGCGCGAAGAGGTTGCCGGCCCGCACCTCGGCTGAGCACGTCAGCGCCTTCGCCACCTTCGCCACCATTCGGCACCACATCTAGTCTGGGAAGCTCTTCGAGCCGTCAGAACAAGGTCGGGGCCGTGACCGGGGACTCCTCGGTCACGGCCCCGACCTGTCGGTGAGGGGTGCCGGGGCTCGTCACGGTGGTGCGTGTGTCCGCCAACCCGTGTCGCTCCAGCAACGGGCCGACCCGACGGGCCAGGTCGTCGCGGTAGCTGGCGGCGACATAGCTGCCCCGGGCATACAGGCTGCCGTAGGCGGGCAGCAGCGCGGGCTGGTCACGCTCGATCAGGGCGAACCACCACTCTCGCGCCCCGGGTCGCAGGTGCAGGGCCATCACCGACGCGGAGGTCGCGCCGGCCACAGCGATGCGGCCGAGCAGACTGTCGAGTGCCTCGTCGCTGTCGGTGAGGTGGGGGAGTACGGGCGCGACCATGACATGACAGGCCAGCCCGGCGTCGGCGACCGCGCGAACCAGGTCGAGCCTGGCCCGAGGCGTCGCCGTGCCTGGTTCGATGCGATGGTGCAGAGCCTCGTCGCCGATCGCGATGGACACGCCGAACCCGACGCGCACGTCCTGGGAGGCCGAGACGATCAGCGGCAGGTCTCGCCGGGCGATCGTGCCCTTGGTGAGGATCGAGAAGGGTGTGCCCGAGCCTGCGAGTGCCTCGATGATCCCGGGCATCAACCGGTAGCGCCCCTCGGCACGCTGGTAGGGGTCGGTGTTGGTCCCGAGGGCCACGGGGCGATGGTCCCAACCGGGCCGGTGCAGCTCGCGCCGCAGGACTTCGGCGACGTTGCTCTTGACGACGATCTGAGAGTCGAAGTCGAGTCCGGCGTCGAGCTCGAGATAGGTATGCGTGCCGCGGGCGAAGCAGTAGACGCAGGCGTGCGTGCAGCCCCGGTAGGGGTTCACCGTCCATTCGAAGGGCAGCCCGGAGGCCGCGGGGACGCGGTTCAGCGCCGACTTGGCGAGCACCTCGTGGAAGGTGACGCCCGCGAACTCGGGGGTGCGGACGGATCGGACGAAGCCCGACCCGACTCCGAGTCCGGGAAGGGCTCCCGGCGTCTCGACCCCGACCGACTGTCCCTGCCATCGCATACCAGATTCGAACACGTGTTCGGGGCCCGCGCAAGCGCGAGAGCGCTCCCGTGTCCTGCCGACGCCGTCAGACCTGCTGACGCCGACCCCACCACCACCAGGCGGCGATGATCGCGAGGGCGAAGGCGACGAGCAGCGCCTGCCCCGCCACGTCCAGAGCCAGGATCGCCGTGGAGACGGCGGCCACGCCAAGGGTTGCGGCGGCCACCACCGCACACCGTCGAACGGTGCGTGGACCCGTCTCGGGGGCCAGGCCGCCGGACGTGGGTCGGCCGGACAGCAGCGTCAGGGCGGTGTGGGAGACCAGCAGGACGAGCGCCGCCGGGACGCTCCACCACGAGAGCGGCCCCGGGGCCAACCCCATCCACAGCACGCCGAGCCCCAGCCATACCAACAGCACGACGACCGACTCGAGCCGCGAGAGCAAGGCAAGTCCGGTTGGCGCGAGCACGAGCCACCACCACGACAACCCGCCACCGGCCAGGATCAGGCACGCGACGAACCCGGCCGGCGCAGCGGCGACGAGCGCAGCCAGCAGCAGCTGCGGGGGCGAGTACTCAGCGGACCATCCCAGCCTCACCAGGCGACCGTGGACTGTCGCGCCCGAGGGTGCGGGCGCGCGCAGAGGCGTCGTCATCGGCGCGCCATCCTCGGTGCCCGCGCCCGGCGGGACAGCTCTCGCAGGACCAGGTCGAGACTCCCCGGCCCTTTCCACGGTACGACGGGTACCCCAGCCCCGGTCAGCCTCGCAACGTCCTCACCCCGCGACAGGCGCCGGACCCGCCAGGCCAGCGCGGAATGCACGTCCTCCGGTGCGGTCCAGAGGTGGTCGGGCATCGTGTCGACGACCACGACCGTCAGGCCCCTCGCGCCGAGCCGGGCCACCACGTCGACCATCCCGGGATCGACCAACGGCGAGAGGACGAAGACCAGCGCGCCGGCGCCGATCCCGGCGATCGCGCGCTCACCGTCGTCACGGCGTTCGGTGGCCGGCCGGATCCGAGCGAGAACGCCGAGGATGCGCCGCAGGTGTGGGTTTCCGGTGCCGATGGGCACCCGGGGGATGTCGGCCGCACCGACCACACGCAAGCCCACCCGGTCGCCCACGGCGAGGTGGTGCTCGGCGATCGCAGCGGACGCCCGGACGGTCACGTCGAGGCTTGTCGGACGCCCGTCGATGCCCTCGCGCGGACCGAGGTCGCTGAACGCGTCCACGACGATCACGACGAGGGCGTCCTCGTCGCCGTAGGTCGAGGAGACGTGCAGCACCCCGGTGCGCAACGACACGGGCCAGTGGATCCGGCGCAGCCGGTCTCCCGGCTGGAACGGGCGCAGGGTGTCGAACTCGCTGCCGCTGCCGACCCGTGCGGACCGGTGCGGCCCGACCAGGCCTTCGGGTGGGGGCAGCGGCGCCGACGGGGTGAACGTCGCCGGCAGGGGGAGCGTCGTGAGCAGGACGGGGTCGACGCTCACCGGTCCCTGCCGGAACGCCCCCCACGGTGACCACGCTCCGTACTGGACCTCGGCGACCGCTCGGACTCCCCACCGGGTCGACCGCACGACGACGGACGCCGAGGCGGACCGGTCGGCGTTCACCTCGCGTGATCCCACCACCTGCACGCCGAGTGGTGGGTCGAGCTGGGCGAACAAGCTGGGCGAGACCTGGATCACGACGTCGTCCACGCCGTCGGGCACCGACAGGACGGCCCGCATCGTCGTCGCCTCACCCTCGCGCAGCGTCTGGTGACCCAGTCTCGTCGTGACCTCCAGCAGCGCGCGGGGTCGGCGCATCCAGGACCAGGTGGCCACGACCACCATCGGGGTCGCGAGGACGAGCACGTCCGGGCGATGCCACAACACGGCGGTCAGGGCGCCGAGACCACCGAGCAAGGTGGCCCGGAACAGGGCCGCCGCCGGCCGCCAGCGAGGCCCGTCGGGTGTGTTCACCACGGGATCCACCGTCCTACCGGCCGTCGCCGTGTCGCGTCTCCCGTGCCGCGGGGGTCGGCACGCTGCCGAGGATCGCGTCGACAACGCTGCGGCCGGTGACGTTGCTCATCCAGAGCTCGGGCTTGACGGTGATGCGGTGCGCGAGAACCGACACGGCGACCGCCTTGACGTCCTCAGGGGTGACGTAGTCCCTGCCCCGCAGGACGGCATACGCGCGACCCACGAGCATGAGTGCGAGCGAGCCACGCGGCGACGCACCCATGAGCACGTGCGGGTGCTCACGACTGGCGGTGGCCAGGTTGACGCAGTATGCCGCGACGCTGTCGTCCACGGTGGTCGCCTCGACGGCCTCCTGCATGGCCAGCAGTCCCGGGCCGTCGGTGACCCGGTCGAGGTCGATCTCCTCGTGCCGACGGGTCATCCGGTTGGTCAGGACCTGCAGCTCCTCACGCGCGGTGGGGTAGCCGAAGGACACCCGCAGCAGGAACCGGTCGAGCTGCGCCTCGGGCAGCGGATAGGTGCCTTCGTACTCGACGGGGTTAGCGGTGGCGATGACGTGGAACGGCCGGTCCAGCACGAAGGTCTGGCCCTCCACGGTGACCTGTCGCTCCTGCATCGCCTCGAGGAGCGCCGACTGCGTCTTCGGTGGGGTTCGGTTGATCTCGTCCGCCAGGAGCAGACCGGTGAACAACGGGCCGCGGCGGAAGGCGAACTCGCTCTCACGCTGGTCGTAGACGAACGACCCGGTCAGGTCCCCGGGTAGCAGGTCCGGGGTGAACTGGGCACGGGTGAAGTCCAGCCCGAGAGTCGCTGCGAACGAACGCGCAGCGAGGGTCTTGCCGAGTCCCGGGAAGTCCTCGAGGAGCACGTGCCCGCCGGCGAGGATCGCGCTGAGCACCAGGGACAGGGGCTGCCGCTTGCCGACCACGGCGCGCTCGACCTCGTCGAGGATCCGTCCACTCAGGGTGGACACCTCGAGCAAGGACATGGCGGCCACGCCCGGCTTGCCGGAGCTACCCGAGGTGTCCGAGGTGTCCGACGTACCCGAGGTGTCCGATGTACCCGAGGTGTCCGACGTACCCGACGTATCCGCTGTGCTCACGAAGACTCCAATCTGTCGAGGAGGTCGGACAGATAACGGGATTCGGTCAGCCGTGGATCCGGCGGCCCGGTCACCAGGGCCGCCAGCTCGGTGGGGAGCACCTCGTCAGCGGCGTCTGGATGGATGGCCAGGTCGATCCCGCGTTCGCGGCGAACTCGGTCGACAACGACCGTCCGCAGCTGGCGGTGCAGCTCACCGGCGAGGCTGGCCCGGATGCTGGGTTCGGCCGCGGTGTTCGAGAGCCGTCGGGCGAGCGCCGTGGTGAGGTGGTCGGACCCCCGTCCCAGTCCGACCGTGGAGGGCTGGTTCGTGGTCCAGGGGTCGTCCTGGTCGTCTCCAAACCGGTCCACCGCGAAGACGACCCCGGCGAACCCGGCGAGAAACAGGGTGCCGAGCAGGATCGGTGAGACGGACAGTCCGAGGCCGACCAGAGAGAGGAGCACGACCACGTATGCCACGGCGAGCCGGATCAACCGCCGGCGGTCCTCCGGCTGGTCGGCCAGCCGCCACCGCGGACTCATCGCGGACTCATCGCGGACTCATCGCGGACTCATCGCAGGCCCATCGGGGGGGTCACCGGGGAGTCGGCGGAGCCCGGCTGAGACTCGGCGACGACCCGGCGCAGGTCGTCGTGCACGGCCTTGAGCCGGATGACGGCCTCGGCACGGTGCTGTTCGGTCAGCTGGTGGCGCGAGTGACGTGCCTCGCGGTAGAGCTCGGCGAGGCGGCCCATCGCGTCGGGCGCGACGTCCCAGGTGCGCAGCACGCGCACGGTGAACTCGGCGGAGGTCTCGGCCGGACTTCGGGGCAGCCCCGCCGAGGTGGCCGCCTCCTCGAGGTCGACCCAGCACGCGACGATGGCGTTGCGGGGGCTGCCCTCGTACAGAAGGCGGAGCCTGGCGTCCGCCGTCTCGACCAGGTCCTCCGGGAGCGAGGGAAGCGCCTCGATGGAGGCGGTCGGCACCACCCGGGTATGCCACCGGGGGAAGTGTCGCCAGATGGTTCGAGCCAACAGGTAGGCCCCCCAGGCGACCAGGCCGAGGACGAGCAGCTTCACGGCGAGCACGACGACGGGGGGCAGGTCGGGGAGCTGGTTGACGTTGGGCGCCTGGGAAGCATTGCTCACCGGGACCGCCGTCGTCGTCGTGATCGTCGGGGAGTCCAAGAGGACGGAGGACGCGCTGCCCGGGGGCGGCGTGGAGGCGACCGGAACGGGGCCTGAGGATGCCGCCGCCGCAAGGATGACGAGAGTGAGCGCGCCGGCCCCCACCAACCAGGGAAATGGGCCGCCCGGGGGCGAGGGAACCCGAACCTCGCGCGCGCCCTGCTCACGCACGCAGCCCCGGTTCAGTCATGAACGAGACGGTACCCGGAGCAACCCCACGTGTGGTCGCTCAAGCCCGCCGACGCGGCTGGGGAGGCACGATCTTCGCGTCCCGAACCGCGAGGGTCGTCAACGACTCGTCGACCGCATACTGCAGCACCTGGATGCGACCTGCTGCGCGTAGGTCCGGTTCGGCTTTGCGGACGCGGTCCAACTGGACGGCCGGCCC
The DNA here is from genome assembly GCA_965277795.1 of Lapillicoccus sp. Taxonomy (GTDB): domain Bacteria; phylum Actinomycetota; class Actinomycetes; order Actinomycetales; family Dermatophilaceae; genus Lapillicoccus. The sequence goes on from OZ255840.1 coordinate 1,054,278, forward strand.
GACGAGGGTCATCGCGGTGATCTCGGCGCGCATACCGACCTTGGCATCGGACTTGGCCTTGCGCACGCCCGCGAGGGCCTCGCCGACGGCGGTCAGGACGCCCGCCTCGCCGCCGTCTCGTTGCGGGGCCGCGTGCGGGCCCAGCTCGGCCGCGGTGGGCCAGGCGGCCTGGTGGATGGACCCGTCGGCTGGTTCGTGGAACCAGGACCAGACCTCCTCGGTGGCGAACACGACCACGGGAGCGAGCAGCCGCAGCTGCACGTCGAGGGCCAGCCGCAACGCGGCCCGCGCCGAGGCCGCACCCTGGCTCGGCCTCGCACGCGCGTCGGTCGCGTCGCCCGTCTGGTCACTGGACCCGTAGGCCCGGTCCTTGACCAGCTCGAGGTAGTCGTCACAGAACGACCAGAAGAAGGACTCGGTGACCTCGAGGGCACGGGTGTAGTCCAAGGCCTCGTTGGCGCGGGTGGCGAGGTCGACGACGTCGGCCAGTGACGCGAGCATGGCACGGTCGAGGGGTTCGGCCACCTGAGCCGCGAGGGCCGCGCGGCCCGCACCCACGTCACCAGGGTCGCTGCTCGCTCCCGCCTCACCGAAGGACAGCGCGAACTTGCTGGCGTTGAGCACCTTGATGGCCAGCCGTCGCCCGACCTTCATCTGCGCCGTGTCGAGCGCCGCATCCATCCCGAGCCTGGCCGAGGCGGCCCAGTATCGGACCGCGTCCGTGCCGTGCTCGACCAGCATGTCGATAGGCGTGGTGGCGTTGCCCTTGGACTTGCTCATCTTCTTGCGGTCGGGGTCGAGGATCCACCCATTGAGGGTCGCGTGCTGCCAGGGCAGGGTGCCGTGCTCGAAATGCGAGCGGACCACGGTCCCGAACAGCCAGGTGCGGATGATGTCGTGACCCTGGGGCCGCTGGTCCATCGGGAAGACGACCTGCCACAGCTGCTGGTCGACACCCCAACCGCCGGCGATCTGCGGGGTGACCGACGAGGTGGCCCAGGTGTCCATCACGTCCGGGTCACCGCTGAACCCACCCGGCTGGTCGCGCTGCGAGTCGTGGTAGCCGGCGGGCGTCTCGGCCGCGGGGTCGACCGGCAGGCTCGCCTCGTCGGGGACGATCGGGTGGTCGTGGTCGAGCTCTCCGGAGGGCAGCACGGGGTACCAGACGGGGATCGGCACGCCGAAGAACCGCTGCCGGCTGATCAGCCAGTCACCGTTGAGCCCACCGACCCAGTTCTCGTAGCGGGCGCGCATGAACGCCGGGTGGAAGTCCAGCTCGCGTCCGCGCTCGATCAACGCCGCGCGGATCGTCTCGTCGCGGCCGCCGTTGCGGATGTACCACTGCCTCGAGGTGACGATCTCGAGCGGTCGTTCACCGCGCTCGTAGAAGTTCGCCTTGCGCTGCGTCGGCGTCGGTTCGCCGTCGAGGTCGCCGGAGGCCCGCAGCGCGTCGACGACTGCCGTGCGGGCCGCGAACGTGGTTCTGCCGGCCATCTCCGCGAACGTCACGCGGGCCAGGTCGGTGGTCAGCCAGGTCGGGATCTCGGGCAGGATCCGCCCGTCGCGGGTGATCACCGAGCGGGTGGGCAGCTGCAGCTCGCGCCACCACTGCACATCGGTGAGGTCTCCGAAGGTGCAGCACATGGCGATGCCGGCGCCCTTGTCCATCTCGGCGAGCGGGTGCGCGACGACCGGGACCTCGACCCCGAACAGCGGCGAGGTCACCGTGGTGCCGAAGAGCGAGGCATACCGCTTGTCGTCGGGGTGGGCGATGAGCGCGACGCACGCCGGCAGCAGCTCGGGGCGAGTCGACTCGATGAAGACCGGGGTGCCGTCGGTAGCGTGGAACGCGATCCGGTGGTAGGCGCCGGGGTAGTCCCGCGCCTCGAGCTCGGCCTGAGCCACGGCGGTCTGGAACGTCACGTCCCACAGCCCGGGCGCCTCGGCCTGGTAGGCCTCTGCGCGCGCGAGGTTGCGCAGGAAGAACGCCTGGGAGACCGAGCGGGAGCGCTCGTCGATCGTGCGGTAGCTGATCGCCCAGTCACAGGCGAGTCCCAGCCTGCGGAACGTCTGCTCGAACGTCACCTCGTCCTTGACGGTGAGGATGTCGCAGAGCTCGATGAAGTTGCGCCGGCTGATCGGCTGCTGGTCCGACGCCTTGGTGGAGCGGCCCTCGCCGCCCTGCTCGGTCGGGACGAACGCCGGGTCGTAGGGCAACGACGCGTCACCCCGGACGCTGTAGTAGTTCTGGACGCGCTTCTCGGTCGGCAGCCCGTTGTCGTCCCATCCGATCGGGTAGAACACCTCCAGGCCCGCCATCCGCTTGTATCGGGCAATGCAGTCCGCTTCGGTGAACCCGAAGACGTGGCCGATGTGCAGCGATCCGCTCGCGGTGGGCGGCGGGGTGTCCATCGCCCACACGGCGTCCCGGCCGCCGGCGAGCGCGCGCTCCCGGTCGAAGGTGTAGGTGCCGTTCTCCCGCCATACCTGCATCCACTTCTCCTCGAGACCGTCGACGGACGGCCTGTCGGGGATGTGTGGTGCGAGGGAGATGGTGGTCATGGTCGCGATTCTCCCAGACCTGGGGGCCTGTTCCGACCGGGATTCCCGGCGGCCGCCGGGACCACAGGGGTGCCGACGGACAGGCACGACGCCCCGAGACCGGCCGTTTCCGTCGACTCCGGGCCTTGGTGCATGTCGGTCGGTCCGAGTCGGGTGGTGGGTCAGGCGGCGGCAGCCCCGGTATGCGTCCGGCTGCGGTCCGAGGGCGGCGCGGCCAGCCGCGCATACCGGCCGGCGAGGTCGACCAGCCCGTCGTGCGAGCCGAGCTCGACCACCCGTCCCTGGGACAGGACGGCGATCTGGTCAGCGTTCTCGATCGTGGTGAGACGGTGTGCGATCGTGATCGTGGTGCGGCCCCGCGCGACGACCTCGAGTGCGGCCTGCAGCTCGCGCTCGGTGTCGTTGTCGAGGGCGCTGGTGGCCTCGTCGAGGACCAGGACCCGTGGGTCGCGCAGCAGCGTGCGAGCGATCGCGAGGCGCTGCTTCTCACCTCCAGAGAAGCGCAGCCCTCGGGCACCCACGACGGTGTCGAGGCCCTCGGGAAGCGTGGCGACCAGGTCGGCGACCTGGGCGGCCTCGAGCGCTGCCCACAGGTCGGCGTCCGTCGCGTCGGCGCGGGCGTGCCGGAGGTTGTCGCGGATCGAGGCGTGCAGCAGGTAGGTCTCTTGGGAGACGACCCCGACGATCTGCGCTAGGTCCTCGAAGGACAGGTCGCGCAGGTCGATCCCGTCGATGCTCACGCGACCCGACGACGGGTCTCGCAGCCGGGCCACGAGGCTGGCCAGCGTCGACTTGCCGGACCCGGTCTCGCCGACCAGGGCGAGCGAGGTGCCCGCGGGCACGACGAGGTCGACGCCCTCGAGGGCCAGACGGTCCGCGTCCGGGTACTGGTATGAGACCCCGTCGAACCGGACCTCACCACGCAGTGCAGCGTGGTCGACCACGACGGGCCGCAGCGGCGGTTCGACGTCGGCCCGCAGGTCGAGGTAACCGAAGATCCGACTGAACAGCGCCATCGAGCTGATGATGGACACGCCCACGTCGAGCAGACCCATGATCGGCCGGAAGATCCCGGTCTGCAGCGCAGTGAACGCGACGAGCGTCCCGATGGTCATGCCACCGGATGTCGCAGGGAAGCCGGCCGCCAGGTAGATCAGGGCGGGGATGGCAGCAAAGACGATGCTCATGGTCGCCATCCGCCAGCGTCCGGCAAGCTGGGACTGGACCTCGAGGTCCACGAGCTCGCGAGAGGTCTCGGCGAACCGGGACGACATGGTCTCGCTCGCGCCCAGGGTCTTGGTCAGCTGGACGCCGCTCACCGACAGGCCCTCGTCGACCTGGATCAGCATGTCGGCCATCCGCCGTTGCTGCTTGGCGGTGACCTCGCGTCGCAGGAGGGCGACCCGTCGGGTCAGCCAGACAGCCGGTGGGATGACGAGAAGCGAGAGGAGGGACAGCCGCCAGCTGAGGGCGGCCATGGCGATCGCTGTCCCGACGGCGGTGGTGACGTTGGATGCGACCGAGGTGGCCGTCGAGGTGACGACGGACTGCATACCGGCGACGTCGTTGGTCAACCGGGACTGGATCTCGCCGTTGCGCGTCCGGGTGAAGAACGCGAGGGACTGGCGCTGCAGGTGGGCGAAGACGTCGGTTCGCAGGCGGTGCATGACCTGCTGCCCCACTGTGGTGGAGAGCCAGGTCTGCAGCACGCCGAGGACCGCGGTGACCACGGTGACGGCGAGCATCCCGCCGACGGCGAACAGCAGCAGCCGGGTGTTGCTGTGGGGGAGGGCGTCGTCGATGATGAGCCGCAGCAGGAAGGGAGTCGACAGCGAGACGGCCGACGAGGCGACGATGAGTGACATCACCAGAGCGATTCGGGCTCGGTATGGTGCGAACAGCGCTCCGACGCGACGCCAGCTGACGGGGGACTCAGCGAGCTGCGCGCGGTCGGCGGGGTCGACCTTGCGGGCGCCGCGGGACTCGCGGCCTTCCGAGGGACCTCCAGAGAGACGTCCAGAGGGACGTCGCGAGGGACGTCCAGAGGGAGCGGACGAGGACGGGGTGGGAGTGCCGGTCATGGGCATCTCTCCTTCCGGTGGTGGGGTGGCATATGCTGAGGGTACCAGACTATGAGGCTAGCAGGGTAACGTTAGGATCATCGTGTGCATTCCCTGCCCGACCCCGCCCCGGACCTGACGCTTGCTGACCTCGTGACGGCCGTCGCGCGCCGGTTGCGTGCCACCTGGCGCGAACAGCTTGCGCCACTGGGGATCTCGCCCCACCAGGGCCGCGCGTTGCTCGTCGTCGCGGTCGAGCCGGGGCTGCGTCTCACCGACCTGGCGGGCCGCCTGCGGATCGCACCACGCTCGGTCACCGAGGTGGTGGACGGGCTGGTGGCGCTCGACCTCGTGGAACGACGCCCAGATCCACGCGACCGCCGGGCGACGACTCTCGCCCTCACGCCGGCCGGCGTCCGGATGGTGGCGACCATCGAGGGCTCGCGGGCGGACGCCACCGACGAGATGTTCGAGGCGGTGCCCGCTCGGGACCGGGCGCATCTGCGTCGGATCCTGACCGGACTCGTGACCGACGAGCCATAGTCGCGGCCGTTCCGGTCCCGTAGGTTGTGCGCATGGAGCCGGTGTATGCATCCGTCATCACCGCGGCGCGCGGTGTTTTCGCTGCCCAGGGCATCCACTTCAGCATTACCGGGGCGGAGCACGTGCCGCGGACGGGTGGGGCCGTGATGATCATCAACCACACGGGCTACATGGACTTCACGTATGCCGGCTGGGCCGCTCGCCCCGCTCGCCGGTTCGTCCGGTTCATGGCCAAGGACAGTGTGTTCACGCACAAGGTGAGTGGCCCGCTGATGCGCGCCATGAAACACATCCCCGTGGACCGCAGCGCCGGGGCCGCGTCCTACGGGCACGCGGTGCGCTATCTGCGTGAGGGAGAGATCGTCGGGGTCTTCCCCGAGGCGACGATCTCACGCTCGTTCGAGCTCAAGGGGTTCAAGAACGGCGCCGCCCGGATGGCCCAGGAGGCCGGAGTGCCGCTGCTTCCCGTCGTCATGTGGGGGTCACAGCGGGTCTGGACCAAAGGCCACCCCAGGCGTCTCGGCCGCACCAACGTCCCGATCTCGATCGCCGTCGGCGAGCCGGTGCCGGTGACACCGGGAGAGAGCATCGACGAGGCAACCGCCACGATCCACGCCGTCATGACGAGGATGCTCCACACACTGCAGGAGACCTACGAACCCCTGACCGGGGACGACCTGACCTACCTCCCGGCCAGGCTCGGCGGCACGGCGCCGACGCTCGAGGAGGCCAACGAGATGGACGACCAGGAGCGTCGCGACGTGATCCGCAAGGCGAGCGCAGCCCGCAAGGCCGAGCGGGAGGCAGCCGCGCGAGGGGGCGGCGCCACACCGCCTTCGTCCTGACCGACTGGCGACCTCACTCAGCACACGCCGCATCCCTTAGCCCACCGCATACGGTGTGCTGAGCGCACGAGGGTGTGCTGAGCGCACGAGGGTGTGCTGAGCGCACGAGGGTGTGCTGAGCGCACGAGGGTGTGCTGAGCGCACGAGGGTGTGCTGAGCGCACGAGGGTGTGCTGAGCCGCGTAGCCTGCCCGCCATGGCTCCTCAGCGCGTTCCCGAGGGTCCCGCGCCGGCTCCCGCCGTACAGAAGCTGCGTCTGCGCTATGCCAAGCGGGGCCGGCTGCGCTTCTCCTCCACGCGGGACTTCCAGCGCGCGCTCGAGCGCGCGTTACGCCGCGCTGACGTGCCGATGGCGTTCAGCGCCGGTTTCCACCCGCACCCGAGGATCTCGTATGCCAACGCCGCCCCGACCGGCACGGCGAGCGAGGCGGAGTACGTCGAGATCAGCGTGACCGAGCGGGTGGACCCCGGGGCGGTCCGCGCCGCGCTCGACGAGGCGCTGCCGGCCGGACTCGACGTGGTCGAGGTCGTGGAGGCAGCGCCCGGTGCCCTCGCCGACCGCCTGCAGGCGAGCGACTGGGTCATCGTCTTCCGCGATGTCAGCGCCGAGCGGTTGCAGGCGGCCGTCACCACGGCCCTCGCTCTCGACCGGGTGGAGGTGAGCAGGACCTTCAAGACGGGGCCGCGCACCTTCGACGTGCGATCCGCCGTGGTCCGGATGACCGTCGCCGACCAGGCCATGGTCACCGCCGTGGCGACCGCTGTCCCGCACGCCGTGCCCGCCTCGCTCCCAGAGAGCGGCGAAGGGTGTGCGATACTGCGGGTGGTCGTACGGCACACCACACCGGCTGTACGCCCCGACGACATTCTGACCGCGCTGAAGACAGCGGCCGACCTGGAGCCGCCGACACCTCCCCTGGTGACCCGGCTGGCCCAAGGTCCGTTGCGAGACGCAACCGCGGAGGTGGCTGATCCATTGGCCGCCGACGAGAAGGTCGGCGACAGTTGAACTCGGTGCCGCGTATGCCCGCGAGCCGCCAGCTGTAGCACGACGACTTCCGTCGCACCGCAACCGCGGCGTCGACGACGCACAACCCGCCCTCGTGGCGAGCCGGGCCTCACAGGCCGGTGTGGCCTCTCGCCCAGGGTGGAGAGGGATGCCAGATGGCTTCCGAGAACGAGACCAACACAACCCAGAGCTCGATCGAGTCGACCACGGACCAGCCTCCGGTCAAGAAGGCGGCGCGGAAGCGCGCCCCCCGGAAAACAGCCATGGCCGTGACAGCTCCCGCGGCAGCGGGAGAACCGGTGCTCGAGTCGGCCGCTGGCCAGCCAACCGCCGGCCAGCCGACCGCTGACCATCCGGCCGCTGACCATCCGGCCGCTGACCAGCCAACCGCCGGCCAGCCAACCGCTGACCATCCGGCCGCTGACCGGCCAACCGACGTGCCCGCCGAAGGCGCGGCCGAGGGCAACGACCCGGTCGGCGCGGCGAGCGCCCCCCGCAAAGCGGCCCGCAAGGCGGCGACCAAGAAGGCCGCGAAAAAGGCGACTGCGAGCCCGCGTGCCCGCACCAAGGCGGCCACGGATGCCGCCCCTGTGGCTGTCGTCGACGAGCAGGCGCTCCAGTTCGACGCTCTGCCCGCCGCGACCCCGGCTACGGACACGATGGAAGCCCACCCGGCAGCCCACCCCGCAGAGGCATCCGTCTCAGACGCGGCCCCGGTATCCGACACCTCCGGGACCACGTCCGACGACACGCGCGACGCGCCTGCTGTTCTCGACCTGGGCGCCGTCTTCCAGGCACCGACCGCTCCCCGCCGGCGGCGAGCGTCCTCGCCGACCGCGGCGCCCAGCACAGCACCGACCACTGTTTCGGAGGGTTCGACACCGCGCTCACGACGCGCCACGTCGACCGGCACGACTGACCAGTCCGATCAGCCCGACCAGCCCGACCAGCTATTGTCGGCGGTCGCTGTCGGAGCCGAGTTCCCCACCCAAACCGAGGTGCCCGAGCTGCCCGATGACGACCTCGCGCTGGACGCGCTCGGGACAACCGCTGCAGCCACGGACGGCACGGACGGCGTGGACCGCACCAACGTGACGGAGGGGTCTGACGCCGAAGATGACGACGCGCAGAGCGACGCGCCTCGGCGCCGTCGCCGGCGCGGTGGCAAGGGCCGTCGTGGTCGCGGCTCGGCGTCCTTCGAGGCAGCGGACACGCTGGCCGAGACCTCGAGAGACACGACGACCGCCACCGAGGACCGGGACACCGGCCCGACGACCAGAGACACACCCGAACTCGACGATGCCGAGTCCTCCGCCGTCTCCTCCGATGCCGCCTCCGACACGTCCGAGGACGGGACCGGCGACGAGGCGAGCGACAACGGCTCGTCCAACCGCCGGCGTACCCGTCGTCGTCGTCGCAGCAGCGGTGGGGGTGGCGAGCAGGACGACACCCCCGGTGTCACGACCCGCGTGCGTGAGGCACGCGAGCCGCGTGAGCGCGAGCCACGCGACTCGCGTCGCGACGAGGTCACGGCCCTCAAGGGTTCGACGCGTCTCGAAGCCAAGAAGCAGCGCCGCCGGGAGGGTCGCGATGCAGGGCGCCGGCGGACCGTCATCACCGAGGCCGAGTTCCTCGCCCGTCGCGAAAGCGTCGAACGCGTCATGGTGGTGCGCCACCTCGGCGAACGCACGCAGATCGGAGTGCTCGAGGACGGCGTCCTGGTCGAGCACTACATCTCCAAGGAGACCAGCGTCTCCATGGCGGGCAGCATCTATCTCGGTCGCGTCCAGAACGTGCTCCCGTCGATGGAGGCCGCGTTCGTCGACATCGGCAAGGGCCGCAACGCCGTGTTGTATGCCGGCGAGGTCAACTGGGACGCGGCGGGCCTGGAGGGCAACCAGGCCAAGCGCATCGAGAACGCTCTCTCCTCCGGAGAGAGCGTGCTGGTGCAGGTGACCAAGGACCCGATCGGTCACAAGGGCGCTCGACTGACGTCGCAGATCTCCTTGCCGGGCCGTTACCTCGTCTACGTTCCCAACAGCTCGATGACCGGCATCTCCCGCAAGCTCCCCGACACCGAGCGCGCCCGGCTCAAGAAGATCCTCAAGGAGGTCGTGCCGTCGAGCGCCGGAGTCATCGTGCGCACCGCTGCCGAGGGCGCCTCGGAGGAAGAGCTGCGCGCCGACGTCGAGCGGCTGACGCATACCTGGGACGAGATCGTTGCCACCGCGGAGGCGGCCGGTGGCTCGGGCAAGAAGGGCAAGAAGGCCGGCAGCGCCCCCGTGCTCCTGCACGGTGAGCCCGATCTGACGGTGCGCGTCATCCGCGACATCTTCAACGAGGACTTCGCCTCCCTGGTTGTCGCCGGCGAGCCGGCCTGGCAGGAGGTGTCGGACTACGTCGAGAGCGTCGCACCCGACCTCGCCGAGCGCATCACCCGCTGGACGAGCGAGGAGGATCTGTTCACCCATTACCGGGTGGACGAGCAGATCGCCAAGGCAATGGACCGCAAGGTCTTCCTGCCGTCCGGTGGTTCTCTGGTCATCGACCGCACGGAGGCGATGACCGTCGTCGACGTCAACACGGGCAAGTTCATCGGGTCCGGTGGCAACCTCGAAGAGACGGTGACGAAGAACAACATCGAGGCCGCCGAGGAGATCGTGCGTCAGCTGCGGCTGCGGGACGTGGGCGGCATCATCGTCGTCGACTTCATCGACATGGTGCTCGAGTCCAACCGCGACCTGGTCGTTCGCCGACTGTTGGAGTGCCTCGGTCGAGACCGCACGAAGCATCAAGTCGCCGAGGTGACCTCGCTCGGGCTGGTCCAGATGACCCGCAAGCGGGTGGGCTCCGGTCTGATCGAGGTGTTCTCCGAGGCCTGTGAGCACTGCGGCGGTCGCGGGTTCATCATCTCCAGCGACCCCGTCGACAAAGGCAACGGCAACGGGATGGGCAGCCACGAGCACTCGGGGTGGGGTTCGGGGTCGGGGGGTTCCGGCAGCGTCTCCAGCGTCACCGGTGCCGGCAGTGCCACCAGTGCCACCGGTGCCGGTCAGACGGCTTCGCGCGGTGGCCGGTCCGCACGCGGGCGCACGACCGAGCCCGTCGTCGCCCACCGTCCACAGGGCCCGACGCCGGCGCAGATCGCGGCCGCCGCCCACGCGGCCGCGATGAAGACGGCCGAGCTGGCGGTCTCCGAGGCGCTCGCCGACGCCGGTATGCCTGACGAACCTCACCTGCCTGAGCAACAGCACCTGCCTGAGGAACCGCACCTGCCTGACGGGCCTGACCTCCGCGAGGCGTTGGACCCACTGGAGCCGGTGACCGCAGGAGTCGTCGCCGTCGAGCCGGACCTCTCCGTGGAGTCTGGCGGCACCCCGATCACCCGGTCCACCCCGTCCGCCGAGGTGACGGAGGTGAGGTGACCGAGGGGACCGAGGGGACCGAGGTAGCCGTACCCGAGGAGACGCCGGAGCCAGAGCGGATCCCGCCGTACGTGCCGCCCGTAGCCGCGCCCATCGGCGCGCCTCGCCGCCGTCGCGGCCGTGTCGTCGCGCCGGCCGGTCCGCCCCGCGCTGCCGGTCACCACGAGCAGGCGCCGGTCAGCGACGGGTGACCCGCATCGATTTGGGCCCGTAGGTAAGCACCCGGTATCCTTGAACCCTGGTGCGCCCACCGATCTGTGCCCCGTGACCCCACGGGCTCTACGTGACGGTAAGGGCAGCGGATGCCGAGAGTGCGCGCCACCACGAGTGACAACGAGAGTGAGCTTGACGTGTACGCGATTGTTCGCGCTGGCGGTCGCCAGGAGAAGGTGTCGGTGGGCGATGTCCTGATCATCGACAAGGTGAAAGGTGAGGCGGGCGACAGCGTCGCCCTCACCCCGCTGCTCATCGTCGACGGTGGCAACGTCACGAGCGACGCCGACTCGCTGGCCAAGGTCACGGTGACGGCCGAGGTGGTCAAGCCGGCCAAGGGCCCGAAGATCACGATCATGAAGTTCAAGAACAAGACGGGCTATCGCAAGCGGCAGGGTCACCGTCAGCACCTGACCCAGATCAAGGTCACCTCGATCGACGTCTGAGACGTTCTCTCGGCTCATTCTCATCACGGATACTCGGAGACAGACATGGCACACAAGAAGGGTGCGTCGTCGACCCGCAACGGTCGCGACTCGAACTCACAGTTCCTCGGCGTGAAGCGGTTCGGTGGCCAGAAGGTCAACGCCGGGGAGATCATCGTCCGCCAGCGCGGCACCCACTTCCACCCCGGTGACGGCGTAGGTCGCGGCAAGGACGACACGCTCTTTGCCCTCGTCGCCGGCGCAGTGAAGTTCGGCACGAAGCGCGGTCGCAAGACAGTCAACATCGAGCAGGTCGCCACGGTGAGCGCGGCTGGCGCTGTGAACGAGGGGGCCCAGGCGCCCGAGAAGGTCGACGCCTGACTCGTGCCCGGATCGCGCCTTGGCGGCGACGGACAGGGACCCAGCAGTACCAGACAGGGCGGACCACCTGGTCCGTCCTTTCTGTTTCACGATGTTCGAGAACGAAGGAGGACGTGATGGCGGCGAGCTTTGTCGACCGGGTCCTCCTGCACGTCAGCGCCGGCAGCGGCGGGCACGGGGTGGCGTCGGTCAAGCGGGAGAAGTTCAAGCCGCTCGGCGGTCCCGATGGCGGCAACGGAGGACGTGGCGGGTCGGTGATCGCTCGGGTCGACCCGCAGTCGACCACGTTGCTCGACTTCCACCACCACCCGCATCGGCACGCCGGCAACGGCAAGCCGGGCGCAGGGGACGAGCGCAACGGGGCCGACGGTGACGACCTGGTCCTCGCCGTCCCGCCCGGTACGGTCATCAAGGGCACGGGGGGACGGATCATCGTCGACCTGGTCGCGGCCGGTGAGGAACACGTGGTCGCCCGCGGTGGGCGCGGTGGCCTGGGCAACAAGGCATTGGCATCCGCGCGGCGCAAAGCCCCAGGTTTTGCCTTGCTCGGTGAGCCCGGCGAGGCATCCGACGTGGTCCTCGAGCTCAAGTCTCTCGCGGACGTGGCCCTGATCGGATTCCCGTCGGCGGGCAAGTCGTCGCTGGTCTCGGTGTTGTCGGCCGCCCGGCCCAAGATTGCGGACTACCCCTTCACCACACTGGTCCCGAACCTCGGGGTGGTCACCGCCGGCGACGTCCGGTTCACGATCGCGGACGTGCCGGGGCTGATTCCGGGCGCGCATCTCGGACGGGGGTTGGGGCTGGAGTTCCTGCGTCACGTCGAGCGTTGCTCTGTGCTGGCCCACGTCATCGACTGCGCCACTCTCGAACCCGGCCGCGACCCGCTCTCGGACCTCGACGCGATCGAGGAGGAGCTGGCGGCATATGTACCCGACGCCGACCTGGGGGGTCGCCCGCTGGCCGAGCGGACCCGCATCGTCATCCTCAACAAGGCTGACGTCCCCGACGCTCGTGATCTCGCGGACCTCGTCCAGGCAGACCTGGAAGCCCGCGGGCTCGAGGTGTTCGTGGTGTCGGCCGTCGCCCGAACCGGGTTGCGGGAGCTGACGTTCGCGCTGGCCCTGCACGTCGCTGCGGCGCGCGTCGAGCTCGGCGAGGTCGTCCCCCAGCGAGTCGTCCTCCGTCCGCGCGCGGTCGACGACAGCGGGTTCAAGGTCGTCAAGGAGCAGACCTCGGACGGACCGGTGTTCCGCATCGTCGGGGACCGCCCGACGCGCTGGGTGCACCAGACCGACTTCAGCAACGACGAGGCCGTCGGCTATCTCGCCGATCGACTCGGGCGGCTCGGCGCCGAGCAGGCGTTGTTCAAGGCCGGCGCGGTCGCGGGTGACACCGTCCTCATCGGCGCCGCAGACGATGCGGTGGTGTTCGACTGGGAGCCCACCCTCATCGCCGGCGCCGAGCTGCTCGGCCAACGCGGCACCGACCTGCGCCTCGACCAGCCCACCCGCCCGAACCGCGACGAGAAGCGCAGTGCCGCCCACGACCGCTACGTCGCCCGCCAGGCGACCCAGGCCGACCTCGAGGCGGAGCGCCGGTCCGGTCATTGGGCCACCTCACGCGAGTCCAGCGACCTCCGTGGCTCTGACGACGCCTGAGCGCGGGTTCTCGCAACAACAGACCAGGTAGTCGGTCCTGGTGTCCCGTCCCGTCAAGCGACCGTGGACCGATGCCAGCTCCACCCGCCGGGTTTCCTAGACTCGCAAGGTGTCCTCTCGGTCGTTCGTCGCCACAGCGGGACGCCTCGTCGTCAAGGTGGGCTCCTCCTCCCTGACTGGCCCTGACGGTGGTCTCGAGGCCGCCAGGCTGCAGTCGCTCGTCAATGTTCTGGCAGGACGGCGCAGCCGCGGCGACGCCGTGGTCCTCGTCTCGTCCGGTGCGATCGCGGCCGGCCTGGCTCCGCTCGGCCTGGTCCGCCGCCCCAGCGACCTCGCCACCCAGCAGGCGGCGGCCAGTGTGGGACAGGGCGCCCTGGTCGCGGCCTACCAGCAGGCCTTCAGTGCGCACGGGCTGACCGTCGGCCAGGTCCTGCTCACCGCCGACGACGTGACGAGACGAGCGCACTACGGGAACGCCCGCCGCACCCTCGAACGGCTGCTCGACCTCGGGATCGTCCCAGTCGTCAACGAGAACGACACCGTCGCCACCCACGAGATCCGGTTCGGCGACAACGACCGGCTCGCCGCACTGGTCGCTCACCTGATCCACGCCGACGCCCTGGTGCTGCTCTCCGACGTCGACGCGCTCTACGACGGTCCGCCCAACAAGCCGGGGAGCCGGCGGATCTCGCTGGTCTCCGGGCCCGATGACCTCGCCGGAGTCGTCGTGCGCGGTTCGGGGTCCTCGGTCGGCACCGGTGGGATGGCCACCAAGCTGGAGGCAGCCGCGATCGCGACGACGGCCGGGGTCACCACGTTGCTCACGTCGGCGGACCGTGCAGCGGCCGGGCTGGCGGGAGAGGATGTAGGAACGCTCTTCTCTCCCACCGGTTCTCGGCGTGCATCCCGTCTGCTGTGGTTGGCGCATGCGACCACGCCCCGCGGTCGGGTCATGCTCGACGACGGAGCGGTGCGCGCCGTCGTGGACCGCCGCAAGTCCCTGCTCCCGGCCGGGATCACCAGCGTCGAGGGCAGGTTCGACGAAGGCGACCCCGTCGACGTCTGTACGCCGGCCGGGGTCCCTGTCGCTCGTGGCCTCGTCAACTACTCGTCCGACGAGCTGCCATCTATGCTCGGCCGGTCCACGCACGACCTCGCCAAAGACCTCGGTGCGCAGTACCAACGTGAGGTCATCCACCGTGACGACCTCGTCCTGTTCTGAGCGCTGGTGAGCGCTACCCCTTCGTCGCACCGAGTGTGAGGCCGGCGACGAACTGCTTCTGCAGGACGAAGAACACGATCAGCGTCGGGAGGGCGATGAGGATGGATCCGGCGGCGACCAGGTTGTTGTCGGTGAAGAACTGCCCGCGCAGGTTGTTGAGCGAGCTGGTCACCGGGTATTTGTCGCCCGACTGCAGGAGCACCGTCGCCCAGAAGAACTCGTTGTAGATCCAGGTCACCTGCAACGTCGCGAGCGCGGCGAGGGGGGGACGGCACAGTGGCAGGGTCAGCTGGAAGAACTGGCGCAGCACGCCGGCGCCGTCGACGACGGCAGACTCGTAGAGCTCTCGGGGGAGTGTCTTCATGTAGTTGCTGAGAACGAAGGCGCAGAAACCGGTCTGGAACGCGACGTTCACGGCGATGAGCCCGTAGTAGCTGTCGAGCAGGGTCCCTGAGTCGCTCAGCCAGTACGGCAGCTCGACGGCCCGGAACATTCGGTAGACAGGGATGAGCAGCGCCTGCGGAGGCAGGAGGTTGGCCGCCGTGAACAGACCCAGCAGGGCGAGGTTGAACTTGAAGGAGAACCGAGCGACGACGAACGCGATGCACGAGGACAGGAACAGTGTGAGCACCACGGCAGGGATGGTGATGGTTGCCGAGTTGAGCAGGGTGTGACCGAAGTTGGCCTGCTGCCAGGCATTGACGTAGTTCGAGAGGGTGAAGCCTCCGAACGACACGTACCCGTGGGTCGCGGTGAACGCGTAGTCGCGGAACGAGTTGATCACCGCCCACAACAGTGGGAAGAGCCACGCCAGCGAGACCAGGATGAGGAACACCTGGAGCACGATGCGAGCTGGCCCGCGGCGGGGTCGCTGGGCGGCCACCACCCGCTTCTCACCTGCGGCGGTCGGAGGCGTCGTGGTGACGGTCAACGTTGCTCACCTCTCATGACGATGCGCAGATAGATGACGATGAAGATCGACGAGATGATGAGCATGAAGGTCGCCAACGCCGACCCGAAGCCGATGCGGCTCGCCTCGCCGACGATGTTGCTGGTGACCAGCGTGGAGATCAGCTCAAGGCCGTTACGTCCCTTGTTGATCACCCAGACCAGGTCGAAGGCTCGCAGTGACTCGATCACCGTCACCACCAGCACGATGATGTTGATGGGTCGCATCACCGGGAAGACGACCCGGAAGAACGCCTGGGTCTCGCTCGCCCCGTCTACCCTGGCTGCCTCGCGCAGCGAGGGGTCGACCCCTTTGAGACCCGCGAGATAGAGCAACATGATGTATCCGGTCTGCCTCCAGCTGGAGGCGAGCAAGGCGGCCCAGAGGTTGTACCTCGGGTCCCCGTACCAGTCGATCGTGCTGCCCGTGAGCGCGTTGATCAGACCCTGGTCCTTGCTGTACATCAGCTGCCAGATGAACCCGACGAGGGCCAGAGAGAGAACGACCGGCATGTAGAGCGCAGTCTGGTAGACCCTCGAGAACTTCATCTCCCGGTCGAGCAGCACGGCGAAGAAGATGCCGAGCGGCGTCACCAGGAAGAAGTTGACCGCGAACCAAATGAGGTTGTGCTGCACCGCCGGCCAGAAGGGTGGGTAGATGCTGACCACGTCGCTGTAGTTCTTCAGTCCGACGAACTTGGCCGCGCTGAGGCTGCCGATGCCGTCCCAGTTGGTGAACGAGAGCAGAACCGAAGCGATGGCAGGGAACCACACCAGCCCCACCACCAGGATGGTGGGGATGATGATCATCAGCGAGACGACGACGCGGTCGACGGCACTGAGCTGGTCGATCCCGCGGTAGCGGCGTTTCCGGCCGCTCGTCGGGGGTGTCTCGGCGCCCTTCTGGGCGTTGGCGATGGTCACTGGATGCTCAGCTGGTGAAGATGCTGAGCTTCTGCTGCTGGATGCTCTTCGTGAGCCCAGCGATGTCGTCTGGCGACTTGATGAACGTCTGGAGCGCCGGGATCATCACCGTCGAGGCGAAGTCCGGGCGGGTGTCCCGGTCCATGAACTGCGCGATGGACTTGGCGGCCTTGACGAACTCCACCGACTTCTTCTGCAGGGCGGTGTAAGCCGACTGGTCGGCCTTGTCGTTCGTGGCGATCACACTCGGGTCCGCCTTCACGGCGATGTTCTGGGCGTCGGGGGAGCCCAGGTAGCCCAGCAGCTTGAGCGCGCCGTCCTGGTTCTTCGGCCGCTTGGACATCATGTAGCCGTCGATCGGGGCCTCGATCGCGTCGCTCCCGATCGTGGAGTCGACCTCCGGGAAGTTGAAGAAGTCGAGGTCGTCCTGCTCGGCGCCCTTGGTGAACTGCTGCGCCACGAACGCCCCGAGGACGTACATACCGGACTTCTTCTGCTGCAACGACTGGGCGGCCTCCTGCCAGGTGCGTCCGAGGGAGTCCGTCTGGTGGATGGGCAGCAGCCCCTTCCAGGCGTCGAAGACCTTCTGCACCTTGGCCCCGCTCCAGTCCTCCTTGCCGGCCATCAGGCTGACGTGGTAGTCGTACCCGTTGATTCGCAGGTTCAGCTGGTCGAAGGTGCCCATGGCGGGCCAGCCGTCCTTGTCGCCGAACGCGATCGGGATCAGCCCGTCTTTCTGCATCTGGGTGCCGAGGGTCTTCAGGTCGTCCAGGGTCTTGGGGATCTGGTAGCCCTTCTCCGCGAAGACACTCTTGCGGTAGAAGATGGCCCACGGGTAGTAGGTGGACGGGACGAAGTACTGTTTGCCGTCGTCCGCGGTCGACGCCTTCTTGAGCGCGTCGGACATCCCGCCGAGGTTGTTCCAAACCGGGGTGACATCGCTGGCGAGGCCCTTGTCGGCGAAGAACCGCATCCGGTACCCCGAGAACCAGGTGAACACGTCGTCCGGCGCGCCCTGGAGATAGTTGTTGATGTTCTCCTGGAACGTGTTGTGGTCGATCGTGTTGATCTTGACCGAGAGGCCGCTGTTGGCCTTCGCGAAGTTGTCCATGACGGACTGGGTCGCCGCTTTCGGCACAGCGTCGGACCCGTTCGAGCCGAGGGTCACGGTGCCGGTGGCAGCCCCGCCGCCGGTGGACGTCCCCGAGCTCGACCCGCTGCTGCTGCAGGCGGCCAACGCGCCGGGAACCGCGAGGAGCGAGCCGACGCCGAGGGCACCCTTAAGGATCGAACGCCGGGAGAACGCCGCAGCCGACGGCGGGACGAGGCTGGCGAGGTAGTCAGCCTGGGTGGAGGGGCGAGGCATGTCGTGCTCCTTCGTCGTTGAATAGGAAAGCGCGCCTGGTGTGGAGTCGACCGGAGGACAGGAACGACCAGAAACCATCACTACCGGACTGAGGATGACTGTCCTCGAGGCGGATGTCAAGACCGGCTCGATAAAGATTCGGGACTCGAATATTCACCCCTCACAAGGACTTTGAGGCCTGTCTGGACACGGCAGAATTTCGTCGACCCGCCTGAGCCACATGTTGGTTTGTGTTGACTTTGTCGGGACGGGGCCCGACACTGACGCGATGCGACCATGGCCGGTCAACCGTGTGGCGTTCGGCGGCGACTACAACCCGGAGCAGTGGCCGCGGTCGGTGTGGACCGAGGACATGGAGCTGATGCGCCGCGCCGGGGTCTCGTTCGTCACTCTGGGCGTCTTCTCCTGGTCGTGGCTCGAGCCCGCCAAGGGGGAGTTCGAGTTCGGCTGGCTCGACGAGATCTTGGACCTGCTCGCCGCCAACGACATTGCTGTCGACCTGGCCACAGCGACCGCGACGCCGCCCCCGTGGTTCTCGACCGCCTTCCCGCAGACCCTGCCGGTCGACCACGACGGGCATACCCTGTGGCCGGGCAGCCGCCAGGCCTGGTGTCCCTCCGACGAGACCTATCGTGAGCACGCGCTGGCATTGACCGGTGCGCTTGCGTCCCGTTACCACGAGCACCCCGCCCTCGCCATGTGGCACGTCTCGAACGAGTACGCCTGCCACAATCTGCCCTGTTACTGCGACACCTGCGCGGGTGCCTTCCGGCGCTGGCTCCGACGCCGTCACCCCACGCTCGACGAGCTGAACGAAGCGTGGGGCACGGCGTTCTGGAGCCAGCGCTACACCGACTGGGAGCAGATCCTGCCGCCCCGGCGCACGACGAGCTTCGCCAATCCCACGCACCGTCTGGACTATGCACGCTTCGGCTCCGATTCGCTGCTCGATTTCTACCGAGCCGAGAAGCAGGTCATCTCTGAGCGCTCACCCGGTGTCCCGATCACGACGAACTTCATGACGATGGCGGCCTTCCGGCTGCTCGACTACCACGAGTGGGCCCCTGATCAAGACGTCGTCAGCACCGACCACTATCTCGTGGACACGCTTCCGGACCAGCGCGCCGAGCTCGCGTTCGCCGACGACCTCACCCGCGGCCTCGCGGGCAGACGGCCATGGGTCCTCATGGAGCACTCCACGAGCGCGGTCAACTGGCAGCCGGTCAACCATGCGAAATGGCCGGGCCAGACCATCCGCGACAGCGTTGCCCATGTAGCCAGGGGCGCCGACACACTCGGCTTCTTCCAGTGGCGTGCCTCGCGGTCGGGTTCAGAGAAGTTCCACTCCGGGTTGGTCCCGCATGCGGGCGCGGACAGTGACCGGTTCCGCGAGGTGTGCGAGCTCGGGGCCGTCGCCGGGCGTCTCGGCGAACTGGTCGGCAGCGTGGTCGAGGCCGACGTCGCGCTCCTCTGGGACTACCAGGCGGGCTGGGCGGCGAGCGGACCGGCGATGCCCTCCTCGCAGCTGGACTACGCCGACACCGGCCTGACGATCCATCGGCTGCTGCGCGAACGTGGGGTGACGGTGGACGTGGTCCACCCCGGAGCCGACCTCACGGCATACCGGGTCGTCGTCGTCCCCACGCTCTACCTTGTGTCCGACGAACACGCAGCCGCGATCAGCCGAGCGGCCGAGTCGGGCGCGCAGGTGGTCGTGACGTTCTTCTCGGGAATCGCGACCCCCGACGACCACGTGCGCCTGGGCGGCTACCCCGGCGCGTTCCGCGAGCTGCTCGGCGTGCGGGTCGAAGAGTTCTTCCCCCTGATGCCGGACGAGAGGGTCGCCCTCGAGCATGGTGGGGAGGGCCGGCTCTGGTCCGAGGACCTGCGTGAGCAGGGGGCCGAGGTGCTGGACCGGTATGCCAGTGGGCCCCTCACCGGGCGCGCGGCGCTGACCCGACGAGCCGTCGGCTCTGGCGCCGCCTGGTACCTCGCCACGTTGCCCGACGACGCGCGGCTCGGCCACCTGCTCGACGACATCCTGGCCGTCGGCCCCGTGCACCCGGTGTCACCGGCACCTGCCGGCGTCGACCGGGTCCGTCGCAGCAGCGACCGAGGGTCGTGGCTGTTCCTGCTCAACGACACCACCGCGCAACAGCTCATCGACACCGACGGGTACGACCTGGTCGCCGACCGTCCGGTGGTCGGGAACCTGACCTTGCCCCCCGGTGGGGTCGCCGTCATCAGGGAAGGCTGACCATGCTCGCCGGCCAGCGGCGTACCGCGATCCTGGGCCTGGTCGAGGAGTCGGGTGCGGTGCGGGTCGGTGATCTCGTCGACCATCTCGGGGTCTCGGACATGACCGTCCGCCGCGACATCGAGCAGCTCGCCCGTGAGGGCCTGGTGGAGCGGGTCCACGGCGGCGCGCTCGCAGTCGGTCACGCAAGTGCCCATGAGCCCGGGTTCCTGGCGAAGTCGTCACTCATGACGGCCGAGAAGCGTGCGATCGCCTCGCGGGCCGCCGAGCTCGTGGAACCGGGGTCCTCCGTGGGCATCTCGGCCGGCACCACGACCTACGAGCTGGCCCGCCTGATGCGCGGGGTGCCCGACCTGACCGTCGTCACCAACTCGGTGCCGGTCGCGCAGCTCCTTCACGAGTCCGCGACGCCGGGACAGACGGTGGTGCTCACCGGCGGTGTGCGCACACCCTCCGACGCGCTGGTCGGACCGGTCGCGCTCAACGCGCTTCGCACGCTGCACGTCGACCGGCTCTTTCTCGGAGCGCACGGGGTCGATGTCAAGGCCGGGCTGACGACACCCAACATCGTCGAGGCCGAGACCAACCGGGCGCTGGTCGACTCGGCCCGTCAGGTGTGCATCCTCGCCGACCACACCAAGTGGGGCGTCGTCGGACTGAGCACATTCGTCGACCTGTGTGACATCGACCTGCTCATCACCGACGACGGACTGTCCACGCGGGCTCGCGTCGCGCTGACCGAGCAGGTCGACTCGCTCGTCGTCGCCCACACCGGTCGGCGCCCGCGGGTACGTCAGTCGGTCTGATGTCCCGGGCGGGTCACCACAGCGGCGGCGGGCCTGAGCCCCCCACCACCCAGGCGCCGACCGCCACGGTCACCTACGTCCCGTCACGACGTCGCACCGGCGCCCGGACGATGCCCGCCACGACACTCGACCCGACCCGGCAGCCATCGCTGTCGATGAGGAGACGACCCGCCGAGGGCTGGTGACGGCGAGCAAGGCAATCGACATCTCCGCGATCACCGGCCGATCCTCGAGGCGTCAGCAACGTACGTCGTGCGGCGTATCCTCGAGCATGGCCGAGATCGACCCCACCGTCGTCGCGCAGGTCGCCGAGGTCGCTCGCGCTGCCCGCCGTGCCTCCCGCCGACTCGCCCTGATCTCTCGCGCAGCCAAGGACGAGGCGCTCCTCGCCATCGCAGACGCTCTCGACACCGCGACCGCATCGGTGCTCGAGGCAAACGCCGAGGACCTCCAGCGCGGCCGAGACCGGGGTATGCCACAGGGCCTGCTCGACCGGCTGCTCCTCGATAGACGGCGCGTCGGCGAGATCGCGCAGGCGGTGCGCGACATCGCGGGCCTGCCGGACCCGGTCGGCGAGGTCGTGCGCGGTTCGACCCTGGCCAACGGGCTCGAGATCCGCGAGGTACGTGTGCCGATGGGCGTCGTCGGCATGATCTACGAGGCGCGTCCCAACGTCACGGTCGACGCGGCTGCGCTCGCGCTCAAGAGCGGCAACGCGGTCATCCTGCGCGGCGGTTCGGCGGCCGCCGCCAGCAACCACACGCTCGTCGAGGTCATGCGCAGTGCGCTCGCCGACCAGGGACTCGACCCGGCTGCCGTGCAGCTGCTCGAGGGTGGCGGCCACGATGCAGCGAGAGCCCTGATGACCGCTCGCGGGCTCGTCGACCTCGTCATCCCACGCGGTGGCGCCGACTTGATCGAGACGGTCGTCAGCGAGTCGACGGTGCCGGTGATCGAGACGGGGATCGGTGTCAACCACGTTTACGTCGACGCCGCAGCCGACCTCGACCGGGCCCTCCCGATCGTGGTCAACTCCAAGACCCATCGCCCGAGTGTGTGCAACGCCGCGGAGTCGCTCCTCGTGCACGCCGACGTCGCGGACGCGTTCCTGCCCAAGGTGCTCGCCGAGCTGGGATCCGCGGGGGTCACCCTGCACGTCGCCGCCGAGGTGGCGCCCTACGCGCAGGCGGCGGGCGCGGCATACGGGCTGGCCTCCGACGCCGACTTCGGCACCGAGTGGCACGCCTTGGAGATGAGCGTGCGAATCGTTCCCGACCTGGACGCGGCGCTCGACCACATCCGTGAGAACGGCACCCAGCACACCGAGGTGATCGTCACCGAGAACCGGGCGGCGGCACGCCGGTTCACGACCGAGGTCGATGCCGCGGTGGTCATGGTCAACGCGTCGAGCCGGTTCACCGACGGCGGTCAGTTCGGGTTCGGTGCGGAGATCGGGATCTCGACGCAGAAGCTGCACGCCCGCGGCCCGATGGCCCTGCCCGAGCTGACGACGACCAAGTGGGTCGTCGAGGGTGACGGCCAGATTCGCTCCTGAGCGGGCTTCCCCGGCCCGCACCGGGGGGCGGAGTCGTCGCACCTCGTCGACGGCTGGCATGATCACCGTCCGTGGAGGGCACCGAGGTTCGCAAGCTGGCTGCGCTGGAAGACACCCACTGGTGGTACCGGGAGCGTCGCCACCTCCTGGGCAAGGCGCTCGCCGGAGTGACCTCCGGTCGGGCCCTCGACATCGGGGCGGCCGGAGGCGGCAACACCCGTGTCCTTCGTGACCTCGGGTGGACGCCCGTCGCCATGGAGTACGGACCCGAGGGGGCCGAGGTCGCGCACGAGCGGGGGCTCTCCACCGTGCGCGCGGACGCCCGCCGGCTGCCCCTGGACGACCGGAGCGTCGACCTCGTCGTGGCGTTCGACATCCTCGAGCACATCGAGGAGGACGAGGTCGCGGTCACGCAGATCCGCCGGGTACTGCGCCCGAACGGCACGTTCCTGGTGGCGGTGCCGGCGGACCCCCGGCTGTGGTCGGCACACGACGACGCCGTGGACCACGTCCGCCGATACACCCGCGAGACGCTGTCGAGCGTGCTGCACCGCGGCGGCTTCGACATCGCCGCAATGACCTCGTGGAACGTGCTGCTGCGACCCGTCGTGGCCCTGCGCCGGCGCACCTCGTCCGGTAGCGACCTCGACGACGTGCACCCCGTGGTCAACACGGCGCTGCGGGCCGTGATCACCGCCGAACGTTACCTACCGGTCAAGCAGCTGCCCGGTGTGAGCCTGCTCGTCACCGCGCACCCGCGCGGCTGAGCGGGTCGCGTCTGGCATCGCTCGGCGGTCCGGACTGGCGGCCACCGGCTGGTGCGTTCCCGCGCTGACCCGCGCTTCGGGGGGCAGCGGGGTGTCGGTCGGTCCGCGGCCCTTGCGTGTCGCAGTCCACGAGTCATAGGCGACGAAGTAGGTCGGTCGACCCTGCATCTGGGTGTACATCCGGCCGATGTACTCGCCGAGCAGACCCAGGCAGATCAGCTGGACCGCGCCGACCGAGGCCACGATCAGCACGGTCGACGTCCACCCCGCTACCGTTCGGCCGCTGACACTGGCGACGATGGCATACAGGGCAAGCAGGACCGCAAGGACGCCGCCGCCGAGCCCGAGGAATGTCGCGAGCCGCAGCGGCGCCATCGAGAACCCGGTGATCGAGTCGAGCGAGAGCCTGAGCATCGTCAGCAGCGGGTATTTCGAGCTGCCGGCCGCCCTCTCCTCGCGCCGGTACTCGACGACGTCGGACGGGAAGCCGAGGGCGGGCACGATGAACCGCAGCACCCGGTTGTGCTCGGGAAGGTCGTTGATGGCGTCGACCGTCGCGCGGGACATCAGCCGGAAGTCCCCGGCGTCGCTGATCGCCGCGGTGCCCGAGATGGTCTGGATGGTGCGGTAGAAGACTCGAGCGGTGGTGCGCTTGAAGACGGAGTCGCTGGACCGGTCGGTGCGCACGCCGTAGACCACGTCGACACCCTCGTCGCGAGCCTTGGCCAGCATCTCCGCGATGACCTCCGGTGGGTCCTGCAGGTCCGCGTCGATCGTCACGACGTAGTCGCCGCGAGCCGCTTTGACGCCGGCCGAGATGGCAGCCTGGTGCCCGGCGTTCGCACGCAGCCGCACGACGCGCAGCTGGTCCCACTCGCGCCGTATCCGCTGCAGCACGGCGGGGGTCAGGTCGGTGCTCCCGTCGTCGACGGCGACCACCTCATAACCCGCGTCGCCCAGCCCGGTGCCGTCGAGGACCGGCCGCAGCCGCTGCACGAGCAGGGGCAGCACGTCCTCCTCGTTGTACATCGGGATGACCACCGACAGCACCGGACTCATGAGGCCAAGGTTACGGCCGTTGTCCGCGCTCGGCTGTGCCTCGACCCAGCGGTTCCCATGAACGTGACCAGGTTGATGCAGGTGTGACGCAGGTGTGACGCAGGTGTGACGCAGGCGGGTACAGGCCGGTGAGAGCCGACGCGAGCCGGTCTCGCACCGACGCTGGGCTACCGTGACGCCGTGGCGACGCGTGCGGGAGCGGTGGTGCAGGTTCGGTACACGAAATACGGCGGCTCTTCGCACTGGGAGATGGACCTGCGCGACCTGGGCGAGGACGAGTACGGCCGTTGGCTCGGCTCGCCTGCCGGTATGCCGATGCGTCGCCCCGGCATGGAGTCCTGGACCGAGGCCGAGTGCGCGCTTCTCATCCCGTGGCGCGGTGACTTCGTCGCCACGTTCTACGGTCCAGCCGCCCCCGTCGCCGTCTACGTGGACGTCACGGACACCCCGTCGTGGACCACGGCCGAGCAGGGCGAGCAGGGCGAGCGGGGCGAGCGGGGCGAGCGGGGCGAGCGGGGCGAGCGGGGCGAGCGGGGCGACACCGTGCACGCCGTCGACCTCGACCTCGACGTCGTGCAGCTCGTCGACGGGACTCTCTTCGTCGACGACGAGGACGAGTTCGAGGAGCACCAGGTGCTCTACGACTACCCGGGTGAGGTGATCTCGGCCGCCCGGGCCTCGTGCGCGGCCGTCGTCGCCGCGATCGTCGCCGGCGAGGAGCCCTGGGCGAGCATCGGCCATCGGTGGTCGGCGTCGGCCACCGAGGTCGAGCTCGCACCGATCCCCAACTGGGCGGCCGGGGGACCCGGTTGACTGCTGTCGGGTCTGACTGGGATGACTGGGCTGACTGGGCTGACTGGGCTGACGGGGCTGACTGGGCTGACTGGGCTGACGGGGCTGACGGGGCTGACTGGGCTGGCTCGGAGCGGGTCACCCCCTCCCTGGGGTGCAACGCTCCGAGAGGCGGGAGGCGAGCGCGTCATACCGGTCGTGCTCCTGGGTGCCGACCAGCCGCCAGTCCCGCGCACCGAGCTTCCTGCCGTTACGATGGCCACATGTCAGCCAGCGTGATGCCGCTCCTGGTCCATGCCGAAGAGGCCGAGCGCAGCCTTCCGATGAGCCCGATTGTCTACGGCATCATCGCGTTCTGCGGTTTCCTGCTTGCGCTGGCGGTGCTCTGGTCGTTCCGCAACACCGCACAAAAGGTGCCGAAGCGCCACCGGGCGAACGACAGCGAGCATCACGGGTGACGCACTGAGCAGGCGCCTCGGCGTCATGGGTGGCACGTTCGACCCCATCCACCACGGCCACCTGGTCGCCGCCAGTGAGGTGCAGGCGCGGTTCGACCTCGACGAGGTCGTCTTCGTGCCGACCGGGCGCCCCTGGCAAAAGGACGACCGCGAGGTCAGTCTGCCCGAGCACCGCTACCTCATGACCGTGATCGCCACCGCGTCGAACCCCCGGTTCATGGTCAGCAGGGTCGACGTCGACCGGGACGGCCCCACCTTCACGATCGACACGCTGCGGGAGCTACGCTCCGCCGAACCCCAAGCCGAGCTGTTCTTCATCACCGGCGCCGATGCCCTCGCGCAGATCCTCACCTGGAAGGACGTCGACGAGCTGTGGACCTTGGCCCACTTCGTCGGTGTCACCCGCCCGGGCCACGAGCTGAGCGACAAGGGCCTGCCGACTGACCGGATCACCCTGCAGGAGGTCCCGGCCATGGCCATCAGCTCGACCGACTGCCGGGCTCGCGTCAACGACGGTCGGCCGGTCTGGTACCTCGTGCCTGACGGTGTCGTCCAGTACATCAACAAGCACCACCTGTATGCCGCTCCCTCCCTTCCGACGCCACCCCCCGCGCCGCGGGTGCCCGACTCGCACCAGCGGGTCACGGCAACCGCGACCCTCACCTAGGAGTTTCGTGACCGCAACACCCCGAGCAATCGCCCTCGCGCAGGTGGCCGCCCGCGCGGCCGAGGACAAGATCGCCCAAGGCGTCATCGCCATCGATGTGAGCGACCAGCTCGCGCTGACCGACGTCTTCGTCATCGCCTCCGCGAGCAACGAGCGGCAGGTCGGCGCGATCGTCGACGAGATCGAGGACCGGCTGCGTGACCAAGGGTGCAAACCAATCAGGCGTGAGGGCCAACGCGAGGGACGCTGGGTGCTCATCGACTTCGGCGACATCGTCGTGCACGTGCAGCACGCCGAGGAGCGCGAGTTCTACCAGCTCGAGCGGCTGTGGAAGGACTGTCCCGAGATCGAGCTGACCGCCGTCCCTGCTCCCTGAGCATCCATTCCCGTGAGCGACGCTGCGACCCGGCGGATCGTGCTGGTGCGACATGGCCAGACCGGCGACAACGCCGCAGGCATCTGGCAGGGCCACCGCGACTCCGCGCTGTCAGAGGTGGGTCTCGCCCAGGTGCGGCGGGCCGCGCCTGAGGTAGCGGCATACCGGCCCCAGGTCATCGTGTCCTCGGACCTGCAGCGGGCCCAGGTCACCGCTCAGGCCATCGGCGCCGTTTCCGATGTGCCGGTTCGGGTAGACGCGCGCTTTCGGGAGATCGACGTCGGGCACTGGCAGGGCCGGACGAGTGCCGAGGTCCGGGCCGAGGGATCGATCGAGCTGGACGCCCTGGGTCGCGGTGAGGACGTGCGCCGCGGCCGGACGGGGGAGACCGTCGCCGAGACGGCCGTCCGCGTGCTGGCGGCGCTGCGTTCTGTCATCGACGAGCTCGAACCCGCACGGGTCGCTGTGGTGGTGGGTCACGGGGTCTCCAGCCGCGCCGGCGCGGCGGCGCTCGTCGGGATGGACCAGATGCAGGCGGCGCAGGTTCTGTGGGGACTCGAGAACTGTCACTGGGCGGTCCTCGCCGAGACCGGGCTCATCGGCGGTGCAGTCGTGCCGGCCCGCTGGCGGCTGGACGCGTGGAACGTGGGCGCGTGGAACCTGGGCGTCGACGTGATTCGCTGAGCGGGCGGTCAATTTGGGTGGGTCACCCTCGGTTGGCTACACTTCCGCAGTCCCCCATGGGGATGCGGGGCTGTGGCGCAGCTGGTAGCGCACCTCCATGGCATGGAGGGGGTCAGGGGTTCGAGTCCCCTCAGCTCCACCAGACGACAAGGGCCGGCCACTCCCCGGCGCGGCCCTTTGTCCTCGAGTGGACCTGTGTGGGCCCACCCTCAGCTCCACCAGACGACAAGGGCCGGCCGCTCCGCGGCTCGGCCCTTTGTCCTCGAGTGGACCTGTGTGGGCCCACCCTCAGCTCCACCAGACGACAAGGGCCGGCCACTCCCCGGCGCGGCCCTTTGTCCTCGAGTGGACCTGTGTGGGCCCACCCTCAGCTCCACCAGACGACAAGGGCCGGCCGCTGCGCGGCGCGGCCCTTGGTCATCCTCGACATGGCGGTCCAGTCGGCGAGGTCTCAGCGCAGCCCGGACAGGGTGCCGGCGACGGTAGCGAACACGGGTTCGTCCACGGTGACCCCCGCGTGCCGCAGCGCGAGCACGGCTGCACCGACGGCGCCGTCCGAGACCGTAAGCACCTGCCTGCCCTCCGACGCGCCGAGTGCCGACCCGACCAGGCGGACCAGGTCCGGATGCTGGGAGATCGTGCCGCCGCCGAGGACGATCGGACCACCGACATCGGGAAGCACGACCGCTCGCAAGGTGACGAGCAGGCCCTGGGCCGCCTCGTCGACAATGCGCCGAGCGATGAGGTCATCCGGGGCGGCGAACGCCAGCGGGGCGAACCGGGCGAGCTGGACCGGACGCAACGCATACAGGCGGGCAACCGCCTCCCGCAGCAGCTCGCTTCGGTTCGAGCCGAGCGCTTCCGGCCGGCGGGACGCTGGCCCCGGTGACGTGAGTCCCAGTGCCTCGAGCAGCATGCTCGAGAG
Source organism: Lapillicoccus sp. (assembly GCA_965277795.1). GTDB lineage: Bacteria > Actinomycetota > Actinomycetes > Actinomycetales > Dermatophilaceae > Lapillicoccus. The sequence goes on from OZ255840.1 coordinate 1,082,204, forward strand.
AGCGGTCTGACCGGTTCGTCCGTCCAGCGCACCCAGAGCGTCGACGACCACCCGGTGCCCGATCCAGTAGCCCGACCCGACATCACCGAGGAGCCAGCCAAGGCCGTCCGAGACGGCTGCGACAGTGCCTTGTTCGACGCGCACGGCCGCCGCGCCGGTGCCAGCGACAAGGGCGTAGCCGGCGCCGGCGGGTGTGCCAGCACAGAACGTCGCGAGCAGGTCCGACTCGAACGTCACGGGCGCCGTGAGGCCCAGCTGGGCCAACGGTTCGGTGAGCCAGCGCGTGTCCGGTCGCACGCTCGAGCCGGCCATCGCAACGACAACGTGAGCGACGTCATCGGCGCGAGTCCCGGCGCGCCCCAGCGCCTCGCGAGCAGCCAGGCGAACGGCGCCCGCGGCCTGGTCAGCACCAGACGAGACGGGGTTGCCTGCACCAGTCGAGGCGTACCCCAGCGCCCGTCCACCGCCGTCGATAACGACGACGCGGGTCGAGGTGCCTCCTGCATCCACTCCCAGAACAGACAACATCGTTATCTACGCGTCACCTTCCAGGGCTCTCGGTATGGTGAGAATAGTTTTCAGCAACGTCGCCCCGACTTGAGATGGATTTTCAGCACCCGTGAACTCGATGAGACTGACGGCCCCCCCGGCACCCGCTCGGGAGCCCACACCTGTCGGTGTTCGCAGCCGCATCGAGGCCAATGTGTCACAGATGTCGGGTGCCATGACCAAGCTCGCCACGCTGCTGCTCGAGGAACCCCTCGCCCCGCTCGAGCTGTCCATCACCGAGCTGGCCGCACGGGCGGGAACCTCGGCGGCGACGGTGACCCGGTTCTGCCGAATGATCGGGTATGCCGGGTACGTCCCGTTCCGCGTCGGTGTGGCCGCGGACGCCGGCCGGCTGCGGGCCGAGGCGACCTGGCGCGCGGACATCGGCCGGGCCTTCGACCCGCTCGATGCTCCCGACGTGGTGCTCCAGACGCTTACCCGGTCGCATCTGGCGGCGCTGCAGGCGACCGCTGGCTCGATCCACCTGGGCGACGTGCAGCGGATCGCGGAGGAGATCGCCACGCGGGACCGGGTGGACATCTACGGCATCGGCGGCAGCGCGGTCATGGCGCACGAGATGCAGCTGCGTCTTTACCGCATCGGGATCAACGCCCATGTCTGGCGCGAGGTGCACGACGGGCTGACGAGTGCGGCGTTGCTCGGCGACGACTCGGTGGCGATCGGGATCTCCAACACCGGCCGCACGATCGAGACCATCGAGATGCTGACGCAGGCCCGCTCGTCGGGGGCTCTCACGCTCGCGCTGACGAGCAACCCCGACTCCCCGCTGGCGGCCATCGCCGACGTGCACATCGTCACGGTGGCTCCTGACGAGTACCTCCGACCCGACGACCTGTCGGCCAAACACGCCCAGCTGTTCGCCATCGACCTGCTCTACCTCATCGTGGCGCAGCAGAACTTCGCCCGTACGACCACCACGCTGGCCGCCTCGGCTGCGGCCGTCGCCCCTCATCGTCGCGCTCCGATGAGGCAGGCGGCGCCGCCGCCCCGCGCGACCCGGACCCGATCTCGACCCAGGAGTGCCGTGTGACCGACGAACAGACCGGCGCTGCCCCCGTCCGAACGCCCGACGCCACCGTCACCACGCACTTCGCCCAGTTCAACCACGAGGTGAGCTCGCGTCTGCAAGCCCTCGCCGACGATGCTGCGGAGGGTGCGTTCGACCCCGCCATCGACATCATCGTGGCCGGCCTCGAGAGCGGTGGGGTCCTGCAAGCGTTCGGCACCGGGCACTCCCAGGCGTTCGCCATGGAGATAGCCGGTCGCGCAGGAGGATTTGTCCCGACCAGCCTGATCGCCCTCCGGGACGTGGTGGTTCGAGGGTCCCGCGACCCGTCGCAGCTGAGCGGCGGTGACCTCGAGCGGGACGCGACGGTGGTCGACGAGCTGTTCGCGCTGTCGGTCGTCGACCCTGCAGACGTCTTCCTCATCGCGTCCAACTCCGGCGTGAACGGGTCGATCGTCGGAGTTGCCCTACGCGCGAAGGCCGACGGGCACCGCGTCATCGCCGTCACGAGCCTCGAGCACACGAACGCCGTTACGTCCAAGCACCCGAGCGGCCTCCGCCTCAGCGAGATCGCCGACGTCACGATCGACAACCGGGCGCCTTACGGAGACACCACGATCGAACTACCTTCCGGGATCGGGGTCGGCGCCGTCTCGTCGATGACTGCCGCCTACATCGCCCAGCTCCTCACCATCGGCGCCGCCGCACGCATCGCGGCAACAGGCGCGACACCGCCGGTCTACATCTCCGCGAACATCCCGGGAGGTGACGAGCACAACCACGTCCTCGAGGCACGCTATGGCGATCGGATCCGGCGCTCCGCCTAGCTCCTCGACTCGCACCGGCACCCGCACACATACCAGCAGCACTGCAGAATCCCACCCCGCGAAAGGCTGACACCCACGATGACCAGCGACACCACACCTGTTGACCCGACGTCACGCTCGAACCGCCTTGGCATGAATGGCCTCGGCTCGAAGGCCCTGGACCGGCGCACTTTCATGCGGGGCGCGCTCGCCGCCACGGCACTCGTGCCTCTCGGCGGAGCGCTTGCGTCGTGCGCCTCCTCCGGCACCGCCACCAGCCCGGGTGGGGGTGCAGCCACCACCGCCGCCGGCTCGGCGAACAACCCGTTCGGCGTGGCCTCCGGGTCGAGCGTCGACGCGGTGATCTTCAACGGTGGCTATGGCTATGACTATGTGACGTTCGCGTCCGACATCGTCCAGAAGGAGCAAAGCGGCGTGACGGTGAAGGTCTCGCCCTCGACGCAGATTGCGCAGCAGCTGCAGCCGCGGTTTGTCGGTGGGAACCCGCCCGACCTGATCGACAACTCGGGTGCGGGGGCGATCGGCTTCAACACGATCCTCGACCAGCTGACACCGTTGGACGACGTGTTGAAGGCGAACAACCTCGAGGGGCAGCCGATCTCGTCGACGTTGTATGACGGGGTGAAGGAGCCGGGGACGTTCAGCGGGAAGTTTGTCGCGCTGAACTACGTCCTGACAATCTACGCGATCTGGTATTCCCAGAGTCTGTTCGACGCGAACGGATGGACGCCGCCGAAGACGTGGGACGAGGCCAAGGACCTCGGAGCAAAGGCCAAGGCCAAGGGCAAGTACCTGTTCGTGTGGGGCAAGGAAGCTGCCACCTACTACTCGACGCTGGCGATGGACTCGGCCATCAAGGAGGGCGGTCCGGAGGTGCGGATCGCGCTGGAGAACCTCGAGCCGAACTGCTGGTCGCAGCCGGCGATGCAGTCGGTGTTCACCGCGATGCACGACTGTGTGACGTCGGGATATTTCGTGCCGGGGGGTGCGGGAACGCAGTTCACGGCGGCGCAGGCGCAGTGGAGCAACGACCAGCAGGCGTTGCTCTACCCGTCGGGGTCGTGGATCGAGAACGAGATGAAGAAGGCCACCAAGACCGATTTCAAGATGACCGGCATCCCGGAGATGACCGTGACGGCCAGTCCGAAGATGCCGTACGAGTCGCTGCGCAGTGCCGCCGGCGAACCGTTCATCATCCCCTCGGCGGGCAAGAACGTCGCGGGAGCGAAGGAGGTGCTGCGGGCGATGCTTTCGAAGGATGCGGCGACGAACTTCGCGAAGACTCGGCTGGCGCCGACCATCGTCAAGGGTCTGGTCCCGGCCGACGGGTTCGGCTCGAGCGCCCTGGTGTCCCAGTCGAAGATGCTGGACGCTGCCGGGAAGAACGTCTTCAACTACCAGTTCGTGGACCTCTACGGCATCAACAAGGAGCAGCTCGTCGTCTGGAACTCGTTCCTGTCCGGCGGCACCGACGTGGCCGGCCTGACCAGCGGCCTGCAGCAGATCAGTGACCGGGTCCGGGGCGACTCGTCGATCAAGAAGCAGACGGTCACGTCGTGACGGTGCCGGCATCCGCTCCCGGCACAGCGGGCGGAGTGGCCGGGGCTCTCACCTCGACGCCACCGGGCTCTTCCTCCTCTGGGGGAGGAGTCCGGCGGCGCCGCCGTCTGACGTTCGACCGGGTCAGCTTCATGGTGGTGTTCCTCGGGGTGCCGGTGGTGCTGTTCATCGTGTTCGTCATCTCGCCGTTCGTGCAAGCGCTCTACTTCGGGATGACCGACTGGTCCGGCTTCACGCCGACGATGAACTTCATCGGGTTCGCCAACTACCACAAGCTGCTCTCCGACGACGCGTTCCGCCGGGCGGTGGTCAACAACATCCTGTTGGCCATCGTCGTCCCGTTCGTGACCATCGCCCTGTCGCTGTTGTTCGCGAGTCTGGTCACGGTGGCCGGGTCCGCGAGCGGCAACGTCCGGGGGCTTCGCGGTGCGGGGTTCTACCGGGTCGTCTCGTTCTTCCCCTACACCGTTCCGGCCATCGTCATCGGCATCATCTGGGCGCAGGTGTACGACCCGTCAGCCGGGATGCTCAACGGTTTGCTGACGGGGGTGGGTCTCAAACAGTTCGCATCGTTCGCGTGGCTCGGCACTGTCGCTACGGCGATGCCGGCGACGATGTTCGTCATCATCTGGAGCTTTGTCGGGTTCTACACAGTCCTGTTCGTCGCGGCCATCAAGGGCGTACCTGCGGAGATCTACGAGGCAGCGCGGCTCGACGGGGCCGGCCGACTGCGGACGATCTGGTCGGTCACCATCCCGCTGATCCGCGACAACGTGCAGACCGCATACATCTATCTCGGCATCGCCGCTCTCGACGCGTTCGTCTACATGCAGGCGCTCAACCCCTTCGGCGGACCCAACAACAGCACTCTCGTCATGCCCCAGGAGCTGTTCAACACCGCCTTCACCAAAGGACAGTTCGGGTATGCCACTGCGATGGGTGTCGTGATGGCCGTCGTCACCTTGTTGTTCGCGGCGATCGTCTTCGGCGTCAACCGGGTAACCGGCGGCCGGGACGCGGGAGGGCGGGTATGAGCGTCGAGACCACGACACAGCCGGCAGCCGCGGAAGAGCGCTCGCGCACGCGACCGCAGAAAGGCACCGGCCCTGCCACAGCCCTGTCGCATGCGGTGCTGATCCTGTGGTCGATCATCGTGATCCTGCCGCTGCTCTGGACAGTGATGTCGTCCTTCAAGACGACCACCGAGATCCTCGGGTCGCCGTTCGGCCTGCCGTCCAGCCTGACGTTCTCGAACTACTCGTCCGCCTGGGACACCGCCGGCATCGGGCAGTCCTACATCAACACGATCATCGTCGTGGGCTTCTCGCTGGTGATCGTCATGGTGCTCGGGGCGATGTGCGCATACGTGCTGGCGCGCTTCAACTTCTTCGGCAACCGGGCCATCTATTACGCCATGCTCGCCGGACTGACCTTCCCCGTCTTCCTGGCGATCGTGCCGCTGTTCTTCATCCTGCGAAGCCTTGGCGTCCTCAACACCTACGAGGGCTTGATCGTCACCTACGTCTCGTTCGCCCTGCCGTTCACGGTCTTCTTCCTGTTCGCCTTCTTCAAGGCGCTCCCTGACGAGATCTACGAGGCGGCCGAGCTCGATGGCGCGGGGGAGTGGCGGACGTTCTTCCAGATCATGCTGCCGATGGCCAGACCCGGACTCGCATCGGTGGCGATCTTCAACTTCCTCGGGCTGTGGAACCAGTTCCTGCTGCCAGTGGCCTTGAACTCCGACGAGGCTAAATACGTACTGTCGCAACGGATGGCGTCGTTCGCCTCGCAGGCGGGCTACTCCGTGGACTACGGGGCGCTGTTCGCGGCCGTCGTCATCACCGTACTGCCGGTCCTCATCGTCTACATCCTCTTCCAACGCCAGCTGCAGGGGTCAGTGGCACAGGGGACCTCGAGGTAGCCGGGATTCGATGCTGCCGGGACTCCCCGGGATCAGACAGCGTCCGACGAAGCGTCGGGGGCCAGGCCGATCTTGGTCAGGAAGCGGGCCCGATCCACAACTGCACGATGGAACTCACCGACGGCGACCTCGTCACCGTGGTCGTCGAGGACCCGGACGTGGAAGATCAACCGGCGTCCGTCGCTCACCGGCCGGGAGCTGGTGACCCGCACCGTGGTGCCCACCGGCGCCGGTTTGAGATGTTCGACCTTGACCATCACCCCGACCGTCGTATGGTCCTTGTCCAGGCTCTCGGCCGCCGCCGCAAAGGCAGCGCGCTCGATCCAGTTGATCAGTCGAGGGGTCGCGAGCACGGGCATGTCGCCGCTGCCCAGTCGGACCGCGGTGTCGGCATCGGTCACGGTGTGCTCGCTGGCCTCCATTCTCGAAGCATAGGGCCGAGTCACGTGGGGCCCGCGAGCTGAGGACCCTGCGGTTCCCAACGTCGCCTTCGCCGGGTCGGTGTCGACGTCTGGCCCCGCGCTCGGCCTACTCACCCGTCGATTGGCTGAGGCCTGACCTCGCGGGCTGACCGGCTCCCGGTCGCTGCGGTACCGTGTCGGGCATGACGTCGCAGCTCCTCCTTCTGCGGCCGCGCTGATCTCCCGCAGCGCGGCGCCCCTCCTGTGCGAGGGGCTTTTCCATGTCCGGAGCAGCCAACCACACGATCGAGCAGAAGAGCAGGCAGACCACGATGACCAGCGAGACCACTAGCGGGACCGGCGACGCGGGTGGCACCGCGTTCCGTTATACGGCGAGCCTCGCCGGAGAGATCGAGCAGGCGTGGCAGGACCGCTGGGAGGAGCGCGGGACGTTCCGCGCGCCCAACCCCGCCGGGCCCTGGGCCGAGCCTGACAAGGTCGCGACGCTCGGTGCGAAGCTCGTCGTCCTGGACATGTTCCCCTACCCGAGCGGCGCGGGGCTGCACGTCGGACATCCGTTGGGATACATCGGGACCGACGTCTACTCGCGGTTCCATCGGATGCTCGGACGCAACGTCATGCACTGCCTGGGCTACGACGCTTTCGGCCTGCCGGCGGAGCAGTACGCCGTCCAGACCGGCCAGCACCCGCGCAAGACCACCGAGGACAACATGGTCGTGATGCGTCGCCAGCTGCGGCGCCTCGGCCTGGGCTTCGACGACCGGCGCAGCTACGCGACGTTCGACGAGGACTACTACCGATGGACGCAGTGGATCTTCCTCAAGATCTACGACTCCTGGTACGACCCGGACGCGGTTCGTCCCGACGGCAGCCATGGCGCCGCCCGCCCCATCGCCGAGCTGGAGGCGAAGCTCGAGTCGGGTGCCGTGGACCACCGCGACCTCAACGGCCCTGCTGGCCGGCTGGAGTGGTCCGAGCTGTCGGTCAAGCAGCGCGAGGACATCCTCTCCGACTTCCGCTTGGCCTACACCTCCGAGGCGCCGGTCAACTGGTGCCCCGGGCTCGGCACGGTGCTGTCCAACGAGGAGGTCACCAACGAAGGTCGCTCAGAGCGAGGCAACTTCCCGGTGTTCCGCAGGAACCTGCGCCAGTGGATGATGCGGATCACCGCGTATGCCGACCGGCTGGCGGACGACCTGGACCGGGTCGACTGGCCCGCCAACGTCAAAGTGATCCAGCGCAACTGGATCGGCCGTTCCAGCGGCGCCCGCCTCAGCTTCCCGGTGCGCGCGACCACCAGCGACGATGACGGCACGGACAAGGAAGGCATAGAGGTCTTCACGACCCGGCCCGACACGGTTTTCGGAGCCACCTTCATGGTCCTCGCGCCGGAGCACCCGCTGGTGGACAAGATCGTGCCGACTGACGAGTGGCCCGGGGGCACCAAGGACGTCTGGAAGGGCTCCGACCGCGCGGCCGCCGTGTCGCCTCGTGAGGCTGTGGCGGCATACCGCCTGTCCACCTCACGCAAGAGCGAGGTGGAGCGGCAGATGAACGACCGGTCCAAGACCGGGGTGTTCACCGGGGCGTTTGCCACCAACCCGTTGACCGGACAGTCGATTCCGGTTTTCGTGGCTGACTACGTCCTGATGGGTTATGGCACTGGCGCCATCATGGCCGTCCCCGGCCAGGACGAGCGCGACTGGGCCTATGCAGTGGCCTACGACCTGCCCATCATCCGCACAGTCCAGCCGAGCGAGGACCATCCGCCGGACCAGGCCTTCACCGGCGACGGCCCGGCGATCAACTCGGCCAACGAGGAGATCTCCCTCGACGGCCTCGGGGTGTCCGAGGCCAAGGCGCGGATCACCGCCTACCTGAACGACCGGCGGATCGGACACGCGACCGTCAACTACCGGCTGCGCGACTGGCTGTTCAGTCGCCAGCGGTACTGGGGAGAGCCGTTCCCGATCGTCTTCGACGAGCACGACACCCCTCACCGGCTCCCCGACTCGATGCTTCCGTTGACCCTCCCCGAGATCCCCGACTACAGACCGAAGACGTTCGACCCCGACGACGCCCAGAGCATGCCCGAACCGCCCTTGTCACGGGTCCCGGAGTGGGTCGAGGTCGAGCTCGACCTGGGAGACGGTAGCGGGCTACGCCGATATCGTCGCGAAACCAACACCATGCCCAACTGGGCCGGATCCTGTTGGTACTACCTGCGATACCTCGACCCGGCTAACACTGAGACGTTCTGCGACCCGGAGAACGAGCGGTACTGGCTGGGCCGATACCCAACGCCGGTGGCCGGCGCCCCGGCCGGCGCGGTCGACCCAGGTGGGGTGGACCTCTACATCGGTGGCGTCGAGCACGCCGTGCTGCATCTGCTCTACGCACGCTTCTGGCACAAGGTGCTGTTTGACCTGGGTGACGTCTCGAGCGAGGAGCCGTTCCGGAAGTACTACTCCCAAGGGATGATCCAGGCCTACGCCTACACCGACTCCCGTGGCCAGTACGTCACGGCGGAGGAGGTGGAGGAGGTCCCCGGCACACACGGACAGGGGCCGATCTTCCGCTGGAAGGGCGACACCGTCAGCCGTGAGTACGGCAAGATCGGCAAGTCCTTGAAGAACTCCGTCAGCCCAGACGACATGTATGCCGCCTACGGCGCGGACACGTTCCGGATCTACGAGATGTCGATGGGTCCGTTGGACTTGGGTCGACCCTGGGAGACACGGGCTGTCGTCGGCAGTCAGCGATTCCTACAACGGCTGTGGCGCAACGTGATTGACGAATCGACAGGATCTGTTCAGGTCGACGACGCCCCTGCCGCCGCGTCGACCCGGGCGGTCGTGCACCGCACGATTGCGGGGGTGCGCGAGGACTACGACCACCTGCGGTTCAACACCGCGGTCGCCAAGCTCATCGAGCTGAACAACCACGTCACCAAGCTCGACGTCGTCCCCCGTGACGCCGCAGAGGCACTAGTGCTCATGGTCGCGCCGGTCGCGCCGCACATCGCCGAGGAGCTGTGGGCGCGTCTGGGCCATGACACCGGTGTCTCGCACTGGCCGTTCCCGGTCGCCGACCCGGCCCTGCTCGTCGAGGACGAGGTCACCTGCGTTATCCAGATCCGAGGCAAGGTCAGAGACCGGGTCGAGGTCCCTTCTGACATCGACGAGTCAGCATTACGTGACCTGGTGCTGGCGCGGGACAAGGTGCTCGCTGCAACGCCCGACGGTGTTCGCGCCGTGATCGTGCGGGCTCCTCGGTTGGTCAACGTGATCCCGGTCTGACCGGGGCTGACCTGACGAGGCGCTAGCGTGGCTCAGGTGAATGTCGCCATCGTCACCGACTCCACGGCATACCTGCCGGAGGAGCTGGTCCGCAGCGGCTCCGTTCCCATCACGGTGGTCCCGCTGCATATCGTCATGGGCGGCAAGCAGCATCGCGAAGGGGTCGACGTGACCGTCGAGGACCTGTCAGCTGCGTTGCGCACCTTCACGCCACTCAGCACGTCGCGACCCCCGCCGCAGGCGTTCCTCGACGCCTACGAGGCTGCAGCCGCCTCCGGGGCGTCACACATCGTCTCGATCCACCTCTCGTCGGCGATGTCGGGGACGTGTGAGTCGGCCCGGCTGGCGGCTGCCGACTCACCCGTGCCGGTGGACGTCGTCGACTCGAGGTCGCTCGGCATGGCGATGGGCTTTGCGGTCCTCTCCGCAGCCGAGGCATCAGCTGCCGGCGCGGATCCCGAGACCATTGCCAGGATCGCTAGGACTCGGGCGGTCTCGGCGAAGGTGGCCTTCTACGTCGACACTCTCGAGTACCTGCGGCGTGGCGGTCGTATCGCCGCCGCGTCGGCGCTGGTCGGGTCGGCCTTTTCGATCAAACCCATCCTCACCCTCGTCGACGGGACCATCCGGCCGCTCGAGAAGGTGCGCACCGCGAGCCGAGCACTGGCCCGCGTCACCGAGCTGATCTCGTCCGCCGCCAACGACGTGATCGCCAGCGGTGGGATGGTCGACATCGCGGTGCAGCACCTCGACGCACAGGTGCGGGCCGAGGCGCTGGCACATACGTTGCGCGAGCGGGTTCCGGGCGTGGGTGAGGTGGTCGTGGCCGAGCTCGGGGCCGTTGTCGGATCGCATGCGGGTCCGGGCACGCTCGCGGCTGTGGCCTCGCCACGGCCCCGGGCTTGAGCGGGCCTGACCGGGCCTTGAGCGGGCCTTGAGCGGGCCTTGAGCGGGCCTGAGCGGGCCGCGTGCCGTTGGTCGACTTTCCACACCCCCGGGACCGTTCGTCCCATGATCCACAGGGCGTGGCCTGCGGGTCGACCGGCCCGGATCTGCTTCCTACCGTCGCGGTATGCCGCGCCACCCACCACCGGAGCCCGACCTCACCCGCGTATGGGCGTTGCTGGCCCGGGCGCACTCTCCCGGGCCGGGGGAGCACAACGCCCGCCGGGCTGAGGCGGAGGCGTCGCACGGTTGGGTGCCGCACGGGTGGAACCTCCCGGAGCTGACCGATGAGGAGGAGTGCGAGAACGAGGCGTGGTTCTCAGGGGTTCCCGACCCCGGCAAAGGAAAGGGAAGGGACGAGGTCCGCGCAGCGGGCGCGGTCGACGGTCGCACTACCCGCGGCGCGCGCCGTACGCGTCACACCGGCGATGCGCGTGACGCCGGCAATACGCGTGACACCGGCGATGCCCGTGACATCGGCGATGCGCGTGACGCCGGTGGGCGGCATCGCCGAACGGCAGCCGAGCGCCCCCGCATCGTCACTCTGCCGACGACCCTGCGAGGAGCTCGGCTACGAGTCTCCTGGCGAGCCGTCGTCGCCTTCGCCGTGGTGCTCGCGTGCGCTGTGGCGGTTTTCGCGGTGCGCGTGGCCTGGGCCGAGCAGAGCTCCACGCCACAGGCAGTGCCTCGCTCGGGAGCTGCGGACGCCACCGGGGTTGCCGTCGCGAGGAGCGTGCCGGCGGCCTTCGCGTCCAGTACCACCGGACCGGTTGCGACCGCGACGGGTGCGGCACCGTCGCGCAGGTTGGTCGTCGACGTCGTGGGGCAGGTGGCCCATCCGGGCATCGTTTTGGTCGACGACGGGTCACGGGTCGTCGACGTCCTCACGGCGGCGGGCGGTGCGCTACCCGAGGCGGACCTGCGCCGACTCAACCTCGCCCGGGCCGTGTCCGACGGCGAGCAGGTGTTCGTCCCACGACCGGGTGAGAGCCCTCCACAGACCCTCGGCCCGGTCGGGGTCACAGGAGTGGGTGGCGGATCCGGAACCGCCGGCAGCTCCAACGGCTCGACTGCAGTGGTCGACCTCAACACTGCCGACCTCGGTGCGCTGGACGGTCTCCCCGGTGTCGGACCGGTGCTTGCCCAGCGGATCTTCGACTGGCGGCGGCAGCACGGCCGTTTCAGCACGGTCGACGAGCTGGGCGAGGTGAGCGGCATCGGCGACAAGCTCCTGCAGCAGCTGCGGCCACGCGTACGCGTGTGAGCAGGTCAAGGGCGGGTGGCACGGTTGGCCCGGACGTTCCTCCGGAAGGTGTCGCCGCACATCCCGCGCCTTCTCTCGTCACCGCCACCGAGGACCCCATCTCGGGGCCGCCGGCCGAGGGGACCGTCCAGCGGCTCGCGGACCTGCGGCTCCTCCTACCCGCCGGCCTGGCGTGGGCGCTCGTGGCCGCGTTGCTCGGGTCGGGTCCGTCGACCACTGCGGCCGGAGCGGGTGCTCTCATGTCCCGCGTTGCTCGGGTCGGGTCCGTCGACCACTGCGGCCGGAGCGGGTGTCTGCGGCATGCTCGCCATGGCTCTCATCTACTGTTGGCAGCGACGGCAGCCGCGGCCACGGCTAGGTGTTCGCGGATATCCGGCGTGGCTCACCCTCGTCCTGCTGTGTCTCATGGCGGCCACCGTCGCGCTCGTGGCCCTGTCCGCGCAGCGGGCGGTTCGCGACGCCGGACCGGTTCCCGACCTCGCTCGCGAGCACGCCACGGTGACCGTCGTCGCCCGGGTGGCATCCGACCCACGGGCGCTCGCCCCACCGTCCGGTCGGCCAGAAAGCGACCCCATGGTTCTCGTGACCCTCGACGTGGAACGGGTGACGGGCCGTGGTTTCGTGACCGCGGTCCGCACCCCGGTCCTGGTGTTCGGCGACCGGTCCTGGCTGGCAGTGCACTGGCACGACGTGGTCGAGGTGGGTGGTCGCCTGGCGCCCACGGACGACCCGGCCGACGATGTCGCTGCCACACTCAGGGCGCGTGGTTCGCCGAGAGTCATCGCCGGTGCGGGCCGGTTAGAAAGCATGGCTGCGATGGCTGCGACCGTTCGCGAACGCTTCGCAGCCGCGACCGACCCTCTCCCGGCCGATGCCCGCGGCCTGTTGCCAGGGTTGGTGATCGGCGACACCGCGCGAACCCCCGTCGAGCTCAACGACGCGATGCTGGTGACGGGGATGACCCATCTGTCAGCCGTCAGTGGCTCCAACGTCGCGATCGTCCTAGCGGCAGCGTTGGCGCTGTGTCGCCTGCTGGGTCTGCGACGTCGATGGCGCCCGGTCGTGGCGGCGGGACTGCTGATCGCGTTCGTCGTCCTCGTGCGGCCGGAGCCGAGCGTTGTCAGAGCGGCCGCCATGGGCGCGGTCGGTCTGTTGGGGATGGGGACGTCGAGGCGACGAGCGGGCATACCGGCCCTGGCGGCCGCCATCCTCGGGCTCCTGTGCTGGGATCCCTGGCTGGCCCGGTCCGCTGGGTTCGCCCTCTCCTCTTTGGCCACGCTAGGGCTGTTGCTCTTTGCCTCGAGCTGGGGCCTCGTCATCGCCCGGTTCCTGCCCGCTCCGATCCGCTCCTGGGGCACCGCTCTCGCCGTGCCGTGTGCCGCGCAGCTGATGTGCGCACCGGTGATCGTGCTTCTCCAGGGATCGGTCTCGGTGGTGGGAGTCGTGGCGAACCTCGCGGCTGCACCGCTCGTCGCGCCTGCGACCGTGATCGGTGTCGCAACGGCCCTGATGTCCGTCATCTGGCTATGGGGAGCCACCTGGCTGGGCTGGCTGGCGGCCCTTCCCACGCTGGGCATCGCCTGGGTCGCTCGCGCCGGCGCCGGCGCGCCGCTTGCGGTACTGCCGTGGCCGGCCACCTGGTGGGGTGCTGCCCTGCTCGCCGCGCTCAGCGTGATGATCCTGCTCTCCGGGCCGTGGCTGGTTCACCGCGCACGCCGGGCACCGCTGGTGGTCGCCGCCGTGGGGGTGCTGAGCGTCGGAGCCGTGCTCCCTTCCCCTCTGATGACCTGGCCGCTACCCGGTTGGCAGTTCGTCGCCTGCGACGTCGGGCAGGGTGACGCACTGGTCCTGTCATCGGGACCGGGCCGGGCGGTCGTCGTTGATGCTGGACCGGACCCGACCCTGGTCGATGCCTGCCTGTCCCGCCTGCACGTCCAGGTTGTCGACGCCGTCCTCCTCACTCACTTCCACGCCGACCACGTCGACGGACTACCGGGTGTCCTGCGAGGTCGAGTGGTGCGGCAGGTGATCACCACACCCGTCCGCGACCCACCCTTCCAGGCGCAGGAGGTGCAGTCGTGGGCTGTTGCCGCGGGGGTGCCGGTCACTTCCGCGTATGCCGGAGACGACCTGGCCTGGGATGGCATCGCGGCCCACGTCTGGTGGCCCGAGCGCGTGATCCGCGCCGGGTCGGTCCCCAACAACGCCTCGCTCGTGCTGTCGGTGGACGTCGCCGGGCTACATCTGCTCCTGCTCGGGGACGTCGAACGGGAGGCGGCGCACGCGGTGCTCCTGGAGATGCAGCAGGCGCTCGCCGGGGTCGGGCCCCCCCTACCCACCTTCGACGTGGTCAAGGTCGCCCACCACGGGTCCGCCAACCGCGACGATGCGTTGCTCGCACTTGTACGCGCCCCAGTGGCAGTGATCAGCGTCGGTCGAGACAACGACTACGGGCACCCCGCACCGTCCACAGTGGCCACCCTCGTGGCTGACGGTTACCGAGTGTTCCGGACTGATCAGGTCGGCGATGTGGCGGTAGAGAGGACGAGTGCACGAGACCCTGTCGACGTCGCCACGCAGCACTGAGACCTCAGACGTGGGTCACAGCCTGGTCGAGCATCCGGTCAAGTGCGCCGATGGCGATCGAGAGATGCCCGGCGCCGACCTCGAGGCGAGGAATCGCCCTGGGGAGTCGTTCGGCCAGCCACCGGCCGTGGGCGAACGGGACCATGAGATCGGCGGATCCCTGCCAGACGTAGGTCGGCACGGTCACCTCGTCGAGGTCGAAACCCCAGTCCTGGACGAAGGCAAGGTCGTCGTCCAGCCAGCCGTCCACCCCGTTGCGCAGACCTTCGTGGAAGGCGGCAGCCAGCTCGTCGCCGAACTCCTCGGTGAGAGCGGCGCGGTCGACGGAAGGAAGCAGGGATGCCATGCCTGCCACCATCTGCTGAGGGTCGGCGTCTCGGAGGTCGGCTGCCTGCTCGTCGAGGTACGTCCGCAACGGCTTCTCGCCCTGTGCGGCCCGCCCGAACTCGTCGAGGTTGTCCGCCCCCATCCCCATCAGCCATGCGTCCCAAGGAATCCCCGCGTCGCCGCACGGGGCCACCGAGGCGATCAACACAGTCGAGGCGACACGCCCCGGGAGCCGGGCTGCGGTCGCCAACGCATGGGGTCCTCCTCCGGACCAGCCCGCGACGACAGCGCGTTCGGCGTCGAGGTGGTCGAGGAGAAACTCGACGTCAGCGACGACGTCCACGACCCGCCGACCCGGCTGGCGCGACGACGCTCCGTACCCGGGACGGGCGAACGTGACCAGACGCATACCGTGCTCGAGCGTTGCCTCCCGCATGGCCCTGGTCTGCAGGACGGAACCCGGTGTCCCGTGGTGGAAGAGGAAGGGGACTGCATGGTCAGGCCCGGCCACGCGGACGTCCAGTGTTCGCCCGTCCGGGGTGTGCAGCAGCATCAGGCCGGGGTGAGCGAATGGTGCCGAGCGCTGTCGGTGAGGGCGTCGAGCGTCGCCTTGACCGCCGGAACCCGTTGCAGGTCCTCGGTCGTCACCGCGTGGATCTGCCGCCGCGAAGCCGGTCGCAGGGACAAGGTGGCAACGTCGGTGGCGTGAGCGGCCGCCAGGATCAGGTCGGGGACGAGCGCGACCCCGAGCCCTGAGCTGACCAGGCCCAGGACGGCGATGTAGTCCTCGGTCTCGAACGAGACTGCCGGGCTGAAGCCGGCCTGACGGGTCAGCGCGAGCAGATGGCCGCGACAGCGGGGACACCCGGCGATCCACTCCTCGTCGGAGAAGTCCGCGAGGTCGACCTCCTGGCGGTCGGCCAGCGGATGTCCCAGAGGCACGACCAGCCGCACCTCGTCGTCGAGCAGATGGTGGGTGACGAAGTAGTCGAGGTCCTCGCCACGTCCGATGTCGGTGCCCTCGTAGGCGAAGGCCACCGCGATGTCACACTCGCCGGACCGCAGCGCGGCCAGCGACTCGGGCGGCTCACCTTCGCTGAACCTGACGCTGATGTCGGGGAAACGCTCCTTGACCAGGGCCAGCGCGCGCGGCACCAGGGATGCGGAGGAGGACGGGAAGGCCATCAGGCGCACGCGACCGGCTCGCAGCCCGGCGATCGCGGCGACCTCTTCCTCGGCGGCGTCGAGGGCTGACAGGACGCCGATGGCGTGTCTGGCCAGCACCTCGCCGGCCTGGGTCAGTCGGACGTTGCGCCCGAACCGCTCCACGAGCACGGTACCGGTGCGCTGTTCGAGACGGCGCACCATCTGGGAGACGGCGGGCTGCGAGAACCCGAGCGCGACGGCGGCCCCGGTGAAGCTGCCCTCATCAGCGATGGCCTTCATGACCCGCAGGCCGGCCGCATCGATCATGACCGCATCCTATAACGAGAGGTTATCGAAGTCGCCCACTTCATCACCTGCTGTTCTGCCGCAAGGAGCGACACATACTGGTCCCATGGCCACCGCCCCCGCATCCGGTCCGCCGGGAAGCGCCAGTCACCCGGGAGCCGTCGAGAGGCGACCAGAGACGCCATCACCGAGACGGCCACAGGCGTCACCACAGACGCCACCACAGACGCCACCACAGACGCCACCACAGACGCTGCTCGACCTGGTCACGCGAGGCGGTGTGCTCGTCCTCACCGGGGCGGGCCTGTCCACCGAGTCGGGCATCCCCGACTATCGCGGTCCCGACGGCACCCGGCGAGTGACGCCGATGCAGTATGCCGAGTTCACCGCTTCCAGTGCCGCCCGTCGCCGCTATTGGGCCCGGAGCTACGTTGGCTGGCAACGGTTCTCGCGGGCGGCGCCCAACGATGGTCATCACTCGGTGACCGCCCTGCAGCGCGGTGGGCTGCTGGACGGCCTCATCACCCAGAACGTCGACGGCCTGCACCAGGCCGCCGGAGCGCAGGAGGTCGTCGAGCTGCACGGCAGCCTGGACCGCGTCGTCTGCCTGACCTGCGGAGACCTGAGCGGGCGCGACGAGCTGCACGAGCGGCTGCGCGCAGCCAATCCCGGTTTCACCGAGCTGGCTTCGGGCCTGGCCGCAGGCGGCTCGCGCGTCTCGAGCCAGATCAGGCCGGACGGCGACATCGTGCTGGACGACGCTGTCACCGATCATTTTCACCTGCCGAGCTGTCTGGTCTGCCGCGCCGACACCCTTAAGCCCGATGTCGTCTTCTTCGGTGAGTCCGTTCCGAAAGCGACGGTGGAGCACTGCTTCTCGATGGTGGAGAGCGCTCGCTCCCTGCTGGTGCTCGGCTCGTCGCTCGCGGTGATGAGCGGTTACCGCTTCGTACGGCGGGCCGCACGCGACGGCATACCGGTCGCTATCGTCACCGCAAGTGCGAGCCGAGGCGACCCGGAGGCCACGCTGCGTCTACACGCTCCCCTGGGTGAGACGCTGCGCGACCTCGTCGACCGGCTGGCGCTCGGCTGAGCCTGGTTAGGCTGCGGCAGATGACCACGACCTCATCAACTCCCGGCAGTGTCGACGTGACCTCCAGCAGGGCGGGCGGATCGCGTCTCGAACGCTATGCCGAGCTGATCGTCCGCGTCGGCGTCAACGTCCAGCCCGGGCAGACCGTCCACGTGAGTGCCTTGGTCGAACACGCCGAGCTGGTGCGCGCCGTCGTCGAGCAGGCCTACCTCGCCGGTGCCGGTCGTGTCCAGGTGGTCTACGAGGACGACCATGTCCGGCTGTCGACGTTGCGGCACTCTCGCGAGGAAGCCCTGACGAAGGCCGCCCCGTGGCAGTACGAGCTCGTGCGGTACATCGGCGATGAACATGCCGCGCTGATCGCGCTCACCGGCAGCCCCGACGCCGACCTGTTCGACGGTATCGACCCCCGCCGCCTTTCCCTCACCGACAAGGAGCTGGTCTCTCGGCGACGCTCGATGATGCTTGCGGGGAAGGTGACGTGGACGATCGCCGCGGCTCCCAACGCTGGGTGGGCCCGACAGGTCTTCGGGGAGCCCGATGTCGAGCGGCTGTGGGCTGCGGTAGGTGTCGCGCTGCGGCTGGACGAGGATGATCTTGTCCAGGCGTGGTGGGACCATTCGGCTCGCCTGCAAGAGCGGGCTGCTGCCATGTCGGCCAGAGGTTTCGATGCGATCCACTACCACGGCAACGGCACGGATCTGACGGTCGGCCTCGCCCCGGAGCACGTCTGGGTCGGTGGCGCGGTCCAAACCCCCCATGGCGTGCCGTACATCCCGAACCTGCCGACCGAGGAGGTTTTCACCAGTCCTGACCGCAGGCGCGCGGACGGTGTCATGCGCCTCACGCGGCCGTTGGCACTACTGCCGGCCGGCGTCGTCGTGGAAGACCTCGTGCTCACTCTCGAGGCGGGCCGGATCGTCGACGTGAGCGCCAGTCGCGGCCAGGAGGCAGTGCTCGCCCAGCTCGACTCCGATGAGGGAGCCAGGAGTCTCGGCGAGGTCTCGCTCGTCGAGGGATCATCCAAGGTGCGCGAGGCGGGAGTCGTCTTCCACAACACCTTGTACGACGAGAACACCGGGTGCCACGTCGCCTGGGGCCAGGGGTTCACTACCTGCATCGACGGGGGTCTGGAGATGACGCGCGCCCAGCTCGACGCGGCCGGGCTGAACTTCGCATCCGTACACACGGACGTCGTCATCGGTGGGCCGGGCGTCGACGTCGACGGCATCCTCCCGGACGGCACCGTCATCCCCGTGATCCGTGGAGACGCCTGGGCGCTGCCGGCCTGAGTATGGGTCGGCGGCTGCCGCAGACCGGCTCCCCCGGGTGGTAAGCCAGGCTGTCAGATGCGTCGCAGGACGGCGGTCACCTTGCCCAGGATCGTCGCGTCGTCGCCGTCGATGGGGGAATAGTCCGCGTTGTGCGGCATCAGCCACACGTGGCCGTCACGACGCTTGAACGTCTTCACCGTGGCCTCGTTGTCGAGCATCGCCGCCACGATGTCACCGTTGTCGGCGGTTGGCTGCTGGCGGACCACGACCCAGTCTCCGTTGCAGATGGCCGCGTCGATCATCGAGTCGCCGACAACTTTGAGCAGGAAGAGCGACCCCTCGCCGACGATCTGCCGTGGGAGTGGGAACACGTCCTCGATGACCTCGTCGGCCAGGATCGGGCCGCCGGCTGCGATCCGGCCGACCACCGGGACGTAGGACGCCTCCGGCCGCGCGTCACCGGCACCGGTCTCGTCGTACAGCGTGGTGTTGATCTCGCGGGCGTGGCTGTCTCCCGCGCGGTAGCCGCGAGCGTCCGGCTCGGTGTCGGGGGAGACGATCTCGATCGCCCGAGGCCGGTTCGGGTCGCGGCGGAGGTAACCCTTGCGCTCGAGGGCAGCGAGCTGGTGCGCCACGCTGCTCGGGCTGGTCAGGCCGACCCATTCACCGATCTCGCGCAGGCTGGGCGGGTATCCCCGCCGGTCGACCGAGTTGCGGATCACCTCGAGCACCCGGCGCTGTCGGACTGTGAGCCCGGACCCGAGCTTGCCCTCGGGCCCAAGGTCAGGCATCTCGTGGATGTCGGCCATGTTCACCACTCCCTCGTCGTGATCAAGTGAGGGAATCGTCGCAGGTCAAACGGCCTGTCGGTGGCCGATGCTGCACTCGTTCCCATGCCCACAGCGTACGAGGTTCGAACGTCAGTACCAAACATCTGTTCGAGGCGTGTCTCGACTTTGTCGAACAAGCGTGCTACAAATCGATCAGGGGTTCGATCGCACAGCCGTTCGACTCCGGACTGGTCAGAGCCCCTCGCCCGTCGTTCATCCACCCCAACGGAGGTCACCATGAGCGCAGCACTTGCGTGGAACGACGAGCAACTCGCTGGGCTCGACGCCTACGAAGCGCCCATGACCCATGGTCGACCACGGTTGCAGCTGGTGCCCACCGGTTCCGAGGTCGTCGCGGCAGCGCCGGTGCCGGTTCGGATGACCCGAGTGGGCCGACTCGTTCGCACGGTCGTCATCACCAGTGTCGCGCTCGCCATCACATGGACCCTGGTCAGCGCTCTGTCGGCCACCGCAGCTGGTCACCATGTCGCTACGGTCGTGTCCGGACAGACGCTCTCGCAGATCGCCGCTCGCGAGCTTCCCGCGGTGCCGATCCGTGAGGGCGTGGCCCAGATCCAGATCGCCAACGGGCTGAGCTCGAGCGAGATCCACGCGGGCCAAATACTAGAGATCCCCGCCATCGGCTGACCCAGACTTCCGCCCCTGTTCCCACGTTCAGCCCCCTGTTCCCACGTTCAGGGATGAGCAGGGCGGACACAGACGGCGCCAGGCCTCGACCCCCTGGTCGCCGACCTCGAAAGAGGCGAACGCCGTCCACCCCACCAGGTGGACGGCGTTCGTACGCAGGTGGAGCTCCGGTGACCGGGCCTGTCGGGGCCCCTCGTGGCGAGTGTGCCCGGCGACTGTGGACAACGTCGGCAACGGTCGCCCATGCGCTCCTAATCTCGTGATGGGACGAACGAGGAGGAGCGTTGAGACTGGTCGTGGACGAGGAGCAGGTCGCCGCCTCGGCGCTGCCGACACTGATGGCAGGGGACTCGCTCGCGCCTGAGCTGGCGTGGAGGGTGCTGACGGTGATCGCCACCGGTATGCCGGGAAGTGAGAGTGCCCGTGTCGCAATGGATCTCGCGCAGGCCCTGGCTGCCGAGTCGAGAGCTCTGCAGGCTGACCTCGTCGCCCAGGGTGACCGCCTGGCGGCCGCATCCCGTTCGTATGCATCGAATGAGCTACTGATCCGTGCGCTGCCGTTTCAGCTCCATGGGGCGTTGGGGGGCCAGTTGTGAGTGCCAGCTTGCCAGCGATCCGAGAGTGGCGCTCCTCGCTGCTCGAGTCCGGTCACTACGTCGCAGGACAGGCGTGCAGGGGTCTGGAGACCGCTCTAGCCGACCTCGTCCAGGCTCGGCCCAGAGGTGACTGGTGGGCCGGCGAGGCGGCTGCGGAAGCGAGCGTTCGGCATACCGATGCGGTGTCGAGACTCGCCGTGCTCGATGACGCATGGGCGGTCGTGAGCGCCGCTCTCGGCATGACCGTGGACGCCGTGGCGGCGATCGAGCGGCTGGTGCAGGAAGCCGATTCGGTTGCGCAGCTGCACGGGCTGGTTGTCTCGCCCGAAGGCGACGTCCTGGATCCCGCAGGCTTGTCACCGGGCGCCCCGGAGGTCACAGCGCTGTTGGTGCAGGCGTCGCGTCTGGCGCAGGAGGCCGACGCTACTTTGGCCGCCACGCTGTCGCGTGCGATCACACCCATCGAATCGAACTCGTGGAACTCCTTCGGCAGGTCCTGCGGCGATGTCGCCATCGAGCGAGCGGCAGTGCCGGCCGCGTCGATGTTGATGGCCTCCCCGTCCCGGCTATCGATGAGCTCTGCGTCGCCGTCACTGTCGGCCACGGGCGGGACCGGGGCCGACGAGGTGGCCTGGTGGGGCGGTCTGACATCGGCTGAGCAGGAGCAGGCAATTGCGGAGCATCCAGACCTGGTAGGGGCGACCGACGGACTGCCGGCGTGGGCGAGGGACCAGGCGAACCGGATGCTGCTGGACCGCGAGGAGCGCCTCCTGATCGGCCGGGAAATCGCGCTGCGACCTCCCCAGGACGGGTTGCTGACGAGCTTGTTCGAAGCGGCGACAATCGGGGCGGCCGGGGGAGGCGCCAGGAGGGTCGAGTACGCCCAGACAGTCAGCAAACTGGCGGCACTTCGCGCCGTCCGACAGGTTCTCGGCGCCACGGACGGGCAGGTCCGTCAGCTGCTGCTCGTGGACATGTCCGGTCGGGACGCCAAGGTAGCCGTGTCCGTTGGGGACGTCGACCGGGCCGAGCACGTCGCGGTGCTGGTCGACGGCTTCACCACGACGGCGGGTCGCGACCTCGTCGGTGCAGACGCTGCCGCAACGCAGCTCACGACTCTCGCCCGACGTGAGTCGATGGGGTGGGGTGACCGAGGTGACGTCGCGACGGTGACCTGGATGGGTTACGACGCACCGCAGCTGGCCGACACGTTCCGCTCATCCCATTCGGTCGTGCTTCGGTCGAGCGCCGAGGTCGGGTCCGCTCCGTTGGCGGCCTTCCTTGCGGGTGTGGGTCGCGGCCGTCATCTCACTCTCGTCGGGCATTCGTACGGTTCGACAACCGCCGGGGTGGCTGTCGCGCGGAGAGACTCTGAGGTCGACGACCTCGTGGTCATGGGGTCGCCGGGTCTCGGCGTGCCAACCGATCGTCTGGGGTTACCGCCGTCGAACGTGCATGTCCTCGAAGCCGATGAGGATCTGGTCGCGGACCTGGGGTGGTTCGGACCCGACCCCGACCGGATCTCCGGCGTCGACGTGCTCTGTACGTCAGGTGGAGTTCTTCCGGACGGCTCGACGGGACTGCACTCATTGGGGCACAGCGAATACCTCGCACCCGGCAGCACGAGTCAGTGGAACGTGGCGGCGGTTGTCGCTGGGAGCCGAATTAGAGTTCGACGGGTCTCGTGACGGCACACAGTTGCTGCGTGATGCGCCTTTAGCACCTCGCGTGTCAGTGGTCGACGAGCTGGGCGGCCGCGGTTCGAACCGTGACGGTTGTGGCTGGTCCGGGCACGGTGACCGTGTTCGGAATCGGGGCCCAGTCGCCTCCATTGATGCGGAACTCGCCGGCAAATGTCGTGTTCACATTGGAGGGGTAGGCGCCCCCGTTGAGGTACTGGTGGGTGATGTCGCCGGAGGGGTAGACGCCGCCGGCGGAGGTGGTGGGGCCGAAAGCTTTGCCGTCGCCGAACTGGTAGGTGAAGTGGTCGAGCTTGACGCGCACGTCGACCTGGTAGCCGTTCATCCGTGCCGGGTCGATCGCGTCGATCTCTTCTGGTTGGAAGCCGGCTGGGGTCCAGTTGACCTTGTAGAAGGTATCGAGGCCCACCAACGTAGTGTTTCCAGCGGGCTGCGTGCTGATTTGAGGCGTTGACCACGGCGTCACATTGAACGCGTTCTGAATCATTGCCAACGTGACGGTCGGCCGGCTACCTGGCACGACGTCCGCCCAGCAGGTCGTGCCAATGAAGGTCCAGGCGCCGGGCGGCTGACCGTCTTGTACGATTCGTCGCCAGATTCGGCTTAGCGGACCTGTACCGTTCGCAGGATCAGAGCAGGCGGTGATGGCACCCATGCAAAGAGCGTCCGCGCCCGGACTTCCAGGTGTGCTTTGCGAGCACGAGGTTGTCCAGCCGTACTCATAACGTGGTCCGCTGTAAGCGGCATCGATCGGCGATTTCCCATCGTCGGTAGGATTCTTCGGCATTCCTTCCAATTGATTTCGATCAAAAGTCCCGCCTAAGTGTGCTCCGTCGTGTTTGGCGGTGCCACCCCAATCGATACCGCCGTCGCAACATGCAGTCGCTTTGATCGGATTGAGGGCCGACGCGGAGAGCGCGAAAGCCATTATGGCCGCAGATAGGAATAGGCGGCGGATGGTCACTCCTGCTTCTGCCACAATGTGACCTTCCAACCAGTTGTAAAAGCCAGAGTGAAATAAAAATTCGTGTTGGGAGCAGGCTTGACATCCTTAACCGGCGAACCGTTCGAGCTGACGATCTTTGCCGCGACCTGATCGCCCCTAACCAGAACAGCTGCAGAATTGCCGTCTAGGTTAGATGTTGCCGCACTGCGTACCGCGTAGGTATTACCACTCAGATGATTCCCATCAGTCCGCAAGTCTTTCATCTGTCCGACCCAAGAAGTGCACGTTTGGCATGTCTGCTCATAAAGCCCGTCCAAGGAGGATGGATCGGCTTTGATGAGGCCCGAGTTCACCTGCTCCACGACATAGCGTACAAACGCCTCTGCACCCCCAATCGTTTTCTCAGTTGCTGCTGCAGGGACGTTGGAGTCCGCGGTCGTCGTGCTAGACGGCGGCACCGTGGTTGTCGACGGGCCACTAGTCGCGGAGGTCGTCGGAGCCGGCTTCGAACTGGCCGGCGGCGGGTCGGCTGTCGTGGTCGTGCATCCGACGACCCCGAGAGCGGCAGCGAGAGCCAGCCCCGCGGCATACCCAGTCGTGAACCAACGCCTCACAAGCCGTCCCCCTCAGCAGGCATACGCGCTCGTCCGCGCGTAAACGAGCCTCAGTATGACAAAGAACGGGACCGCCTTGACCCGTCTTCCACAGACGGGTCAGCGTGGAGCCCTGACCCGGTCCGGTGCGGCAGGACGCCACACCGGGCACCCGGGCACGAGACGTGCCGGCCCACCCACGACACGCCGGGGTCAGCACGACACTCGGACCACCCTTGTCAGCACCGGTTGTGTGTGCCTATGGTTACCCCTAGATGTAGTAGTTACACCGGTGTAAGTCGTCCACATGTAGTCCCCAGGGGATGAGGACTTACCCACACGTTGTTCACATGATGTCCCCTGCGTCGTCCCCAGAAGGGAGTCGAACCCGCCATGCACTGCCCGTTCTGCCGGCATACCGACTCTCGCGTGATCGACTCGCGCACTACGGACGACGGCACGGCTATCCGGCGACGTCGCCAGTGCCCGGAGTGTGGCCGCCGGTTCACTACCGTCGAGTCCGCCAGCCTGTCGGTCGTCAAGCGTTCCGGCGCGAGCGAGCCGTTCAGCCGCCACAAGGTGCTGATCGGCGTCCGCAAGGCGTGTCAAGGGCGACCGGTCACCGAGGACGACCTTGCGGTCCTGGCTCAACGCGTCGAGGAGACGATCCGCGCGCAGGGCACCGCCGAGGTCGAGGCCCACGAGGTGGGTCTTGCGGTCCTCGAACCGCTGCGCGAGCTCGACGAGGTGGCCTACCTGCGGTTCGCGTCGGTCTATCAAGCCTTCGACAGCCTCGAGGACTTCGAGGGCGCCATCACCCTGTTGCGCGCAG
This sequence comes from Lapillicoccus sp., assembly GCA_965277795.1. Lineage (GTDB taxonomy): Bacteria > Actinomycetota > Actinomycetes > Actinomycetales > Dermatophilaceae > Lapillicoccus. Next base: position 1,106,895 of record OZ255840.1, read on the forward strand.
AACGGGACGCGACGGGTGAGGAACCGGCTCCGCCGACGACTGCCCACACCAAGACATAACCACGCACCACCTGACCGTCGCCGCCGTGCGAGGCAGGGCTGTCGGTCCTCAGCGATACAACAAACACATCACGAGAATCCCGGCTCGACCCGGGAAAGGGAGCACGCACATGACCGAGACCGCCAACCGCACTGGTGCCCGCAAGCCGGGCAGGGGCAAGGGCGTCCAGATCGAGCGGATCTACACGACACCAGGGGTGCACCCCTACGACGAGGTGACGTGGGAGAAGCGCGACGTCGTCCAGCAGAACTGGAAGACCGGCGAGACGATCTTCGAGCAGCGCGGCGTCGAGTTCCCCGACTTCTGGTCGGTCAACGCGAGCACCATCGTCACGACCAAGTACTTTCGCGGCGCCCCCGGCACGGACAAGCGTGAGACGGGGCTGAAACAGCTCATCGACCGCGTCGTCCTCACCTATGCCCGGGCGGGTATGGAGCACGGATACTTTTCTGGCGACGAGGACGCCACGATCTTCGAGCACGAGCTCACGTATGCGTTGCTGCACCAGGTCTTCTCGTTCAACTCACCGGTGTGGTTCAACGTCGGCACCTCGTCTCCGCAGCAGGTCAGCGCCTGCTTCATTCTCTCGGTCGACGACTCGATGGACTCGATCCTCAACTGGTACAAGGAAGAGGGCAAGATCTTCCAGGGCGGGTCGGGCGCGGGTCTCAACCTCTCTCGGATCCGCTCGTCGAAGGAGCTTCTGAGCAGCGGCGGCACCGCCAGCGGTCCGGTCTCGTTCATGCGTGGCGCAGACGCCTCGGCTGGCACCATCAAGTCCGGCGGGGCTACCCGTCGTGCGGCCAAGATGGTCGTCCTCGACGTCGACCACCCCGATATCGAGGAGTTCATCGACACCAAGGCGCGCGAAGAGGACAAGATCCGCGCGCTGCGCGACGCGGGGTTCGACATGGACCTCGGCGGGCGCGACATCGTGTCGGTCCAGTACCAGAACGCAAACAACTCGGTCCGCGTCAACGACGAGTTCATGAAGGCGGTCGAGGAAGGCACAGAGTTCGGGTTGCGCTCACGTCTCGATGGTTCCGTCGTCGAGAGCGTCGACGCGCGTGAGCTCTTCGGCAAGATCGCCAAGGCCGCGTGGGAGTGCGCCGACCCCGGCATGCAATACGACGACACGATCAACGCGTGGCACACCAACCCCGAGACCGGCCGGATCACGGCGTCCAACCCCTGCTCGGAGTACATGTCTCTCGACAACTCCTCGTGCAACCTCGCCTCCCTCAACCTGCTCAAGTTCCTCGGCAGTGACGACACGTTCGACGCCGTCACCTTCGAGAAGGTCGTCGAGCTCGTCATCACCGCGATGGACATCTCGATCTGCTTTGCCGACTTCCCGACCGAGGCAATCGGCCAGACGACACGGGACTACCGTCAGCTGGGCATCGGCTACGCCAACCTCGGTGCGCTGCTGATGGCCACCGGCCACGGCTATGACTCCTCAGGCGGCCGGGCACTCGCGGCCTCGATCACCTCCCTGCTGACCGGCGCTGCATACAAGCGGTCGGCCGAGCTCGCGGGGATCGTCGGCCCGTACGCCGGGTACGCCCGCAACGCCGACGCCCACCGTCGGGTGATGCGCAAGCATCAGGCGGCGAACGACGAGATCCGCGCGCTCAACGCGATGGACCGCACCGTGCACCAGCTCGCGACCAAGGCGTGGGCCGACGTCATTGCCATCGGCGAGAAGAACGGCTACCGCAACGCCCAGGCGTCGGTACTCGCCCCCACCGGGACCATCGGCTTCATGATGGACTGCGACACGACCGGCATCGAACCCGACTTCTCGCTGGTGAAATTCAAAAAGCTGGTTGGTGGCGGGTCCATGCAGATCGTCAACCTCACCATCCCGCGTGCGCTGAAAAAACTGGGCTACACCGGCGAGACCAGCGAGGCGATCGTCGAGTACATCGCCGACAAGGGTCACGTGATCGACGCGCCGGGGCTCAAGACGGAACACTACGAGGTCTTCGACACCGCCATGGGTTCTCGCGCGATCTCCGCGATGGGGCACGTGCGGATGATGGCGGCCACCCAGCCGTTCCTTTCCGGCGCGATCTCCAAGACGGTCAACCTCCCGGAAACGGCAGCGGTCGACGAGATCGCCGATGTCTACCTCCAGGGCTGGAAGCTCGGTCTCAAGGCGCTCGCCGTCTACCGCGACAACTGCAAGGTCGGCCAGCCGTTGTCTGACGGCGGCTCCACGGCCAAGGATGCGGCGGCAGACAAGGCAGCTTCTGGTACGCCGGTGGTCGAGAAGGTCATCGAATACCGGCCCGTCCGGCGTCGGCTGCCCAAGCGCCGCCCCTCGCAGACGACCTCGTTCTCTGTCGGGGGAGCCGAGGGCTATCTGACCGCGGGGTCCTACCCCGACGACGGACTCGGCGAGCTGTTCCTCAAGTTCGGCAAGCAGGGCTCGACCCTGGCCGGCGTGATGGATGCGTTCTCGATCGCGGTCTCGATCGGCCTGCAGTACGGCGTGCCTCTCGAGACGTTCGTGGAGAAGTTCACCAACCTGCGCTTCGAGCCGGCCGGGCTGACCGATGACCCGGACGTGCGGATGGCGCAGTCGATCATGGACTATGTGTTCCGCCGGCTGGCGCTGGACTACATGGATTTCGAGACGCGGTCCTACATGGGAATCCACACGGCAGCCGAGCGGTCGCGGCAGCTCGAGACGGGGTCCTACCAGCCCTCGCAGTCCGAGTCGGACGAAGACCTCGCGGACGAGCTGGCGTCGTACTCGCAGTCCGCCTCGGTGTCCAAGTCCACGCTCGCCGAGGCGAAAGCGACCGATGGGAAGGCGTCCGACGGGAGGGCGTCCGACGGGAAGCCGGCGGACCAGGCTAGGGACTCGAACGCTGTCACTATCTCGCTCGACGACGTCAAGTCGGGTGCGGGCGCCGCTTCGGCACGGGTTCTGGGTGGTGACGTGCACTCGTCTGCGGAACTCCTCGAGAAGTTCCAGGGCAAGGCGGCGGACGCGCCGATGTGCATGACCTGCGGCACGAAGATGCGTCCGGCCGGCTCCTGCTATGTCTGTGAGGGATGCGGGAGCACCAGCGGCTGCAGCTGACCCGCTTGGTTGGCGAGGGGGCCCCGGAGCTGACGATCTGGGGCCCTTCAGCGCTCGGCACCACTCGCGGCAACATCAGGCCAGCATTGATTTTGATGCGATGCTGAGTTGAGCGCACGACCTTCACCTCGGATGTGGACGTCGAAGTCGTTGGGAACACATGGATGCGGATCGACGAAAAGCCAATCTCCACCTGTCGTCGCGTATTCGAGTCGCCATTGAGCGCCTCGCAAGCCAGGAGTGTTGTCGAGCTCTGGCTCGAAGCGCCGATGCCGTCACCGCGGAACGGTCCATAGGGCATACCGCATTGCTCGATCCATACTCGGCCATCCGGGCACAGCCGGACACCTCTCGACGGACGCGCATCTGACCGCTCTGCTGTCGAGCATGCCGGAGAGGTCGTGACGTTCGACCGAGAGCTGGAGCGTTTCGGCCTTGCCGTTGTCGCGCCCAGGTGTGACGGCACCAGCCCTGGCATAACCCCGCGTTAGATGTTCAGTAAGAGTGGGTTATGGTTCAAGGTCCAGTCTGCCCAGCCTGTAGGAGCGAAACATGAGTGTCACCGACAACCTCGTCGTCAATGCCGAGCAGTACGCGGCCACCTTCGACATGGGGGATCTGCCGCTTCCTCCTGCCAAGGGCGTGGCGATCGTCGCCTGCATGGATGCCCGTCTCAACGTCCATGGCCTGTTCGGGCTTCGCGAGGGCGACGCCCACGTCATCCGCAATGCCGGTGGCGTCGTCACCCAGGACGAAGTGCGCTCCCTGGCGATCAGCCAGCGGCTCCTCGGCACGACCGAGATCGTGCTGGTGCACCACACCGGCTGCGGGATGTTGACTTTCCGTGACGACGACTTCCGCCAGCAGATCGAGACCGATACCGGCGTGCGTCCGACGTGGTCGCCGGAGGCGTTCAGCGACCTCGACCAGGACGTCCGGCAGAACATTGCCCGGATCCACGCCGAGCCGTCGATCCCGCACAAGGAGTCCGTCCGTGGCTTTGTCTACGACGTCACAGACGGAAGCTTGCGGGAGGTCGGCCCAGCCGCCTAGCCGCGAAAGTGTCGGATCTTGGGTCGTCCGCTACCTTTCGACCGTCACTTCGCGCCGGTCGAGAAATGGGGCGACCTCGAGGGCGCCCCACGGACTGTTGCAGCGCAAGCAGGAGGATCGATGAGGACCAGCCGTTGCCGCGAGACAGGCCGCTCCATGGGCGGCGGGTGGCGCCCTCGGCATCTGATGTGGACAACGAGTTGGCGGTGATCAGAACATCGGTTCGCAACCGACAGACTCAGGTGCGGTGAGTGAACACGAAGCTGAGCCTTGGGTGCGGCCGATTTCGAGAACTCTCAGGGACGGCCTACGGTTGATTTCAATAGGTCCGGCTCACAAGGAGATTCGATGCGTCTGTCCACCCGCAATCAACTGTCCGGAACGGTCACCGAACTCACTCTCGGCTCCGTCATGGCGTCCGTCAAGGTGAAGCTCGACGGCGGCGACCAGATCGTCACCGCATCCATCACCCGGGAGGCCGTCGAGGAGCTCGGTCTGGCCGTCGGCACCCCCGCGACCGTGCTGGTGAAGTCGACCGAGGTCATGCTCGGTGTCGAGTGACGTCGCAGCTCAACGAGCCTCCGCCACCGCCGCCCCCCAGCGGCGGTGGCGGGTCTGTCAGGTCTGCGACAGTCGCTGCTCTAGCTCGACCAGCCACTCTCGGTATGTTTGTCCCTGCTCGGGCGGGTAGTAGGCACACGAGTACGCCGTGAGCATCTCGGCGAGCTCCTCTTCGCTCAGTGACTGACGAAGGAAGACTTCCGAGAGTTCGGTGGCCGCCTCCGTGACGTCAGGGGGGGACTCCTCCAAGATAAACTGGTCAACAGCGGCCCAGATGGTCGGGTAGTCCAACGGCCAATCCTGGTTCAGGAAACCGCACATCAACAGCCAGAGAGCGCTGTTCGACTTGATCTGCACAGCGATGCTCCTAGTCTGGGTAGCTGGTGACGACACGGTAGCCGTTCGGCATCGACGCGTCGCGTGTAAGGCGAACGATCGTGCCCCAGAGGTCATGCGTGGTGCCCGGGTCAGTCTTGAGCATCGTCAGCCCTATCGGATGATCGAAGTGGGTGGCGAGCGGGAGAGAGGACTTGGGGCCGGCGAGCCACTGGGCGATCTCGAGCTGGTGAGCCTCTAGCGACGCGTACGTGTAGCGAGCTGCCGCAGCGTCATTGGCATATGTGGATGCCTTAGAGATGGCATTCGGAGGTGTGATTCGATCAAGAAGATAGGCATCAGTTTTCCCGGAGTGCCGAGCGAGGGTGTGCCCGAAGGTGCCGGATTCGTGACCGGCGAGACCGCCGTCGTCGAGGCGTACCAAGGCACGCTGGGCCATGGCGTCGGCGGCTTCGACACCGCCTCTGACAACTCGCCCGCCGATGATGGCGTCTCCAAGGAGCGGCAGCATTCCGGCCATGCTGAGCGCGCCGTTCGTGGCGTCATCCGCTGATCCGTACCACAGCGCATTGATGGCGTCCGGGACGACACCAAGGACAGGAATCATCCCGGCGAAGTCGAGTGCGGTGTGGCCGGCGCCGACGATGCCGGCGGGTCGGATGTTGGATTCGGTGAATCGGCGGGCTTGGGGGGCGTCGTTGGCGGCGTGGTCGAGGGTGTGGGCGGCGATGTCCCCGGCGGCTGCGACGGCGGTCCGGGCAGCGGCGAGCAGGTTGATCGCTTGTCGTCGGAGGGTGTCGGCCTGACCGGCTAGGGCGGCGGCGGCTCCGGTGGCGGTGGTGAGCTGGTTGATGCGGGCGCCGATGGCGATGCGGTCGCGGATGCTGCCGGAGCCGGTGTCCGGCAGCGGGGGTGGCTGTCCGGGGGGTTGGGCGGCAGACACGGCTGCGACGAGCGTCGTGTACTGCTGGTAGAGGGTGGTGGCGGTGCGTGCCTGGTCCCGGGCGGCGGGTATGCCTGCGAGGAACCCCTCGAGGCCGGCGGCTCCGGCGGTGAACCCGTCGGCGGCGCCCAGCCAACGTCCTGGTTCGACGCAGATGGTGTCCGTGAACCGGGTGGCCGCGTCGCCGCGCCAGCTGGTGACCTCGACGCGGCCCAGTGACCCGGCTGCGTGTTCCAGGACCGTGGCGTGCTGTCGCAGGGTGAGGGCGATCTCGGCGAGGCCGGCAGTGTCGCACGGGACCAGCACTTCCGGTGCCGCCCCGGACGCCAACGCCTGCTCCAGATCAGGAGACGCAAGGCTCACCCGATCGCCGCCGGTCCGAGGGGCTCTCCCTGCACGGGCGAGATCGCCGGCAGCTGCGAAACCGCGAGCAGCCGTTGGTAGTCCCCTTGGCTGGTGTCCTCGTTGTCCATGTATGCCTCGGCGCACACCTCCAGCCGTCGGGCCATCGTCTCGCTGTCTCCGACGAGATGGGACAACCCGTTGTCCCATCTCGCGCAGAAGTTGTGCAGGGCGGCGAACAGTCCGTCGTGGCCCACCACGCGGGCGACCACGGGCAGGTCCTCGATGGTGGCGTCCTGGGCGGACGCGGTGATCGCCCGGACGCAGTCAGCCGCGCTGATCAGCTCGTCTGTCACAACCGCATACGTCAGGCCTGATCCCTCGTTGACGAACACAGGACGAGTGAACCAAACGCGAGATCTCACGCCCAAAAGTTATCCACACCGGATGCGAGGTCTCGTCGAGCGTCGGAATGTATCCGCCGAGACCAGACCGGCTCAGCCGCTGACCTTGTCCAGGTGTTGCAGGAGCTTGTGCGCAGCAAGCTCGACCTCTTTGTGCCGCCACTCCGACGCTCGGTAAACGCACGCGATCAACCCGCTGCGGTGCACGCGGGTGAGGTCACCGTAGACGAACGCATACCGTGCCTTGGTCTCGTCGTTCGCGTCATCCGTCAGGCCGAGGTGCCACGCGGCGTACCCGTCCCAGGAGTGGTTGTCGAGATAGGCGTTCTGCGCGTCCACGTCGGGTTGCGCTGCGCCCCAGTCACTCTCGAGGACGTAGCGCTTCTTGTCGATGAGGTCACGGGCGTGGGCGACTGCTGTGGTGTTGACCGTGTAGGAAGCCATCCACCCATCTTGGCGATCCGGTCGGCATCGCGCACCCCCTGCCGCCGCGCGTGTGAGACTGGCGCCATGCACCGGTTCTCCGCGTCCACGGAGTCCCAGGCGGTCGTGTCGGCAGACCGACTCGCCATCTGGGCGGCGCTGACCGACCCGGTCGTACTGCCCCAGCTGACCCCCCTGCTCACACGGATCGAGACCAACGGGGATCTCTGGCGTTGGGAAATGTCCCGGATCAACCTGCTCGGCATCATCGTCAACCCCACCTTCACCGAGCGAATGACCTTTCGCGAGGGCCAACGGATCGCCTACTCGCACGAACCACCGCTAGGTGCCAAGGAGTGGGCGGGCGCCGAAGGGTGGTACGAGCTCAGCGACACCCGAGCCGGCACCCGGCTCTCGATCTCGCTGACCCTCTCGGTCGACCTCCCGCTCGCACGTTTCTCGGCCCCCGCTGTGTCGACGGCGATGCGTACCGCCATGGCGGTAACCGGTTCTCGGTTCGCCATCAACCTCGAGCACCACCTCGGGGTGGCCAAGCGAGACCCGCCCTGAGCGAACCCTACGAGCAAGGCGCGCATACGCTGAGTGCGTGCTCACCTGGCTGACGGCGGTTGTCCTTGTCGCCGCGGCCGCCATGGGCGCGCTGGCAACGGTGTATGCCTCGCGCGGCCGCGTCGTGGACGACCGGCTGCTGCTCGCGTTCGCAGTCCTCGAGATCACGCTCATCGTGCAGGCGGTCTTCGGGCTCGTGCAGACACTCTCGCGGTCTGACGGCTTCGAGAAGCCCGTGTTTCTCGCCTACGTGCTCACCCTGCCCCTCGTCCCCCCTTTTGTCACCTTCCTCGCGCTGAAAGAGAAAACCCGGTCGTCGATGGCCGTCGTCGCCGGGTCGGCCCTCGTCGTGGCCGTGTTCATGGCCCGACTCACGCAGATCTGGAACTTCGGTGGCTGAGCCCGAAAACGCGCCGCCCAACCGCGGCCTCGGCATCATCTTGGTGGCGGTCTACGCCTTGTTCGCTCTCGCTGGCACGGGCCGGGCGACCTACCAGATCATCGCCGACTTCCAGAAGGCGCCGTTGGCGTACCTCCTGTCGGCGCTGGCCGGCGTCATCTACATCGTCGCCACGGTGGCGCTCGCGCGCGGTGACCGCACCTCGACCCAGATAGCCCGCGTCGCGATCACGGTCGAGCTGGTCGGGGTTCTGGTCGTGGGCACCGTCTCCTACCTGGCCCCGTCGGAGTTTCCGGACACGACCGTGTGGTCGTTTTTTGGCTCGGGGTATGGCTACATCCCGCTGCTGCTGCCGATCCTGGGTCTGCTCTGGTTGAGGCATCTGGCCCGGCGGACGCCCACCTCTGCCTGACACCCGGAGCCAACCGCAAGTGGTCAAAGCGGCGCATGAGTCATATGGTGCGAATGTCCACCGCGTCCCGGCTCGCTGGGGCCCGCCTTCCTGGGGAGCAGAGATGGCACCACTGACACCGGTCACCCTTAATCGCAGGCGCTTTCTGGGCCTTGGCGCAGGCGCTGTCGGCGCCGGACTGCTTAGCGCGTGTGGCGGCAACACGGGCCGCGAACCGTCCTCCTCCTCGGCAGGATCCACATCGGGAGGTTCGGCGCTCTCGCAGTGGTACCACCAGTACGGCGAGCAGGGCACGCAACAGGCGGTCGAGGGGTATGCTAAGGACTACCCGGGCGCCAACGTCACCGTCCAGTGGAACCCCGGTGACTACGACAAGAAGGTCGCGTCGGCGCTGCTGACGAACAGCGGCCCGGACATCTTCGAGAACGGCAACGGCCCGTCGATCGACATGATCCAGGCTGGTCAGGTCGTCGATATGACTGGCATCCTCGGCAGCGCCGAGTCGGACTTCACCCCGTCCCTCGTGTCTCGAATGACCTACAAGGGCAAGCTGTATGCCGTCCCCCAAGTCACGGACATGCAGCTCATGGTCTACCGCAAGAGCCTGCTGGCCGCCGCCGGGGTTCAGCCGCCCACCACCGTCGACGAGCTGCTCGCAGCTGCCAAGAAACTGACCACGGACAAGGTCAAAGGTCTGTTCGCCGGCAACGACGGTGGCGTCGGTGTGCTCGGGGGTCCGATGCTCTGGGCGGCCGGCCTCGAATACCTCAACGAGGATCAGACCGCCTTCGGTTTCGACGGTGATGGTGCCGTCGAGGGGTTCGCCAAGCTGCGGACGCTCTTCAAAAGCGGGTCGCTCCTGCTCGGCGCCCCTGCTGACTGGTCCGACCCGTCTGCGTTCACCCAGGGACTCTGCGCCATGCAGTGGACCGGGCTGTGGACGCTCCCGGTCATCGAGAAGGCCTTTCCCGGCGACTACGGCGTCATGGCCTGGCCCGCCCTGGGTGGGAGCGGCAAGGCGTCGGTGCCGGTGGGGGCATACGGGTCCTCCGTCAGCGCCAAGAGCAAGAACGTCGATGCGGCCAAGAGCTTCGTCAAGTGGCTATGGGTCGACCAGACCGCGAAACAGCTGGATTTCGCCCAGTCCTACGGGTTCCACATCCCGGCTCGGAAGACCGTCGCTGCCCAGGCAGACAAGCTCAAGGTCGCACCCGCCTCCGATGCGGTGAAGTTCGTCAACGAGAACGGCCACGCCCAGACTCCCTTGCTCTGGAGCCCGAAGTGCGCCACGGCGTTCTCGGACGGGCTCACCCGGATCGTCAAGGATGGCGCCGATCCCGCTGGTGAGATCGCGACGATGAAGTCGACGGTGGACGCCGAGCTCAAGCGTCTCAACGGCTGACCGGACCGCCCTCGGTGCAGACCTGGCAGGGGCGGCTTCTCGGCAACCAGAACCGCAACCTGTGGTTCTGGGTGTTTGTCGGTCCGTTCTTCCTCGGGCTGCTCATCTTCGTCTACGTCCCGATCCTGTGGAGCATCTGGCTCAGCTTCTACGATGCCCGAAACACCGTGACGCCGACGGTTTTCGTCGGCTTCGGCAACTACACGGACATGCTGTCCGACCCGGCGTTTCGCTCCAGCATGCTGACGTTCATCGTTTTCGCGGCATTTATCGTGCCGACCACCTTCGTCCTCTCCCTCGGGCTGGCGCTCCTGGTGAACCGCGCTAGGCGGTTCCAGCCGTTCTTCCGGTCGGTCTACTTCCTGCCGACTGCGTGCTCCTACGTCGTCGCCGCACTCGTGTGGAAGATGTCGATCTTCTCGGGTGTGCGGTTCGGGCTGGCGAACACGGTCCTCGGGTTCTTTGGCGTCGAATCGGTCCCGTGGTTGTCGATCACCCAGCCACCCTGGTACTGGCTCGTGATCGTCACTGTGCGGCTCTGGTTGCAGATCGGTTTCTACATGATCCTGTTCCTCGCTGCGCTGCAGCGGATCTCACCGACGCTGTATGAGGCGGCTGCGATCGACGGAGCGGTCGGATGGAAAGTACTCAGGTACATCACGGTCCCTCAGCTCGCTGCGACCTCCAGCGCCGTCGTCCTGCTGCTGCTCATCAACGCGTTCCAGGCGTTTGACGAGTTTTACAACCTGCTCTCGTCCACCGGCCAGTACCCCCCGTATGCCCGTCCTCCTCTCGTCTACCTCTACTACACGGCCCTCGGTCAGGGGCAGGACTTCGGACACGGCAGCGCGGGGGCGGTCATCCTCACGCTCGTCATCGCGATCGTCGCGCTGGTGCAGGGACGGTTCTTCCGCTTCGGCAGGGAGGGCTGAGATGTCGATCCAGCGAACCCCCGTCGAGAAGGCCGGCAGCGGACTGCGCTACCTGGTGCTGACCGTCGGCACCATCCTGTTCCTCGTCCCGTTCTACCTGCTGCTGCGCAACGGCCTGTCCACAGAGACGGACATCACGTCGCCCGACTGGAAGCTGTTCCCCACAGTGCTGCAGTGGGGAAACGTCACCGAGCTGTTCTCCGACCCGTCGGTGCCCATGGCGCGTTCGTTGCTCAACAGTGCCGTGATCGCCGTGACGCAGACGGTGCTCGTTGTCGGGGTCAGCGGGATGGCCGGCTATGGCCTGGCCCGGATCCCCTACCGATGGTCGAACGTCGTCCTCTACTCGGTCGTGGCGACCCTGCTCATCCCGGCTGCTGTCACCTTCGTCCCGAGCTTCGTCCTCGTCTCGACCCTCGGCTGGGTCAGCACCCTGCGTGGCCTGATCATCCCCGGCCTCTTCCAGGCCTTCGCGACGTTCCTGTTTCGGCAGTACTTCCTCGGTTTCCCGAAGGAGATCGAGGACGCCGCCCGCATCGACGGGCTGGGCTACTTCGGGACGTTCTGGAGGGTGGTGATGCCGAACTCGCTCGGTTTCGTGGCCGCCATCGGCACCATCACCTTCATCGGCAGCTGGAACGCGTTCCTCTGGCCGCTCGTGATCGGGCAGGACCAGAGCTCCTGGACGGTGCAGATCGCCCTGTCGACCTTCCTCACCCAGCAGACCAGCAACCTGCACCAGCTGTTCATCGCGGCGGTGATCTCGATCCTGCCCCTTGTCGTCATGTTCGTCTTCCTGCAACGCTGGATCGTCGAGGGCGTCGAGCGGTCGGGCATCAACGAGTAGCCTGCTGACTTCGGCGAACGGGTGAGGGGTGGGCGAGAGCGTGGTCACGGCATACGACCCCCTCGCGGCCCGACGCGCACCGGGCGACCCACCCTTCGACGTCGTGCTCGCCGGCCCGGTCTTCTTGGACATCGTGTTCACCGGCCTGCCCGAGGTGCCGCGCGCCGGGACCGAGGTGTGGGCCGAGGGTATGGGGTCGTGCCCCGGCGGGATCGCCAACCTTGCGACCGCGTCCAGCCGGCTCGGTCTGTGCACGTCGCTGGCGGCTGCGTTCGGCGACGACGACTACGGCGACTTCTGCTGGCGCACCCTCGAGGAGCAGGAGGGGGTCGACCTCAGCCGCAGCCGAAGGTTCGAGAACTGGCACTCCCCGGTGACCGTGTCGATGTCGGTGGGCCGGGACCGCAGCATGGTCACGCATGGGCACCCGTCTCCAGTCCCGATGAACGAGCTCGTCGGCCACCCGCCCCGCACTCGCTCCGTCCTGGTCGACCTCGCCGAGACGATGCGCGGTGACGAGGAGGTGCGCTGGGTCGAGCTGGCTCGCAAGGATGGGGCGCTGGTCTTCGGCGACGTCGGCTGGGACGCCACGGGGGCCTGGGCTCCCGAGCTGCTCGACCGGCTCGAGCATTGTCACGCGTTCCTGCCCAACGCCGACGAGGCAATGGCCTACACGCGTACGGAGACCCCGCAGGATGCCTTGTACGCGCTCGCCGACCGCGTACCTCTCGCCGTCGTCACGAACGGCGCGCAAGGGGCACTCGCGATCGACAGCACATCGGGTGACGAGGCAAGCGTGCCCGCGCTGCGGGTGCCGGCTCTGGACCCGACCGGCGCCGGCGACGTCTTCGCTGCCGCGCTGGTCGTCGGAACGCTCGCCGGATGGACGCTGGTTGACCGGCTCTCGTTCGCCACGTTGTGCTCCGCGCTCGCCGTTCAGCAGTTCGGAGGGTCTCTCGCCGCCCCCGGCTGGGGAGACATCGCCGACTGGTGGCGCACCGTATGCACCGACGCGGACCCCTCCTCGTACCACGGGTCGTTACGCCGGCGGTATGCGTTCCTGGACGACATCGTGCCGTCCGTGCCACCGAGTGCCACGCGCCGAGCCGCGGCGACGATCGCGAGACGGGCCGACGTCCCGCAGCACTGACCTGGGGTTCCTCGCCCCCACCATCTCGGCTCCGGCTCAGTCACCCCCGACGCCCCTCACCGCGGTGAGAAGCTCTCGGGCTCACACGGGTGACGACATCCGTCACTATCGCGCGGTTCCCCGGCTCACATACCCAGAGACGTCGTCCGACGACCGCTACCAACACGACCCGAGCCTCAGGGAGCGAGACGGCCCTGCGGCCGTCGAGGTCGGGCCGGCACCCGGTCGAAGCTGATACTCACCGGTCGTCCCATAGGAGCCTGGGACTTGGCTGTCCACCGACGTCGGCACCGAGACCTGAGCACGTGGCTTTGGACGGCGAGCGAGGCTGCGGCGCAGGCGCGTTGAAGGGCTTTCAGGTCGTTGAGACCTTGAGCCAGACAAACGGCATAGACGCCGCAGAAGGTGGTCTCCAGCTCGACGCCCCCCGTTCACGCAGATCGCTGACGTGGGTGTCCAGGCGTGTCACAGGACCGCTCAGCGACGCTCGAGCAGGAACAGCGGTATCAGTCGCTGCGTGCGGACCTGGTACTCCGCGTAAGGGGGGAATGCCTCCACCGCGCGCACCCACCAGTCGAAGCGCTCCTTGCCATCGAGCTCTCGGGCCCGAGCCGGGAACGTCTCGGTGCCGGCCATGACGTCGATATCTGGGTCGGCGAGCAGGTTGTGGTACCACTGTGGCTGATCGGGTGCCCCGCCCTTGCTCGCTACGGCGATGAACTGACCGTCGTGTTCGACGCGCATCAGCGGGACCTTGCGGATCGCACCCGTCTTCGCTCCGTGCATGGTCAACAGGATCACCGGCAGGTCCTGGGTGTGCACCACGTTGGTGTCGCCGGCGGCCTCGATCTGCTGGACCTGCTCGCGCACCCAGTCGGAGGTGCTCGGGACGTAGTCACCCTCGGTTGTCATGGCTCGATCCAACCATCCGGAGCCCCCCTGGCCGCCGTGCAGGGGCTGTGGACAAGTTCGGAGCCGTCGGCGCGGGACGGAGCAGGGTGGTCGTCATGACCTTCGAGGACCTGCCCAGGGACTGGGCCACACGACCCCTGACCGACCCCGAGATCACGGCCGACGTGCTCGACCTGGTGATCCGCGACAGCGACCGCCGCGCCGGTTCGATCGGGGCCTTGATCTGCGGGCCCAGCGGGCGGCTCGTTCAGCCCGTCGTCATGCCCGTGCCCCAAGGCGGCGTACCACCCGGTGAACGCGGGCGCTTCTTCGATGTGGTGTGTCAGGGGGTCTTGGCGGGTCTCGGGCGCGGGTGCCGCGGTGGCGTGCTCGTCGCCATCGCTCGGCTGTCCCACCCGTTCGTCACCGGCGAGGACCGGGAATGGCGCGCCGCGGCGCAGCGCAGCTGCGACGAGCATGGCGTCGACCTACTCGGGACGTGGCTCGTCACCCGTAACGTCATCCTCGCGGTGGACCGCGGGGAGGGGCGGCTGCGGTCTGGTCGCCTGTCAGCGTGACCGTCGGCGGGCGACGCTTTCAGGTGGGGCGATCGGCCAGTCGGGTTCGGCGTCGGGGGGCCTGGCCGCCTCGTACCAGGCCGCGGCCCGCAGCACTCCGATGTCGTCGAAGCGTCGGCCCGCGATCTGGATACCAACCGTGCGTCCGTCGGGGGTGAAGCCGCAGTTCACCGTGGCCGCGGGTTGGCCCGTCATGTTGTAGGGCGCTGTGAAGCCGATGTGCGCCATCCCGAGATCCGGGACGTCCAGTCCACCGAAGGGCATCGGCCAGTCAGCCGGGAACGCCGCGACCGGGGCGACAGGAGACAGGACGATGTCGTAGGGGAGGGTGGCGTTGACCGTAGTGCGCTGCAGCTCGAGAATGGTCTGGTAGCAGGCAAGTACGCGCGCTCCTGAGATCTGTGCAGCAGGGTGGATCCAGCGTCGGATGAAGGGCAGCACGCGATCGCGGCCATCCTGGTCGAGGGCCACGAAGTCCTTCCAGGAGCGGACCCTCCAGAAAGTGTCGAGGTCCTCGACCATACCGGGTCGCAGGAAGGGTTCGAGAGTCTCGACCTGGGCGCCGGCGGACTCCAAGAGCTGACCCGCACGAGCGACGAGCGTCGCCACCTCGGGGTCGACCGGCATTCCGAAGCCAGCGTCCAGCTGCAGACCCACACGTAGCCCGTGCGGGTGCGTGGGAACCCCGTCGGTCCAGGGAAGATCCGCCGGTGGCAACGCGGTCCAGTCCCGCGGGTCAGGCCGAGCGATCACCGACATGAGGGTCGCGGAGTCGGCAACGGTCCTGGTGATCGGCCCGGCGACGCGGCCGAGGTAGGGGTTGTCGAGGGGTACGCGACCGGCGCTCGGTTTGAGTGTCGCGAGACCCAGCCAGGTGCCCGGCAGCCTGATCGACCCACCGATGTCGGTCCCGAGGTTTAGCGGCGCATACCCAGCGGCACACGCGGCGCCGGCGCCCGATGAGGAGCCGCCCGTCGTCAGACTCGGATCCCACGGGCTGCGGGTGACCCCGTGCAGGCTCGAGACACCGGAGGAGAGCATCCCCCAGTCGGGCATGACCGTCGACCCGAGGACGACCCCGCCTGCCTCGCAGATGCGTTCGGCGACGGGTGAGCTCCGCGTCGGAACCTGCGGGGTGACGCCGGCGCAACCCAGAGGCATGGGGACGCCCGCTCGGGCGAGGTTCTCCTTGATCGTGACCGGGACTCCGTCGATCGGTCCAGCCGGTTCGCCTCGGCGCCAACGGCTCTCGCTGGCGAGTGCTTCTTCTCGAGCGCTTCGGTCCGAACGGACCCAGAGGGCGTTGAGAACCGGCTCGTGGTCGTCGACGACCTGGAGTGCGGAGTCGAGCACCTCGACGGGCGACAGCTGTCGAGCGCGATAGAGGTCGACGAGCTGGGCGGCGTCGAGACAAGCGATCTCATAGGCGTCCTGCACGCTGCCTCCGTCTGCCGGTATGTGTTCGCTTGCCACTCTAGGCAGGTCGCCACACCGTCGGCTCGGGGTCAGCCAGTCCCCAACTCCCGTAGGCGGCGCCGACCTCTGCGTCACGGCCTGTCCCCAGCGCCCTTCATGATGGACATCTGTTCGATCAGGGCCTCGTTGGTGCACAACCCACCGACAAAGGCCCGGCAACCCGGATGACGGGCTGGTCACGATCGATCATGGGGGGCCACCGCGCGTGCCCGGAACGGGAAGGCATACGACATGCTGTTGTGGCGCACCGAAGCGTCTGAGGACATCCACGGAGGAGACATCGTGACGTTCACCCGCTCAGCCCGGCTGGCGACCGCGGTCGCGGTGACCTCCCTCATGCTCGCTGCCTGCTCGGCCGGTTCGTCCACCACGCCGTCGCCCTCGGGCGGGACTGGTGGGGTTGGTGCCGACCAGAGCATCACCCTCGGACTGGTCGCCGAGCCGGCAAGCCTCGACTTCACGACCTTCGACGGTGCGGCAATCCCTCAGGTGCTGCTCGGGAACATCTACGAGACCCTCGTCAAACAGGACCAGGAGGGCAAAATCGTCCCCGCCCTCGCGAAATCGTGGAAGGTGTCGGACGACAAGAAGACCTATACGTTCGACCTGACGGGGGCGGCGAAGTTCAGCAACGGCGACGCGTTCACCGCCGACGACGCGGTCTTCTCGATCAACAACGTCAAGGCCAAGTGGACGACCTCGCTCAAGGCCGCGATGAACGTCGTCGCCGACGCCAAGGCGGTCAGTCCCACGCAGCTCCAGGTGACGTTGAGCAAGCCGAGCAACGACTGGCTGTTCCGGATGACGACCCGGATCGGCGCGATGATGGATCCCCAAGAAGTGGCTGCTCTGGCCACCAAACCGGTCGGCACCGGGCCATACGTCCTCGGAACCTGGAACCGGGGCGACTCGATCACCCTGAAGTCAAACCCGGCCTACTGGGGCGCCAAGCCGACGTACTCGACGGTGGTCCTCAAGTACTTCAAGGACGGCACGGCCTTGAACAATGCCTTGCTGACCGGCACGATCAACGTGATCACGACGGTGCAAGCGCCAGAGTCACTAGCCCAGTTCCAGGGCAACAGCAAGTACGACGTCATCGAGGGCACCACGACCGGCGAGGTGGTCCTGTCGTTCAACAACGCCCAGGCCCCCCTCACGGACCTCAAGGTGCGTGAGGCCGTGCGCTATGCGATCGACCACAAGGCTTTGTTGGACACGTGCTGGGCAGGCAAGGGAACCCTGATCGGCAGCATGGTTCCACCCACCGACCCGTGGTACGAGGACCGCACCGGTGACTTCCCTCACGACGTCGCGAAGGCGAAGGCCCTCCTCGCTGAGAGCGGCAACGCGACTCCCACGTTGCGACTTCGGGTCCCCAACCTCCCGTATGCCGTCTCCTGCGGACAGGTGGTCAAGTCCCAGCTTGCGCAGGTGGGCATCACCGTCAACCTCGACCAGCTCGAGTTTCCCGCGGCCTGGGTGCAGACCGTCTTCAAGGACCATGACTACGACATGTCGATCGTCGCTCACGTCGAGCCTCGTGACCTGCCGACAGTCTTTGGCGACCCGAAGTACTACCCGCAGTACAACAGTGCGGAGGTCCAGGCGGACATCGCCGCAGCAGACGCCGGGAGCACCGAGGACCAGATCACCGACATGAAGAAGGCCGCAAAGACGATTTCCACAGACGCTGCCTCGGACTTCCTCTTCCTGCTGCCGAACCTCATCGTCGCCGACAAGGGAATCACCGGGCTGCCGAAGAACGCGATCACCGAGGGCTTCGACCTGTCGGCGCTGTCCCACTCCTGATGGCCCGGTCGTGATCCTGCCGGTCGTCCGGCGGCTCGGAATCCTCCTTGCGACCCTGCTGGTCAGCTCGGTGCTGGTCTTCGCCTTCATGGCCGTGCTGCCGGGTGATCCGGCTCGAGTTGCGTTGGGCGTCAACGCCTCCGAGGACGCGGTCGCGCAGCTGCGTCATCAGTTCGGTCTGGACCAACCCCTCATCACGCAGTACGTGGATTGGATGCGCGGGTTGCTGACGTTCCAGCTCGGAGACTCCTACGTCTCGCGGGCACCGATCGGACCGCAGGTCGCCGACCGCCTCCAGGTGACTCTCTGGCTGGTTGTCACGGCGACGGTCATCGCTGCTTTGATCGCCGTTCCGTTTGGCGTGCTCGCGGCGCTGCGCCATCGTCGACCCTCGGGCCTGGCCCTGACCGCCCTCTCGCAGGTCGGGGTCGCCGTGCCCTCCTTCCTGGCCGGCATCCTGCTTATCACCGTTTTCGCTGTGCAGCTCGGCTGGCTCCCGGCCAACGGCTGGACGCCGCCGAACGTCGATCCCGCCATGTTCGTCAAGCAGCTGATCCTGCCGGCGCTCTCCCTCGGGCTCGTTCAGGCGGCAGTGCTGACACGGTATGTGCGCAGCTCGATCCTCGACGTCCAAGGCGAGGACTACATGCGAACCGCCCGCGCCAAAGGCCTGTCCGCGGCCACCGCGATGCGCCGGCACGGGTTGCGCAACGCGGCGATCCCGGTCGTGACGGTGCTGGCCCTGCAGCTCGCCACGCTGCTCGTCGGCGCGGTCGTGGTGGAGCGGGTCTTCGTCATCCCCGGCCTGGGTTCTCTGTTACTCGACGCGGTCGGGCAACGAGACCTCAAGGTCGTCCAGGACGTCGTCATGCTCCTCGTGGTCGCCGTCCTGGTGGTCAATGTGGTGGTCGACCTGCTCTACGCGGTCATCGACCCTCGACTGCGGGTTGGCACGCGATGAGCGCCGGTGTGCCGACCAGCCCGGTCGGCGGCGCCGCGCCGCGAACTCCGACACCGGCATACCGAGTCTCTCGCCGCCCGTTGAACCCCAGCCTCGTCGCCGGGGCCGTGCTCGTCGGACTCGTCGTCCTGATGGCGTTGGTGTCGTTCGTCTGGACGCCGTGGGACCCGACGTTCGTCAACGCGCCGGACCGGCTGCAGGGGTTCTCCTCCAACCACTGGCTCGGGACTGACAAGTTCGGGCGCGACGTCTTCTCGCAGATCCTCATGGGGTCGCGGACCACGTTGTTCGTCGGGGTGGTGGCAGTCGGGATCGCCGCGCTCATCGGAGTTCCGTTGGGCATCATCGCGGCCATGGTGCCGCGATGGGCGGGAGAGACGGTGATGAGGGGGAACGACCTGCTGCTCGCGTTCCCCGCTCTCCTGCTGGCGATCATGTTCAGCGCGATCTACGGCGGGTCGACCCTCGTCGCCATGGTGGCAATCGGGATTGCGACGGTCCCGAGCTTCGCGCGGCTCGTGCGCAGCGGCGCCCTGCAGGTGATGCGCACCGAGTATGTCCTCGCGGCCCGGTCCGCGGGTCGGCGACCGCTGGCCATCGGGCTGCGGCACGTTCTGCCGAACGTCGCCGGTCTGGTGATCGTGCAGGCCTCCGTCTCGTTCGCCATCGCGGTCCTGGCAGAAGCCGCACTGTCCTTCCTCGGACTGGGGACGCCGCCGCCCACGCCGTCGTGGGGACGGATGCTCCAGGAGGGGCAGGAGCTGCTGTTCTCGGCCCCACGGCTGGCCGTCATCCCCGGCATCGCGATCGCGCTCGCCGTTCTGGGCTTCAACCTGCTCGGAGACGGGTTGCGTGACTTCCTCGACCCGCGGCTGGAGGACAGGCGGTGAGTGCGCTGGCGAGACCCAGTCGCCGGCCGGTCGACGAGCCGGCCGCGGAGCCCGTTGTCGACGTCACCTCGCTGGGCGTGAGCGTCGGAGACGTCACGCTGGTCGAGGACGTCAGCTTCACCATCGGTCGCGGTGAGAGGGTCGGCCTGATCGGCGAGTCGGGGTCAGGGAAGTCGCTCACCGGTTTGGCGCTGCTGGGTCTGCTGCCGGACGACCTATCGGCCTCGGGTTCGGTGCGCCTGAGCGCCGCCGGCGGTCTCGACATCACGACCGCGACCGAGCGAGAGCTGACCCGGGTCCGCGGTCGGGACGTCGCCATGGTGTTCCAGGAGCCGATGACAGCCCTCAACCCGACGATGAAGGTCGGTGACCAGGTTGCCGAGGCGCTACTCGTCCACCGGACGGCCACGGACCGTCGGGCCGCGCGCCGACGTGCCGTCGAGCTGCTCACGGACGTACGCCTGCCCGACCCAGCAGACGTAGCCCGGGCATACCCGCACCAGCTGTCCGGGGGGCAGCGCCAGCGCGTCGTGCTCGCGATCGCCCTGGCGAACGACCCGGCGCTGCTGGTCTGCGACGAACCCACCACCGCGCTCGACGTCACGGTCCAGGCCCTCGTGCTCGACCTCGTGGTCCGGGGTGTCGAGGCTCGGGACGCCGCGCTGCTCCTCATCACCCATGACCTCGCAGTGGTGGCGACCGTGTGCGAACGCGTCCTGGTCATGTACGGCGGACGGATGGTCGAGGCGGGACCGGTCGACCTGGTGTTCACCCACCCCCGGCATCGGTACACGGCCGGGTTGGTCGCCGCCTCCGACCTCACCCGCGTCGATGAACGGGGACGGCTGTCGACGATCCCCGGGACGGTGCCGCCGGCCGGGGCCTTCCCGGACGGGTGCGTGTTCCGGACCCGGTGCGCCTTTGCGAGTGACGAATGTGCCATCGCGCCACCATGGGCCGGGGCGGACGAAGGGCACGGGTATGCCTGTCACCACCCTGCGGGTGCCTCTGGGGAGGACCACGGCCACGGCAGGTCCGACGGTGCGGCCGCGTCCGACGCTGTGGTGACGTCCGACGGGGTGGTGGCTGGGGCCACCGAAACGTCGGACGCTAGGGGGGCCGGTGCGGCAGGGGTGGCGGCTGCCATCTCGGTCCGCGACGTCACCCGTCAGTTCGTGCGCGCCCGACGATCACTCACGGGACCGAAACCAGTCGTACGGGCGCTGCGCGGCGTCTCGTTCGAGGTCCAGCCGGGCGAGCGGTTCGGCATCGTGGGGGAGTCTGGGTGCGGGAAATCCACGCTGCTGCGGATTCTCGGCGGGCTCGACCAGCCCACCTCGGGACGGGTTGCCGTCGAGGGCACCGAGATCGCCAGCCTCCCCGACCGACGGCTGCGGTTCCTCCGGGAGCGGCTGCAGCTTGTCTTCCAGGACCCCATGGGGTCGCTGGACCCACGTATGCGGGTACGGGACATCGTCGCCGAACCCCTGGTGGCCCAAGGTCAGCGAGATCCCCAGGGGCGAGTCGGCGAGCTGCTGACGGATGTCGGTCTCCAACCAGAGTCTGCGCGTCGCTATCCACATCAGTTCTCCGGCGGTCAACGCCAGCGGATCTCGATCGCCCGCGCCCTCGCTCCCCGCCCGGGCATCCTGCTGGCCGATGAACCGGTCAGCGCCCTCGACGTGTCGGTGCGCGCCCAGGTGCTCAACCTCATCGGCGACCTCGTCGACGAGCTGGACCTCACCCTCGTGCTCGTCTCTCACGACCTCTCGGTGGTGCGTCACCTGTGCGATCGGGTGGCGGTGATGAGCGCGGGTGAGATCGTCGAGATCGGCCCCGCGCAACAGATCTGGGAGTCGCCACAACACCCTTACACCCAGCGCCTGCTGGCCGCTGTGCCCACTATCGCGGGCGGTCTGGCCGCCGGTAGCAGGAGAAGATGACTGTCATGACAGAGGACGCCAAAACGGCCGATCGCCCCGACTACTCCACATTGTTCCGGCTGGACGGAAGGGTTGCGCTCGTCGTCGGTGCCGGCAGCGGTATCGGGCGGGAAGGTGCGATCGCGCTCGCGGCCCACGGAGCTACCGTGGTCTGCGCTGACCGTGACCTCGCTGCCGCGGAAGAGACCACGAAACTCGGCGGCGGCCCCGGCGCCCTCACCGCATCCCAGGTGGACGTTCTCGACGAGGCAGCCGTTGCGCGCGCTGTCGCCGAGATCGGGGTGGTCGACGTTCTCGTCTACAGCGCTGGCACGAACGTGCGAAAACGGGTGCTCGACTATTCGACAGCCGAGTTCGACCAGGTGATCGCACTGAACCTGCGTGCCGCCTTCACCACCGTGCGGGCCGTCGCACCGGGAATGGTCGAGCGCGGTCGAGGCAGCATCATCGGCCTCGGATCGATCCGGTCGGTCACGGTCGAGCCCGGGCAGAGCATGTACGCCGCCACCAAGGCGGGTCTGCTGCAGCTGTTCCGAACGGTGGCGGCCGAGCTCGGACCGAACGGCGTCCGCGCCAACACCATCGCGCCGGGGGTGGTCCGCACGCCGCTCACCGGGCAGATCCTCGCCGATGACGGGTGGGCCGACGCATACGCGCAGAAGAACGCCTTCGGTCGCTGGGCAACCCCGGACGAGATGGCGGGCGCGATCGTCTTCCTCGCCTCGGACGCCTCGTCCTACGTCACGGGAGCCCAGATCGTGGTCGACGCGGGGTGGACCGCTATCGACGGCCGCTACACGCCTCCGAGCTGAGAACCATTGTCCGACAACGTATCTCGTCCGGCGTTCGTGCTCCACGACCACCGCAAACCGCAGCCGCACTTCGACCTGCGGCTGGAGGAGAACGGCGTCCTGCGCTCGTGGGCCGTGCCCCGTGGACTGCCGACCTCAGCGAAACAGAACCGCCTCGCTGTCGCGGTCGGTGACCATGACATGGACCACCTGGGCTACACCGACGAGCACAAGTCGATCGCAGACACCGGCTGGTGGCAGGAGGAGTCGCGTGACGACCGGAGGATCCTCTTCGTCCTGCACGGGCGCGAGAGCAGTCGTCGCTATGCCTTGATCCACACCGGCGACGACTGGCTGCTGCACCTGACCAAGGACCAGCCCTGAGCTAGCCCCGGAGCACCGGCCGTTCGTCGACGATGTGAGCCGTCAGCAGGTGGTCGAAGTGGAACGAGCCCTCGAAGGCGCCCCACGCCAGGATCGATCCCGCGCTGAGCGCCTCGCTCAGCACCTCAGTGACGATCTGGGCAGCGTCAGCCGGGACACAGGTGTAGAGGAGGCCGTACTCGGTGCAGACCCTCGCTCCCAGGAGATGTCGGCCCTCGCCTTCCTGGAGCGTGAACGTGCGGACTCGCAGTGGTTGCGTCCGGGCCGCTGGCATGACGACCGTCGGCGCTGGTCCGTCATCGACGACAAAGATCTAGAGAGCTGCCTCTCCCGGTAGCCACGAGATGGCTTCGTCGAACCTGCTCACAGTCGGAGGCTAGGGCTCCTGCTTCACAGGCTGGACGAGCGCTGCCAGAGGTTGATGCCGCCGTCGACCGCATACCGGTCGATCTTGGTCAGCTCGGCCGGGGAGAAGTCGAGGTTCGTGGTGGCCGCCAGGCTGTCCTCGAGCTGGGCGACACTGGAGGCGCCGATGAGCACCGAGGTGACCCGGTCGTCGCGCAGCACCCAGGCCAGCGCCATCTGGGCCAGTGACTGTCCTCGGGACTTCGCCATCCGGTTCAGCGAGCGGACATGCTTGAGCGCGTCCTCGCTCAGGAGCTTGGGGTCGAGCGACTTGCCCTGTGCCGCACGGGATCCCGCGGGTATGCCCCTGAGGTACTTGTCGGTCAGCATGCCTTGAGCCAGCGGTGAGAAAGCGATGCAGCCGACGCCGTTGACACCGAGCACGTCCAGCAGGTCCTCCTCGACCCAGCGGTTGAGCATCGAGTAGGACGGCTGGTGGATCAGCAGCGGAGTGCCCATGCGGCGCAGGATGTCGATGGCTTCCTGGGTGCGCTGACCCGAGTAGGACGAGACGCCGACGTAGAGCGCCTTGCCCTGTCGCACCGCAGTGTCGAGAGCTCCCATCGTCTCCTCTAGCGGCGTCGTCTCGTCGAAGCGGTGGCTGTAGAAGATGTCGACGTAGTCGAGCCCCATCCGTGACAACGACTGGTCGAGGGACGACAGCAGGTACTTGCGGGACCCACCGCCTTGGCCGTAGGGGCCGGGCCACATGTCGTAGCCGGCCTTGCTGGAGATGACCAGCTCGTCACGGTAGCGCCGGAAGTCCTGGGCGTAGATCGTGCCGAAGTTGCGCTCGGCCGACCCATAGGGCGGACCGTAGTTGTTGGCGAGGTCGAAGTGGGTCACTCCGAGGTCGAACGCCCTGCGCAGGATGGCCCGCTGGCTCTCGAGCGCCACATCGTCGCCGAAGTTGTGCCAGAGGCCGAGAGACACGGCAGGCAGGTCGAGCCCACTTGCGCCGCAACGACGGTAGGGCGCGGAGTCGTAGCGGGTGGCCTCGGCTTGGTAGTCGTCGACGTGAAAGGTCATAACGCGAGGGTATGCCGTCCCTGCTCTCAGTAGCCCAGGGTCGACGAGAGGGACAGCGAGCAGCCGGACCAGTTCAGGTTGGTCGACCAGACAACCCGAGTGACCACGGCTCAGAGCGACGAGTCCCAAGGATGACAAGCTTCGGCGCGGGGAAACCGGTGGGTGTGTCATGGCGGTGATCTTCAATGGACCATCGCCGACCATGCTGCGTGGGGTAGTGGTCGGCACCTCGAGGTCGATGAAGGTCGGCGTTCCCCCGGTAGACGCTGAGGGAACTCTCCTGCTCGAGCAGCGCCGGATCGTGAAGATCGTCGAGGACAAGGTGCGGGACGTGGGCCCCGTGGTCGTCAAGGGGTGCGTTGATCCTCGCGCCTCCTTCAGATCAACGGGCCGTCGAGCCGACAAGCGTCTCGTCCTCGCCGTGGGCTCTACAGCAACGAGGCCGTCGCCGACACAGCGTCGACGTCGACCGCACCCGGGGAGTCGCCCAACCGCAGGAGAGACCCGCCAGCGCAGGGTGCGACCAGCGCGGGTCCACCCAGGTCGGACCGGTCCCCGGGAACGCAGGTGAGCCATCCGACCTGGGCCTTGCCGGCACGGACAGGCTGGACCCGCCGCAGCCGCGAAGAGATCCAGGTGCACCAGTCGATTTCCTAGGAGGCGACGAACGCAGCCTTGAGCCGATCTGGGGTCGTCCCCCCAGACAGCTTCTCGTTGTCCGAGCAGGCGGCCGGCAGCGTGAGGGTCGCGCTGTTAGGCACCGAGGAGACCACGCACCCCAGGGTGGCGCTCAGCGAGATGACCTGAGTAGCACTCGTCTGCAGGACGACGGAGGTCCCCAGCTCCTCGATGGCTTCGCCCCCGATGTCTCGCCGGTTGCGGGCGGGCGGCACTTGCATCCGCCGACGAACGGCGTGGCCCCCAGTAGGCGCCGACGGTGTGGGACTGCGCTAGTGGTCCGTCTCATCATTGATTAACTACTTCCTCGAGTTTGCGGCGGGCGCGGGTGACCTTGGCCAGGATCGACTCGGCGGTCGCGGTCCACACGAACGGGGCGGGGTCATCGTTGTTGGCCTGCAGGTAGTCCTCGATCGCGGCGATCAGGTCAGGCACCGAGTTGAAACTGCCTCGACGCAGCGCCTTGCCGTCCAGGTCACGGAACCACCGTTCGACCTGGTTCAGCCAGGACGAGGAGGTCGGGATGAAGTGCAGGTGGAACCGCTGGTGCCGACCCAGCCAGCGCCTCACGTCAGCGTGCTTGTGCGTGCCGTAGTTGTCCAGGATCACGTGGATCGCCTGGCCCTGGGGCACTTCGGTGTCGATGACCGCCAGGAACTTGAGAAACTCGTCGTGCCGGTGCCGGTCGAAGCAGCGCCCCGTCACCTGCCCGGTGAGCACGTTCAGGGCGGCGAACAGCGTGGTCGTGCCGTTGCGCTTGTAGTCGTGGGTCATCGTCGCACCACGACCCTTGACCATCGGCAGCGAAGGCTGGGTACGGTCCAACGCCTGCACCTGAGACTTCTCGTCCACGCACAGCACCACCGCCTTCTCCGGCGGGTCCAGGTAGAGCCCGACCACGTCAGTCAGCTTCTCCTCGAAGGCCGGGTCGTTCGAGACCTTGAACGTGTCGAGGCGGTGTGGCTTGATCCCGAGGTCGTGCCAGACCCGTTGCACCGTAGAGGAACTCACCCCGGCGTGCTTGGCCATCATGCGACACGACCAATGCGTCTGACCCTTCGGCGTGGTGTGCAACGTGTCGTGCACGATCGCGCGGACCTGCTCCTGGGTGATGCTCTCCCGCCCGCGTCCCGCCCGGACCTGACCCAGCTTCGCCAGCCCCTCCTGTTCGAACCGCTCACGCCAGGCCCGCACCGTCACCGGCGTCACCCCGACCTGCGCCGAGATCCGTGTGTTGGCAACCCCATCCGCCGCCAGCAGCAACGCCTTGGCGCGCTGCACCTGCCGATGCGCCGCGGACTGGGACCGGGACAACTGCTCCAAGGTGGCCCGCTGACTCTCTGACATCGGCAACGGCGGGGCCGCGGGTGCGCTCATACGACAAGAATACCAACAATACCGCTAGTTATTTGCGGGACACACCACTAGGGGCAGATCTGGCATGCGGTCAGGTGGCCGGGTCATTGTTCTCTGCGCGGTAGGCCTGATGGTTCTTCTCGTGGTAGCCGAAGACCAGAGCCCACTCCTCGCCGGTGCGCCGCTTCATGGCTGCGGTCAGGAGTGAGATGGGCTCGAGGAAGAAGGTCCTGCGGAACGGGAGGTCGACGGCGACCCGCGCGGGTGAGCTGCCCCCTGCGGGGAGATTGACCCACGTCCCGTCGAACGCCTCGACGAACGTCTGGCCGACGAAGCGAACGAGCCGCCACGCAAGGCGTTGGTGCTCCTCGTCGAACGTCTGTTCCTTGGTGGGAATCTGGGTGAGCGCGTACTTCTCTGCGACGCGGAGTGCGTCCGCGCCCCAGGGCCGGGCCGGGAGGCTGGGAATGTCGTCGTCGATCTCGTACTCGAGGATGAAGTCGTTCATCTCCACCCACGCCAGGAAGCGCTGGTCGGTCATCTATGAGCCCGTCTGCCGGTATGTGTCGTAGTCCTCTGCGGCGTAGTCATAGATCGTCGCCCACGAATGGCCCTCACGTCGGTGCATCGCCGTTCTCACCATCCCGATCGGCTCGATGTACATCGTCCGGAAGGGCAGATCCACCCCAACGCGCTGCCAGAAACCTTTGGTCGCAGGGATGTTCACCCAGTGTCCATCGAACGCGTCGATGAACGTCTGGCCGATGAAGCGGACGAAGCGCCAGGCGGCGTCCGACTTCTCCGGACTGAACGCATCGTCGGCGGACTCGAACATCTCGAGCGCCGCTGACTCGGCCAGATCGAGAGCCGACCTATCCCATGGGTGCTCGGGAAGGTCTGGGACGTCGTCGAACTCGAGCTCGAGGACGGCCTCGTTCATGGCCACCCACGACCGGAACTTCTCGTCCTGCTGAAGCTCGTCGAAGATGCGTTGCTGCGTCTGGCTGCGTGGCATGGCGTCCTCAGCCTCCGATGTCATCGTGGAACTTGGGGTACCTCTCGGCCAGCTCGGCCAGACGACTCATCATGCCGGGTGACACGGCTGCTTGAGGTGCCACGTCACACTCCAGTCCCGCCGCAGCGCCTCGTCGTCCTTGCTCAACTGGACCAGCCCTTCCTTGAGGGGTGCCGCCGTTCTTAACCTCGACCGCTTCCGTGGCGTTCACGTTTTGCGTAGTCCCAGCGGCGCAACGACCCGGCAAAGGACTCGAAGCTGGTCTGGGCGTCCCAACCGTCTTGGAAAGGCCTGACCCGTCCGCCTTCATCATCTCCGCCTCAAAGGCATCCCCGTTGGCCTTGTTGATCTTGATCTGGTTCTTGAGGCGCTGCCACTCCTCCGGGCTCTTCGGTGTCTTGCCCTCGACCGTTTCGCGAGCGGTGTACTTCTCGTAGGCCGCCGTCTTCTCCCCGTCGAGCGCGTCCAGGCCGACATTTTCACCGGTCTCGACCAGAGCCTTCTCGACGTCGGCGTCGATGAGCTTCTCGAGCGCGGTGATGGTGGTCTCGACCTCGACCTCGGCTCCTGCCGCGACCTCCTCGCTGGCCTCCGCCAGACCGAGCAGCATGCGTAGGATCGCGACCACCGTGGACGCGGCGTTGGCGACCTCAGCCGCCTCGGCTGCCTGCGCCGCCGCCTCGCTGATGCCCGCGGTGAAGAACGCGAGCACCCCGCCGGCGATCTCGATCCCGGCGGTCCACTCGATGAACGAGGTCAGCTCGTCCTCGATCATCTTGTGGTGGTCGTCGACGTGCTTGGCATAGTCGTTACAGGCCTGCCCGATCTGCTTGTAGCCGCCGGCCAGGTCGCTCGCGTGCTGCTTGAGCTCTGCGAGAGCCGCTGTCGCGTCGGGGATCTCGGGGGACTCTTGGGTTCCGAGCTCTGTTTTGGCCGCCTCGACGGAGTACTGGTACGCCTCGATGGTCGTGCCGGCCGTGATCCACGCCTGCCCGATGGTGCGCAGCTTTCCCGTGTCCGCATCCGGCCACAGCAGGCCTTCGAATGGTCGGCGACCCAGTGCAGCCAGCTGGGCATGTCGCCGGTGCGCCCTTGCGCTGGGGAGCCGGGCGGGGGAGAGGGTCTCGGTCCAGTGGTTCGGGTCTGCGTCGCCGTCGTCGCCCGCCGTCTGGTACTGCGCCGGGGTCGAGATCGTCGCGCCGTAGTCCGCGCCCGTGTGGTTCTTCAGCGAGCCGTTCAGCAGGTTCGCGGCCTGCCCCATTGCCTCGCCGAGGTCGCAGCCCGCCTGCACCAGTTGAGTTGCGACGCTGTCGTACTGGACCGCCCACTGCCCGCCGCCGGAGTCGGATCCGGCCATCGCTCCGCTGGCAGGTCTGAACCCAGGTCAGCTATCCCACCTGTGCATTGCCGGGACGAACCTGTTGGGCGCGCCGCAGCCGTGACGAGATCCAGGCGCACCAGTCGGGGCCCCAGGCTTCGACGAGGGCAGCCATCAAACGTTCCGGGACCGGTACCGCATACAACGCCTCGGTCTCGGGCGCTCGAACAGGCACGGTCAGCAGGACGTTGTTGGGAACCGAGGCGACAGTCCCGCTCACCGTGGCACGCAGGGAGATGACCGGATCTGGTCCCGTGCGCAGGGCGACGGCGTAGCGAAGCTCTTCGAGAACCTCACCGCCGACATCGCGACGGTTCCGTCCGGCCCTCAGTGGCTGAGAAAGACTTGCCTGGTCCACCTCGACCGTCACCGCTGAAACGGGACGGGAGGTCGACCGCGACCCGCGCGGGTGAGCTCCCCCCAGCCGAGAGGTTGACTCAGGTCCCGTCGAACGCCCTCGGCGAAGGTCTGCCCGATGAAGTTGACCAACCGCCATGACGGGCCCTGGTGCTCCTCGTCGAACGTCTCCCCCTTTGACGGAGACTTGGGTCAGCGCATACTCCTCAGCGACGCGTGACGCGTTATCGCCCCGCGGCCTCGGCGGCAGGCCGGGAATGTCCTCGTCGATCACCCTTGCGAGCCCGTCTTGAGGTACTTCTCGTAGTCGTCTGCCGCGCCTCCAGCAGCTGATGGGACCGCCGTAGTCATAGACCGTCACCCACGAATGGCCTTCGCGCCTGCTGCGTCGATCCCCGATCCGAACCGCGCTCACACATCACCACAGAACTCGGCCGGTGGATCCGGGTTCAGGTGCCACGGCACGGGCCCAGTCGTTCCGCAACGCTTACGCGTCTTGCCAATCTTAACCGGCTCTTCGCAAACGAGGGTGTAGGGGGACTGGCGCGTCGGTCCACGGGTAGGGGTCGAGGTCTTCCGATGATGGGAGTTCTCACACCGCCCATCGGGAAGACCTCGACGTGTCTGACGCTACCTTCGCTTGCCCTGACCTGACCACGTTCGCCTGCCTCGACGAGCTGGGTCTCGAGGTGGTCGGGCAGCGGCTCGAACCTCGTCGTGCAGTCTTGGCGTGCCGGGTCGCGGGCCCCGGACCAGTGGTGTCGCCGCTGCGGGTGCGAGGGCTCCGCGAGGGACACGGTGACCCGGCGGCTGGCACACGAACCCTTCGGGTGGCGCCCCACGATGCTGGAAGTCACGGTCCGCCGGTACCGGTGCACCGGGTGTGGGCATGTGTGGCGCCAGGACACCAGCAAGGCCGCGCAGCCACGAGCGAAGCTCTCCCGCCGCGGACTGCGGTGGGCGTTGGAGGCCATCGTGTGCCAGCACCTGACCGTGGCCCGGGTCGCCGAAGGCCTGGGCGTCTCGTGGAACACCGCCAACGACGCGGTCCTCGCTGAGGGCAAGAGGGTCCTGATCAAAGACCCGGCCCGGTTCGATGGGGTCACCACCATCGGGGTCGATGAACACGTGTGGCGGCACACCAGGCGCGGTGACAAGTACGTCACCGTCATCATCGACCTCACCCCAATCCGTAGCAAGACCGGGCCTGCCCGGTTGCTCGACATGCTCGAAGGCCGCTCCAAACAAGCCTTCAAGACGTGGCTGGCCGACCGCCCGCAGGCCTGGCGCGACGGTGTTGAGGTCGTCGCGATGGACGGGTTCACCGGGTTCAAGACCGCCACCGCCGAGGAGCTACCCGACGCCGTCACGGTCATGGATCCCTTCCACGTCATCCGCTTAGCTGGCGACGCGTTGGACCAGTGCCGACGCCGAGTGCAGCAGGACTTACACGGCCACCGCGGCCGCAAGGACGACCCTCTCTACCGTTCACGGCGCACCCTGCACACCGGGGCCGGGCTGCTCACCGACAAGCAACACCAACGCCTGACGACCCTGTTCAAGCCCGAGGAGCACGCCGAGGTCGAAGCGACCTGGGGCATCTACCAACGGATGATCACGGCCTACCGTGACCCCGACCGGACCCGAGGCCGGGAGCTGATGAGCAAACTGATCGAGACGGTCAGCGACGGCGTCCCCACCGCCTTGACCGAGCTGCGCCGGCTCGGGCGGACCCTGAAACAGCGCGCCGGCGACGTGTTGGCCTACTTCGACCGCCCCGGCACTTCCAACGGGCCCACGGAGGCGATCAACGGACGCCTGGAACACCTCCGCGGCTCGGCCCTCGGCTTCCGGAACCTGGCCAACTATGTCGCCCGATCACTGCTGGAGAGTGGCGGCTTCAGACCCCAGCTACACCCTGGTTTGTGAAGAGCCTCTTAACGCCGTACATCAGAGCGGCAGTTTGCCCATTCTGGGGGGACGCGACCCACTCGCCCTCGAAGGCGCCGACAAATCAGGTGACCCAGAAACCGGACGAAGTGCCATGAGGACTTCTCATGCGCGTCATCGAAGGTCTGCTCGATCGACTCGGGTCTTCACCGGGCATCGACGTCACCTGGGTACCGGTTCGAACTCGAGCTGAGGAGCCCATCGTCTAGCGAGAGAAGATCCAGACCCTCGCCCGGCGGCATGCGGTTCTGAACGGCGTCGACGAGGAGCGGCATGGTCGTTTGCGGATCAGTGTTCGGATCCAGCACGAAGCCACCCACGAGTCGGGAACCATGGGCGGCGTCATTCAGCTGGAACAGGTAGCCCTCGTGGACATGTTCTGAACGGGTCGACGAGGACGGCATGGTCGTTTGCGGATCAGTGTTCGGATCCAGCACGAAGCCACCCACGAGTCGGGAACCATGGGCGGCGTCATTCAGCTGGAACAGGTAGCCCTCGTGGACATGCGGGACAACTGACACGGCGTCCGCAAGGATCCTCGGTAGATATTCGGGGACCGGTCGGGCTGGGGTCCCTACGAACACCTGCTGGCCCGGCTCGAACTCCTCGATCGAACTCAGTCGCTTCATGTCTTCCGCGCTCAGCATGATGCTGACCTCCTCGGACGTCGGGTTGAACGCCGCGGTGTGACCGTCCGGCCACGTTTCGCCGAGAACTCTACCCGCCAATACCACATGCTTGGCCGTTCGCCCGAACAAGTGCAGGCCGGCGGCCGATGTAAACAGCGCTGCGTGTGGCTTGCCTGCCAGCTCAAAGGTCCAAAGTGTCCCGGCTGAGTCCGACGGGTCTGACGATGTTAAGGGTACGTAAATCTGGGCGGTGGCCAGCGCGGAGAACAAGGCAGCCAGAGGTGTCCCTCCAGATTTCACTTCGCGAATCAGCCGCTCTATCTCCACGAGAGCATCATATCATTTCGCCCTCTCGACTGAATCCCAACCCCTATTAACAAAATGAACCTCGCCGTTATTAAAATGCTCGACATGGCCACCCCCGCCGCCGTACTCGCGCCAGACAAAAACAATATCCGCGCCACAGCTCACGACCAGCTCGTCCGTACGCGAGACCACTTCGACCGGCCTCGTGAGGATGAGCAGTTGCTGACCATCGAGCTCGAGCAGAAGCCGGTCCGCCCGGGCGGACGACCAGGTCAGCTCATGCGCGTTGTCGTGCGGCCGGCCGAACCAGCCGCTTGGCAACACCAAGCCGGCAACGGAGTGGGCCTCGAACCACGCCACAACCACGGCACGTAGCTGGTCAGCGTGCGTCAAGGCGCGACCCACGATGTACCCACGCGCGGGATGAACACCTGGCTGCCACCACCTTGAAGTACGCCGCCACCCGTCAGGCTCTGAGGAGCGGCAGCGCCTTCAAACACCTCAGTGCCTGCTGGCACGCGAATAGTGGCCACGTGCTCGGCAGTGTTGCCCCAAGCGGGGTTCAAAGCGAGATCCAACTGGGCCTGTGTCGGCCCCGCGATAGGCGTCGCGGTCCAATAGGAACCGAGCTCTCGCGAGGTGCCCCCGTAGGCTCGATACAAGGTCGTTTCGTGATCGAGGGTGCGCTGCGTGTAGGTCGCGCTTCGGAAGGATGTCGCCGTTTCCTCACCAAGCGGTCCGGGTCCGTTCACTGGAGTCCACCGAATCGGTGCCTCCAACGATTTAACCTTTCCGAGCTTTTCGCCCGCCTCGACCAACGCTTTCTCTGCCGTCGGGTTGAGGAACTTGGCCAGCCCGCCCAGGACCTCGGTGATCTTGCTCAAAATCGCGGCGATGGTTTCGGATACCGTTGTCGCCAGCGTTTTGAGCGCCTCGAGGATCTTGACGACCTTGGATGCGGCGTTGGCCACCTCGGCGCCCTCGGCGATCTGTGCCGCGCCTTCACCGGCGCCGAAGGTAACTGCACCGAGGATCGCGCCTCCGATCTCGATGCCCACCGTCCACTCGATGAAGCTGGCGAGCTCGTCCTCCATCTGCGTATGAGCGTTGTCCACGTGCTGGGCGTAGTCCAGGCAGGCCTGCCCGACCGTCGTGCACGCTTTGCCGAGGTCAGTCAGGTGTTGCTTCATCTCGTTGCAGGCTGCCACAGCGTCCGGGATCTCGGGGGACTTCTGCGTGCCGACCATCGCCGCGGCCGAGTCGGCGTAAGAGCCCGACGCGGAGATCCACCCTCCGGCGTCCTTCCAGGCGTTGCCTGCTGACCTGAGCTCGCCCGTGTCCGCGTCGGGCCACACGAGCTCGCCGACGTGACCGGCGATCCAGTGCCACCAGCCAGGCTGGTCCCCGGTTCCTCCCTTGGCCGACGGTGGTGCGGGTGATGACAGCGTCTCCCCGTAGTGGTTGGGGTCGGAGTCCCCGTCGTCGACGTTGCCGATGGGTGGTCCGGAGATGAGCGCGCCGTTCTCGGCACCCTGGTGGTTGACCAAGGACGCGTTGACCAGGTTTGCCATTGATGCGAGGGAGGTCGTTGCATCGCACAGAGCCTTCACCACGTCAGCGGCTACGGGGGTCGTACTGGCCAGCCCAGGACTCACCACCAGCATCGGTGCCGGCCATGCCGCCACACCCGTCGATGACCCCCGTCAGCTTTTGGGCCGCGGTGCAGACCTCGTGGTTGGCGTCGTAAAAGTCGGTGCAGGCGGAGGCATACCCGCCGCTGTCGACGTCGATCCGCATCAGCGAACCTGGGCCCAGGTCTTCTGGTTGGTGTTGATCGCGTTGGTGTAGTTCGTGTGCGCGGTCGTTGCCGCCGTTTTCATCTCACCCAAGGCGGTACGCATACCGGACGCACCTTCGGTCCACTTGTTGTGGGCGTCCTGCTGGGCGTTGGCCGCGTTACCGTGCCAGGTGCCATGCAGCTTGGCCACCACCTTGTCGAGGTCGCTCAGATGCTTGTCGACCTGGCCGTCGAACTTCTTCATGTCGGTGATGGACTCGTCCAGCTTGTCGAGGTCGACCATGTAGCTGAAGCTCATGACAGTCTCGTCCTCACCCTGGCGGCCGCCGCCTGCATCTGGGCCGACGTCGCGTCCTCGTTGGTGTCGTAGCTCGAGCGGGTCAATCCGAGCAGGCCGCCCATCTCCTCGAGTCCGGCCATCACCTCGCTCGCCGACCGCAGCCAGTCGGCCCAGCCCTTGGCGTATGCGTCGCGGGCCTTGCCTCGCCAGCCGCTGGTCAGAAGGGCCTCGATAGAGGTGCTGAGGGTCTGGTAGTCCTTGGATAGCTCCCTGTGGATCGCCAGGACGTCTCCTCGCGCCTCCTCAACCCGCGAAGGGTCGACGTCGTAGGCGGTGCCGCTCACTGTGGGTCCCCGGATCTCAAGAGTCGAGTGATGAGTCGTCCTGTCCCGTCGACGCTAGGGACAGTCTCTGGGATTTGGCTGGGAGTCAGACGGGCGGTTGAGCACGAACCGGGGCGATCGGGTGAGGGTCTCCCAGCGATCTCCCAGGAGAACACGGGTTGTCTGGGAGCGTCGTGTGCGCGTTGTCCGGATCGAGAGACACCGTGTCGGGCCGTCGCACCGGGTCGTTATTCTGCCCGCAGGTCATGAGCGTCAGCGTCAAGCCCCGGCTCGCTGACCGGCAACCCTCCAACCGCGGTGGGGTGCCCCGGGTGAAGACCAGGCGACCGACCTCCGTCGGCCGCAAGCGCGAGCGCGAGCTCCCCAGAACGAAAGCGGGAACAGACCCATGAGCGACACCCCGAACTGGTCCTTCGAGACACGTCAGATCCATGTGGGCCAGAAGCCGGACTCGGCTACCGGCGCCCGCGCGCTGCCGATCTACCAGACGACGTCCTACGTCTTCAAGGACACCGAGCACGCCGCGAACCTCTTTGCCCTCAAGGAGTTCGGCAACATCTACACCCGCATCATGAACCCGACCCAGGACGCGGTCGAGCAGCGGATCGCGTCGCTGGAAGGTGGCGTCGGCGCTCTGCTCGTCGCCTCGGGGCAGGCGGCCGAGACGCTGGCCATCCTCAACGTCGCCGAGGCGGGTGACCACATCGTGGCCTCACCGTCGCTCTACGGCGGCACGTTCAACCTGCTGAAGCACACGCTGCCGAAGTTCGGCATCCAGGTGACCTTCGTGCAGGACGCCACCGACATCGAGTCCTGGAAGGCAGCGGTCCAGCCCAACACCAAGGTGTTCTACGGCGAGACCATCGCCAACCCCAAGTCCGAGATCCTCGACATCGAGGCCGTCTCAGCTGTCGCTCACGCGGCCGGTGTGCCCCTCATCGTGGACAACACCATTGCGACCCCATACCTGCTGCGTCCCCTCGAGTGGGGCGCGGACATCGTCGTCCACTCGGCGACGAAGTACCTCGGGGGGCACGGGACGACCATCGCCGGGGTGATCGTGGACGGGGGGACCTTCGACTACGGGCAGGATCCGGAGAAGTTCCCCAACTTCAACACGCCGGACGAGAGCTACCACGGTCTTGTCTTCGCCCGGGACCTCGGCGTCGGCAGTCCGCTGGGTGCCAACCTGTCGTTCATCCTCAAGGCGCGCGTGCAGCTGCTGCGTGACTTGGGGGCGTCGATCTCGCCGTTCAGCGCGTTCCTCATCGCTCAGGGCATCGAGACGCTGTCACTGCGCATCGAACGCCACCTCGAGAACACCCACAAGGTGGCGGCCTTCCTCAACGGTCACGCTCAGGTTGAGAAGGTCGTCTGGGCGTCACTCGAGGGTGACCCGAACTTCGCGCTGGCGCAGAAGTACGTCCCGCGCGGCGCGGGGGCGGTGCTCGCCTTCGAGATCCAGGGTGGCCTGCCGGCCGGCAAGAAGTTCGTCGAGGGTCTGTCGCTGCACAGCCACGTGGCCAACATCGGAGACGTCCGCTCGCTCGCGATCCACCCGGCGTCGACAACCCACTCGCAAGGCGGCGACGCCGACCGAGCGATCGCGGGCGTCACACCGGGACTGGTCCGCCTGGCCGTGGGAATCGAGCATATCGACGACATCCTCGCCGACCTCGACCAGGGCTTCACGGCCGCCAAGGTCGACTGACCCCCTGGTCCGCCCACTGATGGTGCCCAGCGCTCAGGAAACCGGGCGCTGGACACCATCAGTAGTCTCGGGGGCTCTCGACGGGCGTTCACTCACCCCGCCAGCTGCGTGAGCAGAGAACGCATCCCGAGGTCGCCCCGCTCGCGAGCCTGGGCGTCCGACGTGCCCTGCCCCTGGCTGTAGAGGACCACGCTGCCCGCCCGGGTCACCTCGACGACGAAGAAGGTCGTGCCCGACGGGTATCGCTCCTCCCACGTCACGAAGGCGCCCCCCACGCCGCCGCTGATCAACCCGTGCCCGGTCACCACCGTGGGCACGAACTTCGGGTTCGAGCTCTGCACGCGACCCTGACAGGCTGACGCCAAACCGGCTTCCTCGGTCGTCCGTTGCTGGGCGGCGCCCACCGTGTCGAAGGGAACGGCCGTGACGCTCAGCGGAACGGGGACTCCCTCTGCGGTGCCGTCGGGGAGGAACCCGAGAGACAGGGCCGCGGGATCACGGCGGACCTCGGTGTCCTGGGCGGTGACGCAGACCACGTCGAAGCCAGGCGGGCTTGTCGGGGTGAACCCGGCGAGATCGACCCGGGCCACCGCAGTCCGGGCCATGACGACGGGCAGGCGCGTGTCCGCGGCCGTAGGCAGAAGAGTCGCGCCGACGGTTGATCCAGCGGCGGCCGTGGCAAGGCAGGTCGCCGCAGTCGTGTCGACCGCGGCAGCGTCGAGACCGATGACCTCGCAGGCCATCAGCGCGTTATGGACCCGTGCGATCAGCTGCACGCTGTGACGGGCTGCTTTTCCCGGTAGGTAGACGTCCTCGATGGCGAGCCGCACCACCGCCGAGAACGGCTTCGGAGAGTCGAGCTTGCTGCCGGCGCGATGGGCGGTCGTACCGTCCGCCCGTGTCTCGTCCTGAGGGCAGGAGGCGATCTTGTCGAAGATGGGCGTCAGGACGCGTTCGGCCTCGGCGGCGTCGCCGAAGGTCGCGGAGGCGGCAAGACTGTGTTCGACGAGGTGACCTGGTATGGGTGCGGTGCTCGAGAACTGCTGGTCGGTGTCGTGCACCAGCCGGGTGGTCGCGAGGTCGTAGGGGATCTCACCCGAGCCACAGATGTCCAGTCGTCCCCCTAACCTGCTGATGCTGGGGGTGCGGCTGAGAGGCACGACCGACGCCAGGGCGACGGCGCCGGCCTGCGCCGGGGTGAACGACGTCGGCGCGGGCGGCGGCGTGGCTGCGCGCGTGGGAGTCGCTGAGGCCCTGGATGCCGCGGCCGTGCCGGTAGCCGCGGTGGACGTGGTGGAGGCCGTCGGCTCGGCACACGCCGCCAACGTCATCAGGACGACAACCGCCGTGAACTGAACCCAAGATCGCTTCACGATGACAACCGTAGGCATCTGCCGCAAGCAGCGCCTTCGATCATCCACAGGCATACCCGGCTGGCATCATCTGCGCATGACTGCGCAGGTGCCCCCGACGCTCGCCCACCGGATGCGCCGGATGACAGGTCGTGACCCCGATGAGGACGAGCGAGCGTCGACCCCGCTCGAGCTGCTGTTTGACCTGACCTTTGTCGTGGCCGTCGGCCAGGCGGCCAACCAGTTCTCGCACCTGGTGGCCGAGGGACACGTCGCGTCGGGGCTCATCGCCTTGACGATCGCGACGTTCGCCGTGACCTGGGCGTGGATCAACTTCTCCTGGTTCGCGTCGGCGTTCGACACCGACGACTGGGTGTTCCGCATTGTGACGATGGTCCAGATGGTGGGGGTCTGCATCGTCGCGCTCGGACTGCCCAACCTGTTCCGCTCCATCGACGAGGGCGGCCACGTCGACAACCGGATCGTGGTCCTCGGTTACGTCGTGATGCGGCTCGCCATGGTCTTCAACTGGGTCCGCGCCGGTCGACAGGCACCCGAGCTGAGGCGGACCTGTCTGACATACGCCTGGGCGATCGCCATCGCGCAGGCCGGCTGGATCGCGGTCGCTGTCGTGGACATGTCGCTGTGGCCGACCCTCGCTGTGGTGGTGGTGCTCAGCGTCGTCGAGTGCCTTGGCCCGTGGCTGGCCGAGCACCGGGGACCGGCGACGCCGTGGAACGCGCAGCACATCGCCGAGCGTTACAGCCTCTTCGCGATCATCGCCCTCGGCGAGGGCGTGGTGGGCACCGTGGCGGCGCTGAGCTCGGCCCAAGACGCCTCGGGTGGCGCGATCGGCATCGACGTCGTCCTCGTCGGATCCGCCGGGATCGGCCTGACCTTCGGAATGTGGTGGACCTACTTCCTGCTCCCCTCGGGCCGGGTCCTGCGCGCCCGTAGGCACCTCGGATTTCCTTGGGGCTACGCCAACATGGCGCTGTTCGGCGCGATCATCGCCACGGGTGCCGGCCTGCACGTTGCGGCCCTGACGCTCGACGGCGACGCCCAGGTCGGGCCTGGCGGCACCGTGCTGTCGCTCGCGGCACCCGTGGGCCTCTACATGGTCTCGGTTTTCGCGCTCTCACGCCTGCTCCTCGGGCGCGGCGACGCCTTCCACGTGTGGTTGCTCATGGGGACGCTGTTCGTCCTCGGGTCTGCCGTCTGGCTCGCCGGCCGGGGCGCCCCGATGCCCGTGTGCCTCGTGGTCGTGGCGCTGGCACCGGTCGTCACCGTGGTCGGGTACGAGACCGTCGGGCACCGGCATATCAGCGAGGTCCTGGTCGCCATCGCCGCCGACTAGCCGATCGCGCAGGAGGTCGGCAATCGCGGAGCGACAGGTCTGCGGGACGGGTTCTTGCCGACACCTATCCTGGATGGCATGTCCGAGGAGCGTCCCGTTCGCTCTCGACGGGCTCGTGGGCAGGCCCACGAAACCGGTCGGCGGCGCGGAACCGGCCATCCGCGCCCAGCGAGCCGGCCGCAGAACTCGCCCGAGGCGCGCGAGGCTCGGTATGCCTCGCGTCGCGCAGCGGTTCCCGTCATCACCTACCCCGACGACCTCCCGGTCGTCCAACGGCGCGAGGACATTGCGGCCGCGATCCGCGACCACCAGGTCGTCGTCGTCGCGGGGGAGACCGGGTCCGGCAAGACGACCCAGATCCCGAAGATCTGCCTCGAGCTGGGGCGTGGGATCACCGGCACCATTGGCCACACCCAGCCCCGACGGATCGCCGCCCGGGCCGTGGCCGAGCGGATCGCGGAGGAGCTGGGGGTGGAGCTCGGGGGAGCGATCGGGTACCAGGTCAGGTTCGCCGACCACTCCAGCCGGGACACGCTGGTCAAGGTGATGACGGACGGGATCCTGCTCGCCGAGCTGCAGCGCGACCGCGACCTGCGCCGGTACGACACGATCATCATCGACGAGGCGCACGAACGCAGCCTCAACATCGACTTCATCCTCGGGTACCTCAGCCGGCTGCTGCCCCGACGACCGGACCTGAAGGTCATCATCACGTCGGCGACCATCGACCCCCAGCGGTTCGCCGACCACTTCACCACCCCGGACCGCACCGTTCCGGTCGTCGAGGTTTCCGGACGGACCTATCCGGTCGAGATCCGTTATCGCCCAACCGATCCCGACGCGGATGACGCCACCGCCACCGGGGGAGAGCTGGGCGAACCGGTCGACCAGGTGACGGCCGTCACCGCCGCCGTCGAGGAGCTGTGGACCGAGAACCGGGGAGACGGCGGTGGCCAGGACATCCTGGTCTTCCTCTCCGGAGAACGTGAGATCCGCGACGCCGCAGAGGCGCTGGGGGCGCTGGGACTTCCGTCGACCGAGGTGCTGCCTCTGTTCGGCCGGCTGTCGTCGGCGGAGCAGCACCGGGTCTTCTCGCGCCACCACGGGCGCCGAATCGTGTTGGCCACCAATGTGGCCGAGACATCGCTCACCGTGCCGGGAATCCGCTACGTCGTTGACACGGGCACGGCGCGGATCTCGCGCTACAGCCAGCGCACCAAGGTGCAACGCCTGCCGATCGAGCCGATCAGCCAGGCCAGCGCCAACCAGCGAGCCGGCCGATGCGGACGGGTTGCCGACGGCATCTGCATCCGTCTGTATGCCGAGGAAGACTTCCTCTCGCGACCCGAGTTCACCGACCCCGAGATCGTCCGCACGAACCTTGCGTCGGTGATCCTGCAGATGACCAGCCTGCGGCTCGGAGAGGTCGCCAGGTTCCCGTTCATCGACCCTCCTGACTCGCGCCAGATCGCGGACGGCGTGCGGTTGCTGGAGGAGCTGCGGGCGTTCGAGACGACCCGCCCGGGCGAGCCGGGCAGGCGGAGTGAGCCGGCAGGTGGCGGCGTGGCCACCGACGGCCAGGAGGGTGAGGGGCAGCGTCGGCTGACGGCATACGGTCGGCAGCTGGCGCTGCTTCCCGTGGACCCCCGGCTCGGTCGGATGCTGGTGGAGGCTGACCAGCTGGGCTGCCTGCGCGAGGTGCTCGTCGTCGTCGCCGCCCTCAGCATCCAGGACCCCCGCGAGCGACCGCTGGAACGCCAGGAGCTGGCCAACGCTGCGCACAAGAGGTTCGCCGACGAGCACTCCGACTTCGCGGCATACCTGAACCTCTGGCGATATCTGCAGGAACAGCAAAAAGCGCTGTCCAGCAGTGCTTTTCGTCGGCTGTGCAAGTCCGAGTTCCTCCACTACCTGCGCATCCGCGAGTGGCAGGACCTGCACCAACAGCTGCGGCAGGCCTGCAGACAGGCCGGGTTCGATGTCTCGAAAGGCGCCCACCATGGCGAGCTCGACCTGGACACGGTGCACCGGGCTCTCCTCTCCGGGCTGCTGTCGCAGATCGGCTCGAGGGACGAGGTCAAGCGCGACTACCTCGGCGCACGAGGTGCCCGCTTCGGCATCTCCCCAGGTTCGAGCCTGTTCCGCAAGCAGCCGCAGTTGGTGATGGCCGGGCAGCTGGTCGAGACCAGCCGGGTCTGGGCTCGCACGGTCGCGCGCATCGACCCCACCTGGGCCGAGGAGATCGGGGCGCACCTGGTCAAACGCTCCTACTCCGAGCCGC
Source organism: Lapillicoccus sp. (assembly GCA_965277795.1). Classification (GTDB taxonomy): domain Bacteria; phylum Actinomycetota; class Actinomycetes; order Actinomycetales; family Dermatophilaceae; genus Lapillicoccus. Next base: position 1,147,776 of record OZ255840.1, read on the forward strand.
GGTGGTCGGCCAAGCAGGGGAGCGCTGTCGCGACGGAGCGGGTCACGCTCTACGGCGTACCGATCGTCGTGTCGCGCACCGTCGGGTATGCCGCGGTGGACTCGGCCGAGGCACGCCACCTGTTCATCCAGCGGGCTCTGGTGGAGGGCGACTGGACGACGCACCACCGTTTCGCGAGCGACAACGCCGCCCTCGTGCGCAGGCTGTCGGAGCTCGAGGCGCGCACCCGGCGCCGGGACCTGCTCGTCGACGACGCCACGGTCTTCGGCTTCTACGACGAACGACTTCCGGCGGAGGTGGTCTCGGCACGCCACTTCGACTCCTGGTGGAAACGGACGTCCCGGCGAACCCCGGACCTGCTGACGTTCACCGAAGAGCTGCTGCTCTCGGCCCGGGCCGGTGGCGTCGACCACGACGCGTTCCCGACGACCTGGCACCAGGGAGAGCTCGACCTCGAGGTGACCTACGCCTTCGAGCCGGGAGCGGCCGACGACGGAGTCACCGTGCACGTCCCGCTCGAGGTCCTGAACCGGGTCACCCCCCGGGGGTTCGACTGGCAGGTCCCCGGACTGCGGGAAGAGCTCGTGACCGCCCTGATTCGCTCGCTACCCAAGGCGACCCGCCGCCTCCTCGTTCCCGCGCCAGAGCACGCCGCGGCACTCACGCGCGCACTGCAGGAACGGGGCCTCGGGCCGCAGGACGGGGCACTCACAGACGTGCTGACCGCAGTGCTCCGCGAGACCCACGGGGTCGTGGTCACCCCCGACGAGTGGGGTCAGGACCGGATCCCGGCGCACCTGCGCATCCGATTCAGTGTCTCGGCTGTCTCGGCTGTCTCGGCTGTCTCGGCTGTCTCGAGCGGGGAAGACACTGGGTCGAGGGTGCTCGCGGTGGGCACGGACCTCGAGGCCGTCCGTGACCTCGCGGCACCGCAGCTGCGTCAGCGGGTCGCCGAGGCCGGGGCCGCGCTGGAACGCACGGGTCTGCTCGGCTGGGATCTCGGGGACGTCCCGACCGAGTATGCGTCGACGTCGTCGGCGGGGAGGCGGGTCGAGGGTTATCCGGCCCTGGTCGACGACGGCGGCTCCGTCTCGCTGCGGCTTCTGCCGACCAGGGCCGAGGCGGTGTCGGAGCATCGGCTCGGAGTGCGACGCCTGCTCATTCTGGGAACGACGCCGCCTTGGCGGGCCGTGCTCGCCCGGATGAGCAACGCCGAGAAGCTGGCCCTCGCCAACAACCCGCACGGTTCGGTCCCGGCTCTGCTGGAGGACTGTCTTGCCTGCGCGGTCGACGCGATCGCCGCTGAGCGGGTGCCCGGGGAGGTCCGCACCCCCGCGGCGTTCACCGAGGCGTTGGCAGCGGTCCAGGCCCATGCCGCTGCCCGGGTGACCCGGATCCTCGAGCTGGTGGAGCCGGTCCTCACCGCGGACCTGCAGGCCCGAGGGCGGCTCGACGCCATGGCCGCCCCCGCGACGGCCGCGCTGGTGGCCGACGTGCGGGCCCAGCTGCGCGAGCTCGTCCGCCCGGGGTTCGTCGCAGACGCCGGGGAGGCGCGCCTGGCGGACCTGGGCCGCTACTGCGAGCCGTCCTGCACCGCCTGGACCGAGCTCCCGCGGACCTCGACCGCGACGCCCGCGCGGCAGAGGAGGTGCTCATCGCCGAAGATGCCTACGCGGCGCTGCTGGGCTCGCTGCGCCCGGCCCAGCGGGCGAGCACAGAGGTGGCCGCCATCGGGTGGATGCTCGAGGAGCTGCGGGTGTCCCTGTTCGCCCAGGGGCTTGGGACGGCATACCCCGTGTCGGTCAAGCGGATCCGGCGAGCGATCGCGCAGGCGACAGGACCCTGACGGCCGGACGACGAGCGCGGCCCGACATACAGAAGCCAGCACGCGGGTCATGAGCGGACGGCGTGAGCGGACGGCGTGAGCGGACGGCGTGAGCGGACGGCGTGAGCGGACGGCGTGAGCGGACGGCGTGAGCGGGCTTGGAATCACCGGGCAGGCCCGGACGTTCCACCCTCAACGACCGTGCGCTGCCAGACTGGCCGCGAGCTCAACCCGATCAACCTGAGGAAGTTCACCGTGCAGGACCCCACGCAGCTCTACCGTTACGAGACCGACACCGACCCCGCCGCCGCCCGGGCTTCGGTAATGCTCGTGTCGATGGGCGGTTTCATCGACGCGGGCCGCACCCAGCGACTGTTCACCGACCACCTGCTGTCGTCGCACGAGCACACGGTCGTCGCGTCCTTCGACCTCGATCAGCTCCTGGATTACCGAGGGCGTCGTCCGATGATGACCTTCGACCGGGACCGGTTCACCTCCTACGAGGACCCATCCCTCCTGCTCTACCGCCTCGTCGACGACGAGGGCCAGCCCTTTCTCCTGCTCGCCGGGTCCGAACCCGACTACCAGTGGGAGCGGATGGTCGAGGCCGTCACAGGACTGGTCAAGACCATGCACGTCGACCTGACCGTCAGCGTCCACGGCATTCCCATGGCCGTTCCCCACACGCGACCGCTCGGTGTCACCGCGCACGCGACCGACCCTCGTCTGATCTCGCAGCACCAGGCCGTGTTCGGCGCGGTCCAGGTGCCCGCCAGCTGGTCGGCGCTGCTCGAGCTGCGGCTCGGTGAGGCCGGACGCGACGCACTGGGCTTCGCCGTCCATGTCCCGCATTACCTCGCTCAGGCAGAGTTCGCCGATGCGGCACTCGCTGGTCTCGGGGCCGTCGCGGGCGTGACGGGGCTACGTCTGGCCACCACGGATCTGGCTGCAGCCGCGGGTCTGAACCGCGCCGAGATCGCCAGGGAGGTGGCCGGCTCTGACGAGGTCGCCGCGGTCGTGGAGGCCCTGGAACGCCAGTACGACACGTTCATGGAGGGCCGTGAGCGGCCGTCCCTGCTCGCTACGAGCATCTCGGAGCTGCCGTCGGCCGACGAGATCGGCGCCGAGCTCGAGGCGTTCCTCAAGGCCGAGGACGGCAGCGGCAACGGCAGCGACCAGGGCTGAGGTCCTCCCGGGTCTGTCCAAGCAGAAACCGGACAGTGCGCGAGTCTTCGAAGCGCTCCGTGCACACGTCAGCGCCGCGTTCGTGCCGGGAGTAGCTGTCGCGCGACCGCGCCCTAACGCAACACTCGACCACGGTGTCGCGGATGGAGGCGCTGAGGCTGGTTCTGCCGCAACACTCGGCCACGGTGTCTGATGCTGGGTCGCGGACGGGCGCGCGCTCGGTGTACCCGCACCAGCATCGTCGACCAAGCCTGGTCCAGCTCAGGTCCAGCTCAGCCCTTGGCCTCTGACCACCGTCGCACGACCGACGTGTCGGCGACGAAGCGCACCGCGTCGGGGTCGTCCGGGTCGCCGGAGCGTCCCGACCACCGTCTCGCACTGTCAGTGAGGCATCGACCGACCGCGTCCACGACCTCGCCGGCGCGGTCCTCAGGTGCCTGCACGAGCAGCTCGTCGTGCAGGCACAGGACGATCTGTGCTCCCAGAGGCGCGATGGCGTGTCGGACGGTGGCCGCCCACGCCTTGAACAGCTCGGCTGCCGACCCCTGGACGACCGCGTTGCGCGCAAACCGGCCGCGCGACCCGTCGTCCAGGGCTCGACCGCCGACCAGCATCGTGTCGAGGTTGATCCGGCGCCCTCCCCAGGTCCGCAGCGGCCGGCGCGCGACACCCGACGCATACGCGTCGTCGAGCATTCGCATCGCGACGGGGTAGGCACGTTCGAGGTCACCGAGCGCCCGGCCCGCGGCGCCGGATCGCTGCCCGTACATAGCCGCCAGCACGGCCACCTTGGCGACCGGGCGCTCGACCCCGAGCTGGGCAGCGACCGGGGCGTAGAGGTCGTCGGCCCGGGTCGCCTCCGCGAACGCCCGGTCCCCCGAGACCACGGCGAGGACCCGCGGCTCGATCTGCCCGAGGTCCGCCCGCACGAAAACGTGTCCGGGCTCGGCGGCGACCGCCGGGCGCAGCTGGGCGGGGAGGTTGTGCAGGCCGTTCTGGGCGGTCATCCGTCCGGCGGCGCCGTCGCAGGCGGTCCAGCCGCCGCGCAACCGGCCGTCGGCGTGCACGTGCTCATCCAGCCAGCGGTAGCCGTACGTCGTCGCGATCCGCTCGTCCTTGCGCCACTGGAGCAGAGCCTGCACAAGCGGGTGGGTGGTGCGGAACGGCTCGATGACGTGGGCTCGGGTATTGGGCACCGTGACTCCGACCGAGGCCAACAGCTCTCTGACCTGCACCGGGTTGCGCAGATCGGTATGCCCGCGACCAGGTGCCAGCCGAAGCACCTGACTGTCGCGGGCAGCTCGGAGCCTGGCGGCATGCATCTCGTCGCGGGGACGCGGCCCGACGGCCAGGGCGATCAGCTCCTCGGCGGTCGGGCGGTCGATCGGCAGGCCATGGTGTGCCAACTCGACGCACATCACTGCGGCGGCTGACTCCGAGTGGGCTGCCTCGACCGTTCGAGGACCGAGCTGACTCGCCTGGCGCTCCTGGAGAGCCCCGATCCGGCTGAGCACCGTGGCCAGGGTTCGCAGCTGCTCATCGGAGGGTGGAAGGTCGGGGTTCAGCAGGTCCGGCCTCAGGTGTCCGTCCGGCAGCGTCGGGCCGGCGGTGGGCAGATGAGCGGCAGCGTGCTCGAACAGGTCGTCGCGCCGCGGCGCCGGCAGCGTTGACACGTCGAGTCGGTGCACACCGGCCCAGACCCGACCGAGGTCAGCCGCCCACCCGCCGTGCAGGATCCGATGGACCTCGGCGACGTCCCAGCACCGCTGCACCCGCACGCCCGCGTCGACCAGAGGCCCGACCGCCTCTCCGGCCGAGGCGACGAGCCACCGGGGGTGGGTGGCCGCCTCGATCCTGGCAACCACGCGTACCAACCCCACGAGGTCGCCCACCCAGGAGTCGCCGTCCGCCTCCGGGTGGCCAAGAGCGGCGCGGTCGCCGACGACGACAAGCGGGATCACGCCGCCATCCAACCCCGCGGGTGAGACAACCGAGGAACGTGGGCGGCCGACCTGACGTTGCTCGGTTGCGGCCGTCGAGGCCGACCGCGAGGATGGCCGGGCGCCGAGGGCGACCCGACGGAGCTCCGGAGGGAGCCGCGGAGCTGCGACGAGAGGCGACGACGTGGGGATCTTCGGGTTTGGCGACGGGGACGACGGGAAGGAAGGAAAGGCCGCCGCCCCAGGCAAGGCCCTCGAACGCGCCGAGGAGAAGCAGACCGGTGTCTCCGGACTCGTGGTCAACATCATCCAGCCGTTGCTCGACGTGGGCATCGATGGCAAGGGGCCGCTGCGGTCGGCGCAGAAGGTCGCCGATGCCGCCCGGCTCAAGAGTGGAACCGTGGAGGAGGCCGTCGACCGGGTGGTGCGCACGCACCTCGCGCTCGCCGGGTCGGGGGGGTTCCTCACAGGTCTCGGCGGCTTTGTCACCCTCCCGGTGGCCCTACCCGTCAACGTGGTCGAGTTCTACCTGGTCGCGACGAGGATGACGGCGGCGATCGCCGCGCTGCGAGGCTACGACCTCACCCAGCCGCAGATCCGCACCGCTGTGCTGCTCGCCTTGGTCGGCGCCGACGCCGACGACCTCTTGCGCAAGGCGGGGGTGATGAACCCCACGGGCAAGCTCGCCGACCTGGCGGCCCAGCGCCTCCCCGGTCCGGCGTTGATGGTCGTGAACAAGGCCGTTGCGTTCAAGCTGGTCTCCACGGTCGGCCGGCAGGCGTTCACCCGGCTCGGACGGGCGCTCCCGGTCGCCGGTGGTGCCGTCAGCGCCGGTGTGGACTCCTACATGCTCAAGCGGATCGCCGACCACACGCGTGCGGAGTTCCCGCACAGGAGTGCCGGGGAGATCACGACCGCGTAACAGCAGGGGTACGTGTGTATGGGTCCGGAATCGCCGGGGCCTGCTGCTCGTTTCCACTGTCGCCGACAGCATCGAGAACTGGCACCGGCGAGAACCCGCAGGGCGACAGAGAGGACACGTCATGTCACGTCAGAGGTCACGTCTCGGGTTGGTTGCCATGGTGGTGTCCTCCGCGAGGACGGCCGCGCGCCCAGGCTCTCCCGGAGTCGGCGAGCGCGCCTCGGCCATTCCCCGGATGATGTCGGCCCGGGTCAGTGGCGACTACCGCGGGGTCACCTGGGGCCACCTCGGTCTGCTGGCAGCGGCCGTCGCCTACATCGTCTCGCCGCTGGACCTGATCCCCGAGGGCCTGTTCACCGTGTTCGGGCTGGGTGACGATGCGGTCGTCGCGGCTCTACTGGCGGCCGCTCTGATCAACGACACGGAGGCGTTCCTCGACTGGGAGCGCGCCACGGCTCGCGGGACATCGCCTCGGGACGACGCCCGTCGGACCGCCCCGGAAAGTGGCGGACCTCAGGACGCTCCCCGCTCCGAGTACCGCCGGGAGACGGTGACCTCGCAGGTCGTCACCTGAGGTCTGTCACTCGCAACCGCACCTCTGACATCGTCCGCACCCCTGGTGTCGTCCACACCCCCTGACCTTCCCATCCCACCATCCACAGGCTGACGGCTCGCCCTGACGCCGTCGTGCGCGTTTGCTCGACCATGCTCGTCATGACGACGACCATCCGGCTCCGCGGACCCGCGGACATCATCAGCGTCCTGCCTTACCACCTCGGCTACCGGCCGACCGACTCGATCCTGCTCGTCTGCCAGAGGGCTTCGCGTCTGGTCATGGTGGCGCGGATGGACCTCCCACCACCCCACGTCGACCCTGAGGTCATCCTCGACGAGCTCCTGCCGCCGGTCCTTCGCGAGCATCCCGACCTCGTCTCCATCGTGTGCTTCGAGGACGACGCGGCGACGTTCGGCAGGTCCGAGGCCACCAGCACCCTCGTGCGGGACGAGCTGGCCCACTCTGGTGTCACCGTGGCCAATCGCCTGCTGGTCCGCGCCGGACGATGGTGGAGCCTCGACAGCGACCTGCCCCGCTGCCCTGACGAGGGTCTACCGCTGCCGGTCCAGGAGGAGGTCCCGGCCATTGCTCAGTACATCGTCATGGGCCGCGATCCCGCGCGGGACCGGGCGAGCCTGGTCGAGCGGGTATCCGGGCGGGGTTCCGCGCGCGACCCGCTCGAGGACACCCGGTGTGCCGCGCTGATCCGCCACCTCGACGAGACACGCCGGACACGACGGATGGTGGGCCGGTTCCGGCGGGACGCGCTGCGGCACTGGGGCCGGGTGCTGGGCGACCCACCGGCCGCGCAGACCTCACCCGAGGCCTGGTCCTGGGCGTGCGTCTCGTTGCTGGACGTCACGGTGCGCGACCTACTCATCGCGTGGCTCTGCCCCGGGACCCTCGACCTCGAGGTGTTCTCGCCGGGTCTGCTGCGACAGGCGGAGCAGTACCTGCCCCTACGTCCGCACGGCCACGGCGACCAACACGGTGATCTGCCCGATGACCGACACGTCGATCTGCCGGGCGAGAAACACGTCGATCTGCCCGACGACCGACACGTCGATCTGCCCGACGACCAAGCGGGTGACGACCTGGACCATGACGCCGTGGTCGCCCGGCTCTCGCAGCTGTGCTGGCTCGCTCCCCGCGAGCTGGCGGCTGGACCTCTCACGGTACTGGCGCAGGTCGCGTGGTGGCACGGTGACGGGACGCTCGCCCGGATCGCGGTGGAGCAGGCCCTGGTGGCCGACCCGGCATACCGGCTTGCGTTGCTCCTCGAGCCGATGATCGACCTCGCGATGCGCCCCGAACGGACGGCCTGATCGCCACCAGCATGGTCCAACCCGTGGACGCGAGGCATCGAGGAGATGGGGGGGTCGCCGTATAGTTGCGCCTAGGTCATGAGTTCCAGCGCACAGCCCCGGCTTGCTGGGCGGCAACCCTCCTTCTGCGGCGGGGTGCCCCGGGTGATGACACGGCTCGGCCATCTGGTCCGGGCAAGCGCCAGGACCAGGAGCACCCGATGACCATCACCGACGAGGCGCACGACGTGAGGACCGCGTCGCGTCCCGCCCTGCAGACCGGCGCCTGGTCAGACGGCGATCCTGTCGGTCGACGGCAGTTCGTCGACATCGGCGAGGTTCGGCTCGAACGCGGTGGGCGGCTGCCCGGGGTCCGGGTCGCCTATGAGACGTGGGGCCGCCTCAACGCTGCCCGCGACAACGCCGTTCTCATCGAGCATGCGCTCACCGGGGACAGCCACGTGGTTGGTCCGACCGGGCCAGGGCACGCCTCTCCCGGCTGGTGGGACGGCATGGTCGGACCCGGCACACCGCTGGACACCGACCGCTGGTTCGTTGTCGCCAGCAACGTCCTCGGCGGATGCCAAGGGACCACCGGACCGTCGTCGCGCGCGAGAGACGGTCGCCCGTGGGGCAGACGGTTTCCTTTTGTGACCGTCCGCGACCAGGTCGAGGTCGAGGCGCTCCTGGCCGACCACCTCGGTGTCGACACGTGGGCCGCCGTGATCGGGGGGTCGATGGGCGGGATGCGCGTCCTGGAATGGGCGGTCAGCCACCCGGGCCGGGTCAGCCGGGCCGTCGTCCTTGCCAGCACGGCCGCCGCCACGGCCGACCAGATCGCCTGGGCCCAGCCGCAGCTGCTTGCCATCCGTTCCGATGCGCAGTTCCACGGTGGCGACTACTACCGGCGCGGGATCGGTCCGGAACAGGGGTTGGGCATCGCGCGCCGGATCGCGCACGTCACCTACCGCAGCAGCAGCGAGCTCGACCAGCGCTTCGGGCGGGATGCCCAGGAGCACGAGCAGCCGCTGGGTTCAGGGGGTCGGTACGCAGTCGAGAGCTATCTCGACCACCATGCCGCCAAGCTCTCGCGACGGTTCGACGCCAACTCCTATCTCGTGCTCACCGAGGCGATGAGCTCCCATGACCTCGGCCGGGGTCGTGGCGGTGTTGCCTCGGCGCTCGCGACCATCACCGCGCATACCTCGGTTGTCGCCGTCGACACGGACCGGCTCTATCCCGTGCGGCTCAGCCAGGAGATCGCGTCGGCGGTTCCCCGGGCCATGCTGCAGACGATCAGCTCACCTCACGGACATGACGGGTTCCTCATCGAGGTCGACCAGGTCGGGGGGATCGTCCGCGACACCCTCGCCTGACCCGGTCGCCTGGAAGCAGCCGGTACGGCTGCCCGACGACGGCTCGGGTGCCGGTCTGCGACTGAGGGGTCTGCGGAGGCCGACAATCCGGTACGGTCGCGACACAGGACCTTGTTGCATCGTCGTGGTTGCATCGTCGTGAGGAGGTTCGGAACCGGTGTCGATCGTGGTGGGCTATATCCCGACGCGCGAAGGCCGGGCGGCGCTTCGCCGGGCGACCACCGAGTGCGAGACCCGACGCAGTGCCCTGGTCGTCGTGCACACGCAGGCAACGGGCCGCACCTTCGACGCCGAAACGATCCGCAGCTTCGATGACGAGCTCGAACGCTCCCGGGTTCGGTTGGGGGCGGCCGGCTTGGCGATCGAGGTGCGTCGACGCGACGGCGGCGCGGACGCGGCGGAGGAGCTTCTCTCGGTCGCCGAGGACAGCGGAGCGGAGATGATCGTCATCGGCCTGCGCCGCCGTACTCCTGTCGGCAAGCTCATCCTCGGGTCGAGCTCGCAGCGCATCCTCCTCGACGCTTCGTGCCCGGTGCTGGCGGTGAAGGCCGGGACCCGCGACGAGTGACCCGGCTGATGGTGGTGCGGCGTCCCTCCAGATCGTTTTATAATGGTGAGAAGCACGGACGAGCGCAGGCGAGCACCACCCGCTCCCACCCTTCACAGCAGCTCTGCTCCTGTTGGTCTGATGTCGTCCTGGAATGTTCCCCGAGCACTTTGCATTGGCCCCGTCGCGAGCTCGATGGGCGTCGATCTCGCATGTCTGGTGAAAGGTAGTCGGTCTCTTGTCGAAGTCTGTCTCACAGGTCTCCCGTTCGGTCGTAGGTCATACCACCCCAGGGCAGCCGCTGGAGGAGGTCCACACCGTCGACACCGTCAGCACCGTCAGCACCGGGACGGTCACCCCGGCACGCCGTCGGGCCGTGGCTGCGGCCACCGTCCGTAGCACGACGACGGCGAGCGCCACGGTCAAGAAGGCGACACCAGGCAAGAAGGCTGCCGCCGGACCCGCCACGAACGGCAGCGCCGTCAAGTCCGCACCGGCAAAGACGGCCGCTTCCGCCCGCGGGACCGCCGCGTCGAGCGCCACCGCCCCCCCGAAGAAGACGGCGCCCGCCAGCAAGGCTGCCGCCAAGAAGGGTGCTGCCGCGAGCGCGGCCGCCAAGGCGGCCGGAGGTTCTGCGGCGCCTGAGGCCGAGGACGTCGTCGAGGCCGAGGCGGGGCCCGCTGCAGCGGTGGCGCCCGCCGACACAGCAGCCGCCACTGCCAATTCTGCCGATTCTGCCAATTCTGCCAATTCTGTTGAGGAGGTGGACGACTCCGACGATGGCGACGAGGAGGACGAGGACGGCAACCCGAAGGTCCGCCGTCCCGTGGTCAAGGAGGAGGAGTCGGAGGACGCCGGCTTCGTCATTCGTGACGACGACGAGGAGGACGCCCCCGCGCAGCAGGTCGTGACGGCGGGCGCGACCGCTGACCCCGTCAAGGACTACCTCAAGCAGATCGGCAAGGTCGCCCTCCTCAACGCCGAGCAGGAGGTCGAGCTCGCCAAGCGGATCGAGGCTGGTCTGTTCGGGGAGGAGCGGCTCAACTCGGGCGACAAGATCGAGATGAAGCTGAAGCGTGAGCTGTGGTGGATCGCCCAGGACGGCAAGAAGGCCAAGAACCATCTCCTCGAGGCGAACCTGCGTCTCGTCGTCTCGCTCGCGAAGCGCTACACCGGTCGCGGGATGCTGTTCCTCGACCTGATCCAGGAAGGCAACCTGGGCCTGATCCGTGCGGTCGAGAAGTTCGACTACACCAAGGGGTACAAGTTCTCGACCTATGCCACCTGGTGGATCCGTCAGGCGATCACCCGGGCCATGGCGGACCAGGCGCGGACCATCCGCATCCCCGTCCACATGGTCGAGGTCATCAACAAGCTCGCCCGGGTCCAGCGCCAGATGCTGCAGGACCTGGGCCGTGAACCCACTCCCGAGGAGCTCGCCAAGGAGCTGGACATGACGCCCGAGAAGGTCGTCGAGGTCCAGAAGTACGGACGTGAGCCGATCTCGCTGCATACCCCGCTCGGTGAGGACGGAGACAGCGAGTTCGGAGACCTTATCGAGGACTCCGAGGCGGTCGTGCCAGCCGACGCGGTCAGCTTCACCCTGCTCCAGGAGCAGCTGCACTCTGTGCTGGACACGTTGTCCGAGCGCGAGGCCGGGGTCGTGTCGATGCGGTTCGGCCTGACCGACGGGCAGCCCAAGACGCTCGACGAGATCGGGAAGGTCTACGGCGTCACGCGTGAGCGGATCCGCCAGATCGAGTCCAAGACCATGAGCAAGCTGCGCCACCCGTCGAGGTCACAGGTGCTGCGCGACTACCTCGACTGAGCGGTTCACCTGTTGAGGCGTGCGGGTCGATGCGTGCGGGTGCCGGCCGGGAGGTCAGCGTGGCCGGCGGCGGGGTAGCCGGTCCGCCGCCGCGTCGATCCACCGACCGGGTGCGTCGGTGACCTTGGCGAGTCCTCCGGTCCACCACCGCACGCCTTGCGCCGGGAGGAGGAACGCGCGTGCCCGCTCGAGCCGCGGTCGGCCGGCGGCCGCCGACCTGGTCACCAGCTTGATCTCGTCGCCTAGCGAGACCGGGGCCGCGTCCGGCCGCGCGTAACGCGAACGTTCGAGGGTCGCCACCACGTGAGCCATCGCCTCGTCGGCGGGCTGGTCGAGGTAGGCCTCGCGCAGATAGTGGTGGCGCCACTGGCGCAGCGTCCCCCCGTCGAGGGGAGGTGGCACCCCGAGGTCGCCCAGCCGCGAGACGAGCTCGTCCCACTGTGCCTCGGCAAGCTCGCCCTGGTTGGCTGCGCGGGACCGACGTTGCCGGGCCACGATCCGGGCCGTGACGGGTAGGACGAGGGTGCCCAGCAACCCGAGCAGCACGGCTAGCAGGACCAGGTTGCGGGGATCGGCGAACCACGCCTGAACCCGCTGGGTCCACGAGACCGACGTGCCGGCGGCGACGTCGTTGCTCTCCGGTGCGCCGACCTCACGCGGCGTGGACGTAGCGGTGGCGGTCCCGGGGTCGGGCGTGAGCTGGCCTCCGGCGCCGCTGCCCGTGGCGGCGTTGCTGGGCAGGCTGGTGTAGCTCGGAGCGGCGCCCGTCCGGACGGCCGGGGTGGGCTCGAACCGCAACCAGCCGGCGCCGGGGAAGTACAGCTCCGGCCAGGCGTGCGCGTCCGCGGACCGAACCGTGTAGAGACCGTCCTGGAGCTGCCCCGGCAGGAAGCCGATCGCCATTCGTGCAGGGATCCCCTCCGCGCGCGCCATCATGATCATCGTCGAGGCGAACTGGACGCAGTACCCCTGCTTGGTCACCAGGAACCGGGAGATCGGGTCGGCGCTCGACAATGCGGGGTCTGCCGAGGTGTCTGCCAGCTGCAGTGAGTAGGTGAACCCCCCACCGGTACGCAGCCAGTCCTGGATCGCGACGGCCTTGTCGTAGGTCGTCGGCTTCCCTGCGGTGATACCGGGGATGATCTTGTTGATGGCACCCGCCGAGTCTGGGTCCACGATCAGCGACGACGCGATCTCTGGGTCGCCTCGCCCCGAGGCGCCTCCGGCAATTCCTGTCTGCAGCTGGGGCCCCGTGACGTCGACCTCGCGATAGACCAAGGAGTACGAGTCGGGTCGAGCGGCCGCGAAGATGTCGTCTGTGGTGGGGTCGGAGCCCCAGACGGTGTCGCCCAGATCCGCCGAGACGACCGGCTGGGGAGCGGCGACATTGGGCGCGGCCAGGCCGTTGGACTCGACCGACACCTGCTTGTCGCTCACCAGCACGGAGGGCGCTATCTGGTTGGCCTCTTGGAAGGCCTGGGGCAGCTGGGCGAGGTCCCGAGGACGGCTGCGCCATTCACCGCCGCTGTAGGACGGGGCGACAGCGACCCGTAGCGGCGGTGGCGATGTCGCTGAGGTGCGGTAGGTCATCAGGACGTTCTCCGACCCGCTCTGCAGGCTGCGCGTCAGGTCCAGGGTGGAGTTGTATCCGACCCGGCCGCCGCGCCCGACGCTGCTGTCCGCCCGCCCGAGCCCGTCGAGGACATAACGGGTCGGCAGGTGCGGGACGATGGCCGGTAGGACGACGGCCAGGACCAGGGCGGCAAAGGCCAGCCGGCGGGCAACCGACCCGTAACCCCCCAACGCCTCGGACTCGACGTCCCGGTCGGATCGCGGGGTGCGGGGCGCCGCAACCGTCGTCGACCACCTGCGGACGGCCCGGTTGCCCTGCCGCGAGACCAGCAGGAGCCAGGCAGCCGCCGCGACGACGAAGTACCACGGGGCCAGGGACGATCCGCTGTTGGCGGCAGCGGTGAGAAAGGCGGCGAGCAGCGGGAGCCCGGCGACCGCCGGTGCCGACCGCGTCACGGCGACGTAGTCGACGACGAGCGCCAGCATCCCCACCGCCGCCACGAACAGCAGCTGCACACCGTCGGTCAGGGGGATCGGCGCGGCATACCGTTGCAGCACCTCGGAGAGGTCACGGGCGAGCTCGCCGACCCGGGCCCAGGACTGCGGCCCCGGCAGCCCGAACCACAGCTGGTCCCGGGTCGAGATCAGCAGGACCGTCCAGGCGCCCAACACCAGCTGCGCGCCCAGGACGATCAGCCCCCTGCTGGTCAGCCGCCGGCCGACCACCCCGACGACGACGATGACGAGGACGACCCACAGGGCCGGGGCCACCCACGAGGCGTTCTCGGTGAGGGTCGTCAGCCCCAGGACCGCGGCGACGGTGGCGAGGGCGGCGACGAAGGCGTCACCGGGCCGAGCGGTGCTCATCGCACGAGCACCCGCTTCGCGGTCAGGGCGGCCCAGGCGTCTGCGATCGAGTCCCCGGCACGCACCGTCGCCACGGACCAGCCGGCGGTATGCAGCACCTCGGCGTAGGCGTCGGTCGCCGACTCTCGAGGGGCGCCTTGTCGAGCAGAACCCCGGGGGCTGCTGCCGAACGTCGCGGTGTCGAGGACGAGCGCCATCCCGCTGCCTCCCGGTTGGCGCAGCGAGGCCACCTGGCGCAGGACCTCCTCGTCACGGTCGGCGACGAGGGCGATGACGAGTCCGCCCGAGGCGGTGACGGGGTGCGCGGCGTGCACGAGCTCGGCGAGCTCGTGCGACGGACCGGTGTCCACCTCCGCCAGGACGTCCAGCGCCTGGTCCGGCTCGGTGGTGAGCGCGGCCTGACCGTCGTGCACGGTCTCGGAGCACACGAGGTGCACGGCGTAACCCAAGCCGGCCAGGTGGGCGACGAGCGACGCGGTCGCCGAGACGGCCCATTCGAACGAGCTCGACGCTCCCTGGCCGCGGTGCGCGTCGGAGCGCGGGTCGAGCAGGACCATCGCCCGCCGCCGGGCCGGTCGGTCCTCCTGGCGGACCATGAGGTCACCGGTGCGGGCGGTGGCGGGCCAGTGGATCCGCCGCAGGTCGTCGCCGTCGCGGTACTCCCGGATCGACTGGTCGTCCTCGCCGTGCAGCGCCACCATGTGCGGGATCTCGCCCTCGGCACCGACACCGTTGCCGAGAGGCCGCCCTCCCGACAGTGGCACGGTCCGGGGGAGCACGACGACACTCCCCGTGCCACCCACCTCCGCGAACCGGTTGGTCAGGCCGAACGGGTCCCGCAACAGGACGCTGAGCGGCCCCAACGGCATCCGTCCCCGCAGGTGAGAGCGGACGGCGTACTGGATCTGGCGTCGTTCGGCGGGAGCCAGCTGACCGAGCAGGAACCGGGGACGGTCGCCCAGCGAGAGGTTGAGCCGTTCCTCGGCAAGCATCAACGGGGTACGCCTCGCACCGGTGTTCGTCATCAGCACCGTCACGGTCGCGCTCTCGTCGACACCGACCCGCGGTGGGTCGGTCGTTCGATCGACCCGGATCGAGGCCCGCTGACGACGCGAGACCAACCCCGTGACGAGAGGGAGCGCGAGCAGCAGGATGCCGACCCGGCTGATGTCGGGAAAGCCCAGCCCCCAGCCCGCGGCGGTCAGGGTGACGCCGGACGCGACGAAGGCCCGGCCTCGTCCGGTCAGGACGTCGCGTACTCGAGCCATGGGGATGTCGTTCCTGTCAGCCGGCGTTCAGGCGGGGCGGGGGCCCGGTCACCGGTTGAACGGCGCGACAGGGACGCGTCGGACGATCTCATGGACGACGTCCTCGGCCGTGCGGCGAGCGAGCTGTGCCTCGCCGGACAGGATCAGCCGGTGGGCCAGGACGGGAACCACGATGCTCTGGACGTCGTCGGGCAGCACGTGGTCGCGACCCTCGAGCGCGGCTACGGCGCGCGAGGCGCGCAGTAGATGCAGCGTGGCGCGCGGCGAGGCCCCCAGTCGCAATGCGCTGCTCGTCCTGGTCGCGGTGCTGATGTCGACGACATACTGGCGGATGGCGGGGCTGGCCCAGACGTCGCGCACGACGTCGATGAGCCGGGCAATGGTGTCGCCATCGGTCACCGACTGCAGACGGTCGAGCGGGGGTGTCCCGCCGTGCGTATCCAGCATCGCGACCTCGGCTGTCGGCGACGGGTAGCCCATCGAGATCCGGGCCATGAACCGGTCGCGCTGCGCCTCCGGGAGGGGGTAGGTGCCCTCCATCTCGATGGGGTTCTGGGTCGCCATGACGATGAACGGCCGGCGCAGCCCGTAGGTCTGTCCGTCGACGGTGACCTGGCCCTCCTCCATGCTCTCCAAGAGCGCCGACTGGGTCTTGGGCGAGGCGCGGTTGATCTCGTCGCCGACCACGACGTTGGCAAAGATCGCCCCGGGACGGAACTCGAAGTCCCGCACATCCTGGTTGAAGACGCTGACCCCGGTGATGTCGCTGGGTAGCAGATCGGGCGTGAACTGGATCCGGCGCACCGTGCAGTCGATGGTCTTCGCGAGCGTTTTGGCGAGCATGGTCTTGCCGACGCCCGGCACGTCCTCGAGCAGCAGGTGGCCCTCGGCGAGCAGCACGGTGATCGCGGTGGTGACGACCTCCGACTTGCCCTCGATCACCGAGGTCATGGCCTGCGACATCGAACGGACCACCGCGCGTACCTCGGCGAGGGCGTCCGGTGTGGTGCCCGGTCCGGTCGCGCCGTGGCCGGATGAGGCGGGGCCCTGTGGGCTCCGGTCGGTCTGGTCCGTCACGTTGGTCACGTGTCCTCCGGCCGTTGGGTGGCGTTGTTGGCGTTGTCGGCGTTGTCGGCGTTGTCGGCGTTGGGGTGGGCCACCGGTGAGCGCCGCTGGATGGAGGCGGGCAGGACGACCGCCCGCCCCCATGGCTGCTCCGATCTTCCCCCACAACGCCCCACTTACCTAGAAGTTCACCCAGAACCCGAGCCCTCGAGGATGCCGGCTACCTGGCGTGACCGCCTTGTCAGCCGGTTTGTCGACCGTCGGGTTGGGTGGCCGCCCCACTTTCCCCCACGCGCCCTGAACTGCGAAAACAGTCGCCGCGGGATCAGAAGTGGGTGCCGTTTCCCTCAGATGTGGTGCAAAGTGGAGTACGGTGGAGCGACAAGGAGCAGGGTGGTTCAGCCCAGGGGAACGAGGGGAGGTGGCGCGTGTTTCTCGGGACGCACACACCCCGACTCGACGAGAAGGGCCGCCTCTTCCTGCCCGCCAAGTTCCGGGACCGCCTCGCCGAGGGCTTGGTCGTCACCAAGGGCCAGGAGCGCTGCCTGTTCGTCTATCCAGCGGACACCTTCGTCGACATCGCGGGCGCCCTGCAGAAGGGCCCCACCTCGTCCAAGGCCGTCCGGGACTACATCCGCGTCTTCCTCGCCGGAGCGCACGACGAGGTGCCCGACCGACAGGGCCGTCTGACCGTGCCGCCGCCGCTGCGGCTGTACGCCGGTCTGACGCGCGACTGCGCCGTCATCGGTGCCGGCGACCGGATCGAGGTATGGGACGCCGGCGCCTGGGAGACCTACCTCGCCGCCAGCGAGCAGGCCTACTCCGAACAGTCCGAGGAGGTGGTGCCCGGCCTGTTCTAGCCCCCTGCGAGACACCTGATCTGAGCCCCGGCCTCCAGCCGCTGACCCTCCCGGGACGACTTCCCCCGTCCCGGGCACCGGGAGAGACAACCCGCAGCGGATGGGGACCAGGTCGCAGATCCCAGCGTTCGACAGCACCAGCACCGACACCAGCACCGACATCAGCACAAGAACCGCGACAAGCACGTACCGCCGCCAGCACGACGACCTTCGACGATGAGGACAGCCGGGTGATGATGACAACCGGGACGGTCGGGCCGGCCGGCACAGAGGGTAGCGAACCTGCTGTCCCGCGCCATGTCCCCGTCCTGCGGGATCGGGTCGTGGAGCTGCTGCAACCCGCGCTGGCCGCCCCTGGCGCGGTCTGTGTCGACGGCACGCTCGGCATGGGTGGCCACGCCGAAGCCATCCTCGAGGCGTGCCCGACAGCGCGCCTCGTCGGTATCGACCGTGACCAGGATGCTCTCGACCTCGCCGAGGCACGGCTCGTCCGGTATGCCGACCGGCTCACCCTGGTGCACGCCGTCTACGACGAGTTCTCGTCGGTCGTCGCCTCTCTCGGGCTGGCCACCATCGACGCCGCGCTGTTCGACCTGGGTGTCTCCTCTCTGCAGCTGGACGAGCAGGACCGCGGGTTCGCCTATCGGGTTGACGCCCCGCTGGACATGCGCATGGACCAGAGCACCGGCATCACGGCGGCCGAGGTGCTCAACGCCTATGAGCCGCGGGACCTGACCCGGATCCTGCGTGACTATGGCGAGGAGCGGTTCGCCCGCAAGATCGCCGGTGCGGTGGTCCGGGAGCGTGAGAAGGAGCCGTTCGCCACCTCGGGCCGCCTCGTCGAGCTGCTGCGCTCGACCATTCCGCAGGCGTCGCAACGCAGCGGGGGACACCCGGCGAAGCGCACCTTCCAAGCGTTGCGCATCGAGGTCAACGCCGAGCTGGCGGCCTGGGAGGGCGCGCTACCCGCCGCCATCGACGCCCTCGCGATCGGGGGTCGGATCGCCGTCCTCAGCTACCACTCGCTGGAGGACCGGATCACCAAGCGCGCGCTGGCCTCGGGTTCGACCTCGAGTGCACCTCCCGACCTGCCGGTCGAGCCGGCCAAGCACGCGGCATACCTGCGGCTGCTCACTCGTGGAGGCGAGGAGCCGACCGAGGCGGAGGTCGTGGCGAACCCGCGCGCTGCCTCGGCACGGCTGCGCGCCGCCGAACGCATCGCCGCCGGGCCGCGACGCTCGCCGCGCGCGGCGCCACCCGCACGAGCCCGCCGGACCAGCAGCGCAGCAGGAACGAAAGGACGACGAGGATGAGCCAGAGCCAGACCAGTGCCGTCGCTCACGCACGGTGGTCGCGCGAGGCCGCTAGGCCCGCCGGGCGACCGCTGGCGCCCCTGCGCGTGGTGCCCGCAGCCATCCGTCAGACGGGCAGCGGGCTGTTCGCCACCATCTGCATCGTGCTGCTCGCGGCGGGGCTGGTCGCGCTGCTGATGCTGAACACCGCGTTGGCGCAAGGAACCTTCCAGCTGCGCGACCTGCAGGGGACGTCGGGAACCCTGACCGACACGCAGGAGCAGCTGACCCAAGCGGTCGACGACCTGCGTTCCCCCAGCTCGTTGGCGGACAAGGCCCAGGCGCTCGGGATGGTGCCGGCGACCAGCATGGCCTTCATCCGACTGTCTGACGGGGCGCTGATCGGCGTGGCGCAGCCCGCCAAAGCGGAGCAGCGACTTAACGTCGTCACCAGTCCCACACCGCCCCCACCGGCACCGGTGGCCCCGGCTGTTCCCGCGGTCGCACCCGCCGCACCCGCAGCACCCGCAGCACCCGCAGCACCCGCACCACCCGTAGCACCCGCAGCACCCGCAGCACCCGCAGCGGCAGGAAAGCCCGCGGGGTGACCCCGCTTCCGACCGCCCGCTCACGAGATCGAGACGAGACCCAGAGGTGACCCGGCAGATGGGGCAGCAGGCACCACGCAGGCAGTCCGGCGGACGACCCGATCCCGGCCGTCCGCCGTCGTCATCCGCTCGCTCGGCTCCTCGCCCGGCACCTCGCCCGGCTCCTCGCTCGGCTCCTCGTCCGGCACCCAGCGGGGGACCACCTCGTCGGCCGCCCCGCCGGCGCCCACGGGTCGGCGTCGCCAACCCGCACCGTCGCGTCCGGTTCATGCTCGTCGCGGCGATGTTCGTCTTCACGGTCTTCGCGGCCCAGCTGCTGCGCGTCCAGGCCTTCGACGCCTCACGTGTCCAGGAGGCGGCGCTGGACAAGCGCCTGGTGACCAAGGTCGAACCGGCGCTGCGCGGCGAGATCACCGACACCAACGGGGTAGTGCTCGCCTCGAGCGTCGAACGCAAGACCGTCTACGTCGACCAGCGGGCCATCGCGACCTACGCGAAGAAGGTCAACGGCACCACCACCATCGTGGGCGTGGTCGGCGCCGCGCAGGAGATGGCCCCGATCCTCGGCACGACGGCGGACGCCCTGGTCCCATTGCTGATGGGGACCAAGTACGTCATCGTCGCCAAGGAGGTGACGCCGCTGGCGTACCGGTCGTTGACCGCACTCGGCATCCCGGGGATATACAGCGAGTCGACGGCCGAACGGATCTACCCGGCAGGGATGACCTCGGCGCCGCTGGTGGGCTTCGTGCAGGCCGACGGGACCGCGGGTGGCGGCCTGGAGGTGATGGAGAACTCCGCGCTCAAGGGCACTCCCGGCAAGCAGATCTACCAGCGGGCCCAGGACGGCACCGAGATCCCGTGGGCGATCCAGGAGAGCACCCCGGCCGCGAACGGCGACGACGTCAGGCTGACCGTCGACGCGGATCTGCAGTGGTTCGCGCAGAACGAGATCGCCAACATGGTCACCCAGAGCCAGGCCGCGTCGGGTTACGTCGTGGTGCAGGAGGTCAAGACCGGCAAGCTGCGTGCCGTGGCGTCCTACCCGACGTTCGATCCGACCGCCGTCGGTCAGTCGACCCCGGCCGGGTTGGCCAACCACGCGTTCCAGGACGTCTACGAGCCCGGCTCGACCGGCAAGGTCATGTCCGTGGCCGCGGCGCTCCAAGAGGGTGTGGTCCAGCCCACCAGCCAGCTCATCGTCCCCAACCGGCTGCCGCGGTCCGACACGGTCTTCAAGGACGACGTCGATCACGGCATCCTGAACCTGACCGTTGCCGGAGCCCTGGCCATGTCGAGCAACATGGGGACCATCCTCGCGACCGAGAAGGTGCCACAAGCCACGATGTATGACTACTTCCGCAAGTTCGGGATGGGGTCGACCTCGGGCATCGGATACCCCGGGGAGTCCGCGGGGATCCTCGCCAAAGCCGCGGACTGGAGCGGGACACAGCGTTACACCGTGCTGTTCGGTCAGGGCTACGCACTCAACGCGATCCAGGCCGCCGGGGTCTATCAGACGCTCGCCAACGGGGGGGTCCGCATCCCTGCGAGCCTCGTCGAGAGCAGCACCGACTCGACCGGCAAGGTCACCCCGGCCGCGCAGCCGCAGGGCATTCGCGTTGTCTCGACCGACACCGCCACGAAGATGAGCCAGATGCTCGAGGAGGTCGTCGGGCCGCACGGAACTGCTCCGAAGGCAAAGATCGACGGTTACCGGGTCGCCGGCAAGACCGGCACTGCCAACCGCTACGACGAGACGGTCGGCGCCTACAACGGCTACACCGCCTCGTTCATCGGGTACGCCCCGGCGGACGACCCGAAATACGTCATCGCCGTCACCCTGCAGAACCCGGTCCAGGGTCACTTCGGTGGGCAGCTCGGCGCGCCGGTCTTCAAGGACGTGATGACATACGCCTTGCAGCGGGGCCAGGTCGCCCCGACCGGCACCGTCGCGCCGGTGATCCCGCTCAACTCGCAGGACTCGGCGTGGGACCCCAACGATCCCGCCGTGCTCAACGGTGAGAAGCGCAAAGGGTAGCCTGCGAGGAGTGCCCGCCCCCCGTCCCACCTCGGCTGACGAGGTGCCCCTGGGTGAGCTGGTGAGCCTCGTCGGGGCCACCCTCAGCAGCAGTGTTCCGTCCTCCCCGGCGGGCGTGGGTGGTGTCACTGGCGTCAGTCTGGACTCTCGCACCGTGCAGCCCGGCGACCTGTATGCCGCGCTTCCGGGCTTCGCCACGCACGGGGCCTCGTTCGTGCCTGAGGCGGTGGCGGCCGGAGCGGTCGCCGTGCTCACCGACCCGGCCGGTGACTCGATGCTGACGCAGATGGGGGTGACTGGTCTGCCCGTGCTGGTGACCACCGAGCCGCGCGCCGTCCTCGGCGACCTGGCAGCGGTGGTCTACGGAAGGCCGGCCGACGCCTTGCGGCTGATCGGCGTGACCGGCACGAACGGCAAGACGACCACGGCATACCTCATCGAGGCTGCCCTGCGCGCGCTGGGCGCGCGCACCGGTCTGATGGGCACGGTCGAGACCCGGATCGGCAATGAGCGCCTGAAGTCCAGCCGCACCACGCCCGAGGCGACCGAGCTGCACGCGTTGCTGGCGCTGATGCGCGAACGGGACGCCACGGACGTGGTGATGGAGGTCTCCAGCCACGCTCTCGCCCAGCACCGGGTCGACGGGGCGGTTTTCGACGTGGCGCTGTTCACCAACCTCTCGCAAGACCACCTGGACTTCCACGGCTCGATGGAGGACTACTTCGCAGCGAAGGCGCGGCTCTTCACACCGGAGCACGCACGGCGCGGCGTCGTCTGCGTCGACGACCCCTGGGGCGTCCGACTGGCCGCTCAGGCCACGGTCCCTGTCGTGACGCTCGGGTCCCACCTGGGGGCGGTGGCGGACTGGTCCGTACGGGCCCGGACCTGGCCGGAGCTCGTCCTCACCGGTCCGCAGGGCTCGGTGACCCTGAAATGCCACCTGCCCGGTGAGTTCAACGTCGTCAACACGGCGATGGCAGCCGTTGCGCTCGTCGAGGTGGGCTACCCGTTCTCGGACGTCGCCCCGGCGATGGGCAGGGAGCCGGTCGTGCCGGGGCGGATGGAGCTGGTCACCGCCACCCACCCCGACCCGGAGCGGGATCCGCGCGGGATCGTCGACTACGCGCATACCCCCGACGCCGTCGAGGCAGCTCTGCGCGCCCTCCGGTCCTCGACACCGGGCCGGCTCGTCGTCGTGCTCGGCGCGGGTGGCGACCGCGACCGCGGCAAGCGGCGGGCCATGGGAGCGGCGGCGCGCAGATGGGCGGACGACGTCATCGTCTCCGACGACAACCCCCGCTCGGAGGACCCCTCGGCGATCCGGTCCGAGATCATCGAGGGGATGCAGGACGTGCTTGCGTACGACGCCGACACGGGGAGAGGGAGACGGGGCCCTCGGACCGCGAAGTCCTCCACCGCGGGGCGCGGGGTCCACATCGCCAACGCCGTCGCGGCGGCGCGACGCGACGGCCGAGCGGGTGACAACACCGTCGTCGTCCTCGGCAAGGGCCACGAGACAGGGCAGGAGATTGCCGGGGTCGTGCATCCTTTTGACGACCGGGACGCCTTGCGGGCAGCCTTGGACGGCCTCGACTACCGACCGGAAGCGACCTGATGATCCCGACGACCCTGCGGGATCTCGCCGTGCTCACGGGAGGCTCGCTCCACCCCGCGCTGTCTGACGGGGGGTCTCACGAAGGGCCTGACCAGGGGTCCGACGAGCCGGACCAGACCCGAGAGCCCGCCAGGCTCGACCAGGTGGTGGTTGCCGGGCCGGTGACCACGGACTCGCGTCAGTGCGCTCCCGGCAGCCTCTACGTCGCGCGCGTCGGCGAGTATGCCGACGGACACGACTATGTCGAGTCGGCGCGAGCGGCCGGCGCCGTCGCCGCCCTGACCAGCCGTCCCGTCGGCGGGCTGCCGTCCCTGGTTGTCGACGACGTCGAGGTCGCCTTCGGCCGGGTGGCGCGCGGGGTCGTCGACCGCGCACCGGACCTGACGGTCGTGGCGGTGACCGGCTCGTCGGGCAAGACGAGCACGAAGGACCTGCTCGCGCGGGTGCTCGGTGCCGCGGCCGAGACGGTCGCCCCCGTGGACTCGCTCAACGGCGAGGTCGGCGTCCCACTGACCGTCTGCCGCGTGACGAGCTCGACGCGGTTCCTTGTCGCCGAGATGGGGGCCCGAGGCATCGGCCACCTGCGCTACCTGACCGGGATCGCCCCGCCGGACGTCGCCGTCGTCCTCAACGTCGGGTCCGCCCATCTCGGCGAGTTCGGCAGCCGCGAGAACATCGCGGTCGCCAAGGGTGAGCTGGTCGAGGCGTTGACACCCGCCGGGTTGGCGGTCCTCAACGCCGACGACCCGGCGGTCGCCGCGATGGCGGCCCGCACCTCGGCGCGAGTGGTCACCACCGGTCTTCGCGAGCCGGCGGACGTCAGCGCTCGCGAGGTCCGGCTGGACGCCGCGGGACGGGCCACCTTCGTCCTGGTGACCGCTGAGGGCGAGCGCTCCGTCCGGTTGCAGGTGGCCGGGGTCCACCAGGTCGCCAACGCGCTCGCGGTGGTGGCGGTCGCTCGCGAGTGCGGGCTGGACCTCGACCTGACGGTCAGAGTCCTCGGGGAGGCCGCGGCGGTCAGCAGGTGGCGGATGGAGGTCGTGGAGCGCGCCGACGGCGTGACCGTCGTCAACGACGCCTACAACGCGAACCCCGAGTCGATGCGCGCCGCCCTCGACGCCCTGCACGCCATCTCCACCGCGACCACGCCCGCCCGGCGGTCCTGGGCGGTCCTCGGGGAGATGCTGGAGCTGGGATCGGAGTCGACGGCCGAGCACGAGCAGCTCGGCCGCCGCGCCGCCGCCATGGGGGTCGACCAGATCCTGGCGGTGGGTGCCGGCGCCCGGTCCGTCGTCGACGCGCTCGCCAGCCCTACCGGCCGGACCCGCGGGTCCGGCCGCTGGGTGCCGGACGTCGACGCGGCATACGCCCTGCTGCGACGCGAGCTCGCCCCCGGTGACGTCGTGTTGCTCAAGTCCAGCCGGGACGCCGGGCTACGGTGGCTCGGGGACCGTCTGGTCGGGGTGGAGGTGCCGCAGTGAAGGGCGTGCTCGTCGCAGCCGCCGTGTCGTTGCTCGCCGCCCTTCTCGGGACGCCGATGTTCATCCGGTTCTTGGAGAAGCGCGGCTACGGCCAGTTCATCCGCGACGACGGGCCGACCTCGCACCACACCAAGCGCGGCACCCCGACGATGGGGGGTGCGGTCATCCTCGGGTCCGTGCTCGTCGCCTACTTCGCCGCGCACCTGCTGACCCTGAGCGCCCCGTCGATGAGCGGTCTCCTCGTGCTGTTCCTCATGACCGGTCTCGGGGTGATCGGTTGGCTGGACGACTTCATCAAGATCTCCAAACAGCGTTCGCTGGGGCTGCGGTCGGGGCAGAAGCTCGCCGGCCAGGCGCTCGTCGGGGTGATCTTCGCGGTGCTGGCGCTGAACTTCCCCAACGACCAGCGCCGCACGCCGGCGTCGCCGTTCATCTCGATCGTGCGCGACACGCACGTGAACCTCGCGTTCGCAGGAACGGTCGGCGGGATCCTGCTCTTCGTCCTGTGGGCCAACCTCATGATCGCCGGCACCTCGAACGGCGTGAACCTCACCGACGGACTCGACGGGCTGGCGACCGGGGCGTCGACGATGGTGTTCGGGGCCTACCTCCTGATCAGCATCTGGACCCAGAACCAGAACTGCCAGACCAACCCCGGCATCAAGTGCTACGAGGTGCGCGACAGCCTCGACCTGGCGATGGTCGCCGCTGCGGGCATGGGAGCCTGCTTCGGGTTCCTGTGGTGGAACGCCTCCCCGGCCAAGATCTTCATGGGCGACACCGGCTCCCTGGCCCTGGGCGGGGCGCTCGCGGGACTCGCGATCACGACGCGCACGGAGCTGCTCGTCGTCATCCTGGCCGGACTGTTCGTCCTCGAGGTGCTCTCGGTGATGGCCCAGGTCGGCTCGTTCAAGATCACCGGGAAACGGGTCCTGAGGATGGCGCCTCTGCACCACCACTTCGAGCTGATCGGCTGGAACGAGATCACTGTCGTCATCCGGTTCTGGATCATCGCGGGACTCTTCGTCGCGCTCGGGCTGGGTCTCTTCTACGCCGAGTGGGTGGTGGGGACCTCGTGACCGACGACGACCTGGACGACTACGTCGACCGCTATGAACCCCGACCCGGGCTGACCCACCGGGACGCCGACTGGTCCGGCCTACGCGTCCTCGTCGCGGGCCTCGGGCTGAGCGGGTTCGCGGCGGCAGACGCCCTCTCCGAACGTGGTGCGGTCGTGACGATCGTCGACGGGCGACCGCACGGGGAGGTGAGCGCCAACGACGAGCGGGCAGGCATCCTCGACATCCTCGGCGTCGAGGTGCGCCAAGGTCTGGAGCACACGGCCGGTATGCCTCTGGAGACCGGTCAGCTCATCGACCTCGTCGTCACCTCGCCGGGGTGGCGGCCCGACCAGCCGATGCTGCTCGAGGCGGCCGCACGAGGCGTACCGGTCTGGGGTGAGGTCGAGCTGGCCTGGCGGATGCGGGCGGCCACCGGCGCCGCTCCCTGGCTGACCGTCACCGGCACCAACGGCAAGACCACCACCGTCAACATGCTGGCCTCGATCCTGCGGGCGGCCGGCCTGCGCGCGACGAGCGCGGGCAACGTCGGCACCCCGATCCTCGAGGCGGTGCTCCATCCCGAGCCGTTCGACGTCATCGCCGTGGAGCTGTCCAGCTTCCAGCTGCACTGGCAACGCTCGGTCTCGGCGGTGGCCTCGGCCTGCCTCAACGTCGCCCCCGACCACCTCGACTGGCACGGCTCGTTCGAGCAGTATCTCCGCGCCAAGGGCCGCATCTACCAGCACACCCACGTCGCGTGCGTCTACAACGTCGCCGACCCGCTCACCGAACAGCTCGTCATGGAGGCCGAGGTGGTCGAGGGGTGTCGCGCCATCGGCTTCACCCTGGGGGTGCCGGCCCCGTCCATGCTGGGCCTGGTCGACGAGGTGCTCGCCGACCGCGCCTTCGTCGAGCAGCGACAGAACTCCGCCGCCGAGCTCGGCACCTTGCACGACCTGCAGGGCGACGCGCCGAGCATCGCGCCGCACTACGTCGCCAACGCCCTGGCCGCAGCGGCCCTGGCCCGGGCCTACGGGGTGGGACCACTGTCGGTGCGCGACGGCCTGCGGACCTTCCGCCCCGACCCGCATCGGATCGCTGACGTCGCGACCGTCGATGGAGTCCGGTTCGTCAACGACTCCAAGGCGACGAACCCGCACGCCGCGCTGGCCTCCCTCCGCTCCTTCGAACGGGTCGTGTGGGTGGCTGGTGGCCTGCTCAAGGGAGCGGACGACCAGCAGCTCGGCGACCTGGTGTCGGCGGTCTCGGGCCGGCTGCGGGGCGTCGTGCTCATCGGCGCCGACCGCGCGCGCCTCGCCGACGCGCTGGCCCGACACGCGCCCGAGGTCCCGGTCGTGGACCTCGAACCGCCCCAGACTGGCCCCATGGCCGGCCTCGACACGATGGACCTCGTGGTCGACCGGGCCGCCTCGCTCGCCCAGGACGGCGACGTCGTCCTGCTCGCGCCCGCCGCGGCCTCGATGGACATGTTCGCCGGCTACGCCGCCCGCGGCGATGCGTTCGAGGCAGCCGTACGCCGGTACGCCGAGTCGCGCTGATGGCGAGCCGATGACCAGCACAGCGACACGGCGAGCCAAGGCAGGCAACCCCCGTCCGCCCTCCAGCCCGACTCAGCGGGGGGGGCAGGCCGACACCGAGCAGGGCCACGGCCTGCTCCACCGCGTATTGCCGTTCCTCGAACGGCTCGAGTCGCCGGTCACCACTTACTACGTGCTGCTGAGCACCACCGCCATCCTGGTCGTCATCGGCCTGGTGATGGTGCTGTCGGCCTCGATGATCACCTCCTACCGCGAGGACGGGTCGTCGTTCAGCGTCT
This sequence comes from Lapillicoccus sp., assembly GCA_965277795.1. Taxonomy (GTDB): domain Bacteria; phylum Actinomycetota; class Actinomycetes; order Actinomycetales; family Dermatophilaceae; genus Lapillicoccus. The sequence goes on from OZ255840.1 coordinate 1,174,826, forward strand.
TCCTCGACCAGGCCAGGTTCGCGGCGATCGGGATCGTCCTGGCCGCGGTCGCCTCCCGCGTCTCCGTGCGCTGGTACCGGCGGCTGGCGCTCCCCGCCCTGATCGGAGCACTGGGTCTGCAGGCGCTCGTGTTCACCCGGCTCGGCGTCTCGGTGAACGGCAACCGCAACTGGGTCCGGCTGGGGGTGCAGATCCAGCCGTCGGAGCTCATCAAGCTCGCGCTGATCCTCATCGGCGCGGCCGTCCTGGCCCAGAAGCGCACGCTGCTCGACCGGTTGCGACATGTGATCGTGCCCTTCCTCGTCCCCATCGTCCTGGTCACGGTCGGGCTCGTGCTCGCCGGCCACGACCTGGGCACCGGCCTCATCCTCATCGGGATCGTCGGCGCCCTACTGTTCGTCTCCGGCGTCCCCGCCCGGTTCTTCCTGCTCGCCGCCACGGCCTTCGGCGCCGTCACGGCCGTACTCGTCGTCACCAGCCAGAACCGGATGGACCGGATCAGCCAGTGGCTGAGCAACAGCTGCACCGACCCGGACGGCACCTGCGGCCAGTCCGTCCACGGTCTCTATGCGCTCGCCGACGGGGGATGGTGGGGCGTCGGCCTCGGCGCCAGCAAGGAGAAGTGGAGCTGGCTGCCCGAGGCCCACAACGACTTCATCTTCGCCATCATCGGCGAGGAGCTCGGACTCCCTGGAACGCTGGTCATCCTGCTGCTGTTCACCCTGCTGGCGTGGGCCTGCTACCGGCTCGTCCAGCGTTCGCGTGACCAGTTCGTCCGGGTCGCCACCGCCGGGGTGATGGCGTGGATCCTCATCCAGACCATGATCAACATCGGGGCGGTGATCGGACTGCTTCCCGTCATCGGCGTCCCCCTCCCACTCGTCTCGGCCGGTGGCTCGGCTCTGGTCACGACCCTGCTCGCCCTCGGAATGCTGCTCTCGTTCGCTCGAGACGAGCCCGGCGCCAGGGCTATCCTCGCGACGCGACCCAGCGTGGTCCGGCGCTCGCTCGCGGTGCTGCCCCGGCGCAGGCAGCGGTGACGGGTGCGCGCGCAGCGGTGACGGTTCGCTGATGGGGATCGCTGCCCGTCCCTCGTCGGTGCTGCTGGCCGGTGGTGGGTCGGCGGGACACGTCTCGCCGCTCCTCGCGCTTGCCGACGCCCTGCGCCGCCGCGACCCCGATGTGACGGTCACCGCCTTGGGCACCGAGACCGGCTTGGAGGCGCGCTTGGTCCCCGCCCGCGGCTACGATCTGCGCTTCGTCCCGCGAGTTCCGTTGCCGCGCAAGCCTGATCCCGCGCTCATGCGACTGCCTGGCGCGCTGCGCAAGGCAGTCACATCCGCAGGTCGTGCGATCGACGAGACCGGCGCCGAGGTGGTGGTCGGCTTCGGTGGCTATGTCTCGACCCCGGCCTACCTGGCTGCTCGTCGCCGCCGCCTGCCGATCGTCGTCCACGAACAGAACGCCACCCCGGGTGTGGCAAACCGGTTGGGGGCCAGGTTCACCCGATTCGTCGGGACCACGTTCCGTGGGACCGCCCTGGCTCACGCGACGCTGGTCGGCATGCCGTTGCGTCGGGAGGTCTCGCAGCTGGACCGTGCGGCGCGGCGTGCGGACGGTATGGCGGCGTTCGGCCTGGACCCACAGTGGCCGACGCTGCTCGTGACCGGTGGGTCGCTCGGCGCGCAGCGGCTCAACCAGACGTTCGCCGCCCGCAGCCTCGAGCTGAGTGCGGCCGGGATCCAGGTCCTGCATGTGACCGGGGCCGGCAAGGACTTCGCGCCTGACCTGCCACCGGTCGGCGCGCCCTACGTTGTCGTTTCGTACGCCGACCGGATGGAGCTCGCCTACGCCGCGGCCGATCTCGTGGTCTGTCGGTCAGGCGCCAACACCGTGTGCGAGCTGACGGCGGTGGGGCTCCCGGCGGTCTACGTCCCCCTGCCGGTCGGCAACGGCGAGCAACGACTCAATGCGACCGATGTGGTGGCGGCCGGCGGGGGGATCCTCGTCGACGATGCCACGTTCACCCCGCGGTGGGTGTCGGAGCATGTCATTCCGCTGGCCACCGACGGCTCGCGTCTCGACGCGATGGGGGATGCAGCGGCGACGGTGGGGCAGCGTGACGCCGACGAGCACCTCGTCGACCTCGTTCACGCGGCGTATGCCGCGGGGCCCACCGGGACACCGGTGCCCCCGGGGGTGGGGACGTGAGTCTGCCGACGACCCGGTTCGACTTCCGTGCGGAGGTTCCTGCCGCCGCCGACCTCGGACGGGTGCACTTTGTCGCGATCGGCGGGGCGGGTATGTCCGGTGTCGCCCGGGTGATGCTCGCGCAGGGCCTCGAGGTCAGCGGGTGCGACGCGAAGGAGTCGTCGCTGCTGCAGACTCTGGCCGCCGAGGGGGCGGAGGTGGTGGTCGGGCACGATCCCGCTCATGTCGCGTCGGCCGACACCGTCGTCATCTCCTCGGCCATCCGCGAGTCCAACCCCGAGCTCGTCGCGGCTCGAGACGGCGGCCGCCGCGTCCTGCACCGGGCTCAAGCCCTTGCCTCGACGATGCGCGGGCGCCGTCGGGTCGCCGTCGCCGGCGCGAACGGCAAGACGACGACCACCTCGCTTCTGACCGTCGCGCTGCAGGCGTGTGGCGTCGACCCATCGTTCGCCGTAGGCGGTGAGCTCGCCCGGCACGGCACGAACGCCCACCTCGGCACCGGGGACGTGTTCGTCGTCGAGGCCGACGAGAGCGACGGCTCCTTCCTGGTCTACCGACCCCACGTCGCCGTCGTCACGAGCGTGCAACCCGACCACCTCGACTTCTACGGTGACTTCGAGACGGTCGAGGAGGCATACCGGGAGCTCGTCGGGACGATCGAGCCCGGCGGGCTGCTCGTTGTCGGAGTCGACGACGCCGGGGCACGACGGCTGGCCGACTGGGCACGCAACAGTCGCGACGAGATCGACCCGGAGCTGCGGGTCCTGACCTACGGGCTCTCTGAGGATGCCGACGTGCGGGTGCAGGACGTGGAGCATCGCGGACTCGCCTGGGCGGCCACGATCACGCTGTCGGGCCAGCAGCATCGCGTGCGCCTGATGGTTCCGGGCGAGCACAACCTCCTCAACGCGACGGCGGCACTGGCGGCGGCCACCGTCGGACTGGGTGAGCCGGCCGACGCGGTGGTCGCCGGCCTGGGCGGCTTCACGGGCACGCGCCGTCGGTTCGAGCCCAAGGGACGCGAGGCCGGGGTCCAGGTCGTCGACGACTATGCCCATAATCCCGGCAAGGTCGCAGCGGTCGTCGGGACCGCCCGGCAGCTGCTGGATGATGCCGGCGCAGGTCGCCTGGTCGTGGTGTTCCAGCCGCACCTGTACTCGCGGACCCGGGATTTCGCGAGAGAGCTCGGGGCGGGACTGGCTCGGGCCGACGTCGTCGTCGTCATGGATGTGTATGCCGCCCGAGAGGACCCCCTTCCCGGTGTCTCGGGCCGACTGGTCGCCGACGCCCTCAGCGCCCTCAGCGCCCTCAGCCCGGCCCGCGCTGCCACCGGTGCCAGCGGTTCGCAGGCGACCGCGACGCGGGTTGTCTATGTCCCGTCCTGGGCCGCCGTTGCCGACGCGGTCGTCGACCTCGTCGTTCCTGGTGACCTCGTGCTCACGGTCGGCGCCGGCGACGTGACCATGATCGGACCGGAGATCCTGCTACGACTGCGTGATGCGGGCCGTGCCGGATCTGCTGCTCAATCTGCTGGTGGATCTGATGCCAAATCTGCCGGATCGGAAGTGGGCTCATGAGTCCCAGCCCACGCTGGACGGGCGAAGCGGCCCGGTCCACGGCGTCGCCCGAGGCGTCGAGCCCGGGCCGCCCCACCGCGACCCTGAAGTCACAGGTACGCTCCACCCGCGACCGGTTCGACGAGCGTGCCCGCCGGGCCCGGCGGCGGCCGCGGCTCCTGCTGGCCGCCGGCGCGGCACTCGTCCTCGTCGTAGTGGCGCTGGTGTGGCTCGTGGCCTGGAGCCCGGTGCTGACAGTCCGTCAGGTCGCCGTAACCGGGTTGTCGAACCCGGTGGAGACGCAGGCTGCGACCGCCGCGGCAGCCGTTCCGTTGGGTGTCCACCTGGCCACGATCGACACCTCGGGCGTGGCAGCCCGGGTCGCGAGGATCCCGACCGTGGCGTTAGTGACGGTGACGCGGACCTGGCCCTCCACCGTGACGGTGCGCGTGGAGCGAAAGGCCGCCGTACTGGGGGTGAAAAGCCCTCAAGGTCAACTACAGGTTGTGGATGCCCATGGCATCCCGTTCGAAACGGTCAGTGCGCTCCCCCCGGGAATCGCGCAGGTCAACGCCACCTCGAGTGCACCGGACCCCGCCGGGCTGCGGGCCGCCATCGAGGTCCTCCAGGTGTTCAGCCCCGCCCAGCGCAGCGCGGTCTCGGCCGTGACGGTGACGAGCGCCGACCTGGTGACCCTGCAGCTCGGCGCTGTGAGCGTGGTCTGGGGAGGCAGCGACGACGGCGCGAAAAAACTGGAGGTGCTCAACGCGCTGCTCCCGACCAACCCGGCCGTCATCGACGTGAGCGCACCGGACACCCCCGTCACGCGGTGACCGCAGCCGGTGTCACGTTAACTCAGGCCACATAGGCCCCAGAAGGCCCTCGTGTCCCAACCACCAGCGCGTCGACCGTGAATCTTCCCGGAAGGTCGAGGGACACGCCGCGCGGCGTGTTGATCGGGTCGAGGCCGCGGCATACCGTCCTGCCCAGGCGAGGCTGACCGGAATATAACCGTCAGGTAGACGTTGAGTCTCGTTCGACACGCCGATCAGACAAACGTACCCGCACCAGCTCCTTCAGGAAGGCCCTACCCGTGGCTGCAGACCCGCACAACTACCTGGCCGTCATCAAGGTCGTCGGCATCGGCGGCGGAGGCGTCAACGCGATCAACCGGATGATCGAGGTCGGCCTCAAGGGTGTCGAGTTCATCGCCATCAACACCGACGCCCAGGCACTGCTCATGAGTGACGCCGACGTCAAGCTCGACGTGGGTCGCGAGCTGACCCGTGGGCTCGGCGCCGGCGCCGACCCGGAGGTGGGACGCAGGGCCGCGGAGGACCACGCGGAGGAGATCGAGGAGGTGCTCAAGGGAGCCGACATGGTGTTCGTGACCGCCGGGGAAGGCGGTGGCACCGGTACGGGCGGCGCGCCGGTCGTGGCCAAGATCGCCCGCGGCCTCGGCGCCCTGACCATCGGTGTGGTGACCCGGCCCTTCACCTTCGAAGGCCGTCGCCGCGCCAACCAGGCCGAGTCCGGCATCGCGGGGCTGCGCGAGGAGGTCGACACCCTCATCGTCATCCCCAATGACCGACTGCTGTCGATCAGCGATCGCAGCGTCTCGATGATGGACGCGTTCCGCAGCGCCGACCAGGTACTGCTCTCCGGCGTCCAGGGCATCACCGACCTGATCACCACCCCAGGGCTGATCAACCTCGACTTCGCCGACGTCAAGTCCGTCATGCAGGGTGCCGGGTCCGCCCTGATGGGCATCGGCTCTTCCCGCGGTGAGGATCGAGCCGTCCAGGCCGCCGAGCTGGCCATCTCGTCTCCTCTTCTGGAAGCCAGCATCGACGGCGCGCATGGGGTGCTGCTGTCGATCTCTGGTGGCTCGGACCTCGGGCTGTTCGAGATCAACGAGGCCGCTCGACTGGTGCAGGAGGCCGCGCACCCCGAGGCGAACATCATCTTCGGCGCCGTCATCGACGACGCCCTCGGCGACGAGGTCCGCGTCACGGTCATCGCGGCCGGTTTCGACGGCGGCGGCCCGACCAAGCTGCGCGACGAGCGCGCAGCCGCCTCGGCCGAGCGCTCGAGCGACGGCCGCGACGGCCGCGACGGTCAGCGTGCCCAGACGCTGGTTCCGGCCGGTTCGGCGCCCTCGTCCGGCATGCCTGCCCCGTCGCGCGACGGGGGCTCGGGCAGCAACGGTGCGTCGGGTGCGACATCGCCCGCCCCGACGCCTGCCCCCGTCGGGGCCTCGAGTGGCTCGCAGACGCCGCCGCGCGGCGTGACGTTCGACGACGGTGACGACCTCGACGTCCCGGACTTCCTCAAGTAGTAGCGAGACCGTCCGCTCGGGCGGAGGGTCACGAGAGCGCGCGGCGGGGCGTTGGCGCCGGCAAGGCGGCGATCAGTGTGCCTTGGGTGTTGTCCTCACGACGCCTGTCCGCGCGCTGATCCCCACACGGATGCCTGCATCGATCTCAGCATCGATCCCGGCACTGATCTCAGCATCGATCCCCGCAGCGATCTCAGCAGTGACCCCTGCACTGATCTGCGCATCGGTCCCCCAGGATCCGCGCTCGCGCCTCGGTGGTCTGCCCAGGCGGCCCGTCCTCGAGCAGGACGCGCGACCGGTCACCTGACCGGCCCTGCTCCGGTTCTGCGAGAATCAGGACGTGTTCTTCTGGTCGCGCGATCTGAAGGCCGGGGGCGGACGCCGTGCGGTGCGGTTTGCCGTGACCTCGCGCACCGGAGGTACCAGCATCGGGCCCTGGTCCGGCCTCAACCTCGGCGGTGGCAGCGGCGACGACCCGGAGGCGGTCGAGTCGAACCGGCGTGACCTCGCCCGGGCTTTCGGTGTCCCGCGTGACCACCTCATCTTCATGCGGCAATGTCATAGCGCGCTCGTCACCACGGTCGAGGGGCCATGGGGCACGCAACCGCCTGCCCTCGACGCCGTGGTCACCACCAGGGACGACCTCGCGCTGGCCGCCCTCGCGGCCGACTGCGTGCCCGTGCTGCTCGCCGATCCGGTCGCCGGTGTCGTCGGGGCGGTCCACGCCGGCCGGCCCGGGATGGTCGCGGGTGTCGCTGTGCGTGCGGTCGAGCGGATGGTCGACGAGGGCGCCGGCATCGACGACCTGGTCGCCGTCGTCGGGCCGTCGGTGTGCGGGCGGTGCTACGAGGTCCCGGCCTCGATGCGCGACGTGGCAGCGGCCGTCAGCCCGGTCAGCGCCACGCTGTCGTGGACGGGCACTCCCGCCATCGACGTGGCGGCAGGCGTCGTTGACCAGCTCACCGGTCTCGGTGTCGACGTCACCTGGGTGCCCGGCTGCACCCGCGAGGACGCGAGCCTCTACTCGTACCGCCGCGACGGCACCACCGGCCGGTTCGCCGGCGTCGTCCGCCTGCTGCCGTCGACATGACGGCCGGGACGAGCTTGGACGCACGAGAACGCGGCAGGCACCTCGCGAGCAACCTCGAGACGGTACGCCGGCGGGTCGCCGTCGTCTGCGACCGGTCGGGTCGGGACCCGGCCGAGGTCCATCTGGTTGTGGTGACCAAGTTCTTTCCCGCGTCCGACGTGCGGCTGTTGGCCGACCTCGGACTGACCCAGTTCGGCGAGAGTCGCGACCAGGAGGCTCGGGCCAAGCGCGAAGACGCCGCGCTCGAGGGCGTCGACCTGACCTGGCATTTCATCGGCCAGCTGCAGACCAACAAGGCGGCTTCGGTCGTGGCCTACGCCGACGTCGTCCACACCGCCGACCGCCCGAAGCTCGTCCGCGCGCTGGCGGCTGCGGCAGAGCGGGAGGGAAGGCGGCCGCGGGTCCTGGTCCAGGTCAACCTCGATCCCGGCCTCGACCCCGGCCTCGACCCCGGTCCTTTCTCCGACGCGACCAACAGCCTCCGCGGCGGGATCGCGATCCGCGGCGCCGAAGGACTGGCCGACCTGGTCGCCGACAGCGGCACACTGCGTCTCGGCGGAGTGATGGCGGTGGCCCCGCCGGGCGTCGACCCCGACGAGGCCTTCGCACGGCTGGCCGAGGTCGCGAGGCGGATCCAGGCGTCACACCCCGGTGCCACCTGGGTCTCGGCGGGCATGAGCGGAGACCTCGAGGCGGCGGTTCGCTGTGGGGCGACTCACCTGCGTGTCGGGAGCGCAATCCTCGGATCGCGGCCGGTGCTTCGCTAACGTCACTGCAGCAACAGGTTTCGCACGACGCCGCTCACACAGCAAAGGGAGTTCCACGATGGCTGGGGCGCTTCGCAAGACGATGGTCTACCTTGGGCTCGCCGAGGAGGACGAGCGCTACGACGGTTATGACAGCGAGCAGCACGACTCCCGTGATGACGAGCACGCCCGGGACGACCGCTCGGAACGTGTGGACCGGTCGGCTCACTCCGACCGCTCAGACCGGCCAGAGCGCTCCGAACGCGGTGCTTCTGTGATGCCGCTGCCACGTCGCACGCAGGTGGCCACCCTGGTGCGCGAGCCCGAAGTCGGTCCCCTCAACCGGATCACGACGATCCACCCGAGGACCTACAACGAGGCCAAGACCATCGGGGAGGCGTTCCGCGAAGGCACCCCGGTGATCATGAACCTCTCTGACATGAGCGACGCCGACGCCAAGCGGCTCGTCGACTTCGCGGCCGGCCTCGTATTCGGTCTGCACGGGACCATCGAGCGGGTGACGTCCAAGGTCTTCCTGCTCTCTCCCGAGCACGTCGAGGTCTCCTCCGAGGAGCCCGAGGCGGCTGCGACCACACGGGGCTTGTTCAACCAGTCCTGACCGGTCCTCCCGAGGCGTCGCAGGCCCATGGCACCCACTGTGCGCAATGACGGCAACCATCAGCGACACTGGTCACATGCGCATCGTGGGATCCCTCTTCTCGACGGTCGTCTTCCTCTTCTTTCTCACGCTGATCGGGAGACTGATCTTCGACTGGGTTCAGGTGCTGTCCCGAGAGTGGCGACCGCGGGGGGGCCTGCTCGTCGTTGCCGAGGCCGTCTACTCGGTCACGGACCCGCCGCTGCGACTGCTTCGCCGCGTCATCCCATCGATCAACCTCGGCGGCATGCGCATCGATATCGCCTTTCTGGTCCTCATGGTGATCACCTCGATCCTCATGAACGTGCGCATCGCCTGACCCTCACGCCACGCGCGTCACGCCCTTCTCGGCCGACCGCGCCAGTGGTCCGTCGCTGCTCTGCAGAGCGTCGGAACCCCCTTCCTGCGCAGAGGCGGGTTGGAGGGGCTCTCCCCGGGCGCTAACCTTGCCCCCGAACCGGCACGACGAGCGAGGTGGAACTCATGGCGCTGACGCCCGAACAGATCCTCAACAAACACTTCCAGACGACGCAGTTCCGCAAGGGCTACGACGAGCGAGACGTCGACGACTTCCTCGACGACGTCGTCGCGGAGATGCGTGCCCTCGTGGGCCAGCGCGACGACCTCAAGCACCAGTTGGACGAGGTCCACTCCGGTGGAGGCTCGACCAACGGCAGCGACGGCCACGCGGGGCAGATCGACGAGTCCCACCTCACCGAGCTACGGGCCCGCATCTCCACCGCAGAGTCCGCCGAGAAGGAGGTCGGCGCACGCCTGGCCAAGGCGCAGGCTGACGTCGCCGCTGTGGAGGCAGAGGCCCGCGATCGCCGAGGGGCGATCGACGCCTCGGTGCAGGAGCGCCTGGACGCCGCCGAGACCCGGGCCCGCGAGGCGAGCGAGGCCAGGGCCGCCGCCGAGCAGCGCGCGAGCGAGCTGGAAGGGGAGCTACAGCGGGCCCAGCAGTCCGTTGCCGAGGCACAGGATCAGGTGCAGGCCGCCGAGCAGCGCGCCCAGGAGGCGGAGGAACGTGCCGCACAGGCAGCCGCGACCGAGGCCACGGCGAGCAGCGCGGGCCAGGGCGCCGACACCAACACGGGCGTCATGCGTGCCGTCGCCGGCGGTGCCGCCGGCGGCGCGAGCGCAGCGGCGCTCATCGAGCTGGCGCAGCGGCTGCACGACGAGCACGTGGGCAAGGGCGAGGCCCTGCGCGACGAGCTGATCTCCACCGGTCAGGCCACCCACGACGAGCTGATCTCCACTGGTCAGGCCACCCATGATGAGCTGATCTCCACCGGTCAGGCCACCCACGACGACCTGGTCAACACCGGGCAGAGCAAGCATGACGAGCTGGTGGGCACCGCGCAGGCAAAACACGACGAGCTGCTGGGCACCGGCCAGTCACGCCACGACGAGCTGCTGTCGACCGCTCAGGCCCAGCACGACACCCTCGTCACCGAGGCGACGGACCGTCACGACCAGATGATCACCGAAGGCCGCGAGCGTGCGACCGGCATGGTGGCCGAGGCGCAGAACAAAAAGGCCGAGGTGCTCGCCGGGCTCGAGGAGGAGAAGGGCCTGCTGGAGCAGAAGATCGACCAGCTGCGTGACTTCGAGCGCACCTACCGCGGTCATCTCAAGTCCTATTTGCAGGGTCAGCTCGACGACCTCGAGCCCGCCGGTGTCGACTCGGCTTCTGAGGACGGGGCTGGCGCCGACGGCGCGTCCGCCGATGCGAGTCAGACCACCGCGTAGACGAGTGCAGGCGACGGCGCGCGACACCGAGAGCCGAGTTTCCTGGGCGGAGGTGGGCTGCCCGTCCCGACCGTAGCGGGGTGCGGACCGACGGGTCCGCACCCCATCGGCCGTCTGGCACACCACAACCTGCCGGTATGCCGGTGAGCCGGTTTGAAGTCGGCGTCCCGCGGGCCGTATCCTCACCCCACTCGCCACCCCAGACCCGGACTTCAAAGGTGGGTCAACCCAGCAGGAGGAGCCGGAACGTCATGGCAGGCACGAGGGCTACTGCACCGAGCGGGACCGGACGAACCGCATCCACGAGGTCGACGACAAGCGCGCGCTCCGTCACAACGGTCGCGGCGACCAAGACTGCGGTGAAGAAGGCTGCGGCGAGCAAGGCTGCGGCGAGCAAGGCTGCGGCGACCAAGACTGCGGCGACCAAGACTGCGGCGACCAAGACTGCGGCGAAGAAGACTGCGGCGAGCAGGACCGCGAGGGCGAAGCCCGCACCCGCGACCCCGTCTGCATCCGCGACCAAAACCGCGCACACCTCCGCACCCGTGAGCAAGGGCGTGCTCGCGAAGGGCACGGCTTCGGCACAGAAGGCGCCGACCAAGAAGGCCGGACTGGCAGGTAGTGCTGGTGTGCCCGCGAGGAAGGCGACGACGTCGCCCACCAAGGCCGCTCCCACGAAGGCCGCTCCCACGAAGGCCGCTCCCAACAAGGCCGCTTCAGTGAAGGCCGCACCAGCGAAGGCCGCACCCGCGAAGGCCGCACCCGCGAAGGCCGCACCCGCGAAGACCGCATCCGCGAAGGCCGCACCAGCGAAGGCCGCACCAGCGAAGGCCGCACCCGCGAAGCCGTCCGCCACGCGTACTCCTGTGCGTGCTACGAGCACAACGAAGGCGGCCGCCGCGGCTAGCACGCCCGGCACGCCCAGCACGCCCAGCACGGCGCTGCGCGTGGCCAGCACCGACGCTCCCTGGACCGCCGCCGAGCTGCGGGAGATCCGCGACGAGCTGCACAACGAACGGGCTCGTGCCATGGCCGACCTGGAGATCACCGAAGCTGACCTCCAGGGGCTGCTTCGCGACGCCGGGGAGGGGACCGGCGACGACCAGGCCGATGCGGGCGCCAGCATCTTCGGACGAGAGTACGAAATGAGCTTGGCTGCCAACTCTCGCGACAAGCTGGACCAGATCGAGCACGCCCTCGAACGGCTCGACGACGGCAGCTACGGCATCTGCGAGTCGTGTGGCAACCCCATCGGCAAGATCCGGTTGCAGGCTGCCCCCCGCGCCACGCTCTGCCTGGCCTGCAAGACCCGCCAGGAGCATCGCTGATCTCCGCACCGGTTCCCGCGCCGCCGGCACGGCGGCGGCGCTTGTTCGTCCTGCTCGCTCTGGTTGCTGTCGTCTGTTACGTCGCCGACCAGCTCAGCAAGGCGTGGGCCGTCAGCGTCCTGTCCGGCCAGCCGCCAATCGATCTCGTCGGCTCGTTCCTGAGCCTGGAGCTGGTCCGCAACGCTGGCGCCGCGTTCTCGGTCGGCACCGGCAACACCTGGGTCCTCACCCTCATCGCCGTCGTCGTCCTCGTCGTCGTCATCCGCACCAGCCGTCGCCTCGGGTCCGCAGGCTGGGCCTGGGCCCTGGGTCTCCTGCTGGGCGGAGCCCTCGGCAACCTGACCGACCGGCTCGTGCGCGACCCCGGGTTCGGGCAGGGCCACGTCGTCGACTTCATCGACTACAACGGGCTGTTCATCGGCAACGTCGCTGACATCGCCATCGTGAGCGCGGCCGTCCTCATCGGGTTGCTTGCCATGACCGGCCGAGGGGTCGACGGGACCCGGGACGGTGGCCGCCAGCCCGCCGCGCAGTCAGCCGATGACTGACACGCGCACCCTCCTGGTCCCGGAGGGGCTGGATGGCGAACGGGTCGACGCCGCGATCGCCCGGCTGTTCGGGTTGTCCCGGACTCGCGCGGCCGACCTCGCGGCCGGTGGCGAAGTGAGCCTCAACCACAAGGCGGCGGGCAAGTCGGACCGGGTCAGCGCGGGTGACCTGCTCGAGGTCATGCTCCCGGCTCCTGCGGGCAGCGCGACCCTCGCGGTCGTTGCTGAACCCGTGCCCGGCATGACGATCGTTCACGACGACAACGACATCGTCGTGGTCGACAAGCCCGTGGGGGTAGCCGCCCACCCGAGCGTCGGCTGGACGGGGCCTACGGTGCTCGGCGGCCTCGCCGCGGCGGGCTACCGGATCTCGACGTCGGGGGCCAGCGAGCGGCAGGGCATCGTCAGCCGCCTCGACGTGGGCACGTCCGGTCTGATGGTCGTCTGCAAGAGCGAACGTGCATACTCCGTGCTCAAACGGGCTTTCAAGGCGCGGACGGTGGACAAGACCTACCACGCCCTCGTGCAGGGGCTCCCGGACCCGCTGGTCGGGACCATCGACGCCCCGATCGGGCGGCACCCCGGTCACGACTACAAGTTCGCGGTGAAGGAGTCCGGAAAGCACGCCGTCACGCACTACGAGGTGGTCGAGGCGTTCCGCCACGCGACCTTGCTGAAGATCCATCTGGAGACCGGCCGCACCCACCAGATCCGGGTGCACTTCGCCGCGCTGCACCACCCGTGCTGCGGTGACCTCACCTACGGCGCCGACCCTCGGCTCGCCGCGCGCCTGGGTCTGGATCGGCAGTGGCTGCACGCGAGTGGGCTGGGCTTCGACCACCCAGGCACCGGCGCGTGGGTCACCTACTCCAGCCCGTTCCCCCCGGACCTGCAGCACGCCCTCGACGTCGTCTCCGCAGGCTGAACGCCGGGCCGGTATGCCGTCTGGCGCCTCCGGCTCCCCGGTGTCCCCGCCGGTCCGACCGCCGCCACACAACGCCCCTGTTTGACCGTTTGCTGCACGGTTCCCCGACCCGAAGCCACCCCAACCCACTCGGATATCTGGGAGCTGCTGCGCGCCGATCGACCAGATGGCGGCCCCCGGTCGGCCTTCGGGCGACATGCGCTCGCGACACGCCGGACGGTGTCGTCCGCCCGACCTAGACTCGTCCCCGATGCCCGACCAGACCGCCTCCCCCCTCAGTCCCACTCCGACACGCCAGCGGCCGACCCAGCAGCCAGCTGCCCGCGACGCGAGCTTCGTGCACCTGCACGTGCACACCGAGTACTCCATGCTCGACGGGGCGGCCCGGATCGACGAGCTGCTCCAGTCGGCCGCGGAGATGGGCATGCCGGCGATCGCCACCACCGACCACGGCTACGTCTTCGGGGCATACGAGTTCTGGTCCAAGGCCCGCAAGCACGGCATCAAGCCGATCATCGGCGTCGAGGCATACCTCACCCCTGGCACCCACCGCGGGGACAAGACCCGGGTGAGGTTCGGGGCTGACAGCACCTCCCGGGACGACGTCGCGGGTGGTGGCGCATACACCCACATGACGCTGCTCGCGCAGACGACGCAGGGCATGCACAACCTCTTCCGGCTGAGCTCGCTGGCCTCGCTCGAGGGGCAGTACTTCAAGCCGCGCATCGACCGCGAGCTGCTGTCCCGCCACGGCACGGGCCTGATCGCGACCACGGGCTGCGTCGGCGGCGAGATCCAGACCCGGCTGCGCGTCGGCCAGTACGACCAGGCCCGCGCCGCCGCGGCCGAGTTCCAGGACATCTTCGGCAAGGAGAACTTCTACGCCGAGGTGATGGACCACGGCATCCCGATCGAGCGGCAGACCCAGCGCGAGCTGATCCGGCTGGCCACGGACCTGCAGCTGCCGTTGCTCGCCACCAACGACCTGCACTACACCAACGCCGCCGACGCCAAGGCGCACGCGGCGCTGCTCTGCGTGCAGTCCGGCTCGACGATGATGGACCCCAACCGGTTGAAGTTCGACGCCGAGGAGTTCTACCTCAAGAGCCCCGAGCAGATGCGTCACCTGTGGCGCGAGCTGCCCGAGGCGTGCGACAACACGTTGCTCATCGCCGAGCGATGCGACGTCTCCTTCGTCGAGGGGGAGGGCCGCTACATGCCCGAGTTCCCCTGCCCCGAGGGCGAGAACGAGGAGTCCTGGTTCATCAAGGAGGTCGAACGCGGGCTACGGGTGCGTTATCCCGACGGCGTGCCCGACTACGCGACGAGGCGGGCGCACTACGAGACCGGGGTCATCCTCGGCAAGGGCTATGCCGGCTACTTCCTTGTCGTCGCCGACTTCATCAACTGGGCCAAGGACCACGGCATCCGGGTCGGTCCCGGTCGCGGCTCGGGCGCCGGCTCGATGTGCGCCTACGCGTTGCGGATCACCGACCTCGACCCGGTCGAGCACGACCTCGTCTTCGAGCGGTTCCTCAACCCCGAACGACCCTCGATGCCCGATTTCGACGTCGACTTCGACGAGCGTCGTCGCGGTGAGGTGATCCGTTACGTCACCACCAAGTACGGCGAGGAGCGGGTCGCTCAGATCGTCACCTACGGCACCATCAAGGCCAAGCAGGCCGTCAAGGACGCCGCCCGGGTCCTCGGTCACCCCTTCGCGATGGGGGAGAAGCTCACCAAGGCGATGCCGCCGCCGGTCATGGGCAAAGACATGCCGCTCACCGGTGTGTTCGACCAGGCCCACCCGCGATACCACGAGGGGTCGGACTTCCGGGCGATCGCGGACGAGGACCCGCAGGCCAAGGAGGTGGTCGCAACAGCGCTCGGGCTCGAGGGGCTGAAACGCCAGTGGGGCGTGCACGCGGCAGGCGTCATCATGAGCAGCAGACCGCTCATCGACCTCATCCCGATCATGCGCCGCGAGCAGGACGGCCAGATCATCACCCAGTTCGACTACCCGAGCTGCGAGACGCTCGGGCTGGTCAAGATGGACTTCCTCGGACTGCGCAACCTCACCATCCTCGACGACGCCATCGAGAACGTGCGGGCCAACCGCGGCGAGGACATCGACCTGGACATCCTGTCCAAGGACATGACCGATCCGGAGGCCTACAAGCTGCTCCAGCGAGGCGACACCCTCGGGGTCTTCCAGCTCGACGGCGGCGGCACCCGCACCCTGCTTCGCCAGATGCAGCCCACCCGGTTCGAGGACATCTCGGCGACCATCGCGCTCTACCGTCCGGGCCCGATGGCCATCAACAGCCACACCAACTACGCGCTGCGCAAGACCGGCCGTCAGCCGAGCACACCGATCCACCCCGAGCTGGCCGAGCCCCTCGCGGAGGTCCTCGACGCAACCTTCGGGTTGATCGTCTACCAGGAGCACGTCATCCAGATCGCCCAGAAGGTCGCGGGCTTCACCCTCGGCCGGGCCGACCTGCTGCGCAAGGCGATGGGCAAGAAGAAGAAGGAGGTCCTCGACGCCGAGTTCGCCGGCTTCCAGGCAGGTATGCAGGAACAGGGCTACAGCGCGGACGCGATCAAGACGCTGTGGGACGCGCTCATGCCGTTCGCGGACTACGGGTTCAACAAGGCGCACGCCAAGGCGTACGCGCTGATCTCGTACTGGACGGCTTACCTCAAGGGCAACTACCCCGCCGAGTACATGGCCGCCCTGCTCACGTCGGTGCGCGACGACAAGGACAAATCGGCGCTCTACCTCAACGAGTGCCGGCGGATGGGGATCAAGGTCCTGCCGCCCGACGTCAACGAGTCGGTCGCGGGCTTCGCGGCGGTCGGCACCGACATCCGGTTCGGCATGGCGGCGATCCGCAACGTCGGTCACAACGTCGTCGAGGCCGTGGTGCGCACCCGCGAGGACAAGGGCGCGTTCTCCTCGTTCAAGGACTTCCTCGGCAAGGTCCCAGCCGTCGTGTGCAACAAGCGGACCATCGAGTCGCTCATCAAGGCCGGCGCCTTCGACTCCCTCGGTGAGAGTCGGCGCGGGATGCTCGAGGTGCACGTCGTGTTCGTCGACGCGCTCGCCGACGTCAAGCGGCAGGAGGCGATCGGACAGGACAGCCTGTTCGGTGCTTTCGGTGCTTTCGGTGGGTTCGGGGACGCGACCGCAGCAGCAGACGAGGCCGGCACGCCTCGTGGCGCCGACTCGTTCGACGGCCTGCCGCCGGTGCCGCGTCAGGAGTGGGACAAACAGACGCTGCTCACCTTCGAGCGGGAGATGCTCGGGCTCTATGTCTCCGACCATCCACTGTTCGGGATCGAGCACGTGCTGACCCAGCACGCCGACACCTCCATCGCCTCCCTCACCGGTGACGAGCCCAAGCCGGACGGCACCCCGGTGACCATTGCCGGTCTGATCACCGGCCTGCAGATCAAGCGGACCAAGAAGGGCGACCTCTGGGCCATCGCCACCGTCGAGGACCTCGAAGGCGCCATCGAGTGCCTGTTCTTCCCCAGTGCCTACCAAAGTGTCGGCCCGCTGCTTCGCACCGACGTCGTCTGCGTGGTCAAGGGTCGGGTCAGCAGCCGCGACGACGCGGTCTCGGTCTTCGCCCAGGAGCTGACTCTGCCGGACGTCAAGGAGGGGCCGCGCGGACCGATCGTCCTGACCCTGCCGCTCGCCCGGGCGACCGACGCGGTTGCGCAAGAGATCAAGAAGGTCCTGGGCGACCACCCCGGCGTGACGGAGGTGCACCTCAAGCTGACCCAGCCGGGACGCTCGGTGCTGCTGCGGGTAGACGACGGCCTTCGCGTCACGGCGTCGCCGTCGCTGTTCGGCGATCTCAAGGCGCTTCTCGGTTCGGCCTGTCTGGCCTGATGCGACGAGGTGACCGACGGCGGGTCGCCGGTGAGCGGTCCGCGGCCATGTGGGTCGAGCCACCAGCGTCCCGCCGGACCGGTGACGTCGGTGACGTCGGTGACGTCGGCGGTGGCGGTGGCGGTGGCGGTGGCGGTGGCGGTGGCGGTGGCGCGATCGGCGACCTGATCGAGCGCACCGTGGCCCACCACCTGGCCATGCAGGCGCAGGATGTCGCGGGCGCGATGTGGTCGGTCGGAGTCCGGACGGGGGCGGCGGGCGCAACACTGACCGACGTCGAGAGGGCGATCGCCGACCGCCGGATCACCCGGTCCTGGCCGATGCGCGGCACTCTGCACCTGATGGCGACCCGGGACGTGCGTTGGATGTGCCGTCTGCTCAACCCGGCGATCATGTCGGCCCGACGGCTGGTCTTCGAACGCTCCGGGCTGACCGAGGCGATGGTCGGGACCGCCCGAGACGCGCTCGTCGCCACGCTCTCGGACGTGGGCATGCTGAGCCGTCCGGACGCCATGGCAGTCCTGGGCCGCGCCGGCATCGACACCACCGAGCAGCGTGGCTATCACCTGCTCGGCAGGTTCTGTCAGGAGGGTCTGCTCTGTCAGGGGCCGGCCGCCGGACGGCAGCCGACGTTCGTGCTGCTCGACGACTGGGTCCCGTTCTCCTGGGAGCCTGGGCGTGAGGAGGCCATGGCGGCGCTCGCCAGCCGCTACGTCGCCAGCCACGGACCGGTCACCATCGCGGACCTCGCCGGTTGGAGCGGGCAGGGGCTGACGTTCACGCGCGAGGCCGTCGCGCTCGCGGGCTGTGCGGTGACCACGCAGGAGATCGGTGGGGTGAGCTACCTTGTCGCGGCATCCAGATTCGAGGTGCCCACCCGCGCCCGGGTACGCCTGCTGCCCGGTTTCGACGAGCTCGTGCTCGGCTACAAGGACCGCTCGGCGATGCTCACTGCCGACGAGGAGCTCCTGGTGGTCCCCGGCAAGAACGGCATGTTCCTGTCCACGGTCGTCGTCGGCGGCATCGTGGTCGGGCTCTGGCGACGACAGGCGAGCCCGCGTCGTGTGGTCCTGACCATCAAGGCGTTCGCCACGATGAGCGCGACCCGACGCCGCGAGGTCGAGCACGCCGGCGCGGCATACGGGCGCTTCCTCGGGCGCGAGGTCGAGGTGCGGTTCGACGCATGAAGACCCGTCCCGACGGGCCGGCCCCGCCGGTGCGTAGGGTGCTCGGGTGCCTCACCCGCTGCCCACACCTCCGGCCGCACCGCGCCAGCCCGTCGTCCGGACCCTCCACGACGACGCGGTCACCGACGAGTACGCCTGGATGGCTGACCGTGACGACCCGCGGTTGCGCGGCTACCTCGAGGCCGAGAACGCATACGCCGCAGCGATGACGGCCGATG
Source organism: Lapillicoccus sp. (assembly GCA_965277795.1). Lineage (GTDB taxonomy): Bacteria > Actinomycetota > Actinomycetes > Actinomycetales > Dermatophilaceae > Lapillicoccus. Next base: position 1,193,284 of record OZ255840.1, read on the forward strand.
CCCAGCCCCTCGCCGACGAGATCTTCGGCGAGATCAAGGCCCGGACCAAGGAGACTGACCTCAGCGTTCCCGTCCGGCACCAGGACTGGTGGTACTACTCGCGCACGATCGAGGGCGAGCAGTACGCCGTCCAGGCCCGGGTGAGCGTGCACGACAGCCCCATCCGGCCGGTCCTGCACGCCAACGGGCCGCCCGCTTTCGAGCAGGTCCTGCTCGACGAGAACGCCGAGGCGGCTGGTCACGAGTTCTTCGGGCTCGGGGCGAGTGACGTCTCCCCGGACGGGCTGCTGCTCGCCTATGCCGTGGACCTCGCCGGCGACGAACGGTTCGACCTCAGGATCCGGGTTGTCGCGACCGGCGAGGTGGTCGACGACTCGGTGCGTCAGATCGGCGCCGGGATCGCCTGGTCCCTGGCCGGGGACTACCTCTTCTATACCCGGGTCGACGAGGCCTGGCGCCCGTTCGAGGTGTGGCGTCATGAGATCGGGCGTCCGTCGGCGCAGGACGTGCTCGTTTTGCGTGAGGAGGACGACCGGTTCTCGCTCGGTGTCGGGAGCTCACGGGACGACCGCTGGGTGATCGTCGGCATCGGGTCGAAAACCAGCTCCGAGTACCACCTCATCAACGCGCACGATCCCACCGGCCCGGCGAGAGTCGTCTCCCCGCGACAGGTGGATGTCGAGTACGAGCTCGAGATCCACCATCACTGGGCCTACCTCGTTCACAACCGCGGCCGCGTCAACTTCGAGCTGGCGCGCGCCCTGGTCGCTGGTGGCGACACAGGCGAGTGGCAGGCCCTGGACGTCACCGCGCCCGACGAGTACCTCACCGGCGTGGATGCGTTCGAGGGCTTCCTTGCCCTCTCCTTCAGATCTGGCGGCCAGACCGGCATACGCATCGTGCCCCTCGACCCGTTCTCGGACAACGGGATCGGCACGCCCTGGGACGTCGGGTTCGACCAGCAGGTCCGGACCGTCTATGTCGGCGACAACCCCGACCCGTCGACGGGCACCCTGCAGGTGCATCTGACGTCGATGGTCACTCCTTCGACGGTCTACGACTTCGACGTGGACAGCCGGGAGCTGACCCTGCTCAAACAACGTGAGGTCCTCGGAGGGTACGAGCCTGACGACTTCGTCGAGAGCCTCGAGTGGGCGGCGTCCGAGGACGGTCCGCGGATCCCGATCGCCGTCGTCCGGCACCGGTCCACCCCGCTCGACGGGACCGCGCCCGGGGTGCTCCACGGATACGGTTCCTACGGCATCCCGCTGGACCCGTCCTTCTCCGTGGCCCGGCTGTCGTGGCTCCAGCGCGGTGTCGTCTTCGCCGAGGCGCTGGTCCGCGGCGGGTCGGAGCTCGGTCGCGCCTGGTACGACGACGGCAAGCTCGAGCGCAAGCAGCACACCTTCGACGACTTCGTCACCTGCGCGCGGCATCTCGGTGCCCTCGGGCTCGTGGACCCGGATCGCCTTGCCGGCAAAGGAGGTTCGGCGGGAGGCCTGCTCATCGGAGCGGTCGCGAACCAGGCCCCGGGGTTGTTCCGGGCGCTGCACCTGCAGGTCCCGTTCGTCGACTCGCTGACCACGATGCTCGACGAGACCCTCCCTCTGACGACGGGGGAGTGGGAGGAGTGGGGCGACCCGGTCGGCAGCCCGCAGGCATACCAGTGGATGAAGGCGTACGCGCCGTACGACAACATCACCGCTCGCGACTACCCCGCCATCCTCGTCACGACCAACATCAACGACACGCGCGTGTATGTCACCGAGCCGGCCAAGTGGGTGGCTCGGTTGCGAGACCACGCGACCAACGACCCCGCGACGGCGCCCATCCTGTTCCGCACCGAGATGCATGGCGGCCACCTCGGCAGCTCCGGTCGCTATGACGCCTGGCACGAGACCGCCTGGGAGCTCGCCGTCCTGCTCCACCTCATCGCACCCCGCCTCCCCTGACGGCTCCATGAAACACAGGACCCCCCAGGAGGGGGCAGAACCTTCACACTTGCCAGGGACGCCGGTGAGACGGGCAGGGGCAGCACGCCGACGGTGCCTAAAATCGTCGTCATGATGTCCACGCTCGACCTTCGTGGTCGCCCGCTCGAGGTGCAGGCGCTGCGCGCCGCGCTGCCGCGGGCCGAGTTCGACGTCGAGGCGGCCGTGCACGAGGTCCGGCCCATCGTCGAGGACGTTCGACGGCGCGGCGCCGCGGCGCTACGTGACCTCGGTGAGCGCTTCGACGGGGTGCGGCCGACCCAGCTGCGCGTCCCCACCGCGATCCTCGCCACTGCCCTGGACCAGCTCGACCCGTCATTGCGCGCAGCGTTGGAGGAGTCGATCCGCCGGGCCCGGCTCGTACACGCCGACCAGCGGCGCACGGACGTCACCACGCATGTCGCGCCCGGCGGGACGGTCATCGAGCGGTGGGTGCCCGTCGACCGGGTCGGCCTCTACGTCCCGGGGGGGCTGGCCGTCTACCCCAGCAGCGTCGTGATGAACGTCGTCCCCGCCCAGCTGGCCGGGGTGGCGTCCCTGGCCGTGTCCAGCCCGCCACAGCGCGAGAACACCGGCGTGTTCACGGGTTATCCCAACCCGACGATCCTCGCGACGTGCGCCCTGCTGGGCGTCGACGAGGTGTATGCCGTCGGGGGCGCCCAGGCGGTGGCCATGTTCGCGTTCGGCTTCCGTGACACACCCGACGAGGCAGGCGAGGGCGGCGGTGAGCCCGTGTCTCACCCGGTCGTCTGCGATCCGGTCTCGCTGGTCACCGGCCCCGGCAACATCTGGGTCGTCGCGGCGAAGCGGCTGCTGAAGGGTCTCGTCGGCATCGACGCCGAGGCCGGCCCCACCGAGATCGCCGTCCTCGCCGACGACTCCGCCGACCCCGAGCACGTGGCGGCAGACCTGGTCAGCCAGGCCGAGCACGACCCGCTCGCCGCGGCCGTGCTCGTCACGGACAGCCTGGCGCTGGCTGCATCTGTCGGCGCGGCCCTGACCCGGCGGGTCGCGGGGACCAAGCACGGTGGCCGCATTGCCACGGCGCTGTCCGGCACGCAGTCGCGGATCGTTCTCGTGGACGACGTCGCGACGGGCCTGGCGGTCTGCAACGCCTACGCCGCCGAGCACCTCGAGATCCAGACCCGCGACGCTGCAGCCGTCGCGGCCGGGGTCCGCAACGCCGGAGCCGTGTTCGTCGGGCCCTGGGCGCCGGTGAGCCTCGGCGACTACGCCGCGGGGTCCAACCACGTCCTGCCCACGGCCGGGTGCGCCTGCCACAGCAGTGGGCTGTCCGTCCAGTCGTTCCTGCGAGGCATCCACGTCATCACCTATGACAAGCCCGCGTTACAGGACGTCGCGCATCACGTCGTCACCCTTGCGGAGTCGGAGAACCTCCCCGCCCACGGCGAGGCGGTCACCGCCCGCTTCGGTGACGCCGTCCCCGGACAGCGCGACACCGGCGCCGTCGCTCACCGCGACCCCGACCCCGACCCCGACCCCGACTCCGACTCCGACCCGTCGCGATGAGACCGGAGATCGCCGACCTGCTCCGCGAGGACCTGCGGGGTCGGCAGCCCTACGGCGCGCCCCAGCTCGACGTCCCGGTCCGCCTCAACACCAACGAGAACTCGTATGCCGTCCCCGAGGACGTGGTCGCGGCGATCGTCGCCGAGGTGCGCGCGGTCGCCACCCACCTGAACCGCTATCCCGACCGCGAGTTCACCACGCTGCGCGAGGCGCTCGCGGCATACTTGCGTTCGCAGACGGGGGTCGCCGTCGAGCCGGACCAGGTCTGGGCCGGCAACGGCTCCAACGAGGTGCTGTTGCACCTGGTCCAAGCGTTCGGTGGCGTGGGTCGCACGGCGCTCGGCTTCACCCCCGCCTACTCGATGCACCCGATCATCACCCGGACCACCGGCACGACGTGGGTCGACGGACTGCGGGGCACGTCGACGGGCGTGTTCGACCTCGACTCCGACCTTGCGGTGGCCCAGGTGCGGGAGCACCGACCGCAGATCGTCTTCCTCTGCTCACCGAACAACCCGACGGGCACGGCCCTGCACCTCGACGTCGTGCGCGCTGTCGTGCAGGAGGCGCCGGAGTCCCTGGTCGTCGTCGACGAGGCATACGCCGAGTTCGCCCGTCCCGGCACACCCAGCGCGATGACCCTGCTGGCGGGCCACCCGCTGCTCGTCGTCACCCGCACGATGAGCAAGGCGTTCGCCCTGGCCGGCGCCCGGGTGGGTTACCTCGCGGCGGACCCCGACCTCGTGGATGCGCTGCGCCTCGTGCGTATGCCGTACCACCTGAGCGACCCGACGCAGGCGGTCGCCCTGGCCGCGATCCGGCACGACGCGAGCCTCCTCGCCACCGTTGAGGCAGTCAAGCAGCAACGCGACCGCCTCGTCGTCGAGCTCGGCGCGATGGGCTTCTCCCCGGTGCCGAGCGACGCGAACTTCGTGCTGTTCGGCGGGTTGGCCGACCAACGGACCACCTGGCAGGCTCTGCTCGAGCGCGGCGTCCTCGTGCGCGAGGTCGGGATCGACCACCACCTGCGGGTGACCGCCGGTACGCCTGCCGAGAGCGCGGCGTTCCTGCGTGCGCTCGGCGATCTGCCAGACTCACACCGTCAGCGTCCGGCACGGGCCGGGGACGAGCAGGCGCGGGAGGGAGCACCGGCATGACCGACAGGACCGTTATCACCAGCACGGCCAGCACGACTGGTGCTCCGCATCGTCGCGTCCATCTGACCAGGGCCACCCACGAGTCCAAGGTCGAGCTGACCCTCGACCTCGACGGCACCGGAGAGTCCGACGTCGCGACCGGGGTGCGGTTCTACGATCACATGCTCGCATCGTTCGCGAAGCACTCCCTCATCGACCTCACGGTCGTTGCCGAGGGCGACGTCGACGTCGATGCGCACCACACGGTCGAGGACGTCGCGATCGTCCTCGGGGACGCGCTGCGTGAGGCGCTCGGTGACAAGGCAGGCATCTCGCGGTTCGGCGACGCGACCGTGCCCCTGGACGAGGCGCTCGTCCAGGCTGTCGTCGACGTCGCCGGCCGCCCCTACGTCGTGCACACGGGGGAGCCCACGGGCCAGGAGTACGCCGTCATCGGCGGCACGTACACCGGCTCCCTCACCCGTCATGTCCTCGAGACACTCGCCCACCACGCCGGGATCGCGCTGCACGTCCGGGTCCTGTCCGGGCGCGATCCGCACCACATCGTCGAGGCCCAGTTCAAGGCGGTCGCTCGCGCGCTGCGCGCCGCAGTCGCGTTCGACCCGCGCGTGACGGGCATCCCGAGTGCCAAGGGCAGCCTCTAGGCGTGGACCGGCATGGATCGGCACGGCACGACATGGCGAGCGGCGCTGCGCAGTCCCGCGAGAGCTCGCGAGGCATGCTTCTCGTGCACGTCGCAGGGTCGAGCCCCGCACCACCAGCACTCGACGCTGTCGAGCGCTGGGCCGAGTCCGGTGTCGTCGGCCTGACCGTCGTGCCACTCGAGCGCGGCTGGGTCGGTATCGTGCCGACGCCTGGAGTCAGCGCGGTCGGCGTGCCCTACGAAGACGCTCTGCCGCTGCTGTTGAACCGCCCTCTCCCGCATCGGCTGCGGCCGGCGATCGGGCTCGGGGTCGTGGGTCGCCGGGGGGTCGTCTGTGTCACGCCGGCAGGGTGGCGCGCGGTGCGCCGGTGGCTGGTCTGGCAGCCCGGAGGCGGTGTCGTGCACCCAGGCGGCCTGGCGGTGGCCCGGCTGGCCGACCTGGTTCGCGCCGCAGGCGTCACCGACCCCTCGGCCGTGGGTGGTTTGGCCGAGGTGCTGCACGACCCGGCGGGCGACGCTCGCCTGATGGTCGCCGACGTGCTGGTGGCGCTCGGCCTCCCGGGCGTCGCGCTGCTCGACGGTGGATCGGCCGCGGGACGGCTGCCCGGTGCCGTCGTCGTGCAGCCGGGCGCGGTCTCCGTCCGCAACTTCGGCAAGGCGACCAGAGAGAACGTCATGTGGCGCGACGAGATGGAGGGCCCCGGGAGATGAGCGCCAGCGTGGTGGTCCTCGACTACGGCAGCGGCAACGTCCACTCGGCCGTGCGTGCGCTGGAGCGAGTCGGTGCCCAGGTGTCACTGACCAGCGACGCCAACCAAGCGCTCGGCTGCGACGGGCTGTTCGTGCCTGGTGTGGGCAACTTCCATGCCTGTATGCGCGGGTTGCGCGCGGCCGACGGCCCGCGCATCATCGACCGCCGGCTCGCCGGAGGCCGACCTGTCCTCGGGGTCTGTGTCGGCATGCAGGTGCTTTTCGAGGCGTCCAGCGAGCCCTCGACGGGGCTCCCCGAGGAGGGGCTGGGAGAGTGGCCCGGGACAGTCGACCGGCTCGTGGCCGACGTCGTGCCACACATGGGATGGTCGAAGGTCGTTGTCGGGCAGAGATCCTCGCTGTTCTCCGGGGTCGAGGACGCACGGTTCTACTTCATCCACTCCTACGCTGCCCAAAGCTGGACCCTCAACCCGGAGGGGTCTTTCGCCGTAGTCGCACCGGTCGTCACGTGGGCGCGTCACGGCAGTGAGTTCGTGGCCGCGGTCGAGAACGGGCCATTGTCGGCGACGCAGTTCCACCCGGAGAAGTCCGGCGACGCAGGCGCTCACCTGTTGGAGAGCTGGGTGGGCTCGTTGTGAGCGAGGTGCGACCCGAGCGACTGGAGCTGCTCCCCGCCGTCGACATCGCCGGCGGGCGCGCGGTTCAGCTCGTCCAAGGGGTCTCGGGCTCCGGGGGGGAGTTCGGCGACCCCTGGCAGGCGGCGCTCGCCTGGCAGGAGCAGGGCGCGGAGTGGCTGCACCTCGTCGACCTCGACGCGGCGTTCGGACGGGGGAGCAACCGGGAGGTCGTCGACACGATCGTGGGTCGCCTGGACATCCGAGTCGAGCTGTCCGGTGGGATCCGCGACCACGACTCGTTGGCGGCCGCGCTCGCCACGGGTTGTCGCAGGGTCAACCTCGGCACCGCGGCCCTGGAACACCCGCAGTGGACCGCCCAGGTGATCGCCGAGCACGGAGACCGCGTTGCTGTCGGGCTCGACGTGCGTGGGACGACGCTTGCGGCGCGCGGGTGGACCAGGGACGGCGGCGATCTCTGGGCGACACTGGAGCGGCTGGACCGCGAAGGATGCGCTCGCTACGTCGTGACGGACGTCAACAGGGACGGGATGCTGGCAGGCCCGAACATCAGCCTGCTGCAACAGGTCTGTGACCGGACCGACCGGCCGGTGGTGGCCTCGGGGGGCGTGTCGACCATCTCGGACATCACGGCGTTGCGGACGCTCGTCCCCGCCGGCGTCGAGGGGGCGATCGTCGGCTCGGCCCTCTACCGTGCGGCGTTCACCCTGTCGCAGGCGCTGGAGGCGGCAGGACGTCCGCCGCGATGAGCGACTCCGGGACGGTCGCCGGCCGTCCCGACCGCGAACGCCACTCGTCCGGCGGGCTCTGGGAGCAGGCATACGGGTACTCCCGCGCCATCCGGGTCGGCCGCCAGGTGGTGGTGGCCGGCTGCACCTCCATGGTCGACGGTCGAGTTCACTACCCCGACGATCCCGCTGCCCAGCTGAGGGTCGCGATCGACACGGCACTCGACGCGCTGGCCGCGCTCGGTGCCGGCCCCGACGACGTCGTGCGGACGAGGATGTACGTCACCCATCGGCGCGACTGTGACGCTGTCGGCCGGGTGCACGCCGAGTATTTCGGGGCCACCCCTCCCGTCGCCACGATGGTCATCGTGTCGGGGCTGCTCCATCCCGACATGCGGGTGGAGATCGAAGTCGACGCGATGCTGGCGCAGGACACGTCGGCGTGAGTGACCACCCTCGCGCCGACAGCGCCGGAACACCATGGGCTGGCAGGGCGCTCGGTTCGACGGGGTTCGACGACGACGCGGGTGCGGCCGACCCGGTGCTTCTCGCCGCCCTGCGGGCCCGGGCGGCCTGCCCCTCGGTCGAGGCCGACGGCGCACTGTTCCGCGCGGTCCGCGCGGCCCGGTGGCTGGTGCCGGTCGTCGCAGTGCTGGGCGAGGTGGGTGCGGCCCCCCTCGACGGGTCGGGGCGCGGCCTGCGGGCCGAGAAGTCGACCGACATGGCCGTGGTGACGCTCACCGGACCGGACGGACGTCGGGCACTGCCGGCGTTCACCTCGGTCCAGTCGCTCGCGGCCTGGGACCCCTCGGCCCGGCCGGTCCCGGTGTCGGCCGACCGGATGGGTCAGGCAGCCGTGGCCGAGGGCTGTCAGGTGGTCGTGGTCGACGTCGCGTCGCGCGAGGTGACAGAACTGAGGCCCAGCATGGTGTGGGCGCTCGCTCAGGGCGGTGAGTGGCAGCCTGCTCACCTGGATCCCTTTGTCGCACGGAGCATCGCGCGTGCCCTATCCGACGAGGTAGACATCGGCGCGCACCGCGTCGAGGAGGGCGAACCGGCCGGGTCGGGCATCTTGCGCCTCGTCCTGGGCCTGCGCCCCGGGTTGGACGCGACCCAGGTCGAACAGGTGGCGACGCGCGTCGCCGAGCGGCTGGCCACCGACGGAGAGTTCCGCGCCCGGGTCGACGAGCTCACCTTCACCATCGAGCCTGCCCCGGACGGGTGAGCTCCCGTCTCCACTCACCGCTGGCCTGGTGGACGAGTCAGGCGATCAGACCCAGCGCCTGCGGCGTCTTGTCCAGCACCCTGGTCGGGTCGGCGTGCAACACCTTGTCGAGCACCTCGGCGTAGACCGCCCGGAAGTCCGTGGTCGTCTTGAGGTCCCCGTTGTCGAGGTCCGTGAGCGACGGCTCGTCACCGTGGAACCCCGGCGCGACCGCATCGCCGATCAGGAAGACCGGGCCTGCCGTGCCGTGGTCGGTGCCCTCGGAGGCGTTCGCCTTGACCCGGCGCCCGAACTCCGAGTACGCCATCAGCAGCACGTCCTTCTCACGGGCCTGGCCGGCCAGCGAGGCACGGAACGCCGTGATGGCCTTGTCCATCTGGGTCAGCTGCGAGGTCTGCGCCACCTTCTCGTCGGCGTGGGTGTCGAACCCGGAAACCGACACGGCGTAGACCCGGGTCGGGACGTTGGCCTTGATGCACCGTGAGACCACGTCGAGCTGGGCGGCCAGGCCGGCCCGGTTGCCGTTGCCGGCGGCGTCGCCACCCGCCTCGTCGCCCGACTGGGCGACGATGTCGCCGAACGTCTGCTGACACCGCTGCTGCGCGGCATAGGAGGCGACGACCAGCTTGGCGGCCGGGCTGTCGTGCACGTCGGCCGACGCGAAGGCCTTGAGGGTGGACGTCGCCATGCTGGCTCTGTTGGTGCTGCCACTCACCGCCAACGCGGCGGCGGTGGCCTTGGTCCCGACCGCCAGCGGCGGCAGCACCTCGCCGATGTTCAACGCCAGCAACGGGTCGTCGCCCGCAGTGTCGAGCCACCGCCCGACCCAGCCGCTGGGCACCGGCGCCTCGGGGGACGCGGTCTGCCAGATGTCCATCGAGCGGAAGTGGCTGTGGTCCGGCTTCGGGTACCCCACGCCGCGCACGATGGCCAGCTTCTTCTGGGTCCACAGGTCAGACATTCCCTTCAGCCCCGGGTTGAGGCCCAGCGCGCCGTCGAGCTTCAGCACCTCCTCGGGCTTGTACGCGAGGTCTGGCCGGGAGTCGTGGTAGGCCGGGTCGGCATACGGGATCACCGTGTTCAGGCCGTCGTTGCCGCCGTACATGGTCAACAGGACGAGAATCGGCGTGTTCGACGCGAGTGGGGTCTCGGTGCCACGGGCCAGAACTCGTTCGAGCGTGACACCGCCGGCACCGGCCAGCAGCGCGACGGCGCCGGTCACGCCGGAGGCGCGCAGGAAGCTGCGGCGGGTCAGCCCGTCCATGGGCTTCGTCGGGTCGAGGGGCGGGAGGTTCGTCATCAGATCACCATGTTCTCTGGGGAGACGAGGGCAGCCGAGACCAGCCGCTTCGGGTCGTTCGTGAGGGGGGTGAGGGCGGCCGACGTGCGCGCCGAGAGAGCCGGTATGCCGAGCAGGTGCGACACCGCGTCGACCCGCGCAGCGGGAGCAGCGTCCGCCACGGCATGCAGGTCTCCGGATGCGGTCAGCAGGTTCGCTGTCTGGACCCGGGTGGTCGCCGAGGCGGTGGAGAGCCACGCCTGCCCGGACGGCCAGCCACTGACGTTGGGGGGATAGAGAGGCAGCTGGCCGAGGTTGCGCATCGCTGCCGTCATCTTCTTCACGGTGGCGTCGTCGGTGGGCACGGCGAGCGAGCGCATCGCGCCGACCACCCACTCGACCGGTGAGGCCACCCGTGAACCGGCTGTGGCGGGATACGTCGAGTCGCTCAGCATGGCTCGGAACATGCCGGACAGGTCGCGAGAGGACCCGTATGCGGCCACCATCCTGGCGAGTGCGTCCGCGGACGGCGCCTCGGGACTCACCAACAGCTGCCACCACCGGGTCGCGACGAAGGCAGCGGAGGCTTTCTGGTCCAGCACCACGCGGACGAACCCGGGTGCGTCGAGGTTGGCCGTCGTGCCGAGAAGGGTCTTGGGCAGGTCGTCGTGCCGCTTGGCCACGAAGCTCGCCGTATCGTCCTTGCGCGAGATCGTCCAGCCGGTGAGCGCCCGAGCGCCCTCCCGCACATCGTCCTCGGTGTATCCACCTGCGTGGCCGATTGTGAACAGCTCCATGAACTCGCGCGAGAGGTTCTCGTTCGGCGCCTTGAGCGTGTTCTGCTGGGCGTCGAGCCAGAACAGCATTGCCGGGTCGACGATCATCGCCTGCGCGAGGTCGGAGAAGCTGCCCCGACCGAGGGCTCGCAGGCTCTGGTTCTGGGCCAGCAGCATCGATGCGGACTTGACCTTCGTCGCCGAGGTCGCGAAATGGTTGTGCCACCCGAAGGTCAGCTTCTCGATCACCGGGTTCTGCACGGTGACCATGCGCGTGACCCACCAACCGACCACCTGGCCGATCTGGTCGTTCTCCTGCTGGCGCCGCTGCCGCCGGTCGGCCATCGAGGCGTCCTTGCCGAGTGGCGCGACCACCTCGAACGACGGTGCCGGTGTGGTGGCGACGCCTGGGTCAGCGGCTACCTGAGCAGACAGGGCCGCGTCCAACCATGCGGTGGGTCCGGCGGTCGCCACCGCGTCGACCAGCGCTCCGGAGGCGCCGAAGCCCACGCTGCGCACGAGGTGCGCGGCCTGCGCCCAGGTTCCTGAGGTGCTCATGAACCCAGGGTGCACCTCGCACATTCGAGCAATGTCAGGGCTGGATGCGCATTCGGTGCGCTGACAAGCCGGTGCAGTCCAGCGCATCCGTGGCCGTCAGGACGACAGATGGGGCCCTGGACTGGCCTGGGCCCGAGCTGTTCCTGCGTGGGGCGTGAGGTGGGTCGAGCCGCGGCAGAGAAGGCGGCGGCAGAGAAAGCGGCGGACCACGGCCTCGAGGCGAGTCGAGTCAGAGGGTCGGGTCGAGGCTCACCAGCGGCTCGGTGGGCGCGGAGCGGGAGGGTGTCTCGACCAGGGGCAGTCGGATGGTGAACCTGGCCCCACCCTCCGCGGCGTGCCCGGCCTCGACCGTGCCCCCGAGCCGGTCGACGAGGCGTTGGACGATCGCCAGTCCGAGCCCGGTGCCGACCTGGCGGACCCCGCGGTACCGCTCGTACAGCACCGACCGTTCGAACGCCACCGGCAGGTCGTCGTCGGTGAGTCCGGGGCCTCCGTCACGCACCTCGAGCACGCCGAAGCCCACCAACGACACCACCTCGGCATGCGTGGCGATGACGATCGGTGCGCCTGGTGGAGTGACGCGCAACGCGTTCTCGAGCAATCCGTCGAGGGCCTGTCGCAACCGCTGGGGATCGGCCACCACCGGCACCGGGCGCGGGTCGGTATGCGCCGTGAACGGCACGCCTGCCGACGCGCAGCGGCGTGACCAGGTCTCGCCCGCGGCGGTGACGAGGTCCACGAGGTCCACGTGGGTGGGGTGCATCGACATCTCGGTGCCGTCCAACCGAGCGAGGTCCAGCAGGTCGGCGACGAGCCTCTCGAGACGCCGCGCCTCGTCGCCGATGACGACACCGACTCCGGCGAGGCGCTCGCTCGGGACCACGCCGTCCGCGATCGACTCGGCGTAGCCGGTGATGGCCGTCAGTGGGGTCCGCAGGTCGTGCGAGACGGACAGCAGGAACTCGCGCTGCCGCGCCTCGGAGTGGGAGAGCGCCCCGGCGAGCCGGTTGACAGAGGCGGCGACCTCCGCGACCTCTCGCGGACCGGTCTCGGGGATCGCGACGTCGCGAGACCCCGTGGCGAGGGCCGTGGTCGCCGCGGCGGTGCGCTTGAGCGGCAACGCCAGCCGCCGGGCGACGAGCAGGCCGATGACGACGGCGGCCAGCGCCGTGAGCACGAGCAACCAGCTGATCTGGCGGAGTGCCTGTTGGGTCAAGGCCACGGCATCCCCCCGCCGCTGGGCCAGCACGATCCCCCCGGCGGGTGTCGGACGTGCCTCGACGAGCACCGCGCCTTCGTCACGAGGCAGCCGCAGCGACAACGACTGACCGTCGGCCAGCGTGCGTACCTGCTCGTTGGTCAAGGCGTTGCGGGCGAGCAGATCGCCGACCAGGGTGGGCCCGTCGCCGCGCGTCCGGACGACGGCGATCTGGACGCTGAACGACTCGAGCGCCTTGCGCGCTCTCGCCTGGGCCGTGTCGGGGCTGGTCCCGGTCTGGACCGTCGCCTGGGCCTGGTCGGCGAGGGCGACGAGCGCCGAACGGGCCGTCTGCTCACTGGCTCGCTGCACGAGGTTGACCCCGATGATCCCGGCTGCAACACAGGTGAGGATGGCGATGGAGGCGGTGAGGACGGCGATTCGCGCCGCGAGGGAGGACCGCGCCTCGAACCGCCGCCAGAACCACGGGCCCGACCTGCGCCTGCCGGACCTCCGCCCGGCGAGCTCAGCCACGGTGGGCGGCGGCCGGCTGCTCGGCGGAGTACCCGACCCCACGGACCGTGCGGATGACGTCGTGCTCCCCGAGCTTGGCCCGCACCTGAGCGACGTGGACGTCGACGGTGCGCTGGCCGGCCGCGGTGTCATAACCCCAGACATCCCGCATCAGCTGGTCCCGGGTGTAGACGCGGCCGGGCGACGTCATCAGGTGTGCGAGGAGATCGAACTCGGTTGCGGTGAAAGCAATCTCGTCCTTCCCCGCAAAGACTCGTCGCTCGTCGGGCAGGAGCCGGACGTCCCCGCACGCGAGGCTTCTCGTCGCGCTGGAGGGTTCAGCGGCTGCCGTCACCCCCGCTCGGCGCAGGACGCTGCTGATCCGGGCGATCACCTCGCGCGGCGAGAACGGTTTGGTCACGTAGTCGTCGGCGCCGAGCTCGAGCCCGACGACCCGGTCGACCTCGTCGTCGCGTGCCGTCACGAACAGGATGGGTGTCCAGTCCTGCTCCGCGCGCAGGGCTCGGCACACTTGGATCCCGTCCAGACCCGGCAGGCCGATGTCGAGCAGGACGACGTCGGGGCGGTCCCGTCGCACCGCCTCGAGACCACTCCGTCCGTCCCGCTCGACGTGGGTCCGGTAGCCGGACAGCTCCAGCTGCAGGCTGATCATCTGGGCAATCGACGGGTCGTCCTCCACGACCATGACCAGCGGTCGGCTCGGGTCCGTCGTCACCGGGCGACTCTACGACCGCGGGATGCGCGTGTGGTGTCGAGACGGTCACCGTGGTGTTCGGGTCGTGTATGCGTGTGGGGGGCACGCAGGTGCGCCATCACGTGCCGATGTCGCAACGCCACGCGTCACGTCCTGCCGCGGCACTGCTTGGCTGGTCGTTGCCCGCCACCGGAACTGCATGGACGGCGTCCGGCGTTCAGCGGGGGCGGGTTAGGGTCGAGCCCGCAACGGGCGCAGGCCACCACCGCCCACGGTCGGCGAGGACGAGAGGGGACCAGGTGTCGCAGTCAACGCCCGGCCTGTCGCTCGCGGCGGACCCCGCCCTCGACGCCGAGCGCCGGCGGGGTCTGCGTCAGATGCGTCTCGTCGCGCTGTCCTTGCTCGTGCTGGCCGCCGTCGTGTTCCTCGCAACCCTGCGGGTCGCGGACCACCCGTTCTGGGGCTTCGTCCATGCGGGGGCGGAGGCCTCGATGGTGGGGGCGATGGCGGACTGGTTCGCGGTCACCGCGCTGTTTCGTCACCCTCTCGGCGTACCCGTGCCGCATACGGCCCTGATCCCCCGACGCAAGGACATGCTTGCCCAGAGCCTGCAGGACTTCATCGGCGAGAACTTCCTGCGTGAGGACATCATCCGCGAACGGGTCCTGACCGCCGAGGTGAGCAACCGGGTCGCGGGCTGGGTCCTCGAGCCCGCCAACGCGCGCCGGGTCGTCGACGAGGGGTCCCACGTAGTGACGATCAGTCTGGAACGCCTGCGCGACGAGACCGTCGCCGAGGTGGTTCAGGACTCCGTGATCCCGCGGCTGCGCGAGGAGCCGATCAGCCCCATTGCCGGCAGCCTGCTCGCAGAGGTAGTCCGCGACAAGGCCCATCATGGACTGGTCGACCTGGCGCTCGGCGAGATACACCGATGGCTCAGCGAGAACGGCGAGACGTTCATGCGGGTCGTCGGTGAGCGCGCCCCGTGGTGGGCACCCACCCGCGTCAACGAGGTCGTCATCGCCCGCCTGCACGTCGAGGCGGTTCGCTGGGTCCAGGAGATCAGAGACACGCCGAACCACTCCGCGCGGCTGGCGCTCGACGACTTCCTCACCGACCTGGCCGAGGACCTGCTCCACGACGAGGCGACCATGGAGCGTGCCGAGCGCCTCAAGGTGCGCATCCTCGACCACCCGCAGCTGCTGACCAGCGTGATCTCCCTGTGGCGGGCCTTCCGCACCGCGCTGGTCGAGGCACTCGGGGACGGTGACGGACCGCTGCGGACCCGGATCCAGACCGAGATCGAGCGGTTCGCCACCCGGGTGCGACAGGAGCCCGAGCTGCGTAGCCGCCTGGACGGATACGTCGCTGACCTGGCCGCCTTCGCTGTCGAGCGTTACGGGCAGGAGCTGACCGCGGTCATCGGCTCGACGATCAACCGGTGGGACGGCGACGAGACCGCCGAACGAATCGAGCTGTTCGTCGGCCGCGACCTGCAGTTCATCAGGATCAACGGCACGATCGTCGGCGGTCTGGTCGGGCTCATCATCCACGCCGTGGTCGTGCTCGTCACCTGAGCGTCAGTGCGCCGCGTTGGTGACCGTCTCGACGATCGGCTCGTGGATCACCTTCGCGTTCTCGGCCTCGCCGCCAGGGTTGGCTCCGCCGAGGCCAGCGCGAACCAGCTCCTCGATCGCCTTGCCGGTGTCCGGGTCGACGTTCTTCCAGTAGTCGAACGCACGTTCCAGCACCGGACTCTTGACGCCGCCGAGCAGGTGCCCGGCGACCGTCTCCACGAACGACTCGCGCTGTGCGTCGTCCCACACCTCCCGCACGAGCAGGCCGGCCTGGCCGAAGTCGTCGTCGTCGGCGTGCAGCGTGTATGCCTGCCGCACCATCGCGCCGTCGGCCTCCCAGCCGTCCTCGACCTCACCGACGACGTCGGCGTAGCCACGACCCTGGCTGTTGGGCGCGTACACGGGAGCGTTCCCGTTGTGCTCGAAGGCCATGGGGCCGTCCTGCGTATAGGTGTTCAGCTCGACCCGGGGTCGGTTGACGGGCAGCTGCAGGTAGTTCGGGCCGATCCGGTAGCGATGCGTGTCGGAGTAGGCGAAGGCCCGTCCGAGCAGCATCTTGTCGGGGGAGAACCCGATCCCCGGCACGACCGACGAGGGCTCGAACGCCGACTGCTCGATCTGCGCGAAGAAGTTGTCGGGGTTCTTGTTCAGCGTCATCGTGCCGACCTTGATCAGCGGGTAGTCGCTGTGCGGCCAGATCTTGGTCAGGTCGAACGGGTTGTAGTGGTATCCCTTGGCGTCCTCGTAGGGCATCGCCTGGATGGACAACGTCCAGGAGGGGAAGTTCCCCTCGTCGATGGCGTTGTAGAGGTCGCGACGGTGGTGGTCGGCGTCCTCTCCGGCGATCCGCGTCGCCTCGGCACCGGTCAGCCCCTCGACGCCCTGGTCGCTGTGAAAGTGGTACTTGACCCAGTGCTTCTCACCGGCCGCGTTGATCCACAAGAAGGTGTGGGAACCGTAGCCGTTCATGTGCCGGAAGGTCTTGGGGATCCCCCGGTCGCCCATCAGGTAGGTGACCTGGTGGGCTGACTCCGGGTTGAGGCTCCAGAAGTCCCACTGCATGTGGTTGTCGCGCAGGCCGGAGCCGCCGAGGCGCTTCTGGCTGCGGATGAAATGCGGGAACTTCATCGTGTCCCGGATGAAGAAGACGGGCGTGTTGTTGCCGACCAGGTCGTAGTTGCCCTGCGTCGTGTAGAACTTCAGCGAGAACCCACGCGGGTCACGCCAGGTGTCAGGAGAACCCTGCTCGCCCGCGACGGTGCTGAAC